>JAHBXV010000034.1 GCA_019636285.1 Planctomycetaceae bacterium
TGGCGATTCGAAGTGATCGGTCCCACGAAATCAGTGGCACCATCGGTGGTTCACGAATGGGCCGGGAGAGACCACGATTTCCGGGATTTTGGCGCGTCGCGCGGTCGATCCGAAGAGTGACGGAACGGGAAGACCATTTCCCGTCATCACTTCAACTGGACGCGACTTCCTGAGGGTGCAACATGCGAGGATTGACGATTCTTCTGGCTTTGGTGGTTGTGAGCGCTGCTGATAACGCGGAAGCCGCCCGCCGCGATTCAACGCCGGCTCAGACCACGGCGAGCAGTGGCCAGCGAACGGGTTTCTTTGGCCGACTGATGGAACTGGAACGCGCGAAGAACGAACGGCTGCGCCAGATGTTTCGCGGTCGTTAATCGGCACTTTGCGGTCGAGCTTCGCGATCAAGCATCGATGACAATCGCCCGAGTTGCCGAGCAATCTTGTTCGGCATCTCGGGCGGCGTCGTTCCTGGGGAACCGTTATTCGATCGGGAGTGAGTAGACCAGGCTTCCGATCGCCGCTCCCTTGGCGGCGTTCTTGTAGTTCGGGTGGCACATCACGCACTTGTCCATGACGACGGGGACCGCGGTCGCGGCAAGCAGGACCGGTTTACCGTCCCGTTCGACAATCTCTTCCACGTAGTCTTTACCCGATTTCAGCGCTTTGACGGCGTTCTTCTCGAAGTCGGACTTGGCGACATTTTCGGGATCGTACGGTTCGCCGGAAACGTCGATCAGGCGGACCGAGTGCCAGCCCTTCTTTTCGATCGCGGAGAACAGAGCAATGGCCGCGCTTCCCGCAGGAAAGTCGGCTTCGTCGTGGACGTACTTGTCGGTAATGAGCACGACGGCGGTCTTGTAGACATCGTCCAGCATGCGAACCGTCTTACGGGCACGGGCCACTGCGGGGTCATCCTTCTCCGGAGCAGCGGTCGCCCCGTTTCCTCCGAACCAGACGCCAGCCAGAATGGCCCCTGCCACGACAAGTCCCGAACGAGCGACCACGCGATTCATCTGAACTCTCCTTCCAGGTGTTGCGAGCCAGCAAAACACGGCTGAAAGATATCGCTCCAATTCTATATGTCAAGGTGCATGTTTGGCGGCCTTGCCGAGTGTCCCGCCGATGGGCAGACTCTCTGCCGTGAGGCTCCGTCAAAATCCGGTTGGCGGGGTGGAAAGATCTGCAAATTCAGGATCATCTCGGACGTCCAGAGGGTTTTGACGGTACTACATGTCAGCCGCACCACCCGACCTCGATCGTTTGGCGCTGGGCATCCAGCAGCCGTGGGCGGAGTTGATTCTGCGCGGCGTTAAGACTCTTGAGGTTCGCTCTCAGCCAACTCGAACGGCGGGAACGATTTACCTCTACGCGTCCCGGCGCCCCTCGACACTCCCGGCAGCCGCCGAAATCGTCGAGCGACTCGGTCTCGATCTCGGTGCTCTTCCCAAAGGGCTCCTCGTCGGGACGGTCGAGCTTGTCGGCTGCCGTTCGGCGACACCGGCCGACGCCGCTATGGCATGTGTTCCCCAGGAACTGCTGGCCGGGCAATACGTCTGGGAACTTGGCAATCCGCAGCGACTGGCCGAGCCGCTCGCGCCGCGGTTTCTGCCTTACGGTGTCTGGTTCTATCCGTTTCGCCGAAAAGGAGCCTCGCCGCGCCGCTCGCGCGGGTGACTGATCTTTTGTGACCGTGGCAACACGTGCTAATCTCCCGCCGCAGCCGACAGGAATGAGGCGCGGCGAGACCGGGCATGACGGAACGTATTGCCATCGTTGGAGTTCACGGCGTCGCCGACCAGAAACCTGGGGAAACGGCCGAGACGATCCTTCGTATCCTCCAAACGGGTCGTCACGCGTCGGCTTCCGACGGGTTTACCTCCGTCCGCCTGGCAATTCCGGTCGAGAAACTCGTTCCACCGGATAGTGAAGCGATCGCCGACCAGGTGGCGACCGAAGACGCCTCGATTGCGTTCATTCGCGAACAAACCCGTCGCTACGATCCGCAATCGCGCCCGGACGATGCCGTCTACGAAACGGTTTGCTTTCGCGGAGACGTCCGGATCGATGACAAGTCGGTTCCGGTCGACGTGTATGAGCTCCACTGGGCGGACCTCTCGCGCTTGAGCAGCGGGTTCTGGAACCTGCTCCAGGAGTTCTATCAGCTCCTGTTTCACCTTGGCAGCCTCGGCCGCCGCACGCTGGAAACGCCCGATCCGCCGGACGACGGCTCCGCGAAATCGCATGCGCCGACGAGCCGGCTGTTCGCGGGGCTGCACGGCATCGCGCTGGTTCTTTTGTGCGAAGCCATTCCCGTTCTCAACCTGCTACTGTTCGCGGTCCTGTCGCTGATCGTGCCCGCGAAGTTCGAGCAGCTTCTCGCGGTCACCGGCACCTCGAGTTCGGTACATCAGTCGCTGGCGGTGGGAGGCGTCGGATTGCTGGCGGCCCTCGCCGCGTTGGCCACCCTGTTCTCCAGCCAGGGAACCGCGCTCGGCGTCGGGACGCAGATGCTGCTGCGACGAACCGGCGGCATGGCCTTGGGTGTGATCGCGTTTTCGTGGCTGATTCGTACCGAGTTCGCCGACGTGCTGCGACAGAAGGGACTGGTCGACTCGGCCTGGATCGTTTGGGGTCACTCAATTCTGACGCGGCCTGTCGAGCCCAGCCGCCTGTTCGCGCTGGTGTGGATTGCCGCCGTCATCGCCGGACTCACATGGTTGCTGCGCGGGTTCGCCGCGCGCAAGCCCAGCGTGGCTCCACTGTCGATCTGCGCGGGGGGCATCGTCGGAGGACTGCTCCTTGCCGAATGGACGCTGTTGAGAGCAACACCGGCGGGCACCTTGACGGCCACCATGCGCACCGCCTGGGTTGTCCATATAGGTCTTAAAGCCTGCTGGCTGGTGCTGGCGATTGCCGCGGTCTTGCTGGTGGTGCTGTACCCGATCGAACTTTGGCGTGCCGCCGCTCGGCGCGATCGCGCGCGGGGACGAGCCGCGACCACCGTGCTGGCTTCGCTGGTGATTCCGCTGAATCTGTTCGCGATCGTCACGATGCTGGTCTATGGAGTTGCCTACGGCGTGGGCATGTCGTTCGAAGCGACGCGCCCCCCCGACGACAGCTTCTCGCTGTGGACTCCGTATGGCCGGCACGAAACAACGGCCGCCGCGCTGTTGCGCGACATGCTCGTCGGCAGCGGATCGTCGATGGCCTATCTGGTCGTGGTCTTCTGGGGGCTTGCCGTCCTGTCGTCGTTACAGGCGTTCTTCTGGGCCGGCTGGTGCGAAGCCACGCGTCCCCTTGAACGAATGACTGGGAAGCTGGCCGCGGTCGAGCAACTGTCGGTGGCGCTGGGTGCCGCGTTGACTCGCGGCTACCGGCGATTGATCGCGCCGATCTTCTGGCTGACCCTCGCACTCCCGTTCGCCGGGGCGGTCGGTCGTGCGTGGGATGTGCTCCATCATCCCCGTGTGCCGAATGCCGCCATGGCGGATATCACATTCGATGCCCTGGGGCTTGTGCCGAAGAGCTTTCGAGTAGGGGGCCAAGGTGCGGGGCATGGTCCGATGGCAACAACATCGCGGACCGCCGGGGATACCGAGGCAGCAGCAATCGAAGACAATCAGCCCGCGCCGGGCATGCTCTGGTTGAGCGCTCTAGGGATTCTGCTGCTGTGGGTCGGCCGGCTTGACTGGGTCGCCCAACGTCTCTGGCCCGTGCTGGATGTGGCTCTCGATGTCGACAACTATCTGCGCGAACGGCCTTGGCATTCCAATCCCAAGGCACGCATCGCGACGCGCTATGCCGCACTGCTGCGGTTCTTGGCGATGCAATCCGATCCCCGCAATCCCCGCGGCTGCCGCTATGGTCGGGTGATCTTCGTCGCTCACAGCCAGGGAACGGTCATCACGGCGGACGTCCTGCGGTTTCTCACGAAGATTCCCGATGCACGGCTGGCAAGGCTTGGTCTTGGCGGCGACGCGAATTCACCCAACAGCACACGTCCCATGTTGTGCCTGCTGACGGTCGGCACGCCGCTCCGGCAACTGTATGGCTGGCGTTTTCCCAACCTGTATTGGTGGGCACGCCACGATGGAGCCGGCGACGGCGCGGCCGGAGCGAATGGCGAATCGATCGCAGGAACCTGCCGCCCCGATCCGGACGAATTCAGTCTCCGGGCCTGGATCAATGCCTACGGAGCCGCCGATTACGTCGGCCGGTCGTTATGGCGAGACGACGAGGGCGAGAACATTGAATGGATCTATCGACCGTGGCACGAACGACCCGAACGCGAGTCGCGCGACGATTCTGGCGAAGGCCGTTGGCGACGGCGTGAATTGTGTCTCGGCCCATCGGCTCACATGCGGTACTTCGATGACCATGCCCACGAATTGCGAACACTGATCGCGGACTTGTCGCGGCTGCCAGTGGTGCAGGGCGACCGTGTGACCGGCGGCGAACCCGATGCTCTGTCGAACTTGGCCGATTCGCCTCGCGACCTGCTGCGAAAAGCGTCATGATGCATGAGCCTCCGTCAAAACCCGGTTGGCAGCCCGGAAACCTCTACAAATTCGGGATCATTTCGGAAGTCCAGAGGGTTTTGACGGTACTACAGGGGGGCTTGCGAACCCGCTGGTCCCAAGCAGTAAGGGCCTGGGTTGATGACGGACACGGTTCGAACTTGTCACGTCTGGTGTTTGCTGGGCGTCTTGATGGCGCTGACTGCACCGTGCGTGGCGCGCGGCGACGATGCCACGACCGCTTACTTTGAACAATTGCGACGACGCAACCTGTTCGAACTCGCGGAACGGTACGCGGAACATCGGCTCCGCGACGAAAACCTGAATCCTAGGCTCCGGCTGACCTACACGATCGAGCTGAGTCGAACACTGTTCGATCATGGGGCTCATCTGTCCGCCGACGAGCGCGCTGCCTTCTGGTCGGAAGCCGACGAATGGCTGGTTCGCCTGGAACGCCATTCGGACGCTGCTGAATTTCAGCCGCTGGTGGCAGCGCAACGGGGGCGGCTATTGGTCGACGCAGCCCTCTGGCTGGCCGACGATTGCGAAACCCGACCGGGCGACGCGACCTGCCGCCGAGCGCTCGCGGATGCCGCCGTGCGTGCCAGCCTGGAACTCGCCAAGGCCCGCAAACTGTTGGCTGAACAGAAGAAGAAGGCGAACGCCGCTTCGCTGCCAATTCTGTCCGCCGGGCACGCCAACGTGCTCGACGATCAAATGGCTTACGGGAAGGCCCTGTTACGGATACGGGCAGCCGAGATCCTGTTGCCCGTCGGTCCCGAACGCGCCGCTGAAATCCGGACGGCGGAAAGCGAATTTCGCGACTTGCTCGGTCCGGGACATGACGCCGAGACCGCAATTCTGGCGCGCATCGGTTTGGCGGCGTGTCGACGAATCCTGGGAGACGTTCCGGGAGCCGAGGCAAATCTGACGGCAGCCATCGGCGCAAATTCCCCTTCCCGCGAGGCTCGCGAACGATTGCTCGAAGAGCAGGTTCGGCTGGCCTGGAGCCGCGATCGCCCCGACGAATCCACCGCGGCGCTCTTGGAATATCGCGGCAAGTCGAACGATCTCTCGGGCCGCGTCTGGTGGCTGCACGTCCTTTCGCTGGAAAAACTCTCGGAGGTGGCTCGCCAGCGGGGCGATGCGGAGCTGGCAAAAGATCTGGATGATGAGATCACCCAGATGTCCCGCCGCCTGAGCGAGCAATTCGGCGGCGTGTGGAGTCGCCGTGTTCTGGAGCGCGCGGAACTCAGTCGACTGCGAGCCGAGTTCGGACCCGAACTGGGCGTACTGGCCCAGGAAGTGGCGGCCGCGCGGGCCACCGGAGACATTGCAGCTTCCCGGGCCACTCTCGAACGAGCCGTACGAACGGCGCGCGAGACCAGACGGTCGGGAGCCGTCACCCACTTTGCCCGCGAATTGGCGAACCTTGAGATCGGCGAAGAGCGCTGGCAACAGGCATACGACACGTTGCGGGAAGCCGCGGACCAGGAGTCCACGCCATCCACGGCCGCCGAACTGGACTTGCTCGCAACGTGGTGCCTGGGACGCTTGTACGATGCCTCGCCCACCGAATCGCGTCGAATCGCGTATTCAGACGCACTGGCCAATCATCGGAAGCGCTTTGCGGAGTCTTCCACGCGGCATGATGCCGAAATCATGCTCGCACGGCTGGAAGAACAACGTCTCCAGTGCTCGCGAGCAATCCCCTTGTACCTAGGGATACCTCGCGATCATCGTCGGGCCGACGAAGCGGCGGCGGGGGCGGGTCGCTGCTTTCTGGCACTGATTCAGTCTGCCCGACGGCAGAATGTCGACGCCGCCGACTTCGAGCGCCAAGCCGACTCGTGGTTCGGCGAGCAACTCAAAAGCCTTCCGCCCGCGGCGGAATGGTCGGCCGCGCAGACGGAGTTTGTCACCAGCCTGATGCAATGGGCCGCAATTTCTCGACCACCCCGTTTCAACGACATTCTGAAATGGACGGAGCAGGTCGACCGAGTGAATCAGGCCCATCAGGGTGACGCGAACTGGCCAGCGCAACAACTCCGCGAAGCGACCGCGATTCCCCGGTTGCTCGCGCTGGCAGCAACAGGCCAAACTGCCGCCGCGCGCAACTGGCTGGAGCATCTGGGCAAGGAATCGGGAGCGACATTCACGCGCGTGCTCAAAGAACTCGGCGCGATGCAGGAACGGGAAGCCGATCCGAACCTGAATCGGCAGCTCGCGGAACTGCGTCGCGAAGCGCTCAATGTTCATGATCGCATCGCACCGAACAGCCAGGAGACGCCGGCGCTCACGCTGGAACGCGCCCGCATTGAAATGGAGACGGGTGATCCCGGTCGGGGCTTGGGCCGGTTGAATCAACTGATGAACGAGCATCCCAAGGATCAGCCTCTGCTCAATCAGATCGCCGAACTGCTGGCCGCCAGCGAGGATCGACGGGCGGCCTCACTCGAACTGGAGTGCCGCAAACTGCAAGAAGCCGCCCTACAGCAGGGAACACCCGCCTGGCTGACCGCCCGGCTCGATGTCATCCAAGCGCTTCTGAAAAATAGTCGGCTCAGCGAAGCGAAGAAGCTGCTGACAGTCACCGAACTCGTCTACCGCGCGCCCCTGGCTGAACCCCAATTCGCGGAGCGCGTGAACGTTCTCAAGGAAAAGATCACGAAAAACCCATAGCTATCTTGTCACGGTCCAATAGACGTGTGCCACTGGCTCTGCCAGTGTGCTTATGCCTTCTCGTTTCCCGGCTCCACCTGCCTCTCCCTGACGCTCAGTCTCACTCAACTTCAAACGGGCAAAGCCTCAAGTGGAGTTGTTCTCAACCGAAGTTTGGGAACAAGCGCTTTCCTGACCGCGAAGCGGTCAAAGACGGTAGCCGTGGGTTGCGCAGCGCACCCACGGTACGGAATCACCTTTGAATCTTTCTTCCGACCCCCAGCGGGGGTCGCAGACGCTGATGCTTCGGGATAGTAGATAATCTGAGTTACGAGCTTGTCACGGCCTAATAGACGTGTGCCACCGGCTCCGCCAGTGCGCCCGATGTCCGAGTGGCATCGCTTACGCGGCCCGTGCTCGGATCGCTGGCGAGCTCACGAGCGCCTCACCAAGAACCTCGCGTGCGATATCAGCCGTCAGTTTGATATGCGCCGGCTCCAGTGTCGGATGGATCTGGAACATCAGGCTCGTTTCCTGCAGCTCATGGGCGACGGGCAGCGGCGAACGGGGGCCAAGCCCGGCCGATGAAAACGCTTTCTCGCGATAAATCTCGGCGCAGCTTCCGCAGCCGCAGAAGATGCCGCGAGATTGAATCGCTTCAACAATTCGGTCTCGCGACCAGCCAGGAGCAAGATGCTCGGGCCGAATGAATGCATAGAACTTGTAGCAGGCGTGTTCCAGGTGCTGCGGAACTTCTGGAATGCGAAGCCCCGGGATTGGAGCGAGTTGCTCGGCGAGGCAGGCCGCATTCTGGCGTCGCCGCGTGGACCACTCGGGCAGACGCCTCAATTGAACACGCCCGAGCGCCGCCTGCATTTCCGTCAGCCGCCAGTTAGTTCCGAACGACTCGTGCAGATACTTGAACGAGCCAGTATGCTGCCGGTTGTGAACGGCATCCCAGCTCTTGCCATGATCCTTGTAACTCCACGCCTTTTCCCACAGGGATGTTTCGTCGGTCGTGACGAGCCCCCCTTCGCCGCCCGTCGTCAGAATCTTGTCCTGGCAGAACGAGAACGCGTTGATGTCGCCAAACGTCCCAACGGGACGACCCCGATAGGTGGCGCCATGAGCCTGCGCGCAGTCTTCGATCACGTACAATTCGTGCCGCTTGGCGAACTCGCGCAGATCATCCATCTCGCACGGCCAACCGGCCAGGTGAACCGCGATAATCGCTCGCGTCCGCGGCGACAAAACCTTCGCGACAGTCCGGGCTGTCAGGTTCTGGCTGTCGGGATCCAGATCGGCGATCACCGGCGTCGCGCCGCGCGCGACAACGGCGCTGGCGGAAGCTACAAACGTCCGACTGGGGACCACCACTTCGTCGCCCGGACCAATGTCGAGCGCGAACAGCGCCAACTCCAGCGCGACCGTGCCATTCGCGACGGCAATTGCATGCCGCACGCCCAACGCGGCCGCGTACTCTTCCTCGAACTTGCGAACTTCCTCGCCAGTCCAGTAATTCACCTTTCCCGATCGAAGCACGCGCTCGACCGCGGCAATCTGCTCGTCATCAAAAACCGGCCAACCGGGAAGTGTTTGCGAGGGGATCGCGGTCGTCATTTTCACCTTCCATGGTGTTCTGTGCATTCCCCACCGGCTCAGCCGGTGGGACGTCTACTTTTCGTGGGCTCTTCGCCGTTTCATGCGGCGCGCCCGATGGCCTGCTGCTCCTGCCAGGATTCGAGAATCGAATCCAATTCGGCGAGAGACGCGATTTCAACTTCAGCCGTCATGCCGGCGGGAACATCAACACCTGCGTGCAAACCCAGCGGCCGGCGAATGCGTATAGTCCGCCAGCCAAGTTCGAGCGGCGCGGCGAAGTCCTTCTGTGGATTGTCGGCGACGTAGACACAGTCACGCGGTCGAGTATTCAGCGTTTCGCTGATGGTTTCGAAAGCGCGAGGATGTGGTTTCCAATACAACCGTCCCCAGCGATCGGTCAGAACCGCGGCTTGGACGGACTCGTCTAGTTGAAGGGCCGCGAACTTTCGTTCCTGGCAGATCAACGGGCCATCCGAGATCAAGCCCACCCGTTGCCGCCCGCGATGTGCGTCGAACCAGGCGGCCGCGTCGTCTGCCAACGTAATCGTTGGTTCATGCTGGCGATAGACTCGAACCAACTCGCGCACATAGCTCGGCTCGATGGCGATGCGATACCCGGCGAGTGCCTCGTCGAAGATCGATCCGCGAGTTCCCTGTTGGAAGCAGGTCCAGCAACGGTCCGCGAAGTCGGTCAGCCCGGCTGTTTTCTTCACGTAATCGCCGACAGCGATGAAGCCGCTACGGGCGTAGTCGCGCTCCAGGTAAAGCGTATCGTCCAGGTCGAACACAATGGCCCAGGGACCGGCATTCATGGTCGCGCCTCCGTCGGTTCGACGAAGACGGCGTCGTCCCATCGCAGCATGGTCACCCCTTCCCGCCAGGCCAATTGCTTCTGCTTAACCGCTCGACCCTCGGCCGTATCTAGCAGGACGCTGATGAAATCAGCCCCGGCTTGATGCGCCAGCGGGTATCCGCCGCCGAAGCGACAATTTAATTCGATCACGCGCGGCGTTCCGTCCGGCTCAAGAAACGCCTGAAAACACATCGCTCCGAACGGATCGGGAAGCATGCGAGCAAATTGCTCAGCCAGGTCGACGAGCACGGGGACGCGGCAAGTCACGCCTTTGGAGACCTCGCCACCACGCGTCTCGATCCGGCGATGCGGAACTGCCGCGAGGCAACGACGATCGGCTGTCACGAAGAAGTTGATCGTGTACTCATCCCCGCGGGCCAAACTCTGCACGATTGGTTCGGTCGTCCGACGTAGATAAAACCGATAGGCCTCGGCATCGTCCACGCGAACGACACCGTGGGAAGCGCTTCCAAAACGCGGCTTGATGATCACGGGAAGTGTCGGCACATCATCGGTCTGGTCGACCGAGTACTGCGAGACCGTGGGAAAGTCGTTTTGCACCAGGAACTCGTGCGTGGCGACTTTGTCGCCGCCGATCGCAACAGTCTGTTCTCCCGAGATCGACACGAGAACGCCCGCGTCCGTAAATCGCTGGCGATGTCGGGCATAGACAGGGAGTTCGGGATCGATTGTCGGGATGATCAGCCCAATGTCCCAACGCCGGCAGAGTTCCAAGACCGCATCGACGAACTCGGACGATGTGCACCGGGGGACGCGAGCCCAGTCTCGCGCGAGCCGGGATGCTGCGGACAATTCCCCCGCGTCGCAGGCGAAGACCGAGCCACCATCTCGGGCAACACATTCTGCGATCAGCCTGGCGAGCGCTCCCCGGCGGCCAGCGCTGCTGACGAGCACGTTCATGCCGCGACTCCCGTCGTGGGAGGGCCGTTGTTCGATCGCGTCGAACCCGTGAACTCCGGCATCGTGGCTTCCCCGGCGGCGGAAATGCCGTCGCGACGCAGCACTTTGCCGAGAGTCGCGAAGAGGATCTTCAGGTCGAGCAGAAACGTCACGTGGTCGACGTACCAGACATCGCGTTTCAGCCGATCGTCCCACGTCGCGGCGTTTCGACCATGAATTTGTGCCCAGCCTGTCAGTCCCGGGCGGACGTCATGTCGCCTGGCCTGGCGATGGGAATAAAGCGGAAGGTAGCGCGTCAATAGCGGGCGCGGGCCCACGAAACTCATGTCGCCGCGAACGATGTTCCACAGTTCGGGAAGTTCATCGAGACTGGTCGAGCGAAGCCAGCGGCCAAACGGAGTCAATCGCTCGGCATCCGAACGAAGCGCTCCGGTGGCGTCGCGACTATCCGTCATTGTGCGGAATTTGCACAGCAGAAACGGATGACCGCCCAGTCCGGGGCGTTCCTGCCGAAAGAAGATCGGCGAGCCGAGTCGTAGCCGGATGAGCGCGGCCAGAAGCACAAGAACGGGAGCGAAAAGAACAAGACACGTCGCTGCCAGACAGAAGTCCAGCAGGCGCTTGCCCGTCATCCGATACCAGTTGCCAGCCGCGCGTCCCTGCACGTGATGTCCCCCTCCCTGGACCCGCATGGGATACCAGATTCGGGGCTGGTGGGAAAGAGAATTCCCGTTCGACCTTGTTCCGAATGGTGGGCTCCTCTTCCACCCGCGCAAAGTGTTCGCTCTGCGAACCAAAAGTCGTGTCAGCAACGGGAGAACGGGCACAAAACGATCATCCGGTTGATTCCTCACGTCCGATAGGAACGTCGTGCCAAGTCGTAACCGGATATCTTAAATGGGTTTAAAGTCGGAGAAATCGATTTCTTCGGAAAAGTTGAACACGGTCCGGTGGCGTTTGGCACAAGGATAACGACGGGTTAGACTGCGGGCCTTGCGAGGTTTGAGGCAAGTTTTTTGGCCATTTTTCCGTCTCGACAGGACAGGATGTCTCTCATGAAGCATGTGACAGGACTGCTGGCGATTGCGGTCTTCGGCTTATCCACTCTGCCGGCCGCGTTGCAGGCGCAGTTGGTGCCCGGAACCGGATACAAAATCCATGAGGTCGGCGACGACTTCGAGGATCCGAGTTTCGAGTACTACCCGCAGCTTCCAAAAGCCAGCTCGAACATCGACAAGTACGACCGGCAGCCCGCCGGTTTCTCGAACAACCGCCGCTGGTACGAGAGTACCTATCGCGGCACGCCCGACTTCGTGAAGCGTGTTCCGACTCCGGAAGGGGGAATTCCCGGCAGCACCGGCGCGATGGCCTTGCAGACCCTGAACTCAGGAATCCCCGGCCGATACTCGTACGAATTCCAGCAGGACGACCTGATCGCCAACCTCGCCCAGACAATTGGCTATCTTCCCGTGCAGACGTCTCCCAGTGTCGTCGTGCGGGTGTATCTTCCCGAATTCAGCCAGTGGGAGCAGCGAACCGGCAGCCACTTCGGAATCCGGGCTGATTGCCAGACCATCATCGATAAGCCGAGCACCACTCGCGGCCGCTTTCTCCGCAATGTGGGCGTCAGCCGCCAGGTCGAAAACTACTGGCCCGGCTTCTTCATTCAGTTCAATCGCAAAGCGAACGGCTTCGAGCAGGACCACGCGATTCTGCTCATGCGTTCGGGAAGCCGCGGGGAAGATATTCCTGGTCCGGCGATCGTCGAACCCGGCTGGGTCACCCTCGGCATGAGCTTCACGCCCGACGGGCAGGTCCACTACTACGCCCGCAAGGGTGTGGAAGACCTGCGCCCGCAGGATCGCCTGCTGTCGAGCTTCCCCTACGGCTACAAGGCCCAGCAGGTCAACACGTTCTTCTTCAACGTCGTCAATCAGGATGACGGCCGGACCTGGTCGACGCGATTCATCGTCGATGATGTCTCCGTCTATTCGTCGACGCCCCGTTCCGCGCCGGCCCCCGCCGCGCAGCAGGCCGCCTCGGCCACTCCGCAGAATCCGCCGCCGCCCGTGCCGGCGGCGCCGGAACAGCCGACCGAGTAATTGAACCCGGTCGAGAGGGATGAACCACCAAACAAGACGGGCTTGTCGAGACACTGGTTTCGACAAGCCCGTTCTTCTTTTGACGCGAGCAATTCGGCCTCATCCCGTCGCTTTGAAGTTCGCCGTCACATTGCCGGTTGTTTCCGGAGAGCCATCGGATCGGGCAATCCAGCCTCCGCCGAGTACGCGATCCTCGTCGTACAAGACGACGGCCTGTCCCGGTGCGACACCGAACTGGGGTTCATCGAACTCAACGGCTACGGTGTCGTCCCTCACCGCGACTTCCGCCCAAGCGGGCGTGTGCTGGTAGCGGATCTGGACCCGGCAGCGGAACTTCTCCGGTGGGCTCGGGATGAGCCAGTTCATCTGTTCGCCCATCAGGCGGCTGGCTGCCAGATCCTCTTTTGTTCCCAAGACAACCCTTCGCGATTCGGGCTCGATGCGAATGACGAAGCGCGGCTCGCCAAAGGTAACGCCCAGGCCGCGGCGCTGGCCAATCGTGAACTGTTCGTAGCCAGGATGACGCCCGAGCACATTGCCACGCGGATCAACGAACTCGCCGGCCGTATCGAATTCGCCACGGTAGCGACGGAGAAAACCGGCATAGTCGTTGTCGGGAATGAAGCAGATTTCCTGGCTGTCGGGCTTGGCGGCGTTCCGCAGTCCCGCTACGGCAGCCAGTTCACGGATCTCGACTTTCGTGTGATCGCCGACTGGAAACAGAATTCGCGGCAGAAGATCTCGCGAAATCCCCGCGAGAACATACGACTGATCCTTGAGCGGATCGCGGCCGCGGACCAGGGACGTTTCTCCCGTGGCTTCCTGCCGCAACCGTGCGTAGTGGCCGGTGGCAATCGCGTCGGCCCCCAGGCTCTCGGCGAAGTCCCACAAGTGGCCGAACTTCAACCAGTTGTTGCACATGACGCAGGGGTTCGGAGTCCGCCCGGCCAGATATTCGTCGGCGAAGTAATCCTTGATGCGTCCGAACGCCTCCTGAAAGTTCAGGGCGTGAAAGGGAATATCGAGCCGATCGGCGACCCGGCGGGCATCGGCGGCGTCCGAGGCGCTGCAACAACCTTGTTTGCGCGTGGGAGCCGTGACGATCGGCAGGGCAGGGCCAATTCCGCTGGAACACACGGCCTCTTCCGTCGCGCCCGACCGCATGAACAGGCCGATGACTTCATAGCCCGAACGCTGTAACAGCACGGCCGCCGCCGAACTGTCCACTCCGCCGCTCATTGCCAGCACGACGCGCCGCATTGCCAGATTCGTCTCGAAATGACTCGTACTAAAAATGGAAACCCGTTCATCCCAGTCTAGGTGACCGGGACGAACGGGTCCATCGCCCGGTGGGCCACCGGGACGAATCGCGAAATCTGCGAATCTGCCAGCCAGGCCCGGTGGGAATCTCACACACGGGCAGGCTGGCAGCGCGCGGCAGTCAGTCTTCGTTCCGCCGGACGAGGTTCGACAGCTTCGTGCCGACGCGGACGGCCTGGTATTTGAACAGATCGCTCAGCGGCGACTGGAAGATCGGTCGCGGCGTGACGCCCCAGCGGCGCAGGCCCGCATTGAACTGGTGGACCATCCGACGTTTATCGAGGTCCGGCGTGCGGAACGTGATGCTGAACGAGACCGAGATGCCGTCGCCATTCTGGACGTAATGCGGATAGGTCACCGGGAAATGCAGCCCCTGGCCGGGCTCGAGGTTGTAGACCCACGACTTCTGGCGAAATTCTTCGCGGAACTCAAGATTGCGCACTCGACCCGCGTAGAACCGTTCGAGATCGACCGATGAGAGGACGTCGGGATCGCTGCCATTGAACTGATGAATTGTCTTGGAACCACGAATCTGCAACAGGAAGTTGTGTTCGGGATCGATGTGATACGGCGTCACCGAACCGGGCGAAGTCAGGAAGATGTAGGCCTGCGCGAAGCGCATTCCCGGACAGATCGGCTCCGTCAGCGGCCGAATCTGTTCGAGACACTCTTCGAGCAACCGGGCGTAGGCGGGGTCGTGATGAACCCACTTGAGCACCATCCACGACTTGCACGACTCGATCCGCCGAATCGTTTCTTCGACCGACAGGCCATTGCGCGGCGTCAACGCCTGCTCGACGGTCAGCGGCAGGTTGCCCGCGTTGTACTCAATATGGTTCTCGGGAAGATCTCGCGCGAGTTGGAGCAGCCGCTCGAGTTCAAATAGGGGGTGATCGCAGAGCGAATGCTGGATCAGAAAAGGTTGCTTGTGAAAGCATTCCCGGAACTCGGTTTCGTCGTAGCTCAGATGTGGCCCGGTTTTTGGTGTGGAACTGGCAACGGCCGACGCGGGGGCATCCAGCAGAGTGCTCGACATGGCGAGAACTTTCTCTTGAAAAGGGACGATGATTCGATGGTGTTTCGGGGCGTCCGTGCATGACTCTCAAACGGATGTCGTCGATCGCTGGATCGACTCGGTTTTGCCCTTGCCAGGCTTCCAGTGGTGCCAGGCGTTCTTGGCCGTCTGCAAGGCATTCCAGGCGGCCAGGTACGCATGCCCGCGGTATCCCGGCGCGATCAGCAGTCGTTCGATCTGTCGGCGGTCGGCCCAGATGCGGTTAATCATCGAGTGGTCCCGGGCCGCGCAGGAATCCATCCACTCCAGGTCAGCTTGGGCGTGGAACCAGTCGATGTTGTCGATTTCCAGAAGCACCCCCGGAGAAAACTTCGGGTAAGACTCGTCGAACGCGATCTTGAACGCATAACTGCCAGGCGGGCAGAGAAAATTGCACTTGAGCGCCACCGGGCGATTGTTCAGAAACAACCCCAGAAAGCCGACCCGGCCTGCCGCGAAGCCTGCTCGCATCGATCGGGTGAACCACTCGCGATCCGCCGGATTCGATGAGATCGCCGTCCCGTCGCGGCCTTTCCAGCCGGCTGCCTCGAGCGCGAGAAAGTCTTCGATCCACGTCTCGACATTGTCGTCGGGATGGCAGACGCGTGCCTCCAGTGGTCCCAACTCGGCGAGTCGTCGGCGCTGTCGACGCAGCTCATGGCGCTGATGCCGCGAGAGTTTCTCCTGTTGGTAGGTCTCACTATCTTGGCAGCGCGCCAGCACGGCTCGACCGTAGGTGTCTCGCGACGTAGCCGTCCACCCGTTCTCATCAATCATCGTCCCGATGGCTTCTCGCAGAGGCCCATCGGCCGTGACGTGGTGCCAGTCGAGCAGCGGTACGGTGTCCGTCGAGCGATTGATCCATTGCCCCACGGCGGTCAACGCGCGGACGGCGGCTCCTTGTCGCAAGAGTGGCACGCAATGAAAACAGTACGGATTCTCCCACAGCGACCAGATCGGCCAGGGAAGCAGTCGCAGTCGGCTCTTTTGCAGCGGGATCACGCCCAGTAGCGCTGCTTGTTCATTCGCTTCAGCGTCGTCGTGGACGAACAACACCGTCCAATCGCCCTTGCCGAACGCTTCGAGCAGCGGGATCAGCGACCATGGCTCATAAAACGCATTGGGTTCGATCGCATGGCGGACCAGGTCGGTCCAGGCCGCTTGTTGAGCGGCCAGCTCCCGGGCGTCTGTAACCGCGACCACGCGCGTCGCGCCAGCCGACGGGACGCGACGACGCGACGTGGACGTAGGAACTGGGTGTGGCGCGCTATGAGTCAAAGGCATTTTGGTTCGTCAATTGTGGAAACGCGGCAATCGGTCGTGGGCCTGGATCGTCGAGTGAGACGTGATTAAGGCGTGGACTCCGGCGACGACGTTGGTAAGTCGGCTTCCGTTTCGGTCTCGGAATTCGTCCGAGCCGAGGGAATCAGCGATCGAAACACTTGCCTTGCGCGACGGGCATTGTCGAGCAGCATCCATTTCCACGTCGGAAGGCGATATTCCCGCCATTCGAGCGAGTTCTCATGCGATGAGAGACGGGTCTTGTAATCCGAGATGCCGCCCAGAAAATCGAAGTGCCGATATCCCCGCAGCCGGGCTTCCTCCAGGCACAGGCAGTCGAGGACCAGTCCGGGACTGAGTTTTTCGTGTTCGGGATTCCAACCCTTCTGGTATTGCAGCAGGCGTCCCCGGTCGATCAGCAGTTCGGCCGCCGCGAGGACTTCACCCTTGTGTTTCAGGCACGCGAAGACCGCCTGTCCCGCTGGTGCGAGGCGTTCGGCGACGTTTCGATGAAAGGCGAAGAACCGGGGATCGGAATAACACCCCGGCTCGCCGTCCTTTGTCCAGCGGGCCTGGTGGAGTTCGACCAGATGGTTGAAGCTGGCGAGCGCCTCCTCGCGGCTGGTCGACCAGACCAGTTCGCACGGTTCCAGCCCCCGCAACTTCCGTCGAATGGACCGCCGCATGTTCGGGCTCAACAGGGCCCAGGGCTCGTCGCTACCCACCAGGTCGTAATACCGGCTGACCACGGGCCGCGTGTGCCAGCCTTTGCCGTTCGCGATGTCGATTATCCCGGCGGGAAAGCCGTCGAGGCGGATCGCGTCGACTTCACCGGATGACTGCATCACGCCAATGATCTCTCGCAGAAACCAATCGCGATGCTGCGGTTCCACGAGAATGTCGTTGTATTCGACCA
Source organism: Planctomycetaceae bacterium (assembly GCA_019636285.1). Lineage (GTDB taxonomy): Bacteria > Planctomycetota > Planctomycetia > Planctomycetales > Planctomycetaceae > JAHBXV01. Next base: position 17,228 of record JAHBXV010000034.1, read on the forward strand.
CCACGGACGAGGCTTCGGGTTCTCCCGCCGTCCCCAGGTGGCGCGTCCGGATTGGCAGCGGCCCCTCCGTCTGACCGACTCCCTCGGTCACCAGGGCGATTCCGACCGGTTGGTCGAGAACTTCCGCGACGACGAATTCGTGCGGAATCATCTCGCCATACGCTTCGAGCCACGCGGCCGTCCAATTGAACGAACACGTCAGCGCGACACTCGTCTGCCGGGCTTCCACGTTCCGCCACAAGGCCAGCGCCTCGTCGCGACGATCATGACCCAGTCGGCGAATCGCGCGGAACGCCGTCCCCGGTTCCTCTCCAACCGCCGGAGACGAACGCAATGATTGAGTATCGACGACCATGCCGAGCCCGCTCCGAGTCCAGAAAGCGAAGGAGACCGCGTACGTTCGCGGTCCTTCCTCGTGGCAACGGAAACCTAGCTCGACGCGGTCGCCGTGGAGGGAAGACATCACCTTCCGTGGGGAGTTTGCCGCGATGACGCTCGATCGGACGGAGGTGGTGACAATTCTCAACAGCGTACCGCTGGTAGAATCGTTAGAACCATCAGAAACGGCGGCGGTTCCCGAGGGAGTGCGTCGCGCGCCGATTGGCCGGGTAGTTGGGCACTGTTGACGAATCGGGTTTCCTGGGGACGGCGGCAGCGGAACTGGTTATGTTGAGGAGGGTTTGGCTTCCTCATCCGTCGGCCGGGGGTTGTCCCGATGTCTCGCGAAGAAATTTTTTCCGCCAGCTTGGGCTTCTTTCTCGATCCCATCCGTCCGTTCTTGCAGGACGACACGATCAGCGAAGTCATGGTGAACGGCCCCGACGAGGTCTACATCGAGCGTCGAGGTCGACTCGAGAAGACGAACGCCCGTTTCCCATCGGCCGATGCGCTCCTCTCCGCCGTTCACAACGTGGCACAATACGTGGGCCGCGAAATCGATCAGGACCGTCCCATTCTCGACGCCCGTTTGCCGGATGGTTCTCGCGTGCACGTCGTGCTTCCTCCGAGTGCCCGCCGCGGCATCTACTTCACGATCCGCAAGTTCGCCCGCGACATCTTCGGCCTCGATGACCTGGTCCGCCTGGGCAGCGTCTCTCCGATCGCCCAGGAGTTTCTCGAACTGTGCGTGCGGCTGAAAAAGAACATCATCGTCGCGGGAGGAACCGGGACCGGTAAGACTTCGCTGCTGAATGCCGTTTCCACCGCCGTCCCCGATGACGAGCGCATTGTCGTCATTGAAGACAGTTCGGAATTGCGGCTGGCGCAGCCCCACACGCTCTACCTGGAAGCCCAGCAGGCCGACGCTTACGGCCGCGGTCAGGTGACGATTCGCGATCTCTTCAAGGCGTCGCTGCGCATGCGGCCCGACCGCATTATCGTGGGCGAAGTCCGCGGCGGCGAAGCACTCGACATGGTGCAGTCGATGATCTCCGGCCACGCCGGCAGCCTGACCACCGTCCACGCGACGACGCCACTCGACGCGCTCATCCGCCTGGAGACGCTCTCGCTGATGTCCGATGTCGAAATTCCGGTGTACGTCGCGCGGGCGCAGGTCGCCTCGGCGATTCATCTCATTGTGCAGTTGGCCCGCTTTTCCGAGGACGGCTCGCGAAAAATCACCCGCATCACCGAGGCCTGCGGACTGGACGACAACCGCTACCAGCTTCGCGATCTGTTCACGTCACGCATCGTCGGCCGCCAACCCGACGGCCGACTGATCGCCGATCTGGCCCCCGTGGGAGCCAAGCCAACATTCGCCGACGAAATCCGCGAATACGGCCTGGACACCCAGACACGGCTGACACGGGCGCTGTGGAATTAAACTGCAATTTTCCCCACCCGCTACTTGCGGGGCGGTTCAAGCGGATTCTTGTTGAGCAGGTCTCGTTGCTGAATCTTCGGATCATCGATGGTGACCGGAACAAACTCCACGGCATCGGCGACCACGTAGCCGGTCGTTCCCGCGTTCGAAATCGTCACGCTCGTCAATTTACCCGCCGGGCAGGAATGGGCGCCGAGTGGTATGTAGTCGCCCACCTTGGGGGTCACTTTCTGATTGATCGTGACGGTCTTCTTCTTTCCGGCAATCTCCACCGTCACCGGCACTTCCGTCGCCCGGTTGGAACTGGCGGTGTAGTAAACGCGGATCTCATACAGGGCAGGGCGGGGAAGGTCGGGAGTGTAACGAATCGAGAGGCTCCCCTTGGACGCATCTCCATCGTGCAGGTAGTCGCCGCCGACAAACCCACTGATCGAAGCGCTGGACTCCCAGACCCCCTCGGTCCTGGCGGCGGTGTTGTCGACGACAATCCCCGTGAGGGACTTCGGATCGATCGAACGCACCGGGCTTCGCTTGGGGCCGGTGTATTCCAGAATCTGGCCATCGGCGAGAAGTTGTTTCCGGAGCGCGGCGTAGTCGATGTCTTGAATGTCGACCTTGGCGTTGATGGCCAACGCGGCGGCGGTGGCTGCCGATTGTCCCAGCACCATGAACACGGGTTCCATGCGGATGGAACCATACGCGATGTGAGAAGCCGACAGCGCGACGGGAACCAGCAGGTTGTCGCACTCGTCCTGGCGCGGCCGGATGCTCTGGTAACTGACGGGATACGGAGAAACGCCAACCTGGATGTCCCCTTCGTTCCGGACAACTCCCTCGGCGGTCACGTACCTCTGGCAGTTGTGCGAGTCCATGTTGTAGGCCCCCATGCCCACGGGGTCCACGGCGACGCGGTCCCCCTGGCAGTCGGCCTGACACATCACGTAGTCCGACTTCATCCGGCGGGCTTCGCGCACGTACAACTGATGCGGCCAGTTGTCATTGTCGACGAACTCATCCTTCGCGAGGCCCAGTCGCTGGAATTCCTCGCGAATGGCCTGGGGGACGCGCGGATTGTTCGCCAGCGTGTACATCAGCCCCAACTGGTAGCGCTTGTGGTCCTCGATGATCTCCGCGCGGCGGGCATAGTCGGCTTCCGGATAATCGTAGTTCGCGCCGATGTAGTCAGTGCTGATCGCGAAGTTGTTGTTCGTGTCGGTCTTGCGATTCGGCATCCAGACCGGGTTCCACGGACTGCGATGATCGCCCGCTTCAAAGTTCCGCAGCAAGAGTTCATACGTCTTTTCGTCGTAGCCTTCCGGCTTTGGCCACGCCCGGCGATTCTCGGCGGCGTCCGTCGTACACATCCGGAAGTTGTACGCTTGCAGCCGGTGGTCCCCGTCGCCGTCTTTCCCCGGCGGGTCGGATGAGATCAGCGGCAGCAGCCCGCTCGACGGATCGCCGGGGACGACGTACGGATCGACATCCTTGATGAACTGATGCTTGGTGGCGTGCGCGACCTGAATGCCGTTGAGCGTTTCGGCATAGTCGCTGTTCGCCTCGCGGCCGACGTGATAGCTCACTCCCGCGGCGGCCATCAGGTCACCTTCGTAAGTGGCGTCGATGAACATTTTTCCGAGATATGTCTTCCCCGATTCCATCGTGATCGAAACGATCGTGTCGTCCGATTTCGCGACTCCCGTCTTCCGGTTGAGCCGCTCGCCCATCACGACGGTGACGCCGTGTTCCTTCAGCCATTCCTGATACACCGCCTCAGCGACGCGCGGCTCGAACGTCCACATTTCCGGTTCGTTGGGCGCTTTGCGGCGCGACTGATAATCAGCCTGCTTTTCGTGGTTCCAGGCCGAGTCCTGAGCGTAGTGCGCGCCGATCCGCCGGTAGAACTCGCGCGACAACCCACCGATCACGGCCTTGTTGCCGATGTCGGTCGCTCCCAGGCCGCCCGTGGTCAGCCCGCCCAAGTGCTGGCTGGGTTCGATCAGGACGACCGTCTTTCCCATTTTGACGGCTTGAATGGCGGCGGTGATGCCCCCCGAGGTGCCGCCATAAACGACAACGTCAACCGCAGGCTGGTCAGCCGCGAAGGTGACACGAGCCAAAAATATCGTCAACGCGAACAGGGCGAGTGTGCGACTCATGGTGCTTGGTTCCCTCTGGGGACGTTGGTGCGAAGGCATTTGGCCCCCCTTTCGTCTTAACGGAATAGACCACCATCCGCCACCCTTAGCCGCGCCCCAACGGGAAGCGTTTCTTCGCCTTTCATCCCCCCCTCCCCGCGTCCCCCTCTCTTTCATCTTCCCCTCTGAACCATCAACCAACCGGCGCACCCATCCCGCGTAGGACGAGGGGACGCAACGAGCTAGCCCGCGAGCGGCATCCATCCGCCCGCGCCGGAAGCGCCCTCTCCCGGGCCGGATCAGGGCCCACAATCCCGGGGACGTCCACGACCTCCCCGGGAACCGCGCACTTCGTGCGCGCAGTCTGACGTCAGGCGATCCCACGCACACCAGTGCGAACCCTGATCGATGGCAGCAGGAACTCCGGCGGCCCGGCCTCAAAACCCGGCCGCCGGGGAACCCCGGCGACTATTTCTCTTCTTCCCCACGCATCGCACCAATCGGGCGACAGCGCTCATCCTCCGCACACGCTTCCTCTCGCTCAACCATCAACCAATCTCCCGTTGGGGGCGCTATGGGGACTGCGCGTGATACACTCGTGGGACGTTCCTGGATTGCTGATCCCATTTCATCAGACCGCTTTGACGCATGGAATTTTTGCAGCCCCTGTTGCTGGCTGGGCTGGCCGCCGCTGCCGGGCCGATTCTGCTGCATCTGCTGCGCAAACGGCAAAGTCAGTCCATCGACTGGGGGGCGATGGCCTTCCTCGAACCGGATGAGTCGACCCGCCGCCGCTGGCAACTCGAAGACTGGATCCTGCTGGCCATTCGAATCGCGATCATCGTGGCGCTCGTGGCCTATTTCGCGCGTCCCACGGTCCTCCTGGCGTGGACGGACTGGCTCAACCTGACACCGCCCCGCGATCGCATGCTGGTAATCGATGCCAGCTACAGCATGTCGTCACGGTCGGCTGGCGGATCCCCGGCTGACCGGGCGCGCGAGCTGGCCTTGTCGCTCCTCGATCAATCGGTGTCCGGCGATCGCTGGTGGCTCGTCGAGTCCCGCGACCAGCCGCGACTTTTGGTGGATGGCGCGACTGACCCCAATGAAATCCGGCAGGCGCTCGCGAATCCGGATCCGCCCAGTTCATCGGGCAACTGGCCGCGCACGTTGTCGTTCGCGCTGGAACGGTTGCCAAAAGACGCCCGTCGTCCGGCGGAATTCTGGCTGCTGACCGATCAGCAGGCCCAGGGGTGGAAGCTGGAGGACCGCACGGCCTGGCTCTCGTTGACCGAACGGATGAAGCTGCTCGGCAATCCGCCGCGACTGTACGCCATCGACGACGAGAAGCTTCGTGTTCTGCCAGCCTACAATCGGGCAGTTGGCCCGGTGAGCGTCGACCGGCCGCAGTCTCTCATCAACTGGCCCGTGACGCTGCGCGTGCCGGTCAAAGCGTGGGGCTCACATCCTGCTGGAGATCAGGTCACCGTCGCGCTGCGCGATGTCCGCGCGAACCGCCTCCTCGCCGAGCAGGTGATCCGCGTTACCGAAAGTCACCCGGCGGAGGTCGAGTTCGTTGTCCGTCACGATGTGGCGGGATGTCATCCGCTGGGTGTCGAATTGAGTCCGGGAGACGACCTGTCCGTCGACGATCGAGCCGCGATCGTGATCGAGACGCTCGCCGGGTTGCCGGTCCTGTTGGTCGAAGGTCATCCCGAGGCGCGCCGCGCGATGGACCGCTCGACGTTTTTTCTGGAGGCCGCCCTGAGCGGGGGGCGAAATGAGGAATCGGTCTTTCGGACGAATCGCATTTCAGTCGATCGGCTTGCCGAACAGGAACTTGGCAGCAACGCGGTTGTTGTCCTGGCTGATATCGGCTCGTTGGAACCGGCCGCGCTGGAGGCACTGGAAAAGTACGTCCAGCAAGGGGGAACCCTGATATGGGGGCTCGGAGGACGAGCCACCCCTGAGAACCTGGCCGCATGGAGCGAACGGGGTCTCCTCGGCGCGCGGCCGGTCGAACTTCGCAGCGTTCCCGGCGACCAGGCGATTTCCATCGCCGAAGATTCGCTGGAGGCCGACTGGTTGAAGTCATTTCGCACCTCGGCTGGCGGACACCTGGGGCAGGCACGATTTCACGGCTGGTGGCGGATGCAGGTCGCGTCGCCAGATTTGAAACAGACCGGACTCGGAAGTCCCGTGGTCCTGGCGCGCCTGGCTGGGGGAGATATCTGGCTGCTCGAACAACAGGTCGGTCGGGGGCGGACCGTTATCGTTACCTCGCCGTTCGACACGTCGTGGAGCACGCTCCCGACCAAGCCCGATTTTGTCGTCTGGCTGCACGAACTTTTGTTTCAACTCGCGCGAACCGGAACGTCTCGACAGCTTCCAGTGGGGACACCGCTTCGCGCCCCTGCTGTCGGCGAATGGACGTTGCCCAACGAAGTTCGCCGGTCGGCAGGGCCAGACCCGAACGCGCTCGTTCTGGACCGAACGTGGCAACCCGGCTTATATCAGTGGCGGCCAAACGGACCCGTCGACTTTGCGAAGGAACAGGCGTGGGCATTGGAAGCCTCGCGCGTCGAGTCGGATCTCGCTGTTCTTACCCCCGAGGACCGTCAACAGATTGCTGACGCGGTGGGACTCAAATGGTCCGGGCCGCGGTTGCCGGGTGAGATCGAGGACAACGCGAGTGGTGACGCGAAAGCGGCGGCCACCGAAGTTTCCCCGGCCTTGCTGGCCGGGTTCCTGCTGTTGCTGATTCTGGAAGCGTTCTGGACACGCCGACTGGTGGCCGGCGCGTAGTCTAAAATTTTGTAACCCGCAGCGTGAGCGAGGGCGTTTCCACGTCCTCCCTCGCTCTACTTGGAGTACTTCAGTTCGGCGGGGTCATCCGCGCTCAATCCGTCAACGCTATTGACCCAGTGCGTTGGCCGCATCGACCAGCTTCTGCGTGGCCGACTTGATCGTGTCCAGCTTGGGATTGGCCCCCAGTTCATCGCGAGTCGTCTTGACGGTTTCCAGAAAACCATCGAACGGCGCGCCATACTGGTCGGAGTAGCTGGCGACCGACTCGGCCAGCATGTCCAGTTCCTGATTCGCCATTCTGGGGCGGGCAAGAATGGCGGTCTGGCGGGCCGTCACGTTCTGCTTCAGCGCCTCGATGGCTTCCGCATTGCTAGGCGCGGGGGCTCCCCCACATCCGGCGGCCACCATGGTCCCTCCCATGAACAGGGCACACAGGGCCAGCAAACGAGTTTTCCCAACCATGATTGTCTCCCGAGAATGAAGCCAATCGGTGTGCCACTGGCAGAGCCAGTGGCACACCGATATGAAGCTATTTGGCGGTGATAGATCACCTGAGCCTCCGTCAAAACCCGGTTGGCGGCCCGGAAACCTCTACAAACTCAGGAGTATCCTGGACGTCCAGAGGGTTTTGACGGTACTAACTAAAATTCGCCGACGACGTTGCCGTCCGACATCGCCATCAACCGCAGATAGGTTGTCTGGTCGATGTTCTCGCCGAGGAACCGCACGGTCCCATCGCCAAACGTGGCATGCACGCCGCCGGTGTGGAAGCTGCGGGCCGCGACACCGCTGTTATTGTTGTTGTCGGGATCGCTCCGCCAGTTGAAGAACGAGTTGGTCGTGTCGTTGGCGGAGTACGGCGACGAATCGACAACGGTCTTGGAATTTGGGCTGAGAACCGCGCTGTTGTAGCCGCGGCCGCTGAACGTCGGGCCGGTGCTCCAGCCCCAGGCGCCGCGGTCGTCGCCGCCGTTGGACACCTTTACGATTTCGCTGGTCAGAATCACGTTCGACGTGCCATCGGTCATGTCCCGGAAGTTGGCCCCGAACTGGCGTACCACGCTGAACGGTCCGCGAAACTGCGGGTTGCCGGCTTCGCTGTCGTTCAGCATTCGTCCGGCCCCGACGTTCGCGGCGTAGTTCCCTTTGGCGAAGCCATCGAAGTCCTGGTTGAGCAGATCCCGAATTTGCGGATGCGAGGGGCAGCTCAGGGCCGACAGGCTTTGCCGGGTGACCTGGTTATTGCCGGTCGTCGCGTTGCCGTTTCGCGCGGGGAGCGAGAAGTTGTAGAGATTGTACAGGGGCGCCTGATCGAGGTACGGGAAGATCGCGATGACCCACGTCCCCGACCAACCGGCATGCCGACCGTTTTCCCGATCCGCCAGGACGTTCGATGTCACGTTGACCGCCCCCGGAGGCAACTGATTGAACGTGTCGTGGTAGTTGTGCAGTGCCAGACCGATCTGTTTGAGGTGGTTCTTGCACTGAGTCCGTCGGGCCGCTTCGCGGGCCTGTTGAACGGCGGGAAGAAGCAGCGCGATCAGGATCGCGATAATCGCGATCACGACCAGCAACTCGATCAACGTAAAACCGGAACGGCGACGGGGTGAAGCAGTCATGGTGGGTCTCTCTCTGGCGAAGGGCAGGGTGGAGGCAGGGAAAACTGTCGTGTTCAAATGAACAGATTCAGCGGCGGTTCAGGGCGGGAAACAAACAAAATTACGTTAAGTTTGTGGAGATTGCGAGAACTTCCTATCTACGAATTCTTGCATCTGAAAACCGGTCGGCAACCGGCATTCTACGGCAACGCACCAATATTCATCAGTGGAAACACTTGTGTACGAAAATACCGATCAAGCGCCAGTAAACGTGCAAACTCTTCCCGTGACAACATTCCAAAAATGAATGGATTGCAAGAATTGACGCCCGGTGGTTTCTCTTGTGTGCAAGTCTCTTGTGAATAATGGTTTGTGGATTGTCGCTGAGGGCAGACTTCTTGTGTCTGCCTCGTGAATTGAGGTTTTCGACAATTTCCGAACACAATTTTCGCGGCCTACTGACTCTGGTGGTGTGAGTGTCGCGCTTGCAATAATGAGAGGCGCCCATTCAGGTATCCCGGTTCCGACCCTCTCGGTGCAACTTCCTGCACGGACCGATTCCGGTGAGTAGTGACTCGGCAAGTCTGTTCGCCGCCCAGTTGCGTTATCGCGCCTTGCGATTGCGCGAGGTCGGCGTGCGTGCCTTGCCGGCTCTTTACGATCTGATCGGGCCGCGCCTGTACCGCTTCGCATTGGCGATATGTCGGAATCCGCATGATGCCGAAGATGCCCTTCAGCAGGCGGTCGTCCGGATTGCCCAATATCCGGAATCCGTCGCCCAGGCGACGCAGCCCTGGGCGTACTGCCTGACCATCGTGCGGAACGAGGTCTTGCGCGTGGCGCGAAAGCGTCCGCTGACCGTCGTGGTGGCTGAGTCGGCTCGGCAGGTGGAAGCCGGGGCTTATTCCGAGATCAGTGCCGAGGAAACCAGCGGGCAGGTCCGCGCGGCCTTGGAAACACTTCCTCCCTCCCAGGCGGAAGTGGTGGTCTTGAAGATCTGGGAACAAATGACGTTTGGCGAGATTGCCGAGGTTCTGGGCGAGTCGCCCAACACCGTGGCCAGCCGTTACCGATACGCGATGGAAAAGCTGGAAAGCCGGTTGAAGCCATTGCATGACGAATTGATGAATCGGGAGAGTTGCCGGGCGTGATGGACGGCTCGGCGGATCGAGGAGTAGTGCGGGGCAGTGACGAAGAACACGACGCGGTTCGGAACGTGCGTCGTGAAGAATGGCCAGGATTTTTTGGGGCCAACGGGTTCAGTGTGGTGAGGCGAATGATGGACAGGCATCCTGAAGACTGGCTGAAGCAGGCGGACGACGCCACGATGCTGCCGGCGGGGATGCGCGCCCGGTGTCTGGCGGCGGCGACTCGGGCTCTTGAGACCCAGTCCCACGCGCATCGCGTCTCGTGGGCCGTGCTGCTGGCGGGTCCGTTCCTGTGGGTCATGCAGCAGCGGCAGCCGTCGTTGTCCGGGGCCTCCGTGGCGGAAGTTGTCGTGGTGGGTCCGGCCGATCCGTTGCGGGCGTTTGAATCGATCGAGTCGGGTGCCGATCGCCGGATTGCCGCGCGGCTTCCCATGGCGGCCGACGACTGGGCTCTGGTCGATGAATCTCGATTGTGGCAATCGTCGACCGCGGCCGAGGTTCGCCGCTGGTTGGGTTAGACGGGTTGCGAGTGGTTCACTTCGTTGGTCGCCGTTCACCCATGGTGGCCCGAGGGCGAGAGTTCAGTCGCTGCCGATTCGAGCGTGCGATGAGTGGCCAGGGGAAACAGTGTCGCGGATCACGCTTTCCCAACAACTTCAAGCCGCCTGGCGGTCACGAATCGCGGCCTTCTCTCCGTCCGACGCGGATTATGCTCCCAAACTGGTCGACATGCTGTTGCAGTCGGCCCGTGAACAGCGCGCTTCCGACATTCACCTGCTTCCGGAAGCGGGCGGCGTGACGATTCATTGGCGGATCGATGGCGTCCTGCAACGCGTCGATCAACTGCCGGATCAGGTCGGCCGACGGGTCATTTCGCGTCTGAAAGTGCTCGCGCAATTACTGACCTACGAGACCGAGACTCCGCAGGAAGGCCGGATTCGCCGGACCGATGGCGAACCGGAAACCCGCATCAGCACCTTTCCGACGATGCACGGCGAAAAAGCCGTCGTACGGCTGTTTGCTGGCGGCGAACGCTATGTCACCCTGGTCGATCTGGGCTGGCCCGCCGATGTCACCGACTCCGTCTCGCGGTGCCTCGATCAGACGGCCGGCGCGCTGATTCTCACCGGACCGGCAGGCAGCGGCAAAACGACCAGCATCTACGCCTGTCTGCGGAAGCTGGTGGCCGAGACAAACGGCGGCCGCAATCTGGTCACGCTCGAAGATCCCGTGGAGGTGGTCATTCCAGGAGTGACACAGTCGCAAGTCAATCCGGCGGCGGGGTTCACCCTGACGAGTGGCCTGCGGTCGCTGTTGCGGCAGGATCCCGATGTGATTGTGGTCGGTGAAATTCGGGATCGCGAGACAGCCATGGTTGCGTTTCAGGGAGCCCTGTCGGGGCATCTGTTGCTGACAACCTTTCACGCCGGAGACTGCTGCCAGGCGCTGGCGCGACTCGCCGACCTGGGGATCGAACCATATCTCCTCAGAAGTGGGCTGCTGGGACTGGTCAGCCAGCGGCTGGTTCGCTGTCTGTGCGAGTGCGCCGTTTCCGGAAGCGATGGAACGCGCGAACCTGTCGGCTGCGAGGAATGCGTGGGCCTGGGTTACCGGGGGCGGCTGCTGCTCGCCGAGTGGCTCGATCCCCGGCATCCGGCCCTGGGGCGTGCGATTCTGGAGCGAGCCGAAGTCAACGTTTTGCGTTCCGCGGCGCGGGAATCCGGAACGATCACGCTGAATCAACGGGCCGTGAACGCCGTGCGTGAAGGGCTGACCTCGCGGCAGGAAGTCTTTCGCGCGCTGGGTGAGTTTTCCGAAGAATGACAGACGAATTCCGGCATGATCAACCTCTGAATGGATGGTGGATGACTCGCATGGGAAACCTGCGAGCGTTTCTAGGCGGAGGGTGGCACGCCCTGAAGGCTTTGCGGAAGGGCGTGGGACTCGTTCATTCGCCACGCCCTTCGAAGACTCAGGGCGTGCCACCCGGCCGAAGATGACGCAGAGCGTCGGGAGGAGGGTTCCCAGGCGGAGCCTGGGAACGAGTTATGAATGGATTCCATCGTCCATGAATTGTCCGATTCGATTGAGAGAAATGCCGACCGAGGTGCGCGGTGCTAGCTGATTCGCGACTCTCTCTGACGGAATTCATCGCGTTCAACGACGAACTGACGGCGATCGTTCGTTCGGGGCTGCCGCTGGAAGAGTCGCTGCGCAGTCTGGGACGCGATGTTCCCGGTCGCGCGGGTCAGTTGGCCTATCTGCTCGCGAAACGTCTCGAATCGGGCGAGAGTCTGGAATACGCGCTCGAGGCGGAAGCGGGTCGCGTCCCCGACGGCTATCGGGCCATTCTGCTGGCGGGCCAGCGGGCTGGCAATCTGCCCGCGGCGCTCGAACGCGTGACGGAGGTGTCGCGGGAAATTCAGGAGCTGCGCCGCACGGTGGTCGTCGCGCTGCTCTACCCGTTCTTCGTGCTGTTGTTCGCTTACGGGTTATTTGTTGTGTTCATCGGCGAATACCTGCGGCGGCTGCACGACCTGTACCTCGACATGCGCGTGCCCGAAACTCGGGTGCTCGGGACGCTGGTCTGGGTCGCGGATACGCTTTGGCCCTACGCCTGGATTCCACCGCTCGTGGCGATCGCGGTCTTTGCCCTCTGGTGGCCGTCGCGACGAACCGTGTTGCTGATTCCCGGCTGGCTGGGCTGGGGGGTGCCGTTCGCGGGCCAGTTACGACGACTGATGGAGCTTTCGGGCTTCCTCGAACTGCTCGCGATGCTGATCGAACACAAAACTCCACTGCCGGAGAGTCTCGACATTGCTGGCAAGACCGTTTCGACGCCGCGCCTGCGGAACGCGGCCGCCACGCTGGCCGAGCAACTGCGGCAGTCTCGCCCACCGCAGCCGGTCTGGGGGATGCCCGCCTATGTCTCGTGGCTGCTCTCGCAGGGAGAGTCGACCCCCGGCCTGACACGGTCGCTGCGCTCGATGAGCGACGCCTATCGCCGCCAGGCTATCGACGTTTCGATCCGTCTGAAATTTCTACTGCCCGTGCTGGCCGGAATCGGTCTCGGGGCCGTGACGGTCTTGTGCTACTCGCTGATGTTGTTTGGTCCGCTGGTGCAGTTATTGCGGGATCTCGCGCAACCATGAAACGCCGCTATCGCTACCGCTGTGTCGATCGCGAAGGCCGGCCGCTCACGGGAGAGGTTGCCGCCGAGTCGCCCGAAGAGGCCGCTGCTCATGCCTCTCGCTGGGGGACTGTCGAAGACGTCGTGGAAATTGGCGCTCCGGTCACGCAATTGTCAAAAGACGAATCGCTGGAACTGGCCGAGTTCCTCGCGGAGACGATGTCGAGCCGCCTGCCCATCCCCGATGCTTTGCGGGCATTGGCCTACGATCAGCCGCGTTATTGGATCGGATCCCGGACGGAGTCTCGCCTGAGCGGGTTGCTCAAGGCGCTCGCCGCCGCGCTGGAGCGGGGGATGACGCTGCCGGAAGCCTGCCGTCATGTCGGCATGCCGCCCGACGTGGCCTCGCTGCTGGAAGTGGGTTCCGAGTATGGCCAACCGGAGACTGTCCTCCACGAATACTGTCAGCAACTCCGATACATGTCGCTCGAACGGCGTCGCCTCACGCTGTCGCTAGCTTATCCCTTCGGACTGCTGGTCACGGGGCTCTTTGTCGCCGGGGCCATCACGGTCGGAATCGTCCCCAGCTTTAAGAAGATTTTTGAAGACTTCGGGACGGAACTCCCCTCTTTGACGAGGCTCGTGGTTGGCATTTCGGACTTACTGCAGAATGTGGGAGGAATCTACTTCCTCTTCGGTCTGCTGATTGCGGCCGTGTTGCTGCTGATTTTCTCATCGCGACTGTTGTCCATCCCGACCATTTCGCGCATCGCTACGCGACTGCCCGCCGTGGGGAACATCGTCCATTCGTTCGCCCTGTCCGGCTACTGCCGTGTCCTCGCCATTTGTGCCAAGAGCCGCGGGAAACTTCCCGCGAGCCTGACGACCGCGGCAATCACCTCGGGCGATGCGGATATTCAAGCCGCGACCGTTGAGATTCTGGATCGGGTGGACGAGGGAGAAACCTTGATCACCGCCGCCAGCGGGCAGAGAACGATTCCGCGAGCGATTTTCCGGGTGATTGCTCGAACGAGAAATCCGCAAACGCGAGCCGAAGCGCTGCGGGCGATGGGCGACTGGTACGCGCTGCGGGCCGAACGCCGCGGGCTGTTCATCGCCGTGTTGCTGGAACCGGTCATCATTCTGGCGGTTGGTTTCGGCGTCGGAATGATTGTCTTCGGAATGTTTATGCCGCTCATCAAATTGCTCAACGATCTGTCGTAGAAAAGCTGGCACAACCTCCATGCAGTGAGATGCTTACTTGGTGTCCCCAGTTTTCGACAGACACAACCGGATGTGTTAGGGTTGATAACCCGAAGCGTGAGCGAGGGAGAGAACGGGAATGCCCTCGCTGACGCTTCGGGTTAGTGAAAAATCGAGTTAGAGAGTCATAACCAGTTTTAGCATTCGGCAGACTTTTTCTTTCCTATTCGAACCGACTCGAAGCGACGAAACGATGACGACCACTCTGGCCACCATGTTGCTGCGACCCCTCTTCTGGTGGCTCCCCGACTTCAATCGGCGCGGCCGCCAGGCGGAGCTGCTCTGGCTGCTGGCCATTGCAGCCGAGAACAACGAACAACTGGGGGAGGTGGTCACCGACTATGCGGACGAACTCGATTCGGGAGTGAACAGTCGCCTGCGGTCCGTGGGGATGGAGCTCTCACGCGGCGGTCGCTTGTCGGATGTGCTGCAACATTTTCCCGAGCTCCTGCCCGAGGAAGCGGCGCTGATGGCTCGCACGGGAGAATCGTGCGGCGAGCTGCCATCCGCGCTTAAGACGGCTGCCCGGGCTGCCTCGCGACGCCAGCAAGACCGTGAACCGCTCCTCTCCTGGATTCTGACCTACGGCATCGGCGTGCTGACGGCGATGATGCTGATTCTCGGCTTTCTGATGTACTACATCGTCCCCAAGTTCAAGAAGATTTTCGAGGACTTCGGGACGGAACTGCCGGGACCGACCATTGGTCTGATTGTGGCCAGCGATACCTTCGTGAACTACTGGTACTTATTTGTTTTTATGATTCCGCCCCTCTATCTGTTTGTCTCGTTCGCGCCAGCGATGGCTGCGACGAGTCTCGGACGATCGGTGATTCGCGGCATCTGGCCGCTCTGGCGGTGGCGCCAACGGCGGCAGACGCCGGGCATCTTGCGTGCTTTGCAGGTGACCGTAGATGCCAAATTGCCGCTTGTCGAGGGTTGCCGTCTGGTGGCGAAGTCGCACGACGACCCGTCGATTCGCGAAGACCTGACGGGGGCTGTCGCCTATTTGCAGCAGGGAAGTATCTGCTGGCCCGAATTGCAGCGGGACGGGTTTCTCACCAGTCGCGAAGCGGCCTTTCTCGCCGCGGCTGAAAAGGCCCGCAACCTTTCCTGGGCACTCGATGTCACCGCCAGCGAGATCGAACGTCGCAATGCCTTTCGGATCGAAGTTTTCGTGACCGCGCTGCGACCAGTTCTGCTCGCTGGCTTGGCCATGTTAGTTGCCTGGGTCGCCATTTCGATGTTTCTGCCGCTGGTCAAACTCCTGAATGATTTGAGCTAGTAAGGTTTCACGGATTTCCGTTCGTGTGCCACTGGCTCCGCCAGTGTGCCTTGAAAATGATCGTTGGTAACAAGATGCACTGGCGGAGCCAGTGGCACCCACTTAGAAATTCTAACACAACCTCTGTGCAATGACCTGTTTGCCTGAGTTTATACGGGTTTCCGACGGGCACAACCGGTTGTGTTAGTGGTTCTTCGAGTTGTCACATTGATAGAGCACGGGACCATGTTGTCTTCCTGTCATCCATCTTCGAGATCGTCACCGCGCCCTGGCGGCTTTACGCTGCTGGAAATGCTGGTGGCGCTCATCATGTTAGGGACGCTGACGGCGATTCTCGTTCCCGTCATCGCCGCCGCGCACCGTCAGCGTCAGGAGGTGACGCGGCATCAGATCGTTCTGGCCTGGCTGGACGACTGCTGCGAACAGGCGGCCGATGTTCCCTGGGACGAATTCACCAGCGAGCGGCTGAGCAATATCCTGGAGCCAGGCGGGGACGACCCGGATCTTGAAGGTCTGACAGCCAGCGTTGTCGTCGACGAGATCGCTGAACCGGTTCCGGCACGAGTCGCGAAGTTCTCGGCAAGATGGAGCAAGGGTTCGGAACGCCCCAGCGAGGAAATTCGGCTGACGGTCTGGCGGCCTCGACAGGAGACCCCGCAATGACATCCAAGAAACAACGTGCCGGCGTCTCCCTCACCGAAGGACTGATTGCGATCGGGCTGATCGCGGTTGTGCTTTCGGTCTCGGTGGGAATCATTCGCATCTTGCTCGATGCGGAACGCTTTACCGCGATCGCCTACCGCAACAGCGTGGTCCTTTCGCAAGTCACGCGGCAGTTTCGCGAAGACGTCCGACGAGCCGTTTCGGCGGAATCAATGGCCACGGCCGATCCAGTGGGAGAACAACTGCAACTGCGGTTTTCCGATGGCACGGTGGTCGACTACCAGGCCGTCGGCGGAACATTGACTCGCAGCGAAGCGGCCGCGGGCGCGACGAAGCCCGGTCAGCAGTTCTATCGGCTGGGGGATGAGGCGACGTGGTCGCTCGCGGCGGTCGATCCTGATCGCTGGAGGCTGACGGCCACGCTGCGGACGCTGAATCCCATGGGTTCCGAGACGACGGTCGCCGGGTTGGGCCGCGAACGACGAGTGAGCGTGACCGCCGGCGTCGACCGGTTGAAGGAGGCGAGGCCGTGAATCGAGCCCATGCTTCATCGCGAACACGCAATCGCCGGGGCGCGGTCCTGGTGATCGTGATCGTCTGCCTGCTGATCGCGGCGGCCGCCCTGACCACTCTGGTGCAAATGACGCTGAGGCTTCATCGTCAGCAACGGCAGGAAGAATTCGCGCGACAGGCCGCCTGGCTGGCGGACCAGTCCCTGGTGGCGATTGGCAACGGAAGCCTCGCGGTCGATTCTTCGACAACCTGGCGCATTCCCGCGAGCCAATTGAGTGATCGGGGCAATGCTTCGATCGCGGCAAGAATTGTTCAAACGGACGATTCGTCGCGGATCGTGGAAGTTGTCGTCAACTATCCGGTCGACGAATCCATGAGCACCAAACTGACGCGGCAGGCCCGGTTTCCCCTCGCCTCGCCGGGGGAATGAGAGCCGGTTCGCGTCGCGACGTGACAATTCATATGTGCAGCCAACAGTCCTTGAACGATAGCCAGACGGTCGGGAACACCGAGATGGATCAACACTTCACTCCTCGCGAACGTCGCCGAACCGGCTTCACGGTGGTGGAGCTTCTGGTCGTGATTGGAATCATTGCGATTCTGGTTGCGATTCTCCTTCCTTCCGTACAAGTGGCGCGCGAGGCGGCCCGGCGAACGCAGTGCATGAATAATCTGAAACAACTGGGGTTGGCGCTCCAGAATTATCATCTCGTGTCCGAGATGTTTCCGCCGGGTTCGGTGAATGCCGCCGGACCCGTCCTCGACGAGGCCGGTCCGGGGCTCGATCCGCTGGCGTTGGAGCCGCTGCTGACGAATGAATATCACATGAGCTGGTGCGTCCAGCTCCTGCCGTATCTCGACCAGACACCCCTCTACACGTCGATTGATTTCAACGAAGGGGCCTATTCGCCGGCCAATGCACAATTTCGCATGACGTTGATTTCATGCCTGCTTTGCCCGTCGGATCCCGGACTGGTGTGGCCTCTTGGGACGAGACCGGCACCGTCGAGTTACGCGGGCGTGCATCATGATCGGGCCGCGCCGGTCGATGTCGACCAAGCCGGCGTGATGTTCCTGAACAGTTCGACCGGCGCTCGCATGTTCGACGATGGCGAGTCCAATACACTCCTGGTTGGCGAGAAGAAACTCGATTCACCGCCGCTGTTGGGCTGGATGTCGGGCAGTCGCGCGACGCTCAGAGCAACATCCTCGCTCAACGGTCGACCGCCCGGTCCGGTCGATGCCGGAGCGGATGCCGCGGCCGGTGCCGCTGGCTCGGGCGTGAAGCATGCGATCGACGATGGCTTCAGCAGTCTTCACGCTGGCGGCGCGCTGTTTCTGTTCGGCGACAGCGCGGTTCGTTTTCTGCACGACCGGATCGACGCCGAGGTCTTCCGGAGCCTGGGCAATCGGGCGGATGGAGCCCCGCTGGGAGACTACCAGCCATGAGCTATGACGACGGCCAGTCCGCCGTACCAACGAACATAGGGATTCAATACATAACTTCCAAGGATCTTGTCATGCATGCCTCACAGACTGACCGACGACGGACACGCGCGGGTTTTACGTTGATCGAACTGCTGGTCGTGATCGCGATCATCGCGATTCTCATCGCGCTCCTGCTGCCAGCCGTTCAGCAGGCGCGCGAAGCGGCCCGCCGCACGCAATGCAAGAACAACATCATGCAGTTGGGGCTAGCACTCCATAACTATCAACTGGCGTTTGAAACATTGCCTCCGGGCTCGGTGAACCCGACCGGCCCCATACAGGATGTCCCAGGAACAGATGTCCTTCCCGCTGATTTCGAAGCGGCGTTGAAGAAGGAGTACCAGATGAGCTGGCTGGTCCAGTTGCTCCCCTTCATCGACCAGGCGCAAATGTTCAAGCGGGTCAACTTTCAAGCAGGGGCCTATGCCGATGCCAATAGCCTGATCCGCAGTAAGCAAGTTTCTATGCTCTATTGTCCCTCGGATTACGGAACGCGAGTGACCACGACCACGGGCCAGGACGTCGCCCAGACCAACTACGCGGGGATCCACGACGATTCTGCCAGCCTGGTGGATATCAACCAGAACGGCGTGATGTTTCTGAACAGCGCCATCAGCCACAAGATGATCGACGACGGTACCTCCAATACGCTCTTCGTGGGCGAAAAACGGTTGGAGAATGATCCGGGCCTGGGATGGATGTCCGGCAGCCGTTCGACCTTGCGGTCGATGACTTCCCTAAACGATCGCGTCCTGCCACCGGTCGCGAAGCAACCTGGTCCGGCTCCCGCGACCGACGTCGCGGACGATATGTCGCCGGACGCCGCCATGCGGCAACTCATGTCGATCAACG
The DNA here is from genome assembly GCA_019636285.1 of Planctomycetaceae bacterium. Taxonomy (GTDB): domain Bacteria; phylum Planctomycetota; class Planctomycetia; order Planctomycetales; family Planctomycetaceae; genus JAHBXV01. Next base: position 35,930 of record JAHBXV010000034.1, read on the forward strand.
ATGGTTTTTCCAGCCGTCACACCGGCGGGGGCCACTTCCTGATGGGGGATGGGGCCGTTCGGTTTATCAGCGAGAATGTCGACGCGGCATACTTTCGCGGCCTCGGCAATCGCGCCGATGGCGAGCCCATGGGCGGTGACTATTAGTAAGGCCACCAGCAGCCAGCGAAGACAGGAGTCAGGTTTCAGCAGTCAGCCATCATGCCGCGAATTGGAAAGCGCGAAGGCCCTGTCGTCACGGAATTGTGGAACTCGCTTCCTGACCGCGAAGCGGTCAAAGAGGGTAGCCGTGGGTCGCGTAGCGCACCCACGGTACGGAATCATCGAATCGATCTTCCGACCCCCAACGGGGGTCGCAGAAACGCTCATCTGCGACCCCCATTGGGGGTCGAACGCCTGGAACGCCGCATTTACCGTGGGTGCGCTACGCGACCCACGGCTACCGTCTTCGATGCCTCCGGCATCGGAGGAATCGAAATTGAATTAAACCTGACAATGCTGTTTCCGGCAGATCAACTACCTACGGCCCAACCATGGCCACGATTCTGGCCACGTCTTCTTCCGCCCAATCGCGATCCAGCATTCCCAGCGGGGCTCGCGGTCGACCGATGTCGATGCCGTGTTTTTGCCGGATGGCGGCCTGAAGAAAACTCCAGGTCGATCCGGATTCGAGGACCGTGGCAATCGCGGTTTGCAGGGACTGCATGAATCGGTGGGTCTGCTCCGCCGGTTGAGTCGCCGCCGCGATGCGTGCCTGCCGGCAGGCCGATCCCCAAAGATTGTAGAACGTGCCGATCGCTCCGATGGCCCCCGAAAACAAGGCGTGGCACATGAGTTCATCCGCCCCGCTGAAGAGCCGCAGCCGGTCCCCCAGGTGAGCCTGTAGCAGGCCCATGAGATATAAGTCGGGCGAGGTGACCTTCATGCCGCCAATGTTGGGGATTTCCAGAATCCGGCGGGCGTACTCGCGGGCACCGAGCCCCAGCTTGTTGGCCGACTCGAAATGATAAATGAACAGCGGCAAGTCGGTCGCCGAACCAATCCGGCCGTAGTGGGCGAAGACGACATCGGCCGAGTAGCCGTAGTAGATGGGCGTCACGGCGGAGACGGCATCGGCCCCCACGCGGGCGGCGTGTCTCGCGAGTTGAACCGCTTCATCCGTCGTCATCGCGCCGACATGCGCCATCACCGCCAGGCGGCGTTTCGACCGCTGGACCACGCACTCCAGAATCGCCTCGCGCTCGGACGTCGTGAGCAACGGCCACTGTCCCGTCGACCCCGTGACGTAGACTCCTTCGAGCTGTTCCTCGATGAACTTGTCGACAAGCTCTTCCAACGCCGTGAATGACAGTTTCCCCTGACTATCGAAAGGGGTCACGAGCGCGGGCCACAAACCTGCAAATTTTTCCGACATGTGTACTCCGTATGAATCGCGGACATGATCCGCTGGTCATGGCGGCATTCGCTGCGAAGTGCCGTCCCTAAATCGAGTCGCGTAGACAAAACCCTCCGTCAACGACGAGCGACGTTCCCGTGATGTAGTCGGCATCGTCCGATGACAGAAAGGCCGCCGCCTTGCCGATATCTTCGGGCTGGCCGATTCGCCCCCAGGGGAGTTTCGGGCCTTCTTCGCGAATGGCTTGTTCGCCGAAGGTCGCATACTCTCCCGGCGTCTCGATCCAGCCCGGTTCGATCACGTTGACGTTGATCCGGTGCGGCAGCAGTTCGGCGGCGATCGTCGCGGCCAGATGATTCAGCCCGGCTTTCCCGGCATTGTACGCGCACGCCCGCGAGTACGGCCGACGGCTATGTACGCTCGAAATGAAAACGATCTTCCCGCGCCCGCCCCGGGCGACCATGTGATTGGCCACGTGCTGGGCCATCGAGAAGCCGCCGAACAGTGTTCCGCGAACGACCTTCTCGAAGAGGTCGCGCGGGTATGTCAGGAACTCGCCCCGGCGGGAATAGGCGGGAGACGACACCAGAATGTCGATCCGCCCGAACTCCTGAAGCACGGCTTCGACGATGCGGCCACACGATTCATGATCGAAGGCATCGCCCGCGAAGAAGGCCGACTTGCGACCGATCGCGCGGAGGTCATTCAAGGTTGCTTGCGAGTCGGCCGACTCGGCAAGGTCGTTGAAAGCCACGTCGGCTCCGGCCCGCGCCAGTTCCAGCGCGCAGCCCCGTCCAATTCCAGCGGCTCCCCCCGTCACGAGCGCGATCTTTCCTGCCAGCTTCATCGAAGGCTTTCTGCTAGTGCTCTGTCAGCGTTAAAGATTCGGGTGCGTGCAATTGGCTTTACCAGTGCATCTTGTTTTAGACATTCGACTTAAGGCACACTGGCGGAGCCAGTGGCACACGAAAATCAAGCCACCACAAAGCACCAGGAACGTGTTCAAGACTTGGTCGCGGGTGTGGATCGCTTCTGCCCGGCGAGTTCGGCTCCTTCGAGAATGACGGCCAGCGCGTCTCCGGTATGAACGCGCGCGAGGGTTCTCAGGGCGAGGACCAGCCCGGTTTGCCGGGCGACGACCTTTTGAGACGACTCGTGCCACCAGACCTCGCCCAACTCCTGGCCTTCCACGATCGGTTCGCCAATCTCGACGGACGGCTCGAAAAAGCCATCGCACGGCGACGGATGCTGAATTTGCAGATGTCCCGATTGCGGCCGAGCGTCTTCCACGATGATTGGATTCCGCGAACGCTGCTGGACGGGATCGGCGATCATCCCCAACTCGGCGGCCACGTTGCGGCAACCGGCCAGAAGATTGTGCATTTCGGCGGTCTCGTAGCGGGTACCGCCGTGGTACTCGGTATAGATCGCCGGAACGCCTGCATCGCGCGCGACCGACAGCGACCGCCCGTTCAGTGTCGGGTCGGTCCCCCAGATGATGGGGAGCATCATGGCCTTCGCCATGCGACGCTGTTCGTCCAGAACGCGGGGATCCGGGTGCAGGACATATCCGGCCAGCGGCGCGATGAGCAGCTCGCCGCCGCCGTCGTGCAGGTCGATGTAATAATCGGCCGCGCGAATCAGTTCCGAAAGTTCGGCCGCGATGCACTCGGTCGGGCTGCCGTCCGATCGACCGGGACAGGTCCGCGCCAGATCGAGGCCGTCGTCACCGGCGCGGCTGGCCCGCAGAAACGCCGGCTCGTTGACGATCGGGACCACCGTCAGCGTGCCGCACGTCAGCCGACCTTCGAGGTCGCTCGCCAGGCGACGCGCGGCCGCCATCGGGGCGAACTCGTTCCCATGCACGCCGGCGGTCACGAGTAAACGCGGTCCCGGCGCGTTTGAAGTCACTCGCAAAATGAACGACGACACGATCACTCGCTCCTATTGGACGATGGCCCGGACAATCCGCCTCCGCCCGGCGAGCGAACCGGAGGGTGGTTTGAACTCACGGTTGTGGCGACGTGCTCGACTCATAAAACCAGGCGATGGGGACCGAGTCGAACATCGACGAAATCTTCCCCGACGACGCGACGTAGTATGTCAATAAAGCCCGCCCGCGATGGAATACCACGCTCGTGTAGGCATACGCTTCTCCGGGTTGGCCCGCGAGATCGCGCTTGATGGTCCAGGTCTTCCCTTCGTCGGTCGAGATCGCGGCTGTCAGGGGATTGCGCTGGTTGGGATTCGCGTTGCCCGGACGATGGCTGTCGTTCCAGATCAACAAAAGGTCGCCGGTCGAAGGAATGCGGCGGAGCGTCGCCGGTGATTCCGGCCCGGCGACATCCCATGACCGGGCCTCCGACCATGTTTCGCCGCCATCGCTGGATTCGCTGATCGCCAGATGCCCGAGTTGCGTGCGGATATGCATCAGCAACCGACCATCGGTCAGTTCCAGCACCTCGGGTTCCATGGCCCCCCGTTTGGGATAAGGGATGCGGTTCTTGCTCGGCCGCCAAGTCTGGCCGTTATCGTCGGAAAGGAAACAGAACGATTCGAACTCAAAGTGCTTGACGACGTCCGGCGAGATGGCGACGGGAGCGATCAGGCGACCGCTCCTCAAGATGGTGATGCGATCATTGTTGAGGACGTGATAGCCGGGCCCCGACGTCACGTCGAGAATCGGGCCGAACGAGGCTCCTTCGTCGTTCGAGATCCGCAGCTTCGCATGCAGATCGGTCGCGGAGTTCTTTTCGAGGTACACCAGTGTCAGCGGTGCTGAATAGTCACCCGTCGGAGAGAGCCGCCGCAACGTGACCGACATGACATTCTGCGAACCGGTGTTTTCTTGCAGCACGCGCGGTTCGGTCCAGGTCCGGCCATCATCCGACGATTCAACCGCGAGGATTCGTGCCGTGGCGTGGTCGTTCCCCGATCCGTGAAACTGCGTGGTCGCATATAGCAGGCGTCCATCGCGCAGAACGATGACCGAGCCTTCGCTGTATCGGGGAAACTCGCTGCTGGCCGTGAAGACCTGTCTCGAAAAGCGGCTGTTCGCGTCCGGGATCGGCGGGTCGGCCAGCATCAACAGGGCCTGTGCCGAGCGGATGCGCACATCCAGGATCGGATCCTCCAGCATGGCTTCCAGCCTCGGTCCGGCGGCCAGCGCGCGGGCATCGGGCGCGAACTCGGCCGCGTAAACCCGCACGACTCCGTCTTCATGCGAAAGATTGCGGACGAGTGCTTCCAGCCCCGCGGCATCGCCGAGCGCGGCGAGGGCATGATCGAAATAGGCCTTGGTGAGGGGATCGGAGTCCTTGGGGTAGCGTTTCTTCAATCGCTCGATGTCGCTGTGATCTCCCACGCGGGCGAGCACCCAGGCCGCGGTACGCGAGCGATCGTCGTCCGCATCGGCGACATCGGCGCGGATCGCCTCGAGAGCCTCACGGTTTCCCCACCGCGCGAGCGCGGCGGCCGCCATGACTCGCGTCTTGGAACTTTCGCTGTCCTTCCAGGCTTGGCGAATCGCGGTTCCGTCTCCCAACTGCCAGACTTTGTAGAGGCTCTCGCAGGCGTGCGTGTGCCCATACGGGTCTGGATCCTGCAGAATCGCGAGCATCAGGCTGGTGTAAGTGAGGTCTCCCGCGCGAACCAGTTCGCGCGCCAGCCCGCAGCGGTGCTGGGTGTCCGTGTCCGTTTCCAGAAGCTTCAGCAGCCGGGGACGAACTTCGTTTCCGAGCCCCGCGACAGTCAGCCCTTCCGCCGCGTGCATGGCCGGCCAGAACTCGTCGGAAGCGAAGCCGGCCCGCAAGACGTCCAGACAGCGCTGGCGAGTCGCCTCGCTCAATTCCAGCCGGGTGTCGTCTTTGGCCATCGCGAACGTGGCGCAACCGGCGAGACAGAAGAGTGCCGTTATCACATGCTTCATGGAGAAACCTCGTTCGCCTCGGAGGCGGGGGTAGTCTGAGGACGGGGAAGCAGCAGGCTGACCGCGCAACCGACGCCCAGGTTAGCGGCGATCGCCAAGGGGGCGATCCATTGAAAGCTGATGGGATCGTCGGCGAACCGCGTGACGGCGCCCGTGGCAGGATTGACCTTCGTTTGAATGGTGGCGCCAAACACCGAGGGATCGAATCCCCAGCCATCGAGAAGAACCACGAGCGGACCGGAAAAGGCAATGATCGCAGCGGTCCCCGTGCCTGCGATCGCGCCGGCCCAAACGCCCAGCGGTCGCGAGAAGGGAATGAACAGCGCGAACACGAACAGGCAGAAGATTGGCGTCGTCAGCAGGTTGGACGTCTTCTGCGTGACCGACGTGATATTGCCGGGGACGAATTTCATGAACGTGCTGCCGAACACCACGATTGTGCCAATGGTGAGCGCGAGGAACTGCGCGGCGCGCACGTGGCCGCGCTCGGTCTTGGGCCGCAGCCCGAACCGGTCCAGAAAGTCGGACATGATGACCGCGGTGATCGAGTTGACTCCCGAATCCATGCTCGACATCGCGGCCGCGAACATGCCGGAAATGACCAGTCCCGAAATGCCGATTGGAAGATGGTGCGAGACAAACAGCGGGAAGCAGACGTCGGCATTATTCTCGATGTTCATTCCCGCCGGCAGACGCGCGGGATCCTTGCGGAAATACGCCATCAGGGCGAAACCAACGAGTCCGAGCAGCAGATTGACGGCGATTGACGTGCTCATCTGCACGGCAACCGCCCGCCGCGCGGCGGGCAGGTCCGTGGTTGCCATGAATCGCTGCACCGAAGTCTGATCGCCCCCGGCGGTACAGACCGACCACAGGAAGAACGTCAGGATTGAACCGACCACGGTCACGCGCACATGGGGATCGAGACTGAAGAAAGGCTGCTCGTCCCAGTGGGGTTGCCATGTTGTCGGGAACCAGCCCAGTCCGCCGATGTCATAGCTGGCGACAATCAGAACCAGCAGCGCGCCGCCGAACAGGAGAATCGATTGAAAGAGGTCGGTGATGACCACGGCCCGCAACCCGCCCAAGGTTGTATAGATCACCGCGACAATTCCCGTGACCGCCGCGACCAGCGGAACCAGGTACTGATCGCGCCCGGTCGCTTCGGCCGAGGGATCGGCCATGACCACGATCACCTTAGCCATGAGGTAGACCAGTAGCGACATCCAGACCAGCCGCAGGCTGAGGAACATCATGGCTCCCAGCAGCCGGACGCTCAGCCCGAGTTTCGCTTCGAGGATCTCATACGCACTGGTGACGCGGTAACGCATGTAGACCGGGAGCAGCCAGTAGGCGACAGCCCAGTACACGAAGGGGACGCCCAGCATGGTCGCCAGGAAGACCGGGCCCTTGCCGAGGGTCTCGCCGGGAATCGACAGATAGGTGATCGTGCTGAGCAGGGTCGCGAACAGGGAGATGCCGATCAGGAACGGGTTCATCTTCCCGTTGCCGACAAAGTACTCCTTGGTGGTTTCGTGCTTGCGACCGTACCACCAGCCCATGGCAATCGTGGCGACGGCATAGATGGAAATGATGGCCCAGTCGATGGCGACCAATCCGCCGCCAGACTCGGTTGTTCCGGAAGGGGCGGCGAACGCCTGGCCCGGTCGTGCCATCATGGCGAGAACCGTCAGTCCCAGGACTTTGCCAAGAATTCCACGACTTCTCATGCGAATCCCGATGCTGAGGATCGCCACGGCGATCCAGGTCATCGATCCTGGCAGGTTCCGACGAACCGACCGTTCTGCTTCCGGCGCGCGGAGGAGTGCGTAGCGTCGCAGTTTGCCACTCAACTCGCAACCCGCCGGGGAGTTCCGATTCTGCCGATTGGATCGGTCGCGCGGGATGGCGGCAAAATTCACCCGGATCGATCGCGACGCCGCATCGCCGTCACTTCTCGGTGTTGTTTTTGAGCTACGTTCCCAGCGAAAGCCTTCAATTGCCATCGGTTCACTCGACCACCCGCCACCACGTCGGCGCGCGGCTCGCCAGATGTTCGCGATCGCGTGGTTCTCACTTTGTCCACGGGACGACTCCATGGTTTCCGCTGCCCCGACCCTCACGCCCTCGTCGGTTGCCATTACGATCTCGGAATACATCAATCCGGTCGTTTCGGCGACGCGGAGCGTCTTCGAGATGATGCTGGGCTGCGTTCCGACGCGCCGCGGTCTGACTCTCAAGGATGAAAACGCGGTCATGTACGAAGTGAGCGCGGTGATCGGAATTTCCGGTCGTGTCCGCGGCACGCTCGTCGTCGGCCTGTCGTGCCATTCGGCATGCGAAGTCTTGCACCGCATGGTCGGAACGGTTGTGACGGAAGCGAACAACGAGGTTTGCGATGCCGTGGGCGAACTCACGAACATGATTGCCGGCGCGGCGAAGGCACAACTGGCCAAGTACGAGTTGTCGCTGAGTCTGCCGAACGTGGTGACCGGCACATCGCACCGACTGCATTTTCCCTCCGAAACGGCGCCGTTCGTCCTGACATTCGACAGCGACATTGGAACATTTCACATCGAGGTCGCGTTTCACGAAGTGTAGTCGACGCGGTCGTCGGCCGGTCAAAACCCTATCCCTGTGTTTCGTTCTTGCCACGCGGCAGGAACCGTCCCCACGTCGAGTGCGAAGGTATCCGTCATGAAAGTTCTGCTGGTTGATGATTCAGGAACGATGCGCACCATTCAGCGCCGCTGCCTGGCGAAACTGGGGATCGAGGACGTTGCCGAGGCCGAAGACGGCCAGCAGGCGCTCCAGTTGTTCGAGGCCGCCGCCTTCGACCTGGTGATGACCGACTGGAACATGCCGCACATGGACGGCCTGACCCTGCTGCAGGAAATCCGTAAGCGAAACAAGCAGATTCCCGTCATCATGATTACGACGGAAGCGGAACGCGCCCGCGTGGTGACCGCGATCCAGCATGGCGTTTCGGACTACCTGGTCAAACCGTTCACGCCCGACGGCTTGAAGGAAAAGCTCGAACGCTGGACGACCACTCGGGTTTGATGCGGTTGAGGTATGGAATGGTGATCGGGACGCGCTCCGCGCTTGGGACGCACCAGGCGAAGAGGCGGCGAGTCGCGAATCTGGGGTGACGCAACTTTCTCGTCATGCCAGGCCGCGTTTCTGGCCGATGACGGCGAGACGTTTGCCCTGCCCGCGGGCTTCAGGTTCAAGGTCGCAAGTTCATCCGCCGCGGAACAGATCCGGCGTTCCGAAGTGGCACGCGAGGTTTTTGAGATGAAGCTCGAACAGGTTCTCAAGTCGCAACAACTTCCGACGCTGCCGACCGTCGCGATCCGGCTACTCGATCTGACTCGCGACCCGGACAGCGAAATCCGCGACTTCGTCGACACGGTCAAGTCGGACCCCGCGCTGTCGGCCAAGATTCTCAAATCGGCAAATTCGAGCTACTTCGGACTTTCTTCGTCCGTCACGACCGTCGATCGTGCCATTGTCCTCCTCGGCACGACGGTCGCCACGTCGCTGTCGCTCAGCTTTTCGTTATCCGACGAAGCCATGTCGTCGGGACCGCTCGCCGAACACTATCGCGATTACTGGATGCAGTCGATCGTTCAGTCCGCCTCGGCCGAAGCCTTGGAAGAAGTTGGTTTCAAGGGGCTGGGCGCCGATCTCTTCCTCTGTGGTCTCTTGCTGGACTTGGGACGACTCGCGCTGCTGAAGGCCGTCGGCCGTGCGTATACGCCCATCCTGGATGAGGCCAAGACGGGACCGGCAGTGCTTGTTGACATTGAATCGCGGGTTCTGGGTTACTCGCACGTCGATGTCGGCGACCACTTGATGAAGAGCTGGAAGCTCCCCCAATCTTTCATCGAAGCCGTGCGCTGCCATCACCTCCCGGCAACCGTCATTCTGCGCAAGCACCAGGAGGCAAATGACGGCCTGTGCCTTCCGGCCGCCATTGCCGCCCGCGCCGGCGACTACTTCTGCACCCCGGCCAAGGGTGAAGCACTTGCCGAACTTCGAGAATTGATGCGTGGCGCCTACAATTTCACCGAGGCTCAGATAACCGACTTTCTGGCGCGGGTCGATACGAGGATCAAGCAGGCCGCCGAACTGTTCAATTTCGACATGTCTTCGCTCGGTGAACCGACCGACTTGATGGAACAGGCCAACGCGCAGCTCGCCGAACTGGCGATGCGCGAACACGTCGCCAAGACGCAGGCCGACGCCCGGCAGCAGATCATCGAACAGCAGAAGCAGGAACTCGAAACCCGCAATCGCGAGCTTCAATCGCAGGTTCTGCACGATGCCTTGACCGGCCTTCACAACCGAAAATTCTTCGATCAGACGCTCGAGCAGAAAGTTTCCAAGTCGATTCGCGCGGCGAATGCCGTGGCGGTGCTCTTCCTGGACATCGATCGCTTCAAATCGCTCAACGACACCTATGGGCACCAGTTCGGCGATCTGGTCCTCGCGCGGGTGGCCGCCAATCTCAAGAGCAATCTGCGCGTGGCCGACATGGCCGCCCGTTACGGCGGCGAAGAATTCGTGGTCATCGTCCATCAGCCGACGGAAAAAGGAATCGAGCGGCTCGCGGAGCGTCTGCGAGCCGGAGTCGAATCGCTCGAAGTCGAACACAACGGTTCGCGCGTGCCGGTGACGATCAGCATTGGTGGAGCCATCGCGGTCCCGACACGCGTCGACAAAGACCTGGCACGATCGCTGGTTGCCGCGGCCGATGAATCGCTGTACCAGTCAAAAGGGAACGGCCGAAACCGCTGCACGATTCGCTCGCTGCTCAACGAACGCGATCGCAAGCTGGTTCACGACACGACCAATCACCGTTTCAGCCGGTGGCTGGTTCAACAGCGACTGATAGATGTTCCCACGGCTTCGCGCGTGATCGCCGAAACGTCTCACCCGCACCGACCCATCGGCGAGCTGGCCTGGGAGAGCGGGTTCCTGACCGACGGCGACGTGGACGAAATTCTGCGCATCCAACGCGAGACCTCGCGCCGATTTGGAGAGATCGCCATCGATCGCGGCGTTCTCAGTTACCCGCAACTCGTCTATCTCCTCAGCCGCCAGCAGGAAGATCCACGCGCCATCGCCGCGACGATTGCCCGCCTGGGGGTCGCCTCGCCCGATCAAGCGGCGGCATTGCTGGAACGCTATCGGCAGTTCACCGAGACGAATCTTGCGATCTATCAGACGGAATCCGCCGCTCGGTAAGCGTTGGCTGCAATTCGCCGGTTACGTTTGAGCGATTTCGTCGAGCGGACGAAGCTCCATGCCGGGATAGTAGTGCTGGAGGATTTCGGTCGCCGAGTGGCCAGCTTTGGCCATTCCCGCGGCTCCCCACTGACAGAGCCCGACACCGTGGCCATGCCCGCGCCCCCGAATATGGGCGTTGTCGCCGATCAGTTCGATCGTGAAGCGGGGGCTCCACAGATTCCAGTCGGAGAGGGCTCGCCGCAAATCCTGGCCGCTGACGAGGGAACGGGCACGGCCCGACGTGAGGGCGAACCGCGCGTTCAAGCCTGGATTGTTCCCCACCGCCGCGATGCTTAGATCATCCACCTGAACTCGCGCGAGGATTGAACTCTGTCGCAGCCGCGCGATGAACTCCTCGCGCGGTCGGACAACTTCCCAGCGGAATCGCTCGGCTGGCGAACACCACTCGCACGGGACCGGCGCCAGGCACGCGGCCGCATCGGGAAACTCCGACGTTCCTCGGATCGTCATTCCACCGCAAACGGCAGAGTAATAAGTGCAGAAGGGAGTTCCCCGACTCGTGGCCACCAGCCCGGCGGACTGTCGCACCGCGGCGACGGCGGACGCGGTTTCCCCGGTCAGCAATCGCCCCCGTGAGTCGAAATACTCCCGTCCCAGGTATTTTTGGCTGCGGGCCGTGGCATGCAGGTCGTAGTCGGCTGCTTGCCCGACCGCCTGTTGCCGAAACCAGGCATACGTTCTGGCGACGACAGCCTGTGCCTCGCGCGCGGCGGCCGGAAACGCCGCCGGCATTTCGCCGTCAACCACGCTGGGGAGATAGTCTTCCAGACCCACCGTGTTGATGGCGATCAAGCGACGACCGCTTGCTGGAAGGAATCGCACGCTGCCGCGATAGCAATGGTCACCGACCCAGAGACGTTGATCGGATGCCGTGACCAGGATCGATCCTGTTCCTGGCGGAAGCGCTGCGCACTGGACGCCGTTCGATTCCGCGGTGACTTCCAAGCCAGATTCAGATGGGGGGATCGATACCGTTTGTCCGCTGTCTTCGCGGGTGATCTCCAGGCGGCCGCGCGACCGAATCGTGATCTTCTCGAGGGGGCTCGGAGTCAGCCGGACACGGATCGGCCGTGCCACGTCGGGAGGGGTCACGGGTTCGGTCAGTTTGCGACCCGTTTTTGGCTTTCGTTCGCCAAGAAAAGGAAGACCCAGGATCGCGGTTCCCGCCAGTCCAAACGCGGCGAGCGCCGTTCGCCGGGCATAGCGACCGCCACTGGGATGCTGCTCGACATCCATGTCGAAACCACTCCTGCGCGCACCGCGACCTCGTGCGAGAATTCCGAACCTGCCGCATCCGAACGCGGGCTCAGTTTGACCAATCTCGGGGATTCCGGTCTAGGGCAAATCCGCGAGCGGGAGTTCGTCAGTCGTTGCGCAGTTTCAGGCCCACCTCGCCCAGTTGCTGGCGAATTTCGTTGAGCGACGTGACGCCAAAGTTCTTCGTGGCGAGCATTTCGTCCGGCGTCCGGTTGATGAGTTCGCCCAGCGTGGTAATCCCCAGACGAGCCATGCACTTGCGGGCTCGTACCGAAAGATTGAGATCCGAAACCGGCTTCGCGAGGAGCGCCTGCTCCTGCGGCGAGAGTTCCGGCGTCTGCACGAATCCCCACGGTTGCTCGCGCGGCTTCTGAGTGGCCAGATTCTGGCCGATCTTCAGGCCATGCGCGGCCATCAATTCGCGAATCTCGATCAGGGACGTCTCGCCGAAGTTCTTTCCGGCGAGGAGATCGGCTTCGGTCGTCCGGGTCAAATCGCCCAGCGACAGAATGTTCATGCTGGCCAGGCAATTCCGGCTGCGGACCGACAACTCGAAGTCGGTGACCGGGCGATCCAGAAGCTGCTGGAGACGAGCCTCGTTGCGGGCCGTCTCGTCATCGTAAAACATTTCCTGCGTGGCCTCGATGTCCTTCATGTACATCAAGGCCCGCGCGTGATTCGGGTCGTAGCTGAGCACGCGCTTGAAGCAGAAAGCAGCGGCGGGGTAGTTGCCGCGATCTTCGTACAGCAGACCCAGGTTCAGCAGGGCGCCCAGGTGAAACGGGGGCTTGCTGAGGGCCTGTTCGTAGTGGCGAATCGCCTCGTTGTCGTTGCCGTACAGGGCGTTCTCGCCCGCGAGGCGAAACAGGGCCTGGGCGTGGTGGGGATCCATGTCGACCGCGCGCTCGAAATATTCGATCGCGCCGTAGGTGTCGCCCCGATCAGCCAGAATGCAGCCCATCTGATAGCTGTATTCCGCGCGGCGCGCCCCTTCCGTCCCCGTGCCGCGCAGGGTCTTTTCCGCCTCGTCGAGACGACCGGTCTGACGAATTGCCCCGGCTTCCTTCAGCTTGCATTCGACAGGGTCGAAGCCCTGTTCCGCCGCCTTGGCAAATCGGGCAGCCGCGTCGGCGGGCCGTTCCAGGGACATCAGCACGAGCCCATGGACATAGGCGGCCGTGCCGTCGTTCTTCGCCTTCGCGAGAAACTGTTCCGCTTCGCGATGCTGAGCGAGCAGATACAGGTAAATCCCCGCGCGACCGGCCTGAACCGGAGTGGCCGACTCGGCGGTGACCCCGCGCAAATATTCGTCCAACTTCACGCGAATGGGCGATACCTGATCGCTGGTCAGAGATTTTCGCAGCCAGAGGAATTCCTCGGCCGTCACGGAACCGGTTCCGGCGAGAATTTCCGACAACTTGTCACGATCAACCGTTTGAGCCACGGCGGCCTCTCTCCAAACACGAGATAGTCGTTGAATCCCGATGCACGGGAAGGTCGCGCCACCGCGACGAAAACGTCACCCAGAGTTTCCCCTGGAGCGCGGCACGAAGTCCGTCCGGGCGAAGGCGACACAACCAACCAAACCTGCCCGAGACCACGCGACAATCGAGCGGTCCCGTCGAGACGGCGAGGTGACGTCAATTCCCGAAGAACCAAATGCGCGCAATCCGGCGGCAAGACCGAACCGGTAAGTTTACCGAAAGCCCGGATTTTTTCCAAATGCTCGGGCGAGATCGCGTAACTTGTTCCAAGAAGACACGTTGCAGTAGATGGTTCGGTGGACAGTCGTGATCTACGGCACTGGTTCGGCTCCCGTGAACTGGTCGATCTGGCGAGCCACGCCCAATCCGATGAGGCGAATGAATCCCTCGTCCATCTGCATCCGGAAGCGAACCCCGTTTTCGGTCGGGCGAACGTCGATCCGCAGGGCGTCGGAATCCTTCGAGAAGGCTTTCTCGGCGAATTCCCGGCGCTTTAGGGCGGAATCGTCCTCTTCTGGGGGAAGTTGCAGCCACGGCGACACGCGGATGACCGCCTGGAAGGGCATGGGTGTCGTTCGCTTCGGAACTCCCGACCGGGAGGCCGTCACCTGGTCCATCGCGGCCGTCAGGTGGGGCATCGTCTGGTCATTCCCGACCGCGAACCAGAGGGCGCCCATGCCGGCTCCCAGGTACAGCGAGGGGATGCCGCCGTAGAGCCGCTGCTCCCGCTCGCCCACGTTCTTGAAGACAAACCGATGGAAGACGACCCCCTCATGCTCGGCGATGTTCATCTCCAGCGCTTCAAGTTTTCCGGCTGCTTGCAGGTCTTGGGCCAGTTCGCGGAGACCAATCGCGAGCTGATCGGCTTCTTCCAGCCCAAGGCCGCCGTACAGCACGAAGCGACCCGGTTCGGGAACCGCGAACTGCACCGAAAAGTCGGCGTGTCCATAGGCCACTGTCTTGCCAAGCGATGTCACGATGCGATCGACGGCCGGGAACGGTTCGCCATCCGCCTTCTCGAATTCCTGGCGCATCTGGGCGGAAAACGCCTTGAGCATGCCGACTGCCGCCGTCTGCTCCCGCTTGTTCATCACCCAGGACGCCGAAAACGTCAGGGGCTGATCCTCGCGAAAGAGGGCGTTAAATCGCGAGGGTTTCACCGCCATTGTGCGGAAGTTTTCCGCCAGCTCGCTGCCCGGGGCCGCATCGAAGTGGATCTCCAGGGCACCAACCCCTTTTTCCTGCGAAGCGTCCCAGCCGATGGTCAGTTGGTCGCACTGCGTGAGAATCTGCTCGATGAATTCCAGATTGCTGATTCCAGCCGCGCGGCGGGCTTCATACGCGCCGGTGGCTTCGTCATCCCGTCGCTGCAACTCGGCTTCGGTGTTCGCGCGCAAAAAGGCCAGAAACACGTCGCGGACGCCTTGTGGAATGGTTTGCAGGCGCACGGCGGCGGAAATGTCGTAGCGGTCGGCCAGCGACTCAACGAGCGTATCGGGAGCCGGCAGATTCGCCTCCAGGATTTCGGCATTGGGCGAAAGGTACGCGTACGTTCCGACCTGGACGAGATGGACTGACTGCCGCCGCCCGACCAGTTCGTAGCGATTGTTGGTCCCTTCGACTTTTTTGGGCTTCATCGGCCCCAGGCCCAGAGTTCCCGCCAGTTCATCGAGGTTGGTCACCGGCAGGAAAAACACCGGCAGCGGGGTGGGTGGCAATCCTTCGGACAGGAAGATCATGACACCCAGGGGACGATCGCGGTCGAGCCCCGCGAAGTCCTTGACATGGGACATCAGCCCCACCACGTAGTCCGAGAGTTCGGGACGACCGGCCGCGGCGAACGTCCAGTCGACGTCCGTCAGCATCCGTTCGACGCTCGCGACGTTCACGACGACGAGCGGCGAACGAAGTTCTTTAGGGGGTTCTTTCGTCGTTTGTGCAACGGCCGGGAGAGCGATGGCCGGGAGGGCGAGGATCGCCAGCAGCCACGGAACGGACAGGCCAGTTCGCAGGCGCGTCCAGCGAGTGGTTCGACTCATGGAATTTTACTTTCGTGGTGAGATTCCGAAGGAAGCAAGCCGAGGACTCGCCGCCGGGATTGAACCAGTGTCGGAGCGTTTCCGACCGAACGATTCGCGCATCCGAGCGCTCATTTTCCAGCTTGCTCCCTCCGGACAGGGGATGCAAGGTCTGGGATTGACGGCGAAATCCCACGCATCGATCCGTGCCGGTGCTACCCCGTCGATTTCGTTTCGGTTTCACGGGGGTGCACATCCAAGCGCGAAGCGGATGGGCGCGGGGAGGATCGCGGAATGCCTTGCCAGTGGTTACTCAACTTCAACCACGCCCATCCGCTCCGCTCCTGGGCGTGCCACGTGACGCGCGAAATCGTTGCTTGCTACATGCGCAGGCGCCGCAGCAGAACCGGCATGCCGTAGGTCTCCTCGAACAGCGTGCCTGTCTGCTTGAGGGCGAGCTGTTCGAGCGACAAGTCTTCCACGTTCGGAATCGAGATCACGAGACGCCCCCCCTCCTTGGAAAACTGCAATTCGTGCAGCCGCTGACCGTGGCCCGCGTCGAGTGAATCGGCCAGGCGCAGCATGGCGGCCATCTTGACGACGGCGATCCGCTGGTCGCGGTCGAGAGCGGTGAAAATGGTATGTGTCGGCTTGGGCGAAGTCTTGCGATGATAGCGGGCGGTCAGCGCGACCAGGCGCTCGTCGGTGCGGGAGAGTCCGAACAGTTCGCTGTTATCGATCAGGTACATCGTGTGTTTGTGATAACTGCCCACGCTGACATACATGCCGATTTCGTGCAGCATGGCGGCCGTCATCAGGAGCAACTCATACCGAGGCGGCAATTGATGTTCGTCGCGCAGTCCCTGAAACAGGATCTTGCAAAGCTTCGTGACGTGGCGGGCATGGGCTTCGTGAAAATCGAACTTGCGGCCCAGGTCGACGGCGGAGCGCAGCACCTGGTTGGCGAAGTCTTCGTTCCAGGCGCCGCGCGTGGCCATTTCGGTGAGCAGGCCATCGCGCAGGTTCACGTCGCAGACGATGACTTCTTCGAGTTCGAACGCGCGCGCCAGCATGGCATACGCCAGCAGCGCCGGGCCGAGCGTCCCCGCTTCCGGAAACGTGATGTGATAGCGATGGACAAGTTGGTCCTCGGTCAGCCCGAGGATGCGATCCGCGAGTTGTTCCAACCGGGCGACTGGCAGGCCGACCACCTGATGTGGTCGCCATTCGGGAATAAGCTCGCGCGCCGCGAAGCGCATGTCTCCCCCCATGGTGACCATCTTCTCCGCCATTTCCGGCGGAACCTGTTGCAGGATCTGATCGGTCACCCGGCGGATATGCGTTTCCATCATCGCCCGCGTCGCGGTTCGCGAGGCGTGCAATGTCTCCAACTGCTCGCGCAGCCGTAGCGAACCCAGACGATACGAATGCGAGAAGATCACATCGGCATTCTGAACGAGCAGAAGCTCGGTGCTGCCCCCGCCGACTTCGATGATCGCCGTTCGCGAATTGGCGAGGACCGGATCGCTCTTGAGGAGCGGCTGCACGCCGAGGTAGGTAACGCGGTTGACCTCGGATTCGTCGATGACCGTGATCGGGATGCCCGTCGCCGTATAGATTCGGTCGAGAAACGAGAGGCGGTTCTGCGCTTCGCGGACAGCCGAGGTGGCGACGGCACGCAGTTGCTCGGGACGTTCGATCTGGTACTCGGCCAGGAGGCGGCGATAGCTCTTGAAGACCCGGACGCAGTCTTCGATCGTGCTCTTCTCGATCGATCCGCGCGTGAAGGTGTCTTTTCCCAGGCTGACCGCCTGCGACAGCGTGGTAATCGGCCGGACACCCCCCTGATCGTCGATCTCGGCGATCGCCATGCGGATCGAGGTAGCTCCCACGTCGATGACGGCGGCCGGGCGACCCGCGGTCACGGGGCGAATTCTGCTGTCGGCGGTTTCGGTCGACATGGCTGCCTTAAAGATTCTCCCACAACCTCTGTGCCATGAGGTGTTTGTCTGGTTGTTCAAAGATTTTTTGACAGGCCCAACCGGTTGTGTTGAGGGATTCTTATCCCGCCACCACTTTCAGGCCGGTTCGCCGATCTTCAATGGCCCGCCGACCCCAGGCTGCCGCTCCCATCGCGCCGGCGTCATCGCCCAGCCGCGCTACCTGCACTGAATAGGTGCCGATGTAGGACGGCATCACGTGGTTTGACAGTGCTTCTTCAATTCCTTCCACGAACAGCTTCGGCAAGGCTTCCACCAGGCCGCCCCCCAGCACGATCGTGTCGGGAGCCAACAGGTTGATCGTTCCCGCAATGGCCACGCCAATCATTCGAGCGCCATCTTTCAGGATGTCTTCGACAATGTGGTCGCCGGCGGCGATCGCCTCTGCCAGGGTTCCGCTGCGAATATTCGCGAGGTCGGTTCCGGCGAGTCGCAAGAGATGCGGTGCCTGTCCGCGATAGGCGGCCTTGGCGATCTCGGCCGAAAGGGCCAGACGGCTTGCGACGGTCTCCAGGCAGCCGCGGCGGCCGCAGCCACAGGGCGAGCCATTCGGCACAACCGGCAGATGGCCGATTTCCAGGCACGACGTCCGTCGTCCGCGAAAGATGCGGCCTTCGTAAACGAGTCCGCCGCCAATGCCCGTTCCGGGAAAGACTCCGAGTGCCGTCCGCGAACCCTGGGCCGCGCCGAACTGGTACTCGCCATAGACACCGGCGTCGACGTCGTTACAGATGGCAGCCGGACAACCGAACTCGTGTTCCAGTTGATCGACGATCCGGACGTTCTTCCAACCGAGATTCGGGGCCTCGTGAATGATCCCTTCGTCGAGGTCGAGCGGGCCGGGGCAGCCCACGCCAATCCCGGTCAGTTGACCGCGCGAGACTTTCCCCTCTTCGAGCAGCTTGTCCATTGTCCCGATCATGCGGGCAATGCCGGCCGCGGAGCCTTCATGCCCGCGGGTTTTCTTTTTGCGGCGGGCGATCGGCTGCATCTGGGAGTCGAACAGGACGGCCTGCATCTTGGTGCCGCCGAGGTCGAACCCGACCCAGTACTGGTCTGTTGCCGACGTCATTCGGTGGACATCCTCTTCCCGGGAGTAACGGTGCCCGACCTGGCGATTCCCATCATCGTCGAATCCGCGATCTCTGCCATCGTCCACAACCGGCCACGATCATGAACCGGACGGTCAGGGATTGATGGACTCTCGACTTCATCGTGAAGCTGTCGCGGCTGAGAGCGAGGCGGCCTCCTGTCGGCTCATGGAGATCAGAAATCCGATCAACGTGCCAATCACCCCCGTCACCATCGCCAGCATGAACAGAATGCTCACCATGTAAGCGAACGGCTCCGGATTGGATGGCGACGACTCCAACGCCTGCTTGCACATCGGGCAAGCCTCGGCCGGCGTCATGCTCCCAAGGAGCAGCACGGCAAGAATCGCCAATCGATAGAGCGGCTGCATCGAATCACCCGAGGCACGTTTTTCGCGGTCGCATTTTTCCAGGTCGGCTGCCGACGAATTCCCGAACGGCGAGCCACCGGACGAGTCACTTTCATCGTCGTTAAGACTACCGCACGCGGGACGATGTTGCCAACCTCGGAAGGCAGCGCTCCCCGTTGGGTCGCGGCTAAGGTCCGTGATGAGTGTGGCATCAAGTGAAAACAGAAAAGGCCTGCTGCCGTGTCCGGGGTCGGACGCGGCAGCAGGCCTTGTTCGTTTCGACGGATCGAGGATCGGAATTACGAGGGGCGCGAGGCCTCGTCGGTCGGTTGTTCATCCGGAATCGTGATGCAGAGTTCTTCGCGGACAATGTTCATGTCGCGCGGGGCGTCGATGCCCAGCCGCACGGTGTTGGGCCCGACACGCACGATAGTCACCGTCACGTCGGAGCCGATCAGAATCTTTTCTCCGGGCTTTCTCGACAGCACCAACATGGCAGATCCCTTTCCTGGTTGTTGTCCACTTCCCTGACCGGCTGCCGGCGAGGCCGGGGTCATCCCGGAGCACGCCACCGACCGTCGTTCTGGCAGTCGTCTCCCGACGAGTTACCTGTTCGCATGCTTTGAGGGACGGGTGTTGTCACCTCGACGACGTGGTCAGAAAGATAACACCGCGCCCATCGGGAAATCCAGCACTTGTTTCAAAATTCGTTTTTTGAGCAGGAATGGCAAATTCCGCCCGCCGGAAATCGGCCTCCGCCAAATTGGCAGAGCCTCGGTTTCCGGGACTTTGCATTGCAGAGTCCTGTTTTCCCTGTGGCTTTTTCGCATCACGTCCCGCTTTGCCTGGTTTTTGGGCAGTGTGATCGCCCTCGCCTGTCGGATGGGCTTCGTTGCTTTTCCGCCGGAGGGCGGGAATGCTGGGGCGGCGTTTTGCGGGCCGGTGACGGGAAGTCCCCCAGGCCCGGCGCGGGCGAACGGGGCACTGCGAATAAAGGTGGCTGCGATGGTGAAGATCGGGATTGTCGGCATCGGTTTCATGGGCTGGACCCACTTCGCCGCCGCCACGAAACTTGACGATTCGGGCAAGCCCCGCGGCAGCAAGCTCAAGGGAGCGGCGGTCACCGCATTCTGTGTGCGCAGCGCGGAGAAGCTCGCGGGGGACTGGACCTCAATTCAGGGGAACTTCGGCCCGCCAGGCCCCAAGCTCGATGTCTCGAAGTTGAGCGCGTACGACAACTACCGCGAGCTGATCCGCGACCCCGACATCGACCTCATCGATATCTGCCTGCCGAACGACAGCCATGAGGAGGTGGCGATCGCGGCGCTGGAGGCGGGCAAGCACGTGCTGGTCGAGAAGCCGATTGCTGTCGACCCCAAGGCGGCCGATCGCATGGTGGCCGCCGCGAAGAAGGCGGGCAAGCTCCTGATGGTGGCGCACGTGCTGCCGTTCTTCCCCGAGTTTCAGTTCCTCGCCGAGTGCGTGACCAGCGGCCGCTACGGCAAACTGCGGGCGGCTCATTTGCGACGGGTCATCTCGCCCCCCAAGTGGTCAGCCGGGATGGAAGACTTTCGCCGTCTCGGCGGGTGGGGGATCGACCTCCACATTCACGACAACCATTTCCTGACGTGGCTGTTGGGGTCGCCGGCCCAGGTGTTCTCCCGTGGGCTTCAGGAAGACGGCTACGTGAACCATGTTCACAGTTTGTACCTCTATGATGATGCGAACCTCGCCGTCTCGGCGGTGAGCGGGGGCATTGCGGCTGAGGGGCTGACGTTCGCGCATGGGTTTGAGTTCTACTTCGAGCAGGCAACCATTCAACTGGCGGCCGGCACGCTCGGAGGCGACTGGTGTGTCGATCGCCCGCTGACCGTCTTCGCGAAGGGCAAACTGACCTCGCCCAAGTTGAAGGGGGGCGGCGAATGGTGCTCGGCCTTCACGTCCGAACTCCAGATGGCCGTTGATGCGGTGAAATCGGGGCAGCTCCCCAAGCAGCTTTCGGGAGAACTGGCTCGCGATGCCCTGAGGCTGTGCCATGCGGAGGCGAAGAGCATCGCAACCGGGAAGCCGGTGAAAGTCCGCTGATTGGCTTGGAGATTCTGACACAACCTCTGTGCAATGAAGCGTTTGTCCGGTGCTCCGCAGGTTTCTGACAGGCACAACCGGTTGTGTCAGGGGTTCTGACGAGGAACCGCGCCCAGTCGGCGATCCGAGTTTTGACCGCTAGTTGATCGACCCATGCTAGAGAATCTGCCCGTCCGCACGCTGGTCCACAATGGCCTGACCATCGAGGGCTACTCGCGCGCCGCGGTGCAGAGCTACTGGCGGATCCCGGAACTGAAACTCGGCTTCGACCTGGGGGGGAGCCCCTGGGACTTCATGAGTTTGCCGACCTGCCTGGTCACCCATCCCCACCTCGACCACATGGCGGCTTTGCCCGTCTTCGTGGCACGTCGGCGGATGATGAAGATGGATCCGCCGACGATCTATCTGCCAGCCGAAGTCGTCGAAGCGACCGACCGCATGCTCAAAGCCTGGCAGCGTCTCGACCGCGGCCGGATGATCTGCAATCTGGTGGGCGTTCGCGGCGGCGACGAGATCGAACTGTCGCGCGAGCATGTGCTGACCGTCTTCCCGACGACTCACACTGTTCCGTCAGTCGGCTACACGGTCTGGCAGCGCAAGAAGAAGCTCAAAGCCGAGTACCAGGGTCTCTCCGGCGATGAAATCCGCGACATCCGTCTGTCTGGAGCCGAGGTCGCGGAAGAGATCCGGACCCCGATCGTCTGCTACACAGGCGACACGGCTCCTCCCGGACTGGATGCCGATCCGTCAACGTACCAGTCGAAGATTCTGATCACCGAGCTGACGTTCTTTCGCCCGGAACACCGCCGCGAGAAGATCCACAAGTTCGGCCACATGCACATCGACGACATCATCGAACGAGCGGAGAAGTTCCAGAACGAACTGATCATCCTGATGCACTTCAGCACGCGCTACCACACGCCGCAAATCGAAAAAACGGTGATGAAGCGCCTCCCTGCCACGTTACGCGAACGCGTGCAATTGTGGGTTTGATGCCAGCGTAGCTGTCAAATGTTTCTCAACGGGAACTCCCGACCGCGAAGCGGTCGAAGACGGTAGCCGTGGGTCGCGGAGCACACTCGCGGAATCGAGTTCACAATGAATTCTTCCGATCCCCAATCGGGATCGCAGAGATTCTACATGCGATCGTCCTCCGTAGCCGCGTTCGTCACTTCCGTTTCATCCGACGTAGCCGGCGCAGGGCTTTGAACGAAATTGTGCCACGCAAAATCGAGCAATGCTCCAAAGAAGAAGCCTGCCTGGCAGCCTGTCACCTGGTCGCGCGTCACATAGTAAGAATTCGGATCAACGGGCGGCGCGATCATCCAAGGCACAATGAATCCGACGATCATCGCCGGTCCGGTCCAGCCAGTCCTCAAGCATAAGCAAGCGAGGGCCTGCACCACGAGCGCTGCCCGTAACAGGGTAAAGACCGGCGCGTACGCGACGTACTTCGGGTCGGTGATTCCGGCCAGGAAATAGCGGATCGCGACGACGAGCGCCAGCCCTTGTAAGAGAAGACACAGATGTCGCCCGGGACGCCGCTTCCGGGAGGCATCGCTGAGAATCGGAATCTTGACGATTTCATCCACCAGGGTCTCGGACATCGCGGCTTGCCGTTGCCTGGAGCGAAATTCCAAGTCCAGTAGAGCTCCCACAATGAGACCCAGGATTGTGTAGGACCACATTGTGTTGAGTTCATAGTCCGGAGCATTGCTTACCGCTCCGGGAGGCGCGAAAGGCGAGGCGCAAAAGCCAATGATCGCGGAGGGAATTGTCCAGCCGTATCGAGAAGACTGGCAAAGGCATGCCAGCGCGAAGGCCGCCAGATGAGTAAGTATGCGAATGAGATGCTGGCCGACGAAGTCATAGGAATAGTGCCACAAGGGGAGCAGACTCAATAGGGGTAGAACGAGCGCGATGGCCTTGCAGAGAGCCAGCGCCGGTCGCCGGAGCGGTACGTTCAGATCCCAGCCGCCGCGTTTTTTCGACATGGCTGCTCTCCGGGCGCTCGTCAACGCGGATTGGTTGCATCAAATCATGATGATTACGGCGAGGACATAGAAGCGATCAGAAGTTTCTGCGACCCCCGCTGGGGGTCGGGAGTCCAAAAACGTCTCTATTCCGTGGGTGCGCTGCGCGACCCACGGCTACCTTCTTCGATGCCTTCGGCATCGGAGGAATTGAAATCGACACCGGGAATATCGCACCTGGGATATCCCATCGTGGCAGCTCGTTCGCTTACCGCTGCTTCCAGTTCGCGTATTCCGTCGAGACTAAGAGCGACATCGCACCGCCGCGGGCGTCTTTGCCGAGGATGGCTGTGCGGTCGTAGTATTCTCGCAGCGACTTTTGCTTGCCGGTTCCCGTGCAGACATCGAAGAGGACGCCGTCTTCGCCGATGCGCAGTTTCAGGGCTTCCCAGGCTCGTTCGATCGTCGGTTCGACGGAGCTGTCGAGCCAGCCTTGCTGGCGGCCGCGTAAGAGGGCGTAGGTCATCATGCAGGTTGATGTCAGCTCGCGATAGCTTTCGGGGTGGTCGATCACCTGATGCCACATGCCGGTCGCGTCCTGGTGCGGCAGCACGGCGGCGATGTGTGTCCTGAAGGCTTCCAGCATCAGCGCTCGTTCCGGACGATCTTCGGGAATCACGTCGAGGCACCACGCGAGGCCCAGCGCGGGAAAGCCGTTGCCGCGTCCCCAGGCCGTTTCATCGAGCGGCGAATGGCGATGCAGGCCGTCGGCTCGCCTGTTGAGATTCGTCATGAATGTCAGATGCCGCGCGGCCATCTCGTAGTATTTCGCATCGCCGGTCAGTCGACCCGCTTCGACGAGAATCGGCGTACTCATGAAGACAGCGTCGCTCATCTCGCTGTGCGTGGGCATCGCCGGGAGTGGTTTCCCGCTGGCGTCGAAACCTCGATCTGCTACCTGGCGCACGAGTGAGATATATCCAGGGTTCGGCTCTCGACGAGCCAGTTCCGCGAAGATCCAGTGCCCCGCGAAGTTGCTTCCCGAACTCTTTTCGTTCAGCGTCGGCTTGCCAACCCAGGCAAACGCGATGCGTTCGACGTCCTTTCGCATGGCGGCATCATTCGTGAGTTCCGAGAGACGCAGCCGACCGACGACGGCGGTCCCTTGCAGGTATTCGACGGGATCGAGCTTGTGGCCATAGACGGCTTCCAACTGGCGGGCCACTTCCAGCGGGGTGCGACTGGCTCGCGCCTGGAGCGTTCGCCGTGCGGGCGAGCGGCCAGTCGGCGTTAATCGTTCAAGCTGCATGAGAAAGTCATCGAGCGAGACGTCCGATGTTGCGTCGTAGCGCCAGGCGGGGATTTTCCCCACGTTCGCGACGTCTTCGGCATTCAAGGCCTGGGCCAGTTCTCCTTTGATCAGCGGATTCGCGGCTCCGGGGCCGTGCCAGCCGGCCGTCTCCGCCGCCCGCACCTCGACGACCACATCGGTTCCGTTGAGCGCCAGCCACCGCCACAGGTACTGGGCTTCCGGGACGGTCTCGCTGGTGTACGAGTTGTCTGGCGGAGGGAAAGCTGTCAACAGTCGAGCCGGGCCGTCGTCGGGCTGAACGCGCGGCACCACGGCGAGCGTCCACCGCTTCCGCCAGTTGGCTGCATCGGGCCCAAAGAATCGCGCGGCCAGATTTTCGACGATTTGTGACGACCGTGCGTCGCCGTCGATTCCGCCAACGAGAACGAGCCGCCGCGGACTTTCGAGCACTCCCGCATCGTCGGCGGGCAGATAACCGGGAATGGTCGTTCCCAGCAGCGTGACACCGACGGGAAGCGGCACGAGCGGAAGCTTGCTGAATTCGCTGGCTGGCGTTTCGCCATTGGCAGCGGCGGGAACGAGTCCGGTCAGAATCATCGCGATGAGTCGGCAGCGGAAGGCGAGCACGAGAGGTGGTCCCTTGTGTTGTGCGGGCGAAGAGAGAAGTGGATTCGGTCGCTCGACGTAGAGAAGAGTTGCCGCTCTTCGTTGGACCGCCGTGGCCTGTCGTGCGTATCGTACACGCAACAGACCTTCGACCGACAGAGGACACCACCATGACGGCTGCCGCCGCTGCCTGGGATCGATTTAGCGACCTGTATCTGACGCATGACGAGCTGGGAATTTCCGTCGACGTCAGCCGCGTAAAGTTCGAGGTTGCGGATCTCGAGGCGCTCATTCCAAAAATGAACGACGCGCTGACCGCGATGCAGAAGCTCGAAGCCGGGGCGATCGCCAACCCGGACGAACAGCGAATGGTGGGCCACTACTGGCTGCGCGCGGCCGAGATGGCGCCCGACCCCAATCTGTCGGCGGCCATCGTTCAGACGGAAACCGCCATCCGCCAGTTCGCCGAGCGAGTTCACTCAGGACAGCTCGAAGGCTCCGCCGGGAAGTTTCGAAATCTAGTAGTCGTCGGGATTGGCGGCTCGGCCCTGGGACCGCAATTCGTCGCGCAGGCGCTGGGGAAATCCGGCGATGCGATGAAGGTCCACTTCATCGACAACACCGACCCGCGCGGCATCGACGACGTTTTGGCCAGCCTGAAAGGCGAACTTGGACGGACGCTAGTCGTGG
Organism: Planctomycetaceae bacterium; assembly: GCA_019636285.1. Taxonomy (GTDB): domain Bacteria; phylum Planctomycetota; class Planctomycetia; order Planctomycetales; family Planctomycetaceae; genus JAHBXV01. The sequence continues at coordinate 61,435 of JAHBXV010000034.1, forward strand.
TCGTGTCCAAATCGGGGGGGACGCCCGAAACACGCAACGGGATGCTTGAGGTTCAGCGCGCGTTCTCGGCGGGGGGCTTGCCGTTTCATCGCCATGCGGTGGCCATCACGCAGTTCGGCAGCAAGCTGCATGCGACGGCGGTGGATGAGAAGTGGATTGAAGTCTTTCCGATGTGGGACTGGGTGGGGGGGCGTACTTCGGTCATGTCTGCCGTTGGGCTGTTGCCAATGGCGCTGCAGGGGCTCGACACGGCGGGCTTCCTGAAGGGGGCCGCCCAGATGGATGAATGGACCCGGCTCCTCGAACCGCTCAGGAATCCTGCTTCGCTCCTCGCACTCATGTGGTATCAGGCGACGGGCGGAAAAGGCCTCAAGGACATGGTTGTTCTGCCCTATAAAGATCGGTTGCTCTTGTTCAGCCGGTATCTCCAGCAACTGGTGATGGAATCGCTGGGCAAGGAGTTCGACCGCCAGGGGAACAAGGTCGAGCAGGGAATCGCCGTCTATGGCAACAAGGGGTCGACCGATCAGCATGCGTACGTGCAGCAGCTACGCGACGGCGTGCCGAACTTCTTCGTGACGTTCGTTCGCGTGTTGACCGACCGCGACGGACCGTCGCTGGAAGTGGAACCGGGCGTCACCTCGGGGGATTATCTCGACGGACTTCTCTTGGGAACGCGAGAGGCCCTCGCGGAAAAAGGCCGAGATACGATCACGCTCACGCTTCGCGAGGTGACTCCGTCCGCTGTCGGAGCGCTGATCGCGCTCTATGAACGAACGGTTGGCCTGTATGCCGAACTGATCGATATCAACGCCTATCATCAGCCGGGTGTCGAAGCTGGCAAGAAAGCAGCGGCCGGCATGCTGGCTCTTCAGCAGAGACTGGTGGCCGAGTTGAACGAATCGCCGCGCAGTGCTGCGGAACTAGCCGATGCCATTGGCGAGCCCAATCGCGTCGAGGCGGCGTTCCAGATCCTCACGCACTTGTCAGCGAATCCTGATCGCGGCGTTCTCTGCGAGGCGATGGATTCCCCCTCGGCGACTCGTTTCCGCGCGGGCTAGAATCACTTCGGCCGGTGTGCCACGGCTCTGTGAGCCGTGCGACAAATACCTTCGATTTCCATTAAGCACGGCTCGCAGAGCCGTGGCACACGAAGTAGCACCACGCACGATGACTGAATCCGCAGCCGCCCGCCGCTTTGTCGTCGGACTTGATTTAGGGACCACTAACTCGGCCCTGGCGTACCTCGATACGACCGATCCCGCGCGCGCGATTTGCACATTCGCTGTCCCGCAGGTCACCGCTCCCGGGCAAGTGGAAGCCCTGGAAACGCTGCCGTCGTTTTTGTATCAGCCTGCGAACGGAGAATTCGCTAAGGACGCGCTGCGGCTTCCGTGGGGCGATGACGGGTCGGACGGTGTCGTTGGGTTGTTCGCGCGCGATCAGGGGGCACTCCATCCCGGCCGATTAATCGCCTCGGCCAAGTCATGGTTGTGCCATGCGGGGGTCGACCGGACGGCGGACCTGCTTCCCTGGGAGGGGGGCGATGATGTCCCCCGGCTGTCTCCGGTCGCGGTCAGCAGTCGCTATCTGGCGCACTACCGCGCGGCTTGGGACCGGGCGTTTCCCGAGCATCCGCTGGCCGAACAGGATCTGGTCGTTACGCTGCCGGCTTCGTTCGATGAAGTCGCTCGCGAACTGACCGTGCAGGCGGCTCGTCAGGCGGGGCTGCCGCGCATCATCCTCATTGAAGAACCTCAGGCCGCCTTCTATGCCTGGATTGCCAAACACCAGCATGACTGGGACCAGCAAGTCTCGCTCGGTCAGAAGATTCTCGTTTGCGACGTCGGCGGCGGCACGACCGATTTCACGCTGATTCGCGTCCGCCGCAGCGCGGAAGGGCTCGTCCAGTTTCATCGCGTGGCCGTGGGCAACCATCTGATTCTGGGGGGCGACAACATGGACCTCGCCGTCGCCCATCGTCTGGAACAGCAACTCGCGAAGGATGGCCGACTGGAGCCGCGGGCCTGGTCGTTGCTACTGCGGGCCAGCCGTCGGGTGAAGGAGACCCTGCTCACCGAGAATGCGCCCGACGCGCTCCCGCTGACGATTCCCGGCGTCGGGTCCCGGCTGATCGGCGGTGGGACCAGAATCTCGGTTGATCGCGCGACGATTTATGAAGTCGTTGCCGAAGGCTTCTTTCCGAATGTGCCGCTGGATGCGATGCCTTCGCAAGTGGCGTCGGGCTTTCAGGAGTTTGGGCTTCCCTACGCGGCCGATGCAGCCATCACACGGCATCTGGCTTCGTTTCTGACGACTCATCGCCATGCCGGTGACAACGACGCGGCCGCGATCGACGACGGAGCCGACCCGGCACGACCGGAGATTGTGCTCTTCAATGGCGGTGTCTTCGAGTCACCCCTGTTGCAGCAGCGCGTCATCGACTCGCTGAGTAACTGGTTTGGCGGAGCGACCAATTGGCGGCCGCTGGTTCTCGATCACGAACGACTCGATCTGGCCGTCGCCCGCGGCGCGGCTTACTACGGCATGGTCCGTCGCGGGGAAGGGGTCCGCATCGCCGCGAGCCTGGCCCGTGGTTATTACATTGGTGTCGATGCCGATCCTCCCGCCGCAATCTGTCTATGCCCGGCAACGCTCGAACCGGGTGACGAAGTGGATTTGTCATCGCGGCGCTTCGAGGCCCGCGTCGGCCAGCCGATTGAGTTCCCTTTGTATACCTCCAGCACGCGGCTGACCGATGCGGCGGGCGATGTGGTGCCGATCGATCGCGAACAGTTCACGTCTTTGCCGCCTATTCGGACAACGCTGAAGATCAGTCGTTCGGAAGCGGCTGGCGTTCTTCCCGTACGCCTCGCGGCCCGGCTGACCGAACTGGGAACGCTCGATCTGTGGTGTCACGAGGAAGGGGGCAAACGCCGGTGGAAACTCCTGTTCGATATTCGCGCCGCCACGCAGACCGATCGGGTAGGGCACGAGGCGATCGGCGAACAATCGGGTTTCGTCGAAGAGTCCCTCATCGATGCTGCCGCCAGTGTGCTCGAAGCCACATTCGCAGGTGACGAAGGCCCCGCAACGCTGATGAAGCGGCTGGCCGATTCCCTGGGGATGGAACGCCATGAGTGGCCACCCGCATTGTTACGCGCTATCTGGGAGCGGCTGATTGAATTGGAACCCGGCCGACGGCGGTCCCCGGCTCACGAGGCCAGGTGGCTGAATCTGCTCGGATACAGCCTGCGGCCGGGTTACGGCTTCGCGCTGGATGACTGGCGTGTGGGTGAGTCGTGGAAGCTGCTGCACAACAAGCTCGCCCATTCGTCCGCCCAGGGACGAGCTGAGTTCTGGGTCTTCTGGCGACGAATCGCCGGCGGCTTGCCTGGCGGACAGCAACAGGCGTTGGCTGGGCCGTTGTTACAAGTGGCCAAGCAGGCGGCTCGAGATCTGGCCGCTGGTAAGAAACGGGGCGGAGCGGCTGCCACGTCTCCGCATGAGGCAGCCGAACTATGGCGACTACTCGGGTCGCTGGAATGGTTGACCATTCCGCAGAAGATCGAGCTGTCGCGATCATTGCTGACCGCGGTTGAAAAAGGCGTCAATCCGGCGATTCGGGCGGCAGCCGTCTGGACGGTTGGAAGATGCGGGGCTCGCGTTCCGCAATATGGTCCGCTCAATCTGGTCGTCCCCGTGGACGAAGTCTCCAAGTGGATCGATCGTCTGGAATCGCTCCCCGGCGATGACTCGGCCGATGCCTTCGCCGTCGTGCTGCTCGCCCGCAGAAGTGGTGACCGATACCGCGATCTGGACGACGCGGCCCGCGCCCGAATCGTACGTTGGCTGCGTTCGGTCAACGCTAAGACGGCATGGATCGCGCTGGTCGAAGACGGTGGCAAGCTGGACGAAGAATCGCAGGCCGTCAGCTTCGGCGAATCGCTGCCGCGCGGCTTGCGGATTCTGTAATTGCCCGGTTTCGAATCTCTAAGTTGAGTGGCGCTGCCTGTCGTACATTGCTTACGTTAACCCGGAGCGTCAGCGAAGCAGAGAATAAGACTGCCTCGCTGACGATTCGGGTTAGTGAATCATCCGATCTAGGGCACACTGGCGGAGCCAGTGGCACACTCCGATGTTCATCCCAGCGGTGTTCCTGTTCGCCAGCATCGGCGAATGTTGCCGATCGATGACATCCTGGTTGGATTCTGACGATTCCGGCGACTTGCGCTGATTTTCGGGCGAGGTTTCATCCGAGTTTTGACACAGATGCCGCGCGGCCAAAGGATCGTCGCGCGCCCAAGACTTGCCGGACGGAGCCTGTTGCCATGACCGTTGCCGATGCCCCCGCGACCAGTGCCCGCGTTCGCAAGCAATACGAATACCTCCCCTATCCGCACCGCGAGCCGTCCGACGAAAAGAAGCGGCTGCTCATCACCGGTCTCGATGAACTCAACTGCGTCAATCACTATTGCTTTCGCGGCAAGCGAAACCTGCTCGGTAACTTTCGCACGCTCGTCGCCGGAGGGGGAACGGGAGACGCCGTCGTCTTCCTGGCCCATCAGTTGCAGAAGGGGATGGGGGACATTGTCTATGTCGACCTGAGCGACGCCTCGCAGCAGGTCGCGCGGCAGCGTCTCCGCGCGCGGGGTCTGGAAAACCGCGTGAAGTGGATCCAGGGTTCGCTGCTCGATCTGCCCACGATGAACCTCGGCAAGTTCGACTACATCAACTGCTCGGGAGTTCTGCACCACCTCGCTGATCCCAACGCCGGACTGGCGACGCTCTCCGGCATGCTGAAGGACGACGGCGCGATCGGCCTGATGGTTTACGGTGAATACGGGCGAACCGGCGTCTATCACCTGCAGAATCTTTTCCGCCTGATCGGTAATCGCGAAGCCAGCCTGGCTGACCAGGTGGCCGAAGCCCGCGAACTGCTGAAGACGCTCCCCATCTGCAATTGGTACAAGCGCGGCGCCGAGTTGTTTCAGCCGCTTGAGTCTGTGGGGGACACCGAACTGCTCGACCTTTTCCTGCATACGCAGGACCGGGCCTATACGGTCCCGCAGATATACGACTGGGTTGAAGGAGCCGGGCTGCATTTCGCCGAGTGGTCTGCTGATGCCCGCATCTGGTATCGCCCCAGCGTCGCCTTCCACGATGACGCGCTCCTGGATCGCATCGAAAAGCTGCCTCGTCGCGAGCAGGAAGCCGCCTGCGAACTCTTCTGGGGCTCGATTATCAAGCACACACTGTGGGCCACGAAACAGCCGAATACCGTTGCCAGTTGGGCCGATGACGATGTCGCCCCTACCTGGACCCGGCTGGCAGGAGTCCTGGAAGTTCGCAAGTCGATTTTGGAATCACCGACGCCGAACTGGTGCCTCGACATCCCCAAGCCGGGCAACGCCAAAATCCAGGCCCGCTGCCTCGCGGATGAAGTCACCAAGCGGTTCGTCGAACTGGCGGATGGCTCGCGCACCGTGATTGGCATTCTCAGTCAACTGGTCAGCGAGTTCCCCGACCGGGACGTTGAACGTCTCAACCGCGAATGCGTCGACGTCTTCAACGTCCTCAACGCCAACGACCTTCTGACCCTCCGCGACAAATCCGTCCCCTTCATCCCCGGCTAACCAAAGCCGACGATGGAATCGCCGGTTTTCGGTTCTACTTTTCTCTCTGCGCTCTCTGCGTCTCCGCGCGCAACCTGCTTTCCCCACCCCATGAATTTCCCGCGAACACAGCCGTGGGACTTTTCTCACCACTGCCAATTCGCCACCATCAGCGAACCTTGATGGTCGCGCCTGGCGACCGATTCACCACGGATTGACGGCGGGAGAAGACATATGCGGTGGATGGCGGGCGGTCTGGTTGTCGTTGCTGTTCTGGCGCTGCTCACTCCCTGGGTTCGATCGCGCGAAGAGAATGGACCGGCTGTCACGGTCGAGGCTCTCAACCCCGAACGCTTTGAACTGACGGTGCCAGCGGGCAAGGAAGTCGACGCCATCGTCGGCGATTACCTGCTGAAAAACAGCCACCTTGCGGCGGTGATTGCCGAGCCGCTTCCGACGCGGAATGCGAACCTCACCACCCGCAACGTGGGGGGCTGCCTGCTCGACTTCACGACGGCTGCGAATGGCAGCGACCAACTCACCGCTTTCTTCCCTGGTCGCGGCGATCTGGCCTATCGGTCCGCGAAGGTCATCCCTGCGACAAACGAGAACCCGGTAGCCGCCGTCGAAGTGACCGCGGCGGCCGAGGGATCGCGGCCCGAAGTCGTCACCCGCTATGCGCTCGGGGCTAATGATCGTTTTCTCACCGTGACGACGACGTTCCGGAATGTGGGCGACAAGGAAGTGACGGCGAAGCTCGAGGACGACTTCCGCTGCGACGGCCAGAAGGAAGACATGCCCCGCAGCCCGAATGGCAATGGACCGCAGTTCTGGCTGCACGATCGGTTCTGGGGGCAGGCGTATGGCATCGATGCGTCCGGCACGGAACTTCAGTTCAACAGCAACACGCGGACGTCGACGATTCGCTACGGCGAAGGAACCGTAACGCTCGCCCCTGGCAAAGAACATTCCTTCACGCGCCGGTTGTATGCGGCTCCGAATCTTCCCACGCTGCACTCGATCATGGATGCTCCCGCGACGCAGCCCGTGAAGCTCGCCGTCACCGATCGACTGGGGCAACCGCTTGATGGAGCTGTCGTTCACTGGAAACGAGGCGACAATGAACTCGGGACCACGCTTCTGGCCGCCGATGGTAGCACCAACCTGGAGTTAGCGCCAGATGATTACCAGTGCCGCATCACTTTGTATGGCCACGACGTCGAAGGCCCGTTCACGGTCGCCGTGAGCAAAGAAACCACCGAGCCGATCCGGCAAAAAGTCGATGGCCTGGCGCTGGGATCGCTGTCCCTCGCGGTCACCGACGGCACCGGAGCCGCGATTCCTTCCAAGGTGGAAGTGGTCCCCGTTGGTGACAAAACGCTCGTACCCGATTTCGGGCCGGAAACGGCCGAATACCGGGTGCGAAACCTGATTTACACGCCAAACGGCAAAGCCACGCAGCTCCTTCTGCCTGGGGAATACCTGTTGCGTATCAGTCACGGCCCCGAGTATGACGCCATCGAACGAAAGATCGAGATCGCGCCGGGCAAGGCGGTCGAAGTTGCCCAGGCTCTTAATCGCAGCGTCAACACGGCCGGTTGGGTCAGTTCCGACTTCCACAGCCATGCCACGCCGTCGGGAGACAACACGTCGAGCCAACTCGGTCGCGTGTTGAATCTGGTTTGCGAACATCTCGAATTCGCGCCGTGCACCGAGCATCAGCGGATTACGACTTACGACGAAGAGATCAAGGAATTGGGAATTGCGGCTTTCATGGCCACGACGCCGGGCATGGAACTGACGGGGACGCCGCTGCCGCTCAATCACCAGAATGCCTTCCCCTTGCATCATCACCCCCACTACCAGGACGGCGGGGGGCCGACGATTGAAACGGACCTCGAAGCTCAGATCGAAAAGCTGGCTTTGTGGGATGGCAACAGCGAAAAGCTGATGCAGGTCAATCATCCCGACATCGGCTGGATGTTTTACGACAAGAACGGCGACGGCCAGCCCGATGACGGCTTTGCCCGGGCGTTCCCGCATATCGACGTGCTCGAAATTCATCCCGTCGAAGGGGCGCTCGATCTCCGGCCAGTTCGTGCTGATGGGAAGGACCACAACACGGTCTTCAACTGGCTGCAACTGCTCAACCAGGGGTTCCGCACCTACGGCGTCGTGAATACCGACGCCCATTACAACTTCCACGGCAGCGGCAGCCTGCGAAACTGGATCCAATCTTCAACCGATGACCCCGCGAAGATCGACACGCATGAAATGGTTCATGCCTCCGAAGAAGGCCGCGTGGTGATGTCGAATGGCCCCTTCCTGGAGGTCTGGGCTCGCGCCGGCAACCGCAAAGTGACCTGCGGCAAAGATCTGCCCGCCGCCGACGGCAAGGTCTCGCTGGAGGTCCGCGTCGAGTGCCCCAACTTTCTGGACGTCGACACCGTGACGGTTCTGGTAAACGGTCGCCCGCATCCGAAGCACCACTACACGCGGCAATCAACACCCGATCAATTTGGTGCGGCGGACCAGCCCATTCGCTTCCACCACACGCTGGACCTGGAACTGACCAGCGACGCTCACGTCATCGTGGTCGCCGGCTCACCAACGGGGAAACTCGGACCCTTCTTCGGCCCGGCTCATCAGAACACCCCGCCAGCCGCCCTTTCGAACCCGATCTTTGTCGACATCGATGGCGAAGGCTTCACCCCCAACCGCGACACGCTCGACGCCCCGCTGCCGGTCAAGTTCGGGGCGAAGAAGTAGCGGACAGCATTGGCTGGGTGTTCGCTGGATTGCGTACGACGATGCCAGTCGTGCGCAATCCAGGTTCTCGCTCTCCTCGGCTTTCCCCCCGCGATCTCAGCGCCTCTGCGCGAAACCGCTTTCTCAGAAAACTCACCCCACGAGCCGCTCCACGTCCTTCGCAACACCGGCAATCTCATTTGCCTCCAGACGAATCTCCTTCGTCTCCGCGCCCAGACGAATCCCGATGCGCGATGCGGGAGCGCGGGTTTCCTGGATCGTGTTGCCGACGATCGCGACCTGTTCGGTTCCTCCTTGAACATCGATCGCGATTCCGCTCATGTCGCCGGAGTTGATGATTTTGTTCTCTTCGATCCGGTTGCGGTGCGCGCAGAAGGAGGGGCCGCGTTCGGGACGGAAGAGGATTCCGACTCCCGTGCTGTTGGCGATGGTGTTCTTGCGGACGAGGTTGTCGGTATCGCGATGGCCAATCGAGATTCCGACGCGGTTGCCGTTACAGGCGTTGTTCTCCGCCAGGCCGTATTTGACGCCCCAGCAGAAGAAGATGCCAATGTCGTTGTTTTCCAGCTTGTTGCCGACGATGACCGGCCGCTGTGAACCGGAACCGGGGTGGAGCCCGAGTCCCGAATGGCCGTGGCTGTGGCAGTTCTCGACCGTCACGTCGTGACAGATCTGCCAGCTCAGGCCGTCGCCGTGGTAGTTGCGGGCCTCCACGTCGCGTATCGCCACGCGACGGCAATCCTGCAAGAACACGCAGCCCGCATAGTTGCCATCAAGGAGTTCGTTGTTGGCCCGGTTTCCATCGAGGACCAGATTTTCGATGGCGATCGACTCGATGAGTTCTCCCGTCACCAGCGGATACAGGCTGGAGCAGGTTGCCTTGCCGACTTGCCAGACGTTTTCACGCAGTGCCCGGTCCAGTTTGAAGCGATTCCCCGAGCGGGCGACCAGCGTCCGCTTGATGATCTGCGGAATCTTCATGTGATCGGGGTGCGACTTCAGGCAGATGTCGTCCCCGATTTCGAACCCGGACGCATCCTTCAGCGTGATTTCCTGGTCGTACCAGTCGGAATCGAGGGCGAGCGGTGTCGTGATGCTGGCCGGTTTGGTCAGGATGGTTTCGGGGCCACTGCCGAGCAGCCGTACGTTCGATGCCAGTTTGACCGCCGCGCGGAGCGAGTAGGTTCCCGGCTGGAGATGGACCGTGCCGCCGCCGAGCCGCGAGACATAGTCGACCGCCGCCTGAATGGCGGCCTGCGAGGTTCCGATAATCTGGGCGTCTTTTGGGCCCACGGTGATCGTCAGTTTTTGTTCCCAGTTTGGCTCCACGGCATCGTCAAAGGCCGTCGAGCGCGGTTCGGTGACCGGCGGGCGACCTTCAGCAGCCCACGAACGCCGGGCCGCCAGCATTCCCACGAGTCCTGAAGAAGCCAGAAACGCTCGTCGCGAGAAGAATCCAGCGGTCATGAGGGGAGCCTTAACTGGAGGGAAAGCCGATCTAACGCATCAACTGCTGCCGATCATA
>JAHBXV010000035.1 GCA_019636285.1 Planctomycetaceae bacterium
GCACTTCGCGGTGTCCCCGCAGCGTGGCGACCGGCACCAGTTTCACGACGGCTTGCCGTCCGTCCCGGGCGACCCGTTCGACGAACTCGCTGGAGGCAATCAGGTCCCGCAGCGCCCGCGTCGGCACGAGCAGGATTTCCGCATCAAGGACGAAGGCCCAGAACGCGGCTTGTGAGTCATGAACTCCGGACGAGCGGCCCCGATAGGCGACTTCGACGGCCACGTTGCCAGTCGATGCGGCGCGGCGGTCGCGCTTCACTTCGATCTTCGTCTGGAGCAGGAGGTCGAACGAAACTTGGCCCAGCGTGCGGAAAACGTCATAGCCTTTGGTGCGGAACCATTCGGCGACGATCAGTTCGGCATCATCACCCGCCGCTTTCGCGGCCAGCCACTCGGGAGAATCGGTGACTGTCATCGGCTCGCCTCCTTGGCCTGTTCCCAGGCGTCGCGGGAGGGAGCACCGGCGGCGAGCCAGTCGCGGAGTTCATCGGCGGACCAGCGGACGGCCCGTCCCAGGCGGACAGGGCGCGGCAGCCGTCCGGAGGCGTGCAATGCCCAGACGTGCCGTTCGGAGACGTCCAGGAGCTGCGCCACACCTTCAGCGGGCACGGCAATGCGAGGGAGTGCAGAGGCATGCGGGGTGTTCATGCCCCGATTTTATGGCCGCTCGCTTCCACGTCAGGAGCGCCCAAGGTGCAAACTTAGGGGCACGAATGGGGCTCCTTCAAAGCAATTGCGCCCCTAGGTGCCGATTGGGGGCACTACTGGGTTTCGCTTTGGGACCAACAAAGAGTCCCTCGGGAGGGGCGTCAGGTCGGTAGTAGCCAGCTTTGCACTTCGCGACCAGGCCAAGTGCAATTAATTGACCGATGCCACCGTTCTTGTAGAGACTGCTGCCATGACCCTTGCACAACAAATCTGCGAGAGCCTTCTTGCGAAGCACTTTTCCTTCCAAGGCCCTGAGGATTTCCAACTGAAGAGGCGTCAGAATAATCCCGTCATTGCGACTCGATGCGGATTCTGCTCTACCAATTTGATCGAGCGATATGCGAGCCTTTGCAATCGCCTCTGACTCAAGTTCCGAGAGCTCGTCGTTTTCGGTCTCCATGACCAGTAATGCGACTGCTGCTTTTTTAATCGCGATGCGAAGCGGGCCAGAAATCGACGAAAAACACGCCACTCCTTCAAAGACGGTCTCACGATACGGTCTTTCGTAGTCGCATCGAATCTCGAAGACGTGCTCTTTCGATTCCTTCACGAAGCGATGGTCAATATATGGTTCATCATGGACAATCATGTGCCCAGTTTCAAAGAGCCTCCTTCCGCTCTGGTTATCGGTCCACCGTGAATCCCAGAATCGCTTCAGTGGTTGTGCGAGTTCAAAGTCCTCGATGATCTGGATGAGAGCTGCGTCGAGTGACTCCACAACAGGTATGCACTCTTGCCCCAATTGCCATTCTCTCAACTTCCGCAGAACGCGCGGAACCTGATGATGTACCATCAAGACAAGTGAGAAGAGACGACAACAGGGGTCTGCGATGTAATCGTCGACAAAACACTCAATTGGCAAGTCGACGCAATCAAATTCAAACCGCATGACACAGCCTGCAAGTTGCACTGTATTACCGACGAAGTCGCGGTAATCGCTGAAATCTTGTTCGGCAAGCGGATTGAAGTCGCGTTTAAGTCCCATTCCCTACCCCTCAGAGTCCGGGTCGGCGACGGGCGGGACGGCGGGAGGTAGGGTCCCGCGTCACGCACCCGTGCCGGTTTCAGCCTGCTGCGTTTCGAACCGCAGTAAGCACCCGTTGGCGAAGAGTCTATCAGATTTGCACAGAAATCGGGACCGCTCCGGCCACCGGTGATGGCAGCCCAGAATCGGCAAAACCTATCAAAACCGCGCGGAGTTTTTGCGCGGCGAACGGCATGGTTTGACCGGCCCGGATCGGCACAATTTGACCCGCCCCCCCCGCTTACGGGTCCTCCCGGCGAGGTCACGCGCAGCCCGAACCTCGCGACCGCATGGCCCAGACACACAGTAAGCAAGCAGCGGCCCAGCCGGTCGCCAGCGAGAACGACGACGACGCCACGGCAAATTTGCGACCAGTCGCGGGAGAAATCTGCCGCCGCCGCCGCCACAATTGCGGTCTGGTTTCGCGAAAAAACGGCCATCGTCCCGCTCGCGGACACCCCGCACCCCCCGTCAGAGGACCCGCCAGTTCACCAACACCCCGCCGGGTTTGGGTCCTCCGCCAACGGATATGCCGCTCGGTTCCCAGCCAGCGAACAATTTTTGTCCCCGCGACATCGAAATGTTGGAAAGCATCAACACTTCCGAGAGGTTCACCGCCTCGCGGTGTGCCGTAACTGTCTAGAAAATAATGCTGTTACGTTCGCATTAGAGGTTCCGTCAGGTACGACCGGCCCGATTGTCGTACCCGCTCAAAATTGCGTCGGCAGATATCACCGCGTGGTGCGGACCGAGGGGGGACCAACACCCCCACCGGATTTCTGCCAGAACACGCGCGAGACGAACGGCATGGTTTGCGAGGCCACGTTCCCAGTCCGAAGACCGCCCCCTCCCCGGAGTTCCATTTTCTGCGACGGGAGAGATTCGACGGACGTCATGGTTTCGAAGGGAGCGGCCCGAAAGCACGGCATCCCCCTCCCCATCAGACGGTCGTGGAAAGAATCAAACCACACACCCCACGGGACCGATAGCGGTATCCCCGGTCGATCGGCCGGAGAGGGACCCGTCAGCCCGGCGGCCCCGTTTGCCGGAGACGCGCCGGAGTTCCACTGGCCCGCCCGTAGAACATCGTGGTCCCCGGGCCGGTCTCAATCACTCCCAGGTCGACCCGGACCGCCAGAACGGCGTGGCAGCGGCGTCCCCGAGCCTGTTCGCTCAGATCGGCCAGGACGTCGGTCTCCAGTTGTTCGAACGTCTTCTCAGCCGCGCCGGATCGGCCGCCGACAAGGTCACGCATCCCCATCAGGAACTCTTTCCCGACGTGGACCCCGACAACGCGGCGCGTCGCAATCAGCGGATAGGTGGCGACAGTCTCGAATCGCGGCAGCGTGACGGCATTGCAGGTCACGAGTAGCGGATTGCGGAGGAGCATGTCGAGCGTCAATCGCTGCTCAGGCGGAGAGGCCTCATAGGTGGCAGCGTCCCGCTCCTCCAGGCGACGGAGGAATGCGGTCGGGTTGTCCGGATCGACATTCGGGCAGCGGAACTCCCGTTCGCAGGACGGACAGACAAGGTCGGTCCCGCGCATGTCGTCTTCAATCTGGAGCGACAACTGGCAGTGCGGGCAATCGAACGTGAAAGATCGGTTCATCGCAATTCCACCCGTGGCCCCGGAGGAGTCGAAAGAGCGTTCCGAGTGTATCCCGTCAGAACGGAAACGACGAACACTCTCGGGTCGGTCGCCGCATCGTTCTGCCAAGTCAGCGAAACCGAATATTGTCGCGGTGAACGTCGACAAGGAAGACCCCGTGCGAACGGAAGGCGGACAACACCCTGCGGACCACGGGCCAGTCAGTACCAAAAATCTCTTTCTTCAGTTCCAGCCACTCTTCGTAATCGTCGCGAGTCCGGAGCGTGTCTTGGTCGAGACTCGCGGTGGCGAAGTCGAGCACGAAAGGGGGAGCGACCAGCGAAATCTCCACGATCAAAAGTTCATCATGGTGGTTGATCAGCGAAGGGATTTGGAAACCGTGGACGACGGTGACCTCGCGTTCAGTGAGACGCAAGTAGACTTGCAGTTCTTGCCGATACTGTTTCTCGTACTTGAAGACCTTGATGGCGGACCCGGTATCGGTCGCGAAAACCCACCCGTCCTGTCCCCAGCCGAGACGTTTGTCTATTTTCGCGGAATGGATTTTGACGTATTGTTCCGCCCGTTCGGCAATCGTCGCAGGAATCAGAGACATGATCAGTCCCGCTCCGGAAACCGTTTCCTTTTCGGCCGACGTCGACTTGACGCTGGTCGTCAACGGGGTGTCCGTGCGACTTTCCAGCGTCGCTCCCGACTTGGTCATCGCACGGGAAGGCGTGGAACTGGAAAAGGGTGAAGGATACATCCTCACCGAAATTGACGGGGAACAATTCCGGCGTCCAGTCTCACTCGATCATGGAGCGCAGCCGTTTTCCCAGGAAATTGCCGTCCGCAGCCTTGGACGTACCGAACGCATTCCCAGATAGTTGCTCCAAATCCCCCGCGAGCCTGTCCTCGCGTCGCGGGAAGCCGTCATTCTGAGGGGACTGCGTCAATCATCGCCAGGATGGCGGCCCGAAGCGGAGCGGCGAGTGTCGGCCAGCGGGCGACGAGTCGAGCCAGTTCCGGATCGGAAACGGCCCCGTTTTGGTTCGATTCCGGTAAGCAGAGCGGTAAGACAGGTAGGCCGTTCGTTGCAACTCCCTGTTCTGCAAGGTGGTTGCGCGAATCGTCCACCGCATTGCTAATGCGGCGTGGGAGAAATCCTACCGCGGGTTCGAATCCCGCCCTCTCCGCTTAAGTTTTGAGTTCAGTATTTTCCGCTCAATTAAAGCCATTTTCTGGTTCAAACGAGTTGGCTTAATCTTGGTCAGCAGGTCGTTAATTTCCACAACTGTTTACCAGATCGCTGTTTACGCGGTTCAAATCCCGCCGCCACTTTTGTTCGACTGATTGGTACGAGTCTGTTTCGGGGAGTTTCAACAGGTTCGGTCGCAAACCATTTTGTGACCAAGGGTTCCTTCGATTTCTTGTCAGCCCGATTTGCTAACTGTCCGCAATCCGTGGTTTGATTCAAATTCTGTCTACTCAGACTATTCGAAAGCGCGTGCCCCGCGCAAAATGAACTTTGGCAATGACTTGCTTTGGATATCGGGGTTCGAGTCCGATGTCTCGGAGGATTTCACTCTAACCAAAACCGATGGTCGCAAACTGGATCCGATACAATGCCGATCACCATCGAGTATCTGGCTATCTTCCCACGGAACGATTCGTTCTGCGATTCGGCCACGAGCTTCGCCCGACTGCTGCAAGTCGATTCCAAAATCAAGATCTCAAGCGGTGAGGTCAAATACGACGGGCAACAAGCCTGCAAGTTCCAACTCTCCGACGGAGAAGTTCCCACAAAGAAGCAGCGATACTTTCACCTTCACTTCACTTGGGACGGCGATCCGGACACAGACACAGATTCGTTGAATCGTTTTAACTCGCTGCTGAAGGCATTACGCGGCGCTGTCCGTAATGCGGGTGGGGAAACAGAAACCCTTTGGGACGACCTTTCGGCGCATTACGCACGAAAAGCATATCCGAAAATTCACGAGATCGAGAACCTGATGCGGCGGCTGATCGCCAACTTCATGCTGGTCACCGTTGGTCGGGAATGGGCCACCGAAACTCTGCCGAAGGCGGTAGAGGAGGCCTTCAAGAATAGCAAGCGGAAGGATTACTTGAACGTCCTCGACACGGTGGATTTCATCCACCTTGGGGAGTTTCTGTTTACCGCTTACTCGAAGAAGACGCCGCAGGATCTGTACGCGAGACTGAAAGACGTAAAGACGGAAGACGATGCGAAAGCCCTGCAGGAGTTCATTCCAGAGTCGAACTGGAAGCGTTACTTCGGTAAACTCGTCACCTGCGAGGACGGCTACCTGAAAACGCGGTGGGAGAAGCTTTACGATCTCCGGTGCAAGGTTGCACACAACGCCCTGATGACCAAATCAGACCTCGACGGTATTGAGAAGCTGATCGGTGAGGTGAAGCCGAACCTGGAGCAGGCGATCGGCAAGTTGTCAAAGGTTAAGGTGCCTGCCGAAGAGGCAGAAGCTGTTGCCGAGAATGCCGCGCGGCGAGTCAACGCCACGATCGGAGAGTTCATCACATGCTGGCAGCAACTCGAATCTGAACTCGGGAATCGGCTTGCAATGAAGGGAAAGCCTAAGAAGATCATCTCATCGGGAGACGATCTGGTTAGGTTCGGCGTTATGGATCGGTCGCGAATTGACCAGTACAACGAGGTTCGCCGATTCCGAAACGGTATCGTCCACGGGCCGAGTTCGGAAATTCCCATTGATTCGATCAAGACAGCCCTTTACAAGCTGAAGGATCTGCTCTCAGTCGTTGAATCAGGCTACGTCGAGTATCTGCAGAATCTGAGCAAAGAAGAACTGGAAACGGAAATTGACAGCCGGATCTCGGACACCATTCACCAGATCGGTGATTCGGAAGAATTCAACAGCGAGATTGCGACGACAAACGCGACCAATTTTTCCTTCGATGAGTACGAAGTCGAGGACATCGACTTCGTGGATGGCGAGTGCATCGTCAAGCTGACCTACGCAGCTTCTGGCGAGCAGATGGAGAACAAAATGTACTATGGCGACCGGGTTGTCGGCGAATGCGAAGCCGTCATCGACTCGGACGGCCGAGTGGAGTACCGCGAAGTCCATGCCGAGGTTGATCATGGCGACCAAGACGAACCTGAGTTTGATCCGGGGTTAGATGACGAATGAATGAGGCATTACCAGCCGACACTCATAATGCAGGTCTCACAGGTTTGAGCTATTTGAGTCTGTTCAACACCTACGTTATCCGTGCCCGACTAGCGCCGAGGTGGCGAGCGAGTGCGGTCCGATTCTCGAACTTGCCGAATCGAGAATCGCCTGGTAGAGGCGGGCGGGTTTCATCCACCCAGGCATTCTTGTGTCGCGGGCTTTTGCTCCGGTTTCTCGTCAGGACATGCGTACAAGGCACGATCACGATGTTTCATTGTAACCGATTGTGAGATAAGGCACTTTACTCAAAAACGTGAATCAAGTTGAGACAACCTCAGGAACCTTTCTGGACAGCTTGTGCTAATCGTATGGAATTAATCGCACGCTACTTGCCGCCGCAGATTGGTTTCCCACCCCCTCACCCCGACGATATCCAGTTATGGATGTCTCGGATTGCCGCAACTACTTATCAAATAGTGTCTGCGCGGTTCAAGACCCGTTGCCACTTTCGGCCCAGCGGAGTTGGTTCCCGTGCCTGTTCGGAGACTGGTGGCGAAACTCACTTCCATGCGAGCCACTGCAATTTCTATTCGATCCTAATAATATCGCAAACCGGTAAAGTGGATTTATGTAGATTCCTAAATCGATCCACGATAGACTTGTTTACTATGGAATTTGATGCGCTCGGTCTGTCCGGGCTTTGCGTCTTGGTGGCACGTTTTGAAGGAGTGGGACCCGCCACAGCGATGAGCAGGAACCTTCTTCATGCGCCTCGGCAAACTCTTTGTCTATTTTGAGACCTCGCCGGCGCTCCATTTGCTTCGAGCGCGCAATGCTCCATTCGTCATTGATTTTCTTGACCGACAGTTCAAGCAAAGTGGTCGGATTGCAATTCCGCATTCCGATCTGCTAGCTGGGTTAATCGGCTATCTTGAAGAGTTGCAGGAAACCCACCCCGACACTCTCAGTGGGAAGCCCGATGCCTATATCAGCGATTGGTGCTCGCGCGATACACGATGGCTTCAGCGATTCCTTGAGGCCGGTCGTGTCGAGCCTGTCTACCAACTCACTCCCCATACCGAGGATGTGTTTGTCTTCCTTGATCGGGTGCTTGACCAGGACTTGGGATTTGTTGGGACGGAGTCACGCCTTAAACTCGTCATTGAAACGCTGTCCGACCTCGTTATCGGCTCATCCGATGATCCGGAAACTCGCTTGAACCATCTCCGCGAAGAGCGAGACAAATTGCAGGCAGAAATCGAGCTGATCGAGAAAGATGGTCAGATCTCGAAGTATCAGCCGGCTCAGATTCGGGAGCGATTCTCTACAGCCGTGTCGTTACTTCGTCAGCTGCAGGGTGACTTTCGAGCGGTCGAGGACTCGTTTCGCGACATCACCACTCAAGTTCAGCAGCGTCAAATCGGCGGTCAGCAGACTCGCGGTAAGATTCTGGAGTTTGCGCTTGATGCAGAGGACCTCCTGAAACAGGAAGATCAAGGTGTTAGCTTCTATGAATTTGTCCGACTGATCCTTTCCCCGAGTCAAACCGAGCGACTTGAGAAGGTCATTCGCGAGGTCCGTCGAATTCCAGAACTTGCTCACCAACAAGAAGGACTGGATTCCGTTCGTAACATGATCACGTTGCTTCAAAATGAAGCTGAAAAGGTTATGCGGACCAACCAACGACTGTCGGCTACTCTCCGACGACTGCTCGATGTGCGTGCCCATGCCGAACGCCAGCGAATCGCGAAGCTGCTCCAGGAGATTCAGGTGTTGGCCGCAGATTACGCTGGAGCACATGACTCGTCGGAGATCGGAGTGTGTTTAGATCTCGAAATGGCAATAGACGTGCCATTTCGCCGTACCTTTTGGATTGATCCTCCGCGATTTGCGGCGGTTGATCTGTCCGGCTATGAGCCAGACACTGACGAACGACGAACGGCATTTCAGCAGTTGGCAGACATGAAACGTCTCAACTGGCATGAAATGCGTGATCGCATTCGCCACATGCTTGCCATTGAGAATGCTCCGACGCTCAGGGAACTCCTCGAGGTTCACCCGGCTGAGGCGGGAGTGATTGAGGTGATTGGTTATATCCAGATCGCCGCCGAAGACGGGCACCTGATCGAGCCGCGTAGCACTGAGACCATCATTGTGTTTTCTGAGTCGACCTCCAACTCATCCATTGTGGTTACGATTCCCCGAGTGACGTTCGTGCCTGAGAGGAGAAACGGTCATGCGATGTGACTACCCCGAGTTTCGGGACTGGAGCGTTGCCGCTGTGCGCCTGATGCAAGGGGTTGTCGAGCTGGACGATGGTCGTGCCTGGCATTTGTTGCTGGCGAACAGTTCGCAAATCGAGCAATACTTCGCTCGACTTGGATTGCAGCTGATCGTCGACGAGTCTGAAGGTCTCGCTTACTTGAAGCAGTTCTCCGAAGAAACATTACCTCCGGGGTACGAAGCAATTCCGAAGCTGTTTCGAGCAACGCGACTAAGCTTCGGGCAGACGGTGCTCAGTGTGCTTCTGCGCGATGCACTTCGGCGATTCGAAGAAGAGGACACTCGCGATGATCGGTGCGTCGTTGAGGAGTCCGATTTGCTCGATCAATGGAAGGGCTTCTTTTCGTCACAGGGTGACGAAGTCCGTCAGCAACGAGATTTGCAGTCCACATTAAGAAAGCTGGAAGATCTCGGTTTTGTTCGCCAATTCGCCCAAGAGCCGCCAAGCTGGGAAGTACGCCGTATCCTGAAAGCCCGCCTCACAGCTGAAGACCTTGAACACTTGCAGCGGCAACTACAAAAGGCAATTGAAAACCGCGGCCGAAACGAGATGCCCGCGACTACAGAAATGAGAAACACCAATCCAAAGAAGAATTAATCAGGGCGCGCTCATGGACTACCGTAACCGATTGCCGTTTGCCGAGTCTCAATCCAAGGGGCTCCGGCTCCATAAGGTTGAGCTATGGAATTGGGGAACGTTTGACGGGCATGTCTTCACCGTGAGGCCCGAAGGGCAGTCGGCACTGCTCATCGGTCAAAATGGATCGGGAAAGTCGACATTGGTCGATGCGATTTTGACCTTGCTGGTGCGCCCTGGTGTTAGAAATTTCAACGTCGCTGCAGGGGCCAAGAAACGGGAGCGCGATGAGCGTTCTTATCTGCTCGGAGCCTATGACAGAGGCAGCGATGAAGACGGCCAGGGTATCCGCGTCAAGTATCTCCGTCCGAAAGGGGAGCAGTACGCAGTTATCCTGGCGACTTTCCGCAACGAGGACGTGGGGACGGTCTTCACTGTAGCGCAGGTTCTGTATTTGACAGGTGATCAAAGTGTTGACAAGGTTTACTGCTTTGCGGATGACGAGCGATCTATCCGCAATGATTTTGGTCAACTTGAGTCAACGGAGAATATCCTGAAAATTCTGAAGGGTCGCGGAATGCGTGCGACTCGCTTGTTCCACGAGTTTGAAGGCTGGTTCAATAAAGCCACCCGCGTGAAACCGAAGGCGATGGAGGTGTTCAACCAGACGGTCGCCGTCAAGGACATCCAACGACTGAACGATTTCATCCGCGGTCACATGTTGGAACCGTACGATTGGGGAGAAAAGGTTGACCGCCTTTTGGGGCACTTCACACAACTGAGCGAAGCTCACGATAGCCTCGTTCGAGTACGACAGCAGCGGGATTTGCTCGAACCGGTCGCTCGCATTGGTGCTGAGTACCGTCAACAGGCCGAAGCTCTTGAGCAGGCAGAACGGCTCGTCAGGGCGTCTGCCGCCTACTTTTCACAGCGGACTGTCGATCTGCTTAGGCCGGCCGCCGAACGGAAAGAACACGAACTCAAAGAGATCGCCACCCGAAGGGAGTCATTGGCCGCTGAAATTCGAGCACTGCAGGATCGCTCGCGGGCACTCCGAAATGAGATCGAAAATGTCGGTGGCGACCGACTGAAACAGATCCCAGGACTGATTGCCATCGAACTTGCTCATGTTGAACGAAAGCGCCAAACGTATGGACGACTGCGTGAAGCACTCGATCAGCTCGTACTTCCTGAGCCGATTCAGGACGAGGCAGCATTCTCGATTGTTCAGATGCGTATGCCAACCATGCAGGTCGATCTGGACGCGAAAGCGACCTCATTGCGTAAAGAGCATGACGAACATTTGCTCGTACGGGGTGAGGTCAGACGACAATTGAATCTACTTCGCGAAGAATTAGATGGTTTGAACCGGCGCAAAGAGAACATCCCTGAATGGTCGGCTCAACTTCGTCAATCTATGTGTCAGGAGCTAGGCCTCCCAGTGCGGGAGTTCCCGTTCGCGGCAGAGCTGATGCAGGTCCAGGCGACTGCCCGGGAATGGGAACCATCCATTGAAAAGGTGTTACGCGGCCTCGCATTGAGCCTGCTCGTTCCGGACAAGTTCTACCAAGTTGTTGCGGCGCATGTGGATCGCACTCGCCTCACTGCGCAGGGACGAGGACAACGGCTCGTCTACCTTCGCGTGGCCGAGCAAGGTGCGACGCGAGGAATGGCGTCGCCTGGTCAAAGTTCGCTCATCGCCAAGCTGAGCTTTCGCGAAGGACATCCCCTCTTGCCCTGGCTTAAAGCAGAATTGATCGAGCGATTCGACTATTCATGCTGCGAGACCATTGAAGAGTTTCACGAACAAAGAGGCTTGGCAATCACCCGTCATCGGCACGTGAAAGTCGGACGGCAGCGACACGAGAAAGACGACCGCGATCAAGCCATCGACCCACGCAACTTCGTGTTGGGATGGGACAATCGGGAAAAGAAGCAGCGCGTCACTGTCGAGATTGAACGGTTGGAACGGATAGAGACAGCGGAGTCAATCAGGGTCGATGAGATCGCTCGACAATTGCTGAATCTGCAACTCCGTCATTCGGCAACCGTTGAGGTGCAACGTGTGAACAGCTTCCTCGACATCGATTTCACCGCGCATGAGCGAGAGATCGAACGACTGGAAGAAGAACGACGCGTCATTGAAGCGGGCTCCAACGCACTGCGCCTCTTGAGGCAGCGCTTGTCGGATACGGAAGCAGAAGAAACAGCACTCCAGCGCCGAAGTGAGCAGTTGATTGGCGACGAGCGTGAGGTCCAACTCTGGATTGCCGAAGCCAACAAACTGATCGCCAACGCCGAAGCAGATTTGCGTCGCCGGGAAACGGAGGGCAGTTTGACGACATCCCGCGAGGTCTTTCCTGATCTCGATGCGGCACTGTCTGATCCGCCGTTGACCCCCGAAAATCTGATTGAACGACGAGAGCGATTTCGAACAGTACAGGATGAGCGAATCATCCGTCTGAAGCAGCTGGTTGATCCAATCCGGAATCGGTTGACTGATTCCATGTCTCGGTTTCTGAGGGCTTGTCCCGAAGAAGCCGTTGACCTGCGAGCATCGGTCGATTATCTCGCCAGCTTTCTGGGATTCCGCCAACGTATTATCGAAGACGACCTGCCTCGGCATGAACAACGGTTCAAAGAACGCCTCAACCAGAAGGTCATCGAAGAAATCGGGTTGTTCAGAAGTGCGCTCGAACAGGAGCGCCGCAAGATTGAGGACAAGATTGAATTGTTGAACATCTCCCTCAAAAAGCTCGAATACCGATCCGGGACACACATCCAACTCGAGCCAAGAACGATCCGAGATGCCGATATCACAGACTTCCAAAGCCGATTGCGGGAATGCGTGGAGGGGAGTTTCGAAGATACTGCTGAGGCCAACGAAGCCCGCTTTACCAGGATCAAAGAGTTGATTATTCGCCTGCGGGACGAAGAGAATCGGACGTGGCGCAATAAGGTTACCGATGTACGCCGCTGGTTTGATTTTGTCGCAGTCGTCATTGATCGTCAGACAAACAAGTCGGTCTCAGTCTACCAAGACAGTAGCGGACAATCGGGCGGCGAGAAAGCAAAACTGGCATTCACAATCCTCGTGGCCGCTATCGCCTACCAGTATGACCTCGATCCCGAGCATCCGGTCAGCGATCGGTTCCATTTCGTCGTGGTCGACGAGATGTTCTCGAAGGTTGACGATCAGCATGCCGAGTACGCGCTGGATCTATTTAAGCAGTTTGGTTTACAGGTGCTCATCGTGGCTCCGCTGGATGCCAAGGCACGCGTCACGCAGCCATACGTCGGCTGCTACCTCCATGCCGTGAAGAAAGACAATCGGTCCGCAATCTTCGAGATGACGGCTCAGGAATTCGAGGAATACGCGAGCCACGGAGGGAATAACGGTCAACTTGAAGTGTCGGTTGAATCATGATCCAGCCAGAGGACATTCGGCGGAAGGCATCGAATCTTTATCCGGCATTTCAATTTGCCTGGCTGGACAACGGCGCGTTCTTTCCGAAGGTGATTCCGTGCGATAAAACGGTCGACTCCAATCTGGCAGTCGCCATCGAATCCATTCACCGGCTGCGATCCGAATCAAAGGAGCAGTTGGGATATGGCTATGCCATTGAGTGGGAAGAGCGCAACTCCCGCACACATGGCCGTAACGGCTTTCCCCGGAAAATCAGCTTTGAAACGCCACAGGATTTGTTGAAGCTCATCGGCAAGGAACGCGAGTTCACTCAGTTTACCGTTGCCGTGGATCGGATACGTGCTCGCTATCCTCAGTTGGCGCAGTGGATTCGGTCACACCGCCGGGATGTGATTGATGCCGCTTCGGAGCTCGACGGATTGCTGCAGGTCGTTGACTATCTTGTCGCTCATCCGCGTCCTGATCGGTTTGCTCGAGAATTGCCGCTCCCCGTCGATACCAAATTCATCGAACGCAATCGTCGCATCTTACGGGCTTGGTTGGACCTCTTATTGCCTCCGCATGTGATTCGTGCCGATGAAGAGCACTTTGATCGGCGATTCGGACTGCGCTATGTGGAACCCCTCGTTTTCATGCGATGCCTCGACGAAGCGGTTCAGCAGCAAGCGAATTGGCCGTGGGGCGAGTGCGCGCTTCCTTTGCATTCGCTGGCTGCGCTGCCGTTGATCGTCGAACGTGTGCTGATCGTCGAAAACAAGGTGAACCTGCTGACGCTGCCACGAATCTCCGGGGCGATTGCGATGGGAGGGCTTGGAAATGGCGTCACAGACTTGAGGTACGTTACCTGGCTGTCACAGGTCCCCGTTTGGTATTGGGGTGATCTCGATGTCGATGGCTTCGAAATCTTGTCACGCTTGCGAACGGTTCTTCCGCATACGAAAAGCCTTCTGATGAATGAGAATGTGCTGCTGGCATGGCGAGCAAGTATCGGAACGACGGGCAATGGTCGGGTGGGGATAGCCCTCCCCAATCTCACTCCCGAGGAATCGCAAGCATTTCAGGTGTGCTCTGTGAACAATCTGCGTATTGAACAGGAGCGAATTCCCCAAGCTTTCGTGCTGAAACAACTCAACGAAATGGTAGGGACCGCGGCAGCAATCGAAGATGCGACAAAGTCCAACGACACGGCAATTCACCTATGGCCGCTCTGAATCGCACGTCTATGCGGAGTCGGCTGTCGAAAGGCCAGAAGGTGACGTTCGACGTTGAGCAGGCACCACAGGCCGCGCGCGTCCGCGTGATCGATGATGCAACAACGGAAGAGGATCCTGAGAGCGACTGGCCGCTGCCCGCGAACCTCGCTGGCGTTGGCCAGCTCCCGAACAAAAAATCGGTGCTCTGTCCTCTGCACCCGCTATGGGGGAAGCGGCCCGTCATCATTCCTGGAGACTCCTTGAAAGGGCTTCTGCGCCACGACTTGGGAGCACTCCTCGGTGCTCCCATGGAGCGAGTTTCCGAGCGCTCGTATAGGAACCGGAACGGTTCACTCTGGCGTTGATTTCCCAGGGAAATACCGCTGCAGATCGGCTTCCCAGCCTCTCACCCCGGCGATAAAAAGTTCAATTGGCGTCCTGTCCTCTCCGCTTTTTCGCCCACGGCTAAAAAGCAGAGCAGTGGAACAGTAGTTCAGTGGAGCAGTAGAGAATACTGAAATCCACTGCGGTCTACTGTTCCACTGCTCTCCTGCTCTTCTTTCAGAGTTCTCTCATCATCGCGATGGTCGAGAACCAGCAGGCTCATCATATGAAGCCCGAATTCTACGGTCGGCGTTCCATACCAAACGACAACAAGTTCTCTCATCTCGGACGACGATCGTGTCCCGCAGGATGCCCTCCAAAAGTCTCTCAAGCGAATGACTGGGCGAATCCGCGACCGAGAGAACCGTCAACATCAGGTTGCAATGGTTTTCACCGGTCTCCTGTTATGTAAAGGGCGTCTCTCGCCCTCGCTGTGGCACGCGGGCATCTCGCTTTCAAGCTGTGTGATGGAAATCATCGCATTTTAAAAACCGGGTCGCGCATGGAATATCGAACTGAAACAGTTATCCTGAATTCGCTCGATTCCGAAAAAACTGAGTGAGTTCACAAAGAGGCAACGATTGGCTACGTCAGTGCTCGGACTTGCAGCCGAATTGCTCGAAGCTGGCTCAGGCGGCTTGGAAGCGCTCCGCGTCCACCAGTTTACTACTGATGAAGAAGCGCATGACGACGATGCGATCGACAAACTTTATGCCGATTTTGCTGCTGAGTTTGATCGCGATGTGAATTTGCTCTCTAAGAGATACGGGAAGCCGGTGCGCCGAGGCAAAGAACACGACGATTTCATTCCATTGAACGGCGTCTTTCGTTTCGCGGTCTGGTCCGTTGAAGATCAGCAATTTTACCTTGCCGCATCGCACGAGGACCGAGAGTGTCCAATCCTGCTTATCCTAGGCACCGGCGAGTGACGCAAGCGGCATCAGTGGGGTAGCACCGATTGGACGTCTTCGTCGTGCCGGTATGGCAACGCGGCAAGAGGTTGCAGTCTGTTAGCCAGGCGTTGGCTGACGGCGTCATGGGCATCTGCTCAACAGCTACATAGCAGCGGAGAATTGGCAATTCCGTCGATCGGGTGTCTTCAGTGGGTCGGGCAGGGTGCGGCTCCAACCAACAGTGTTTGTTTCGAGCAGCACCGACACGAAACGGCTCTCGACTTTTGGGGCATCCAATCTCAATGATCTGCTGGCACAGGGCCTGTAGCTCTTATTGGTAGTTACACACAAGATCGCTACTGGATGGCGTGGAGTGGCTGCCTAAATTCTGTATTGTTCCTACATTCCGTCGATTGCGAACGGAATTTGGCATCGCTAGCGTCGCTGCCCTCTGGCCGCTCTGGTGACTGTCGAACAATCCCCTTTCTCACCCAGCAAGGCCAGCCAAAACCACTCTGCGGGGCCTGGCAATGAAGAGTCACTCAATTGTCTGCATGGATGTCTTGAGCATGGGTTTGATCGGCTGTGCCCGATACAACAACTATGCTTACATCAAGAACCTCGGGCCAAACCCGGTCACCATTACCGCCAACCCCTCGCCGATTTTTCCGGACTTGCCACTCGTGATTCCGGTTGGCGAAGAGAAGTATCTGGAATGGACCGACAAGACCCCAACTTCCACAATTACCGCCGTGGACATGACGACCCTCAATTCCGATACCTTGGTCGACCAGTTCATCGGCGACGAAAAGTCACCCACGGAATTGGAATGGACGGGCTCTGCCCTGATTGATGTCACACCAGCTCGGTTTGGGATGCAGTAGTCGTCGCAAGGTCTACTTGGCTTATGGACACTGCAGCGATGGCGAGAGCCTCGCCGCGATTCGAGTCGCTATTCTCGCCAAATTGAAGACCGCCGGGACTTTCGCGGAAGTCTCGGCGGTTTCTTTGTTTTTATTGAGACATCGTCTCACCGGTGCCAAACGGAAACGAAAGGGATGGTTACTCAAGGTCAACGAATCCGCAATCGAATCGAAGTGTATCCGGCGTGCGGCAGACCTCCCACACAAGATGATAAACAATCAACTTGCTTGCAGCGTCGGAAGACCAACTTTCCAGGTAGCTGTCACAGGCCAACTTCACCCCATCCGGGGCGCGATGTCGCAGCCACAACATGGGGCGATAAGCCTTGCTGAGGACTTCTGGCGAGTTGCCGAGAGTCGGTCCCAGCCAGATCGCGGGGCCGATTGATAGCGGCAGAAAGAGTGTCATGACTGCCGCGAGTCGCAGCGCGTGGGGCCAAGACAGAAAAGCTGCGACCGTCCCTGGGACGCAGACTCGAACTCTTCGGCCGTGCTTGTCGCGCATCGGGTGGCCCCCTTGGTTTGCGAGTCGGAATGCCAGCGGCCGCTTATGAATTTGCCGCATCTCCGATGGTTCTGACGACGAACCGTTTCCGTGAGTTCCCACTTCCCCCTGGAAATGTCTCCACTTCCGCTTGACGGCTCGGCTTGTTGCCTGTAGTTAACTATGCGGTTAATTAACCAGGTGGTTATCTGTCATGCAGGACGAACTCAGCCAGAAATTCGCGGCGCTGGCCGACCCGACGCGGCGGGCGATGATTGCCCGGCTGTATCAGGGGCGGGCCACGGTGTCGGAGATTGCCGAGCCATTTCTGGAGCGGATGAGCCTGCCGGCTGTCACGAAGCATCTCCAGGTGCTTGAGCGCGCCGGGCTGGTGACGAAGACACAAGACGCGCAGCGTCGCGTGTGCGACCTCAATCCAGAGGGGATTCAGGAGGCGGCTGCATTTCTGGAACAGTACCGGCAGGCGTGGGAAGAAAGCCTCGACCGGTTGGGTGAGTACTTGAAATCCGTCTCCGCGAACGAGGCGAAAGCCGGGAGAAAGAAGACCCATGGTCGCAAAAAGCAAGCCGAATGAAATCTCGATCACTCGAGTCTACGACGCGCCGCTGAAAATGGTGTGGGAGGCCTGGACCGATCCTGCCCAGGTCGCCCAGTGGTGGGGGCCACGCGGCTTCACTTTGACCACGCATGGCAAAGACCTGCGACCAGGCGGATTCTGGCATTACACCATGCACGGGCCGGACGGAACCGACTATCCCAACTGGACCGTGTATCACGAAGTCGAAGAGTACCGGAAACTGGTCTATGACCACGGGGGCTACGAGGATCGCCCCCCCATGTTCCGCGTCACCGCGCTGTTTTCCGAAGTCGATGGGAAGACGACTCTGGAAATGACGATGGCCTTGCCGACCGCGGAAGAAGCCGCAGCGACGCGGAAATTCATCAAGGCGGCCGGCGGCAACGCGACCTGGGATCGCCTGGCCGAGTACCTGAAAGGACAGAAGGGCGGGCACTGCTTCGTCATCAATCGCAGTTTGCCGTTTCCTGTTGCCAAAGTGTTCGAAATGTGGTCCCAACCGGAGCACTTCGCGAAGTGGCTACCCCCGGCTGGATTTATGATGGATATTCGTCGAGCGGAAATTCGCGAAGGAGGAAATGGCTTCTTCAGGATGAGCAACGACGCGGGATTCTCACTCTATTGCCGATTTGACTACGAGGTGGTCGAGTCACCGAGACGGATTGTCTATGTTCAGCAATTCTGTGATGAGCAAGAGAATCCGGGCCGCCATCCCGGCCTGCCGACTTTTCCTGCAGCGCTGCGAACGACCGTGACCTTTGTCGAAGAGGAGGAAGACACGACCCGGCTGACAGTGACATCCGAACCGGTCGGTGAGACCACGTCGGAGGAGCTCGCCGCGTTCCAGGGGGAACGTTCGGGTATGACGCTGGGCTGGACGGGGTCGTTCGACAAGCTGGAAGAAGTGATGTCGCAGGCGAGTTAGTGCATCACGATCGGATGCTCTGCTGATTCAATTCCGAGTCAGCAGAGCGGCGTCCGAGGTTGCGATTGTTGTTGCGAGTCTGTCGCCGATCAGGAATGCGGGGCCGTCAAATTGTTTCGGCTTGAGGTTCCCATGCCGTGCAGGTAGGCGCCAATCCCCAGGCCGGTCAGCAAGATCAGGACTGGGTAAATCGCCAGCAGATCGACACGAATGTTCCAATCGAACTCCCGTTGCACGAAGAATTCGTACTGCGCGTAACAGGCCCAGGCGAGGCTGGCCGCGAAGACGAGCCCGGTGGCCAGATACCGCTTGCGCCCGCTTGAGAAGAGCATGTGCAGGAAGGCGGCACCAAACACGATGGCCGGCAGGCAGCCAAGGATCGGACTTCGAACGAAAAGGTCCATGCGGCCGTACTCCACCGGTGGATGTCAGAGATTTCCAGATCAACATCATCCATCAGATCAGCCTGCTTTGAAATCGGCAAGGACTTTCTCGTTAATGCCTCCAGAAATTGTGCGGGGTTGGCATTTGTGCTGTTCGATAGTCAGCAAAGGCAGCTTCGCGCGGCAATTACTCTGTTTCTTTCGCATGAAAGGCTGAACTCTCAC
This sequence comes from Planctomycetaceae bacterium, assembly GCA_019636285.1. Lineage (GTDB taxonomy): Bacteria > Planctomycetota > Planctomycetia > Planctomycetales > Planctomycetaceae > JAHBXV01. Next base: position 18,786 of record JAHBXV010000035.1, read on the forward strand.
GGAGTCGCAATGGCACGGAGTGAAACGAAGAGAGCGTGAGGCCAATAGGTAGCGCTGAGCTGGCTGTCTTTGTGGCTTGATGACTTGGTGAGAAACTCCTTTAGAAGAGCCATTTTGCGGTTTGGACACAGTATGTCGGAACCCTGCAACGCATCATTGCTGGTTTTTTAATCGCTACTGAACCAGAAACACATCATAAGCGGGCGGAAGTGGGGTCGTCGGTTTGATTTGGCAGTCGAGCACGTTCACGAAGCGCATGGAGCCGACCACGAACCGGCTCTCGAACGATCCCATGCCCGCCATCACGAGGTGGCCCCATTTCGCGTAGATCGTCCCGCCAAATTCTCCATTCGACAGTAGCGTGTCGCGGGCAATCACGAGAATTCGGCGATCGTTGCGACGCTGATAGATGAGCATGTTATGAAACGGGCTGCCTGGCGAGTTGAGCGGCGTATACTTGCTGCCTAATAGACCGGCATTGATCACCACGCTGGGAAGGATCGTTCCCACCGCCGGGCCCGGAGGAGTCTCGTCGCTATCACCGTTATCGGGAAGCCCGGAACTCGCCGAGTAGGTGGAGGAGTTCGTGATATAGAACATGACTCCTTCAGCTTTCACCTCGCCGCCGATGATCTGCAGCGGAATATTTGTCAGCGGATTCTTTCCTCGAATTATGTAGATCCCCTTCTGAAACGTGACCCTTCCGGAAACGATCTGAATGTAGTCATAGACGCCCGGTTGCAAGACCGTTGGCAGACCGATCAGTGGAAGACCGGCGATAATGACTCCACCCCGATTCGTGGGATTGACATTCACCGGGTCGGAGACAGTGGTCGGCACGGGGAGGCTGGCCAGGGGGTCGGGCACTGGTAAAGCATTCGCCCGGAGGGGCGAGTCCTCGCCCGAGACAAAGGGACCATAATTGCGTTTATTGTCGACGCCCCCGACCACGCGAATATCGCGAGCCTTGAGTTTCGTCAGCGGAAGAAGCGGCGTGGCCGTCACGGCCGCTCGCAGAAGCATGGCTTTTCCCGCCGGATCGCCATTCTCATCGACGCCGCCCCATTCGGTGTTGACGAGCACGGCGCCGTCGACCTCGAGTTTTCCAAGGCCCAGGACTTCCAGGCCTCCCAGGTGAGTCGAAGGTAGCGCCGGCAACGTGAGTCCGGTAATGGCTGGAAGCGAAATGCCGGGAGGATTCGGGTCCAGAACAACCACCGCGGCACCTGCCGTGGCAGCCTCGCGACCGGCCACGGCTCGCGCGCTGACCGATCGCCTCTGAATTCCATTGAGCACCTGGATGAACAACGAGGGAGCATCGAGCGTGACGTGGACCTCGGCGAATCCCGAACGTCCCGCGTACGGGCCTTGTGCTGGCGGGATCTCGACCAGCACTCCCGCGCCGGCGAGTCCATCGTGCGAGCGGACGCATTCGATGGCAATGCTTTCCGCGGTATTGGCATTTTCGCCCCGTGCGAGGGCGGCTGCCGCGGCCGTCGCTCCGGCGTCGGCCGCGTGTTGAACGACATTGGCATCTGTCATCAGGCGACTGCTGTCGATCACCAGCCCCAGCACTCCCAGCAGCATGGGGAGCAAGACCGCTAGAAAGATGAGAACCTTGCCGCGTCGTTCGCGGAAACGACCATCGTGCAGACGTTTTACGGAGGAAGGGGGGATCTGCTTTTGCATGGTGAAGCCCATGTCTGTCTTGGTCAGGGACGTGCGTCCGGAAAGGCGCGTGCCACAGGTTCTGCCAGTGCATGCGAGGTTGGCCAGCGACCAGAAGAGGCACTGGCAGAGCCAGTGGCCCGCGCCAATTCTTAAACGCGCGAAAGGATTAGTGTTGAATTCTCATCACGGAGACTGCCTGCAATTGCCAGGTCGATGTGCCAAACAAACCTGAAAGCAGCGGCTGGTGTTGATACCGCAGCGTGGCACGGATGCGACGGTCGACCGCGTGGCTGCCATCGAGCCATTCCAGTCGAATGTGGACCTGATTCGCGGGCATGACGGCAAGATAAGGGAAGACCTCCCCGGCAATTTCGCTGCCATCGCTGGCAACACCCACATAGGTGGCCGGTCCCCAGGGAGTAAATTCCCCCTCGGAGTGTTCGCCTCGCACAATGGCTACTCGGGCCAGACGGCAGGCGGCAGCCTCGAGATTGTTACGATTCAGAACGGCCAGTCCAAAATCGAGCATTCCCAGAATCAGCAGAAGCAGCGTCGATCCGACAACGGCCGACTCCACCAGGGCCGCGCCCCGCCGTTGGGAGCATTGCTTGTTGTTCCTGAGGAGCAGTTTTCGATGATTCATGTTTCGGACCGAAGAGTTGTGGGGCGAGGCATCAAGTCCTTTAAGGGCAATCGCGGATGGGTGCCACTGGCTGTGCCGGTGTATCTTACGTTGATTGATCACAATAAAGCGCCCTGGCCTAGCCAGTGGAACACGATCCTTAATTCATGGCTAAGTTCTAACGGTGCTCCTCGACCGACACGGCGTGCGTGATTGGAATGTGATGCGAGAGTCCCGGCCAGTTCACGATCGTGCGGAATGAAACTTCTCCCCAGACGGTGATGCGTTGGCGTCCAGGGGCGAGTTCCACCGACTCGAACTCAACGGAGAGTTGAGACAGGTCGAGTTGCGGCGTTCCCTGAAGCTCCTCGAGAACGGCTGTCCGAATCCGATCTTCCCAGGCATCCGCGGTCAACGGGGTGAGTCGGTGTGTGGCGCCGGTTTCGGCGCCCACGCGGACGGCATTGGCCAGCGCGCAACGGGTCGTGAAGGCACGTCCGATATCCACGGTTCCGAGTACGATAGTCATAAGAACCGGTAAGATGATCGCCAATTCGACCGCCGATGCGCCAAGCCGTTGACGCGGAACATGACAGTGCGTGATTGTTGGTTTTCGCTTCATCGCCGGGCTCCCATCGCGGAACGTGTTACCGGAGCCGGTTTTGAATCGGCCTTTGACGAGAACGATTCAGAGAGCTTGATGGCCGCTGGCCCGGCCAGCACGACGAAAATCGCGGGAAAGATCAGCAGCATGGTCGGCAGCAGAATCTGGACCGATGCCTTCTGGGCTTTTTCCTCGGCGACTTGTTCACGCTGAGTCCGCAAACCATTGGCGTGCTGACGCAAGGCTTCAGCAACCCCCGACCCAAATCGTCTCGCCTGCTGCACAACGGTGCTCAAAGAACCGAGCGGGTCATAGTCGGTCCGCTCGGCAAGATGACGCAGAGCCGTTTCGGGGGTGGCGCCCAGTTCGATTTGCGTCTGGACGGCCTTCATTTCGCCGCCGAGAGTCGGATGTGCGAGTTGCACTTCATCCGAGACCCGCTGCAACGCCGCCTCGATCGACATCCCGGCTTCCAGGCAGGTCACCAGGAGGTCGAGAAAGTCGGGCAACGTGCGGGCAAACAAGGAATGGCGGTTTCGCTTCATGCGACCGAGCCAGATTCCTGGTAGAACGACGCCCAGGCAACTGGCGGCCGCCCCCAGACAAAGCCCGCGCGGATTGTCGGTCCAGCCAGTCGAATCGGCCAACACTCCAATGGCCAGGGGAATGACAACTCCCAACGTCTTGGCCGTCAGAAGAGTCGAAAGCGCCCATGGCGAATAGATCCCAGCGTGCAAGAGGCGTGCCTGCAATTCCCCCTCTTCGCCTTGAAGGTTCTGCATCAATTGGATGGCGGACCGTCGGCCGGAAGGATTTCCTTCGGCTCGATGCCCCCAGAACCGGGAAACGCCACGGTCGGGCGTCGGACTACCAGTTCCGCGGCCTCGCAAGTTGGCAAAGCGATCGTCGATGCGAAGATCGCGCGAGAAGAACTGCCGTCCAGCCAGCAGCACCAGACAGGTGACCGCGACAAACGACGACATCGATACAATCAGATGAACGCTATTCACGTCATGCACTCCGGTCTGACGATTCCGGCGAAGACATCGGAATTACAATTGGTCGAGGCATTCTCACGAGAAATGTTTAGCGGGACATCCATCACCAACGACTAACAAAAACGTGAGCCACTGGTTCCGTCAGCGAGTGTTTTATAAAGCGAGCAACTTAAGGAACTCTGGCATAGCCCGTGGCACCAGAAGGATATGCACAGATAAAACACGCGCGACCGCGAACCTGGCGATCAGTATTCAATATTGACGATCTTGCGAATCCATAGCATTCCCAGAATCTGCGCTGCGGCGATCGCCACGAGCAGATGCGGGCGATCGAGCAGTGGCTTTCCATACTCGGGATCGAGAGTCATGATCGCCGCGAACGCGGCGATGGGTAGGACGGCCAGCACCGTGGCCTGCATGCGGCCTTCGCCGGTCAGCGCCTTGACCCGGGCAACAAGGTTCAAACGACCGCGAACCATCTCCGCGAGATTATTCAGGAGTTCGATGCAGTTGCCGCCGGAGTCGCGTTGCACCAGCATGGCCACGGAGAAGATCTGCAACTCCATGACGCCCGTTCGTCGGGCGAGATCGTGTAGCGCGGCTTGTACGGACAGACCAAGCTGCTGCTGTTTGCAGCAGATGGAGAATTCCTCGGAGAGGGGAGCCGGCATGTCCGTTGCGACGATTTGCATGGCCCCGGCAATCGTTTGGCCGGACTTGACGGCCCGTTTAAGCTGATCGAATGCCTCCGGAAGCTGCCGGCAGAGCCTCTGGATGCGAGTCCGGCGCTTGCACTCCACGTAGACAAATGGAATCGCCATGGCAATGAGTCCGGCGGGTATGGTCAAAAGCGGATAGGAGCTGGCGAGGTAGGCGGCGATTCCTCCCATCAGCCCAGAGAGGCCGGCAAGCAGGAAGACACGCTCGGCCGGAATGCCGAGGCCCGACTGTTCAAGAGCCAGCGCGAACTTTTCCCGCGGGCTCAACTGGCTCTGCCGGGTTTGGTCATGCAGGATTTTGAGATCGCGAAATAGCGGAGATCGCTTGCGAATTTCTTCGCCATCGGCACGAAAGCGATCCGCCAGCCGCTGGCCGGTCAGCCAGCGCTCGCGAAGAACCTCTTCGAAGATCAGCCACCCGATCGCGGCGGCGGCGGCGATTCCAGACACGACGGCAAGCGGGAGAATGTATGGTTGCATTATCGTTCACCTATGTAACCCACGGCGTCGATCCGTTCGTGCTCCAGGACACGCCGTTCGAATAAGTCTGGCGGTAACTGAATGCCGCACGCCTGAATCCGACCAAGGCACCTAGGCTGAATGCCGGTCGCATGAAACTGGCCTTTAGCGGCATGGTTGGCGTCCAGACCCGTCTGTTCGAAGTGAAACACGTCGTGCATGTTGATGGTTTCGCCATCGAGCCCGGTGATTTCCGAGATCTGCACGACCTTTCTCGCTCCTCCGCTCAACCGCTCGCAGTGCACGACAATATTGACGGCCGAGACGATGAGCCGCTGGATGAACCGCAGCGGCAGGTTACCGCCGGCGAGGCTCGACAGAAGCTCCAGGCGGCTCAGGGCGTCGCGAGCATCGTTGGCGTGAATGGTCGACAGGCTGCCATCATGGCCGGTCGTCATCGATTGCAGCATGTCGAACGTCTCGGCGCCGCGGCATTCGCCGACAATGATCCGATCGGGACGCATTCGCAGGGCGTTGCGAACCAGGTCGCGAGCGGTAACTTCCCCTTTGCCTTCGACGTTTTCGGGCCGGGTTTCCATACGGGCGACGTGAGGCTGCTGTAATCGGAGCTCCGCCGCGTCCTCGATCGAGACGATGCGTTCCCCCTCGGGAATAAAGCTCGACAACAGGTTGAGAAACGTCGTCTTTCCGCTCCCCGTGCCGCCGGAAATAATAATGTTCATCCGCGAACGGACGCAGGCCACGAGGAAGGCAATCATTTCGCGCGTCGCCGACTTGCGTGCCAGCAGGTCGGCTGCGTCCAGGGGGCGGTTGCCGAATCGGCGAATCGAGACCAGGGCTCCGTCAAGAGCCAATGGACGAATCACGGCGTTGACGCGGCTACCGTCTTCGAGCCGCGCGTCGACCATAGGATTCGATTCATCCAGCCGACGACCGACGCGACTGGCAATTCGCTGAACGATTTCGAGGAGATGCTGCTCGTCGTTGAAAGCGACATTCGACGGTTCCAGGCGGCCGCGCCGCTCGACGTAGACCACCTTCGGGCCATTGATGAGCACATCCGTGACCGTCGGATCGCGCATCAGCGGGTCGAGGGGGCCAAGCCCCAGCGTTTCATCCAGGACTTCGCTGACAAGCTGCTCGCGCTCGTCAACGGATAAGAGGTTGCCGCAGGAGTCGGTCAGCTCTTCGAGCGCCGCGCGCAGTTCGCGCCTTAACTCATAGTCGTCCAGCTTTCGGACCGTCGACAGGTCCATCCCCGTGATGAGACGCTGGTGGAGATCCTTCTTGAGACGCAAAAACCAATCTTCGTTGGCACCACTACCGGGCGATCGCCGATCCCGGGAAAGGTTCGAGGGGATTTGTAGAGTCATGGAACAGCCTCCGAAACGGAATGTCGCCAGAATGGAACTCAGGATGAGGCGCGGCGCGAGAAGATCGATCGCAGCCCCTGCAATCCACGCAGGGGAATTCGCCTGACTATCGCGACGGGCGATTTCTCCGCCGACCGCGATTTTTGAACAATCCGGCAGGCACCGGTGAACGATTCCGCGATGGACGAGACGGCTTTACTGATGGGGGCCGCCGGGGAATCCACGACGAATGGAACACCCGTGTTGATCGAGCGATGAACGGTCCGCGGATCATCGGGAATGAGATGGGCGACACGCGTCGCCAACGCGTGTTCGATCTTGGCGGGAGGAACATTCCCCGGCTCACCGTGACGATTGGCAAGAACCTGCACGCGATGGCGATCGATTCCGGATTTCTCCAGGTGACTCAAGACGCGCCCGGTATTGCAGACGGAATTAAAGTCCAGGCGAGTGAGTACCAGGAAGTGCGGTGTCTGAGCCGAGAGCCGCCGGAGCAGATCGGTGTTCCATCCATCCTGACAATCCAGAACGACTTTCGGGAACATGGTCCTCAGTTCGCGGACCGCGCGCTCGATGAATTCATCGCCAATGACGTCCGGTCGAACGGGTTCGCTGGGAGCGGGCAGCAGGTTGACGCCCGAACCATGTTCGATCAGCGCTTTTTCCAGCGTTTTTCGATCCAGTTTCTCCGAGCGTCGACACAGATCGAGGATCGTATGACGGGGCTTGAGATTCAGGAGCGAGGCGCAATTGCCGCTACAGGCGTCAAGCTCCACGAGGCCGCATCGCCCCTGAATGTTCGCCAGCGTCACGGACAGGTTCGTGGCGACCAGGCTTCGTCCCGAGCCTCCGCTGCCCGACATCACAACGATCAACTCGCCTTCGGAAGCCGCCAGTCCCCGAGTCGCGCCATGTCGGCTGATCGAATGGGGAAGCTCGTCCTCGGCAAGAGTTTCGTCCACATAATCGTCCGCGCCGGCGCGAATAGCCTCCAGAATCACGCTGGCTTCTTTCGGGCCAACCGCGATGATCACTTCGTTCGTCGTCTGGCGAAGCTGATGAATCGTCCGCAACGCGGCTGGGGGGCTTTTGCCGACGGTGACAACCAGAAAAATGCCCTGGGTGGCCCGTGCCGCCAGGGCCTGCGCGGCTTGATCCGGCAAGATCGTATGATCTTCGGGGCAATCGTGGCCCGCGCGACCGAGGGCGCGACGCAAAGCATCCGCCCTGCGAGCGTCGTCCGAAACGATGAACCCGATCATTGTGATCCTGCCTTCGAGCACCGAGGGGAAGTCGTCTGACTGTGTCGAGGGAAGACACGGCCTGGTCACAAGCGGTTAAAGGAAAATGAACAGATTTCCAGAGAACCGGTGGGGACCCATACGTCGGCCGTTGGAGCCCTACCAGCATCAGAATGAGTGATATGTGCTTTCCATCTGGTCACGCCAGAAGCGAATCGTCGCGATCGGGATCGAAACGACCGACTTTCCAAATCTGTGTCGCGATTGCCGCGCGGTCTATGCAATTTTCTTTTCGTTCGTTCAGTTTCCGAACGAGACCTCGCGGGCATCGCGAGCGATCCTGAAGCGGATTGTGAAATGAGGGAAAGAAAGCTGCCATCGCCGCGGCAACCTTAATTCCATTCTCTGAATCTTCCGGCATCGCATGAATACCGAAGACCGTGAAGAATGGACTTCTCCCAGGACGGAAATGGCGAGAAACCATGTCCTGCAGGGGGCTGGGAAAGTTTCTTTCTCAGGCAAAGAACTTTCACGGTCAGCAGAGGTGAGAAGTCCGGTCACGGAGAAGAGTGACGCACCGCGGGCGCATGGCCGAGTGAGCGGTCAAGCCACTGAGCAGGCAATCGCATCCCCCCAGTGTCGAAAGCCGTGGCCCTCACGATTCTGGCCGGCCTCGACTCTCTGGACACGGGGATTCAAGGATCGCCATCGCGATTGTCGGGCGCTGAAGCACTCGAAGTCGAGGCAACCGAATGATGCCTATAGGCAGAGGAGAAACGCCACGAGAGCTTCTTTCTCGTCTTGCTCGAGTCGCAGTTGCAGGACCAGGTTGAAGAATTCCACGGTATCGTCCAGCGTGAGCAACCGACCGTCGTGATGGTAAGGGGGCGAATCCTTGATGCCGCGAAGCGTAAATGTCTTGATGGGCCCATCGGCCAGGTTCTTCTGGCCGGCGATCACTTCGGGCTTATAGAACCGTTCCAGGTGGAGATCGTGCATCTTGTCATCGAGGTAGAACGGTGCCGGATGACATTCGGCGCAGCGTCCCTTGCCGAAGAAGATCTCTTGTCCCTTCAACTCCTGTTCCGATGCTTTTGACGGATCCAGCTTTCCAAAAACGTCTAGCTTGGGAGCGGGCGGAAAGTCGAGCATGTTTTGCATCTGGGCCATCATCGCCACCTGGTTTGGCCGGTCCGGCAAATGGATCCCCTTCTTGGTGGCAATCACATGATCGCCGTCGAAATAGGCGGTCCGTTGCTCGAACTCCGTGAAGTCTTCCACGCTCCGCAACGAACGCTTGGAACCGTGTATTTGCTGGTTAAACATTCCCCGCAGGCTGACCGTGTCGAGTCGAAAACGTGCGGCTTGCGGCCGAGTGTCGGGATTCAAGTGAAACGCCGCATTTGTGTGGCCGTTCACGTGGCAATCGAGACACGTCACTCCCAGGGATGCCTCCTTCACCTTTCGGTCTTCGGTCTGATTGAACTGCTGCTGCGGAAAAGGCGTGAGCAGCAATCGCATTCCTTCCATCTGCACGGGAGTCACTTTTCCCTTCAGCAAGGCATAGTAGTTCCTGATGGTGAGAACCTGGCCCTGCGAGATGTCCCCCAGTTCCGGACGAGTCGTCAGAAAAATTGGGGGCGGAAACTCGGGAGTCAGGTGGGCAGGCAGATCGAAATCAATGTCAAATCGTTCCAGGTCGCGTTGCTCGGCTTTGCGAATCGCTTCGATCTGTTCCTTGGGAAAAACTTGTCCCCCCGTCGGGTGATCGGCATGCGGCAAGGGGCGAAAACCATAGGGGAACGCGTTACTGCTGAGAATGTCCGAGGGGGACATTGTCGCGAGATCCTCCCAGGTCATCCCTGACGGGGGGCGGACGCGGACTCCCCGTTGGACCTGCTTGCGTCCGCCCGACATGGCGACGTCGGACGGTTTATCGCCCAGGTCGTAGCGCTGCTCAAGCAGGCTCTGTTGCCGCTGCATGAGATCCGGTTTGGCGGCAGTCTCCTCGTCGAACGTCTCTTCGAACGACTTCGCGGGAACGACAGGCATGTAGGTCTGATCGGAATCGCCCGGCTTCCTCGGTTCAGCCGCTGATCGCTGAGGGGGTTGGCCGTATGTGCGATTCGTGTCGTCGCAGATCGCGAAGGAAAGCAGCGGCATCAAAGTGGCACATCGAATCCACGATGAGAATTTCATCATTGGCCTCTTTCATGTTGCAAAGCTTGGGAGCTGAGACGTAAGGCACCGGCTGGCATTCCCGTCCCGGCTATGGACACGCTTGGAACATGAGGGTTGGATATGCACAGCGCCCGTCAGGTGCTGCAAGAGTTCCGTCATGTGCAACGGTCGCTGTAACTTCGCAACCACGTTCGGAAAGTCCCACTCATTCAGATGTTCCGGGGTATCGCCGAGATGCACGACCGGAATGGTGCGAAGGATGGGGCATGCGTCCATTTCCGCCAGGACTCCTTCGCTGCCGCCCCACGGCAGCAGGGAATCCAGCAGCAAGACGTCGGGAGCAAAACTCTCCAGAAGTTCTAGGCATTCCAGCCCGTCAAATGCGATACGCGTCTGGTGGCGGTCGTGGTGGAGGTGTGTCTGCAGCACTTCGACGAAGGGCTCTTCCACGTTCGCGATAAGAATCCGCATGTCACCCAGTCTCCGGAACGATGTTTTGTTTAAGGGGAGTTAGCCTTGCGACCGAGGTTGCCGAGGCCTTCGGCGATCACTGTCCGTCGCCCAGATGCGTTATTGCTTGAGAAACCGATGTGAGTCGGATTGCAAGTGTTTGGACGCCACAGGCAAACCCGTTGGTGGCAGAAGGGCAACGGGTTATATCACGACGTTTCCCGGCTAAAAGATCACAGTATTTAGTGCCGTCAAAACCCTCTGGACGTCGCAAGTCGCCCTGAATCAGTCGACTTTTCTCAGCCGCCAACCGGGTTTTGACGGAGGCTCTATGGAACTTTCGGGCTTTCTGCCGGGTGTCATCGTGTGAATCGCTCACGGGTCGGCGAGCGATCAGGATCGACACAGAGTCCATCCAGAACGCGTTCTGAATGAACTCTGCGTCGGCTTGTCTGTGGTTATTGGGGAAGTTCGGGTACCAGCAGAAGTTCTTCCCCGCTGAAGGAAAGACCACCCCGGGCACGACCCGAGGTAAATCCGGTAATGCGGGCCGGCGTGTTATTCTGACGAGCCCGCTCGCCAAAACGACCCTGGGCCTGCTTGGGATCAATGACAATCGCCAGGAATTCGACGTCAACGCCGACTTCCGTGTCCAGACGCGTCCAGACGCCGCGGATGATCGTGATTGGGCCACGTCCACCCCTGCCGTTCACTGAATAGGTTCCTTCCGCGACAACGTCGAGATCTGTCGCGAAGGTAAACGTTCCATTGTCGAATGTCAGCAGGCCATCGACATTGGCTTCTCCCCGGACCGATACCGTCGTGTCAAAAATCAATCCGTCCACGTCCGCGCGGGCCTCGTTCCCCGCCAACAAGACCGTGGCAAGTCCAGCCGCCATCAGCGCCGTCAGTTTGTACATGATTGCCGACTCCTCGAATGCGTGTTCATGATCGGTATGCGACGTGTCACGACGCGTGACTCGCTCTCGGACATACCAGAGAGGCCGTCGATGTCCAGGCCGTGTCGAAGCTGCTTTTCACCTGTCCGACACCCCCATCGCGGGCCGTGGAGGCAGTCTGCAACATCCATGCCGACTTTATGGGCACCATCCAGGGGATTCGCTACTTTTTGTTGGTTGAGGTGTTGGCAATGTCAAGAAGCAGTTTTCCCTCTTCGCATCGTCAGGCCGCGAAGGCCAGGACTCCCGGCTCTTTGGGTATCGCACTTGTGTTATGCCAGCCGCCTGATGCTCGCCGACGAGCCAGTCTGCTCTCCATTCAACCAATCCCATCCTCGGGTCTCATGGCTAGTCCGTTGTGGGGATGACAGGCGGTCCCGCTTCCTCCCTAGGGAAGCCCCCCAGGCGTCCCCGCGCGACGCTGGAAAACTTGTCGATTCCCCTGAAAAAGCAGGGTCTACTCGCAGGTGGATCCTGTGCCGCCGCAGACAATGCGTCTGGTCAAATTCGCTGCCCGGCACCGGCTCTGGAGTGGGGAGAACAAGCTACCCGAGCAAGACGTTCGCGCGGAAACGGGATTCGTCTCACGGGGGCATGATCGGGGGCATGATCTAGCCACTTTTCGCGTTGCCAAGGCGTCGAGCGAAGTGCGAGAGAGTCTGCACATCTGTCGCGTGGCAAGATCGCACAGTGGGGCAAAATACTTCGGCGGATCGTCTCATTGACACGAGCAATGCCGACAGTTGCATCAAAATGTGAGTCGGTAACCGCGCGAACACTCCCTTGGCGACACAACCGGAGATGATCCCGGCGCGGGGCTTCTCTCCCTTACGCTGTTCCTCGAGTCCACCTATTCAAACTAGGTGATTTCTCGGGAAACATCACCCGCAAGACCTGATTGGCTCAAAACGTGCTGACTCAATGCTTCTGGTGGAAGAATTCCATCCACTCCGCGCCCGGTTTTCGCATGTCGCTCGCGGATGTTCCTATCGAAGAAAAAGACATCATGGCAACCAAACGAGATCAGGGCGCATTGCTCGCGGCAGCCTTTCTGGGGACCGTCCTTGCCATTCCGGCGGCAATGGCGCAAAAGCCGGCCGTGCCGCTGGCGACTCCCCCACGACTGCCCTCGGTCACCGTACCGCCACGCGCGACACAATCTCCAGAGTTCCAATCCGCAGGCGACAGCACGACCCTGCCGGTTCTCAATCTGGCACGTAACTCGTGAGCTCTCCTCGATCCTGGCGGAAACGACGTTTGGATTGACCCACGCAACGGATTCAAGGGTGGTCAAGCTCATCGTTCACCGAATAAGGTTCCTATCATGCTCTACCGAACATTCCTCGCGGTCTTGTCATGCGGATCGATTGCGATTGAGGCGTTCGTGGTATCCGCGCCTCTGCTCTGTATCGGTACCGAGGTCGACGGCCGGGAAGCCTTGCACGGACAGATAACCGGCCAGGCTGAACAACCGGGAGACGACGGTGTCCCCAACGCGGACGAAGTTCTGGGAATGTCTTCCGTCGCCGTGACGGGCACGGCCAGTCTGGTGCAGTTGGTCCTGGCAGCCACCGCCCTGGTTCGACGCCGTTTCGTGGACGGGGATGGCTTCACCGATACGTTCCCGACATCAGCCGGTTCGTGAGCAAGTTTCGCGGCGGGCAACTTTGCGAATGGCTCGCCCGAGCATCAGTCCGGTTTCAGACATCCGCGAGTAGGCGATTTAAGACCGTCGATCCCATGGGCACATGACGGGGCTCGCCACTGTTAACCAGTGTGAGCCCGAAGTGGATAGCCCATCCCATCGCTCGCCTTACCAGTGCGTCATCGGCCCCGTACGCTTCGAGGATCGCCCGGCGAAGGCGTGCGGATTCTATCAACGTCCAGGCACAAGCCAGGTCGTTGGCGGGATCGCCTCCATTCAGGTCGCCCCAGTCAATAAGACCCACGAGGCGAGATTCATTCACCACGACATTGCGCGCATGCAGGTCTCCATGCAGCCATACGCGCTGCTCGGTTTCTGGCGCGTGACACGCATCGCGCCAGATCGCGGCCAGCCGCTGGGCGGTGATTCCGTCACGTTGTTCAAGACTGTGGAGACGGTCTTTGACGAGATCGTTCTTCGCTCGTAGCGAGACGCCGCGGAAGGGATTCCTGGGGGCTGCCTCGGGGGCCGGTTGATGGAGCGAGACGAGTGTCTCGGCGAGTAACGAGACGTCAGCCGGTGCGAAACTGTGATGTTCGGCGGTAAGACCGGGAATCCAGTTCACGACGCTCCATGGCCACGGGAACAGCGTGCTCGGCTTGCCGATATGCACGGGCACGGGTATTTCGAGCGGCAGTCGCGGCGCGAGGATTGGGAGCCAAGCCTGTTCGTTCGCTAACAGCCCAGCGGCGGCGGCTCGCCTGGGAAGCCGAACGGCATGTCGACTTCCCAGGCGATACGTCAAGTTGTCCCAGCCTTCATCAACCAGGGAGATTGTCCCATGAGACAACGACGGACAGTCGACTTCGAGGAGCCGACGAACCACCGCCACGTCGACATGGATTTCTGCCGGAGGAAAACTCAAGGGGTTCGGCCTCTCATTTGGGGCGGGCAGGTCGTCGCCGAGAGTGCAGCATACCACGTTGGGAATAATTCGCTGTTCGGTCCGGCAATCAACTTCCAGGGCTTTTTTGGCCGATGGGGTCACTCCCATGGCCATTTTGCCCTTTTTGGTTGCGGCGTCCCGAAAAGAGCGTGGAATACTTGAAGGGATCGTTATCTCCTCGCGAGGCCCTAATGACTGACGCCGCCGATCCCGTTGCCGCGACTCCAGACGAAGAGATGGTCGGGTTGATTGCCCAGGCTCAGCGGCGGCTGTACGCCTTCATCCTGACACTGGTCCGCCGCACGGCCGATGCCGACGATGTTTTGCAGGAAACCAACGCCGTTCTTTGGCGAAAACGGGCCACGTTTCGGCGAGAGAGCGACTTCTTCGCCTGGGCGTTCGAGATTGCCCGTTTGCAGGTGCTTGCCTGGCGCGGACGGCAAGCGAGAGGGGCCGATTTGTTCGAGCCGGCGCTGTTGGCGGAAATCGCGGCGACGGCAATGGCCGAGTCCGTTGAGTATAGCCGCCGGGAAACCGCCTTGGCCGGATGTCTCCAGAGGCTGCCAGAGAGTCAGCGAACACTGATCCTCCATCGGTATCAGCCACGGGTCGCGGTGCAATCCATGGCTGCCGAGATGGGGAAATCGGCCAAGGCCGTGTCGGAGTCGCTACGGCGAATTCGTGACATGCTGCGAGAATGTATCGAGCGGACTCTGGCGGCGGAGTCGTCGGGATGAACGACAACGTCGATTCCAGAGCCGACGAACGGACGGTCCTGCTGAACGGACTGGCCGATGACTTGCTCACCCCGGAGCAAGAGCAGCACCTGGCCGACTTGTTGCGAACGGACGCTGGTTTTCGCCGCGAGTATGTGCGCTTCTGCCAGCTTCAGACCCAGTTGATGTGGGTCTCCGCCATGGTGAGCGAGCCCGGGACCACCCTCACGGCACCTGTCGATCTGGTAGTCGAGCCGCGAGCCGGTCGCCAGAAGTGGCGCGGACGATTCATGACCTGGACGACGTTGGTCGGCGTGGTTGCCGTCGCGATCGCAATCGGGCTTGTGCGGACGAAGCCGGAGCCGCTGACGAAAGTTCCGATCGGCGTCATCGCCAGTGTTCAGGGCCGGGTTCGGGTGCTTCGCGACGGCGAACCGCCGCTCGAAGTGAGTCCGGCATCTCTTTCGCAATCGGGTTGGCCACTGGAGCCAGGTGATCGACTGCAAACGGAATTCCTGGAGTCCGCGGCTGTCGTCCTCGCCGATCAAACACGACTCGTGATCGGTCCCAGGACCATCCTGAGTCTCAGTGAAAAGTCCGACAATCAGGTAAGACTCGCGAGTGGCCGGATCACGGCCAATGTGGCTCCGCGGTCGGCGGATCACCCGCTGACGTTCGTCACTCGAGAGGCAACGGTTCACGTTCTGGGAACCCGTTTGGAGTTACTGGCCGTGCCAGAGCGGACCGACGTCGCGGTCACGGAAGGAAAAGTCCGCGTGACGAGAACAGCAGACGAAGCGACTGCCGACGTGGGAGCGGCGCAGTTCGTTGCGGTGACCTTCACCGGTCCGCTCCCGGTTATCGACTGGCCTCTTGCCCCCGATCTCTGGAGCGAAGACTTCGAGAACGGTTTGCCCCCCGGCTGGAGCGGGCGGATGGTGCGGGAGGGGCTTCCGTCCGGATCTCGCGGTGCCGTGGAGGCTGTCGCCCTATCGGGTTCCCGGGGCCGTTTGGTAGCAGCAGCTTCTCCTTTGAGAAAGCAGGGATTGTTCGCGTGGCATGCCGATACGGTGCTGCATCTGACGTATCGCGTGCCGCCTCCCGCGTGGTTTCATATCAATCTCCTGGTCCGCTCATACCATCGGCCGGAGCCATTGCGGGCCTGGTGTCGAGTCGATCCCGAACTGTGGCAAACGAAGCCCGGCGAGTGGCGAACGGCCAGCATTCCTTTGTCGGAGTTTCAGTTCTCCGGGGTCGAACTTTCGGGCGAGGAACTGGGGCGAATTCCGGTCCAACTGAGTTTCTCCGGACCGGTGGATTTTCCGGGAGTGGTCATCGATGAGGTCCGAGTGGACCGAAGCAACCGGCTTCCGTGGGATGATTCGCCGTCAGAATGAAACTGGTCCAAGACAAAAAACGATTGGTACCGCTGGTCGTAGAGATAAGAAATATCCGTCTAATCCCGGAAGAGATTCTCTTATGAGCGCCCCGCATCACCGACTGCCTCGGCCGCCACTGCTATTGCTTCTGGTGGGGCTGGCTCTGTTTCCCGGATGCCGTCGCGCGAAGCCCGCGATATCGCCCGAACAGGTCGAGGCAGCCACGACTCGGAACAATCCAGGTAGCGAGTCCGAGAAAACTCCATCCATGGCGGCTGCCTCGCCCCAGGTCGAAAAGGCTGCCTCCCTCGCAATCACTTCACCTCCGCATGCTCTTAAAAAAGAGTTGCCGTCAATCGGTTCCGGAAACTTCAACGGCTCTCGCGAGCCCTTGGTGTTCGGTAACCCTGAGATCGTTGTGCTGGGAGTCTCACCCGATCGGCGTTTCGTCGTCGCGGCTCTTCGAGTCAGTCGGCGCGGGGCCTCGCTTCGGGCGTGGGATGTCGCCGCCAACGCGATTGCCTTCGAGAAACACGAACCTCTGGGGATTACCTCGCTCGCTTTCCATCCGAATGGCGAATCATTTGTCTATGGTGCCGGGGACCATCAAGTCGTCATGCAGACCTTGCCGGCGGGGGCGACGGCCCGTTGGAGCGGACACCGTCAATCCATCGGGGCGCTGGCTTTTTCTCCCGACGGCAGTCAGATCGCCAGCTTTGGCAACGATGGCCGCCTCCTGGTGTGGGAGGTTTCCAGTGGAAACGTGCTGGCCGAAGCCTTCGAACCAAATTCGCGCTTCGCGCTCGACGTCCATTTCGCGGATGCGGGAAAACTCTGGACACGCGGCAGTGAAGCAGTCGTTCGTTGGTACAACTGGCGGAATTCGGCTCTGGTTCAATTTTCAGAGATCCCGCTACCGGCCGACTTTCAAGTCTTACTGGCAAGTACCGGGAGGCTTTTTGGAGTCCGGTCCCGCAGCCATGTTGCCGCCCTTGAGGCGGAGAGTGGCAAAGAGTTGTGGTCCATCGGCCTCATGGAGGCCATTAAGGAGTCGGCCGGGGAGGTGACCACTGAACGGCAAGACCAGGCGCTAAGAAGCGCCGCATGGGCTGTCGCGGACCAGTCCGACGAACTGGTTTGTCTCTCAACCGACGGGACGTTGACCTGTTTTTCAGCCGCTTCGGGCGATCAGCAGCGACTGACGTCGGGAACACAACATGGACGTCGACTGGCGGGCGATCCAACGGGGCGCCTCTGGGCGATCGGCGGCGCCGGCAGCTCGCTGATGATCGTTGATCGGGAGCACCCCGATTCCCTGAAATGGCTCGAGCAGGGGGTCAGTGTCGATCCCTACGAACTGGCCGTTCCCCGGTTTGATTCATCCCGAACGCAGTTGATCTCGTTGAAAAACGGCACGACGATCGATGTCTCCGATCTGGCCACGGGATTAAGACGGCAACGATTCCTCCGCCCCACTCATAAGGATGGCAACGCCACGACCGCTTTCACGATCTGCGGAAACCTGGAGACTGTTTTCTGTGGGACAACGAATGGGGTAATTGAAGCCTATCAGATGGGATCCGCCGATAAGCCACGCGTCCTGACGGTTGGCGACGGAGACATCCTAGCACTGGCGGTTGCTCCGCAAGGCGACTGGCTTGTCGCGGGGGATTCTCAAGGAACGACTGTCTGGATCGATGTCGCCACTTGGCAGGTGAAACACAAAACAGAAGGTGGTAGTACCGTCCGGGCGATGGAGTGGTCGCCAGATGGCGGCAGATTGGCGACCGCCAGGAGCGACCACGCGGTCGAGCTTTGGGACGCCGCCAACCAGGCGATCCAGAGAACTCTCGCGGGCCATCAACAACCCGTCTCTTCAATCGCTTTCAGCCCGGACAGTCAATCGCTGGCATCCGGAGATGCGGCCGGAGAGTTGATTCGCTGGGAGGTGACGACCGGAAAACGCCTGACAACCTATGCCTTTCATAAAGGACTTGTTTCCGCACCGGCTTCTCCGGAGAGAAACAGCCCAAATGCCCAGATGCAGATCGAAGCTCTCGCGTTCAGTCCCGATCAGTCCGTGCTCGCTGCTGGAACACTGGGAGGTTATACGCAAACATTTCAGGTAGAAGGCGGCGCCGAATTGTCGCCGGTCTTTCAGCAAGCTCCGGTGACGGACCTCGACTTCTCAGACGACGGGACTCGACTGCGAGTGGCGACGCAGGCCGGAGACGTATCGGCGTGGTGGCGTGCTCCCGATGCTCCACGGCTTCTCCGGGGACACGAGGGCAGCGTCCGTTTTGCCGCGCTGGATGCGACCGGTCAGCGGGCCGTGACCGGAGGTGTCGATCGACATCTCCGCGTATGGGATGTCGCGCAATGGTCGCTGACGCATTCCCTCGAAAACGCGGGGGAGGCGATCGCGGGTGGAGCCCTGTCAAGCGATGGCCGCCGCGCGGTGACCGGCGGCTATGGGTCCGGAATTATGCTCTGGGATCTGGGAGACATGAAATCGCTTGGTAAGCGCTATGGACATAAAAAGCGGGTCTGGGCATTCGACTTCGCTCCCGACGGAGAGCGATTCGCAACGGGATCCGACGATCAGACCGTCCGCGTCTGGGAATTCTCCTCGCAAAAAACGATCCGGACGATCGAACTCGACTCGCCCGTCCGCTTCGTGCGCTTTTCGCCGGATGGAACCTCGCTCGCGACCGCGACGGCTGATCCGCGCGGCTGGCAATTTCCCGGCCGATTGCAGCTTTGGAGCCTTCCGTCCGGCAAACTCGTGACAGAGCTGCGCGGACACGAGGTGGCCGTGAACGCCGCGGTCTTCAGTCCCGATGGAAAAGAACTGACCTCGTGCGACGCCAACGGGATAGTCACATGCTGGAATGCCATCACCGGCGAACAGTTGAAGAGCCTTTCCCGTCCTTTCGGCCTGTCGCATGCCGGGACCGTCGGATCGCGCGATTTGATCGCCATGCGTCGGTTCAGCAACGGTATTCTGCTCGTCAAAAACGGCACGTTGACCCCGCTGAGCGAATTTGACGTTCCCACGCGGTCGATTGGCGACCTGAATGTCGCGTCGCGGGGAAATCGCATCATCGCCGGGACGGAAGAGGGGGCGGTCTTTGTCTGGAGCCTCGACAATGAATGACCGTCTGCGCCGCGGATTTTCGCTGCTCGAACTTCTGGTCGTCATCGCGGTGATCGGCCTTCTGGTCGCGCTCCTGTTGCCCGCCGTGCAAATGGGCCGCGAAGCGGCGCGTCGCATGAGTTGCGGCAATAACCTGGCGCAGATCGGCCGCGCGCTGCACAACTACCACGAAGCGCACCGCGTGCTGCCGTTTGGTTGCGGGACCGACTACGACGGCCTCGTTTCGTCCCTGGGCACGCTGAATGATCGCCGATACTCGACGCACTCGCAGATTCTTCCGCAACTCGACCAGGCGAATGTCTACCTGCGGCTTCACTTCGATGTCGCGCCGTTTGCTCCCTATGTCAATTCCGGAGCGTATGAACCAGACTGTATCGCGAGCGGTGGATTGAGCGCGGTGAATGGACCAGCGGCGGTGACCGTTCTTCCGGTCTTTCTCTGCCCATCCGACATCGATCGCCTGGAAAGCATGTGGGGCCATAACAATTATCGCTCATGCAATGGCGGGGGATGGCACGGACGAAACGGCAACGGCATGTTCGGACAGAACAGCAGCGTTCGTCTCGGAGACGTGACTGACGGGCTCTCAAATACGGCCATGTTCAGCGAGCGCTGCAAAGGAACCTGGACTCACGACATTTTCGATCCGCTATCCGACATTTACGATCTTGCGGGAATCTGGAGCGACGACACCTTTCGCGACTACTGCCGCAGCCTGTCGCCCGAAGAAGCCGCGGCTTATCACCAGAATGTCGACTCCGGGCAGAACTGGCTGGAAGCCAACTTCAACTGGACCCGTTATAACCACCTCGTGGCGCCGAACGCGGTCAGTTGCAAGAACGGCTTCACCTGGGATGGCGTGGGGATGGCAGCTTCCAGCCGTCATAACGGCGGCGTGACTGTGCTGTTCGGCGACGGGCATGTGAAGTTCATCGGCGAGCTGGTTGATCCGACCGCCTGGTCCGCGATGGGAACCATTCGCGGCGGTGAAGTGATGGGAGACGCCCCATGATGCCGACGTGCCGAATCGCCCTGATCGTGGTGGTGATAGCGGTCCCGCAGGCCCATGCCGCGGTCTACACCTGGGATTTTGAAAATGGACACTTCGACAACCGCTCGCTGGTCCCCTTAGGGGCTGGCGCGGTTAATCTGCTGCGGCCCACGAAGAACGGACTCCAGATTACTGTTCCCGCCGGCTATGAAGTGAAGACGGTCGGGTTGTCCCCGCGGTTTACGCTCGTCGGTGACTTTGAGATCACCCTGGACTTCACGATTCTGAACCGGACGCAACCAAGTGCTGGCTTTGGCACCGGACCGAGTCTGTATCTATCCACCGGCTCCACCAACGATCCGGCCGCATCGCTCGGCCGATTGCTTCGGCCCGATGGTCGTGACATCTACGGCGTGTTCGCGGCAAGAGTGGAAGACGGAAAGCGGCTTCCGTCGGCCAGGCTGTTCGATGCACCGCCAAACAAGCAGCCCACCGGACGACTGCAACTTAAACGAGTCAAGCAGGACATTTTTTATTCGGTCGCCGATAGTCTCCAGTCCCCTTTGCGAGAGATTGCCCATCTGCCAATGGGAGGCGGTGAGGTAACTCTGCTGCGGATTGGCGTCTCGCAAAGCGATCCCGAATCGGCAGCCGTCGTGGTCCTGCATCACCTTCAGATCGTCGCCGACGAGTTGCCTCATCTGCCATCCGAAACGGACCGCACGGCCCAACTCTATCGCCCGCGCTATCAGCCGCCGCCGAAGCCCCCGACGTATCGCTGGCTTTGGCAGTCCCTGGCCGCCGTGCTGATCGTGGGAGGAACCGGTTCCTGGCTCTGGTGGAGGCGTCAGCGCATCGGATGACGGGACGGGCCATTTGGGATAGCTGCGAACGAAAAACCGCTCGGAAACGCTACGGCGCCACGGGCTCGCTGGCTTCGTTCCCTTCATTCCCTTGGGGTCGGATCATTTCAAAGTAGCGGCGGATGTTTTGCCGGTGGCCCAGCGGGATCGATTCCGCATCGAGCACGGACTCGCTGATCGCTTCGTACTTGTCGACTTTTTCGCGGTACTGGCGAATGGCTTCCTGGTTTTGCTCGGGGGCCGTGGTCGTTTCGATATCAACGTCCCCTTCGGCCGACTCTTGGCCGGTCAGCTTCATGTCCTTCGCGGACTTGAGCAGTCCGGTCTTCTCGCCGGGCTCGTTGCCGCTGGCGGCTTGACCCGCCTTGCTGCCGCCTTTCTTATTGGACATGGCCATGGACTGGCTCTGGCATTCCCCTTCGCATTCGCTTTTACATTCGCTCAGGCATTGGCACTGCTTGCGAAGAAGGTCCGTGAGCTTCTTGCGGCGGCCGGCACTGCGACTTTCGCCGGCGAGCCCCTTCATGCCTTCGTTGAACTTGCTCTTGTTCCCCTGCCCCAGACCTTCACCGATCTGGCCGATTGCTTCCTTGAGCTGCTTCTTCATCCCGTCGGCCGAGTCCTGTCGCACCTGCTCAAGCTTCTCCGTCATCGCCCGTTCAGTCTGGCGATCGACTTTGGGAAGTTCCTTCTTTTCCAATTCGTCGGCGGCCTTTTCGAGTTCGCCATTCGCGAGCGCCTGACCAGCCGATTGCAGCGACTCGGAAAGTGACAACGCCTCGCCGATGCTCTTGAGTTGGGCTTCGACATTCGGATCAGCCAGTTCCTGCTGCTTGGCCTGCAAGGCGGCTTCCATTTCCGACAGCTTGGCCAGGGCTTCGCGAGGGTCGATTCCGGGCTGCTTGAGTTCCTCGACCTTAACGGCCAGTTCCTTCAGCAACTTCTCAATCTCGGGGTCTTTGGCTTGCTTGTTGAACTCTTCGAGCTCTTTCAGCTCCTCCTCGGCACGCGAGGCCTGCGAATGGACCACGGCGTTGGGCTCCGTGGCCGCGATGGCCACTTCTGGCGCCGGGATCAGGCACATCAGCAAGGTGGCGACAGCGGCAAACACAACGCCAGCATGCAGCGACCGTGGCGAGCGGTAGGGAGCGACGGCTTTCACATCGATGTTGGCGACATGCGTCGCGGCGTCGGCGACCTGCAGTTCCTGCAACGGAGTGAGATTCGATTTGGAAAGGAACGCCCAGGCGGTGGAGACGCGATCCTTGAGCCCGCAGACACCGTCAATCGCGTTGGCGGCTTTGTGAACGGGACGACTTAGCGCAAAGGCCGCGAGACCTCCCAGCGCCGGACCGGACAGGAGGAGCAGAGCGAAGCTGCCCCAACCGGGGGATGTGATACCTTGGGCAAGGACACCTAGCACGACCAGACAGGCGAGTATGCTCGACGCACACAATCCCCAGGCGGCGCACTGCCCGGCCCATTGCCATTGCTGCCGGGAATGAACAGCCGACACGCGACGCCGAATCGTATCCATTGAATCGCCCCTTCCAGAAACCTTTGTTCAAAACAGTCCCTGAGGCTCCACGTGTGCGGATGAATTCTAACTCTTGCCTCGTTCAAACGGCAATTGGGGAACTTACCAATTTCATGAGGCCGGGCGGATTCCGGGTGAAGTCCCCTCCGCGTCTGCCGCTTTGGGCGGATCGGGCGCGGCCAGTTCCTGCTCGATTGGAGACGCAACCGACTTCGGCCAGTCTCCCCGAAGGCTGAGGTTTCGGACTCGAGATTTCTGCCGGTCCGCATATCGAAACAGTCCCAAGAACCTCTGGGATGGCGGTTCCGTCAGGGTAAGACGGGCCGCCTCGACATCATTGATGAGCACCGTCAACTGGTCCCCCGTCAGCCGCAACTGGATCCGGTTCCAGTCATTCGGCTTAAGCGCCGCGCCGGCGGCTCCTTCGATCGGCACGGAATTGTCAGGGGCAAGGCCGGAACGGTCGAGTTCACCATCGGTCAGAATGTGCCGGGCGATCCGTTCGGGCGTGATCTGCACGACGGTTCGACCGACCGCCGGGTGGACCTCGAATTCGCCGGGCACATAATACATTTCGTAGTCGAGTTCACCATCTTCCAGGAGCGGCCGGCGATAGTAGACAAGTGACTGGAGCGATTTTTCAGCCCGATTGATGGCGAGATTGCCGATCAGTTCGTCGGCATGGCGAGCCCACGCGGGCTGCTCTGAATTTTGGCCATCGTCGTAATAGCCGGACTGCCGCGAACTGGTGGATTGCGTTCCCAGACTCGCCGACTCTCCGAAGTAATCGGCGGTCCACATGGCGGATTCAGAATCCTGCAACAGATTGACGGTTTCCGGAACCCGCGGATCGCCAGTAATGCGGAGGTCGTTCACCCGACCGGCGGACGACGCCAGGGAGGGCTGGAGCACGAGCCAGGGCGACGGAGCGGGATCCGCACGCTGTTCATGAATCCGGACATCGTTCACGAACGTGGTGATGCGGCTGCCATCGACTTCAATGCGGAATCGGGCCGTTTCACCGTACCCGGGGATCGTCAACGCGCTCCCAACCGGCGAACTGTTGACTGGAAGACGGTAGAGCAAAGTATTCTTCAGGTCGGGTCCGCCGGGGCGTGCCGCGAAATGACCGTAACCAATCAGCATCTCATCGCGCGGTCCCGTCGACAGCGTACCGTGGACTTGAAACTGTCCGATGACCGGCGAGCGATAGAAAAGCTGCGACAGCGATTCGCCCGGATGATAGATGACTTCGCCGCGAGTCGCGGACCATTCGCCGGGATGGTGGCCATTCGCGCGGGTGAAAGCACTCACCATGGGGACGGATGACCAATGGCGAAGCTCCATGGCGACGCCGGGAGCAGTTGCAACCTGGCGGCCGGTTAATCCCGTCAAGACTTCGGTCGTGGCGAGCCAGTTGGCGTTCGCCTGCTTGTCTTCGCGAGCCTGCTTGAGAAAAGCCCGCGCGAGCTCATCAGCAGCCTTCGCGACCGGTCCGGGGCGCTGGCTGGCGATGGTAATCGCCATGACCTCGGGAGCCCGCTGCCCGTCGAGCCCGCCAGACGGGCTGTTTTTCGCACGAACTTTCTCAAGTTCCGCCAGGTGCTCAACGGCGGAAGAGTCATCCTGGCGAGCGACATCGATGAGCACGAGTAAGGCTTCGCGACGAGCCGGATCACCAACGATAGATTCTGGCGTGAGCGCGCTGACAGCCTGCTTCAGTTCGTCCAGTCGGTTGAGGCGACTGGCAACCTGAACCAGTTCCCAGGCCGGGCAGATGCGTTCGCCTTCGGCTGACTTTCCGGTCAGCCCAGGTATAGAGCCAGAGGGAGCGATCGGCGCTCGTTGAAAGGCCATGCGGAGATCGGCATGGTCATCGGAAGGGAGGACCCAGCCGCGCAGCATCTCATACGCAGTGACGTCGTCCTGCTCACGCGCCCGCAATACTACTTCGATCGATCGCGAGGCGGAAACGTCGTCATCCAGTAGCCGACTTTGCAGGCGGCGTTCCTCCGGAGGCAGCGGTTGCACGAGCGCGAGCAAATCGCCATCGATCTTTTCCGGCCAGTTGCCGGAGAGGACGATTTTACGAACCTGGGTTTTGGTCTCTTTCGGGCGGTAAATGCCGACCATCCGCGGATTGTCCGCCTCGATGGGACGCTCGAAAATCAGCGCTCCATTCAGCGATAGGGAAACCGTTTCTTTGGTTGCCGCGATGGCGACGGTGTTCCAGTCGTTCGCCTTCAACGGCAGCGGTCCGTCGGTGCGAGCGAACGCGGCTTCCTGAACGGCGTTCTCGGTCGGGACGCCGAGAACGGTATCGTCCCAGCCAGCTTGATTAATCCAGCGCGTCCGGACGCCGTCCGGTTCGAGGATGAAGGCGAAACGCCCGAAGGTCGGAGCAGCCGTCTGCTCGCCGGGGGCCTGGAAGAACTCGAACTGAACGACCTCGCCGGCATCGAGCGGACGGTGGTAGTAGGTCCAGCCAGGCTTTGGCTCCTCGCCCAGGCTCTGGCCATTCAGCACGCCGTCTTTCACCGACCAGTGGTACTGCTGCTGGGGATCCCGGGCAACGGGAACTTGCTCACCGAATGCGTCATAGGTCATGTCGGGTTTTTCGTTCGCCTTCCGCAGCGCGGGTTGCGACTCGCCGAGGAATGACGTCATCCAGCCTTCCATCGTCGATTCGCCCAGGAGCGCGACTTCCCGGGGAACGCGCGGGTCGCCAGAGAACCGAAGATTGCGGAAACTGCCGAAGGTTGTCTGGCGGGCTTGCAGGTGCAGCCAGGGGCTGCCTGTGGCGAGTTTTTCGGAATAGACTTCCTGACCATTCAAGAACCACGTCTGGCGATCGTTGGCCACGCGAAGCAGGACGCGATCGGTGCCGCCGCTTCCGTGCTGGGCCGCGCGGGAACGCGCGATCGACTCGTGCCCCCCCGCGGAATTGATGAACAGCCGCGGACCCGACTGGGTCACGATGACTCCGCCATAGCCGAGGTCCGCGTGGTGGAAATGGCCCTGAGGCAGATCGATTTCGAGCTGAAAGTCTCCTTCGACCGGGTAGCGGAAGTAGAGCAGACCGCCATCGAGACCGCCGAGATGGGCAATCTGGCCTTCGGAGACTGTCCACCACGAGTGGACGTTGTCAGCCCGAGGCGCCCGAGTGAACGCGGGGAACCAGTGGACAAATTCGGGAAAGGCAATCGAATCCGGACGATTCTCGGCCTGCCTCTGGTGGCGGGCAAATTCGTTCATGATGCGGGGATAGCCATCCAACTGGTCCCGAGAGCGGGCAAACCTGGAATATTCCGGGAATTCCGCGACCGCGCGAGCTGACAGTGCCGGACAGTTGAGCGCTTCGCGCCAGACAAAATAGTCGACCCAACTGATCGACTCACGTAGGCTGTTCCCGTTCACCTTGCCGCGTTCAACCCGTGTTCTAAAAAGTTCATCGACGATCGGCGCGGCTTCCTCGGTACGGCCCGCCCGAATGAGCGCCAGGGCTAGCAGGGAATCTGCAAACGCGACCTTCTTTTCCCGGAGTGGCGCGAGACGCTCGCAGAGTTCGGGCAGAGAGCCGGAGGCTTCGGCGGCGTCGATCAATTGCATGACATTCGAGAGGGGGCCGACACCCGTCAGTGGCGCGACGTCGATGTCCGCGGTCCGTTCGGCCAGATCCAGAAAAGCCTGCGGCGGGACCGTCGGAGAAACGGTATCGACGACGATCCGGATGGTTTCCCGCTGCGGCGCGGGAAGGGTCCAATCTCGCAACTGCGTGTAACGATCGCTTGCGGACCGGGCAGCCAGACTCAGCGAATTGGCGGCGAGAGCGTTCTTGATCGAAGGGCGACCGTAGTTTTCAAAGTTGGTGTCGGAAGCCCGGCCGAGATAATCGAGGGAAACGTCAAACGCGCCATTCTCGGCGGCGTCGTTGGCAATCTGAATCCACGTATTCCAAAGTTGATAGGCTCCATAGTCACCGGAATAGCGGGCGTATTGCTGCTGCCTGGCGTTGGCGAATGAATCGTAGAACTCGCGAATCGCCGCGGTGTGGCCCGACTGTGCGAAATAGCGGTTGAGCTGGCTGGACAGCGGCCCGAGAGCGATGTTCTGTTCATTGCCGTCGTTCGGTTGAGTCGGGAGAGAGGCCAGCAGAGCCCGCTTGAGCAGGGGGGCCGCTTCGGCTTTGAGCTCCTTGATCCGGAAGGCTCGAATCGCCGCGTGTGCTGCCAACTGGATTGCCGCCTGCGAAGGAGCGCCGCTCGTGAGCCTGTCCAGTTCCTTCAGCGCCGCGGTGGCCGCCAGATAATCCTTCTTCAAGAGGGCCTGCTCACAATCGAGCACGGCCGCGGCGACCGAAGTCGGCGGCGACTGGCGGCGGGCATCGATCTGCTTTTGCAGATCACTGGTCCGATCGGCGCGATCGGCCCATTTGACGATCTCGATTCCCAGGTTGGAGACAATGTTGCGGCGGAGGCCGGAATGATCGGGATACAGCAGAATTTCACCGGGACGACTTGCGGGAAAGACAATCGGTTCGAGCAGGTTGTACACGTCGTCGGGTGGGAAGTCTTCGGGCTCCCACTTGTTGACCACCTGTCGGACGGCGATGGCCACTTCGGAGAGAAGTGGATCTTCGGCGTCGGCGGACTGCCCCGGCCTTGTCGGGCGAGCCACTATTCCTCGCATCGAGGTCGTCTCGGTCGGCGCGTCGGGAACCGGCATACCGCCGGATAGCGCTTCCCGAACGGCCTTCTGAGACAGCGCGGGGAATTTGTTTGTCGCCGCCGATTTGGCCACAAGCATCGCGATTCGGAACTGTGAGATCGTGAGCGGCGGAATGGCGTTCTTCGACTTGTCGTCGGCCGCTGCCTGTCGCGCGGACTGCGACCGCTGTCCGGGGGGGACAACCGCGGTAGCGGGAAATGGCCGCGGAGCGGTACCGACTGTGAGTCCACCGGGAACGGGGAGCCGGGGCGCCGGCTGGTCGCTGGCGGCGGCAAGCCTTGGCGATGCTTTCGGGCGGACCGTGGCCGACTGGAGAAGTTCGGTCCACATCTGCTCGGCTTGGGGGCGATCTCCGGTCTTGAGCGCGAGCTTTCCCCAATCATGGAGAAGGGCGCTCGTTGCGTTGCGATCAAGTTGCCGCGCTGCCGCGTCCCGCGCGATGCCGCCCAGTTCGGTCCGGGCGGGAATCAATTCGGGGGTTGAGCACTCGCGGGCGACCAGCCATAGGCCGATCCACCGCGCCGCCTCGGTTCTCTGACGTGCGTTGGGGCGAGTTCCGTCGGGAAGCGGCTCGAGTGGATTTCGGCGGATGATTTCCAGCAGGCTGGCGACGTCGCGGGCGAAGTCATCCTCGGAGAGCCGCTTGCTCCAGAGCGCCGCGAGAATGGCGATCGACAAATCGTCGGGGTACTTGTCGCGCAGGGAGGAGAGATGCCTGGCGAAGGTGACGCGCGCCGCCTCGCCACCGGCAAGCGTCTCGAACAATTCAGACAGCGGAGTGCGGATGATCGCCGATTCCAACTGCCGCTGGTCAGGCACGATGAGCAGCAAGTCGAGATGAAATCGCGATTCGGCTGACGATTCATCGACTTGCAACAGTTGCGTGATTGCCTCGTCGATATTGACCTTTTTCAGCGCCGAGAGGGCGGCGGTTAGCCCGTTACGGGCTTGTCGGATCTGTTGTTCGACCTGCTGCGCGGCACCGGTGCCATAGACCTGAGATCCGAGCTCGATGCGCTCGGGATGGTTCACCAGGTTCCGGTAGACTCGCAGCGCGTCGGCCGGAAATTCCGATTTCAGCAGCGAGTTGGCCACGGACATTTCCGTTCGAAGTTGCTGGTACGCCCGATAACTGGGATCGTTCATGCCCTCTTGAGCATTGGTCTTAAGCGCGCTGAGGAGCACCTCGCGGGCGCGGTCTTTCTCGCCGCGATCCTGGTATAACTTCACCAGCCGCATGCCCGGCCCATACTGGAAGTCGAGACCCACCTCATTCCGTTTCATCGCCTGTTCGAAGAGCTTGATGGCGAGGTCGCGCGAGGACGCGTCCTGGTCAATCTGCTGGGCCACCAGCCACATGGCGGCCATCGGAATTTCTTCCAGTTTGGCATCGGCCGGGAAAAGCTGCTGGAGCGCGGCGACTCCTGCGTCGCGATGGCCCTCGTGAATATCGAGCACGGCGATCATCGCCCGGCCGCCGTTCCAGCCGGGCGCTGTGGTGAGACGCTCTTCGACCTGGTTCCGCAGCTTCCGAGCCTGCTCCGATCCCTTCGTGCCGGATAACAGCCGATCGACCATTCCATTCGCTCTCCCGCCGCTGGAGTAGGAATTGATCTGGTCAAAACCGTACCACGGCTCGGACGCAACCTGGGCGTCGCTGGGAATCAGACACTTGCTGACAAGATCGAAAACGCGCGGATCCTTAAGCGCGGAATCATCGTGAAGATTCCCGATCAGTTGGCTGCGGTAGCTCGGGATCTCATTGAAGCACCGCTCGAACAATTGAATGCCGTGTTCGCGGGTCGCCTCCTTCGATAGCAGCGAACTCACGACGTTGATGGCGTAGTAGGGCTGGCGAAAGCGTTTGAGATCGACCTCCAGCATCGCCTTGCCGAGATCGCCCTCGCGGCCAGCCTGCTGGAAGATGTTCTGGACCTGGTAGAAGTTGTCGCTGATCAACTCGGGGTTTTGTTTCAGAAGAACGGCGTACTGGTCGCAGGCCTCGGCCGTCTTGCCCGACTGCTGCAACTGAGTCGCCAGCAGCACCCGCAATTCCGGAGAATCGGGACGCTGCTCGACCGCGGCCAGCAGCAGTTCGCGGACTTTGTCGCGATCGTTCGCGGCGCCGTAATACTCGATGAGCTGCTCATAGAGCGGCGCGGCGTTGGGTGCCGCCGCCAGTTGCGTTTCCGTCCGCTCGATAAGCTTTTTCAGGGCGCCGGTCTGATGCAGCAGCTTGAGGGCCTGAAGCCGGGTGGCCGAGTCGCCGGATGACATGCGACCGCTGGCGATCATGGCCGCCATGGAGGCATTCGGACGCGGCGACCGCTGCAAAATGGAGTGCGCGAGCTGCTCGGCCATGTCCATACGGCCTTGCCCCTGGTACTGTAACATGAGCGTGAGGAGCGCTGAAGGAGAATTCCCCGAGCGTTTCTGGACGCGGGCGGTGATGGCCTCGGCCATGTCTTGCAGGCCCAGCCGTTTCATGGTGGCGGCCAATGCCAGTTGCGAATCGGCATCAAGCCGCAAGCCGAACAGGCGCTCGGCGGCGGCGCGGGCTCGTGCCGTTTCTCCCAGACGTTCGGCGAGTTGCAAGGCGAGCGTCTCGCGCGTCTGGAGCAGCTTCTGATCTCGGGGAACGATCGAATCAACGATGGCGAGCGCGGCATCCAAATCGTCAAGCTGCTGATGCATCAGCGCCAGTTCGAGGCGAAATTCCAGATCGTCCGGCACGAGCGCGGCGGCCTTCGCGATGATGACGGCCGCCTCGTCCCGTTCGTCCTGCCACCAGAGCGTGTACCCATAAGCCAACTGGCGATAGAAGAGGTCGTCGGGAGGGGCGGTCTCGACCTGTTTTTTCAGATGGTCCGTGAGATCGCTGAGGACGTCATTGCGACGGAAGACTTCAAAGGCTTGCCGCAGCAGAGTGATCTGGCTCTGGTTGAAATATTCGCTGGGCGCCGGGTAGGCGAGTTGAATCCCTTGCTGATTCGAGCCGTACCAGTAGTTGATGTACGTTGATGGGCGGGTATTGCCGGGCTGCGATGTTTTTCGCGAGGAACGACGGATCTTCGCCTCCCGGATTCCGATGTCGCTCGTGACATCGAGTACGTGCAGTAGCTCCGAGTGGCTCTTCTGTTCGGCAAGCTGGCCCATCCACGGTCCCAGGGCATAAATCGACTGGGACAAGGGAGAACGCATCTGCTGGCGGGGATTGGCAACGGCCGATTTCGGATCCCGCGCAAGATCGACAAGAGCCGCCTCCTTCCACCGGTCGATCAGTGGCGGAACGCGGTCGAACAGTTTTTCGGACAAGCACAGAGAAATGGCTCCGACAATCTGCGGGACCGTGTCGGCCACCTTGAGCTGTTCATCGACGAGCTGATTGGCCAATTCGTCGCGGCCGGCCCAGCGGAGTTCGCGGGCGACCACCGAGACGTTGGCCGTCGAATTCGCCAGTTGAATGTACTGGTTGCCAACGTATTGATAGGTTACTCCGGTGGATGGCGACGCCTTCGCTTTCGCGGCTTGTTCGCGAAGTGCCGTGTAGCATTTCAGCATCAGATCGAGATCAGCCTCGGCCAGTGGTGGCTGCTGCTGGTTCCGGGCATTTCGCGAAGAAACCATATTGGCCGGGTCGTACGTCCGCTGGGCCAGCGATTGCAGGAAGAACGCCTGTTCTTCGGGGCCGCCCGATTCGGCCAGTCTGCGGGCAATGTGAAAGACCTCTTTGTAGTTGTTCTGCAGGTTGCGCAGATAGAGTTCGTCGTAAGTCGTCTCGCGCGGGGCACCCTCTTCCTGGGCAGCCTTCACGACCGATTCCACGAAGCGATCTTCTTCGCCGTCCGCCTGAGCGAACTTCAGTTCCCAGCCGATGCAGGCCATCCGGGCCTGAGCCATCGAATCGGGCGCCCAGGGACGTGGCGCGCCGCTCGAGTACGAATAGCGGTCGTAGTCAATACCGATGGCCTGCCGGATCTGGGAGCCGTTCTGCGAGGTCTGGAGAGGGCTCGGACGTTGCGGCGCCTGAATACTGGCTCCCATCAGATTCGCCGACTTGGCTTTTGCCTGGGCCTGTTTGAACTGAGCGGTCGCGCGGACGCCCAGCGTATCGTGCGGCAATTGCAGCGCGAGAATGCGGCGGAAGCGCTCGCGGGCTTCGTCTTTCTTATTCAGCGAAGCCCAGGCGACTCCTTCGCGGTAAATGAGTTCCCAGTTATCGCGGCTATCCCGCAGAAGCGGCTCCGTGACGGCGATCACCGCCTGAAAGCTGCTCGCGCTGAGCAGCGAATCAATGCTGCGCAACAGCCGCGCCGGATCTTCCTCGCGCCGCGTCAGCTTAACGAAAATTTCCGTGGCACCCTCGATGTCCCCGCTCGCCTGAAGCAGGCTCGCCATGCGGAATTCGGTCTCGTGGCCGGGAGCGATCGCGACGATTTGCCGCTGGTAGTCGATGGCGGCGTCGAAGTCCCGTCCCTGCTCGCAGAGCTTGGAGAGTTGCAACAGCAGTTCGGTGTCGCGCGTCTCCTGGCTGAGAAGACTTTCCAGTTCGGTGCGCGCGGTGCCGACATCGCCGGCTGATTGATGCGCTTGCGCGATGCAGATGGTCATCATTCGCCGCTGCTCTTCCTCGCGGCGGTCGCGATCAAGCCGTTCGATGAGCCGTTCGAACTGATTGAGCTGCAAGTGCAGATCGGTCAGCCGCATGATCAGCACGGTCTTGTCGTCGAGCGATTCCGATTTTTCGAAAGCCTGCCAGTAGACCTGGATCGCTTCATCGGCTTTGAACTGCTCCGCGAGAGCCGCGGCCAACGCCGTGATGAGGTGCGGCTCCCCGGGATTGATGCGCACGGCCTTGCGCAGGGTTTCAAGGCCCTCGTCCATCTTCCCCAACCGGAAGCAGAGCTGTGCATAGAATTCGTAGTGCGCGGTGTTTCCCGGCGCTGAGAGAATGAGTTCGCGGCCGGCCGTCAGCGCTTCCTCGGACCGTCCCAGTTGCGATTCGAGACGCGCGACGTTCATGAGATGGTCGCCCCGGGCGCGGCGGTCGGAGGCGGCAAGCTGTCGAAAGAGGTCGGCAGCCTTCTGAAAGTCGCCAGACAATTCCGCAATTCGTGCTGCGGCGGTCAGGGCCAGCGTCGACTGCGGGCTTTTCTGAAGCGCAGTGGCAATCGTCTGGCTGGCGTCCGACCACTTGCGGTCGGCCTCGTAATAGCGGGCGAGCGTCAACCACTGCTCAGCGGTAGCGTCGGCATTGGCGTGAAGCGCTTCTGCGAGTCTTTCGGTTTCTTCCTCCAGCCGGCGGGCGGATTGAAGAACCGAAATTTTCTGCTTGAGAACCTGTTCCCGCTCATCGTCGTTGGCCTCCAGAGCTGACGCTGCGGTGTTGTATTCGAGGGCCTTGTCATAGAGTTCAGCGCGGGCGTGATAATCGGCGGCGCGGACCTGCAAACTCAGATCTTTGGGATCGAGTGCGGCGGCTTCGGCAATGTAGCTGGTGGAATCCTGGGCATACCCGAAAGTGCTGAGCACCTCAGCCACGCGAGAGAGGTTGAGCGCCGACTTTCGGTCTCCCGCTGCAATCTGCTTCCAGGTTTCCAGCGCTTTCTCAGGCTGCTTCTGGACATGGTAAAACTCGCCGAGATATTCGCGGTATTGGGGATCGCTGGGCGCCTGCTCGACGGCCTTCTCGTACAGAGCGGTGGCTTCGTCGTTGAGGTTCGACTGCCGGAACAAGTCGGCGACCTGCGATGTGGTGAGGGCATCGTCGGGCCGCGCGTCCAGAATCTGCGTCCAGATGCGTTTGGCCTCCGCGACCCGCGCCGTTTGTTCGACCGATTTGTCCTTGAGTACCGCCCTGCCCCATTCGCGGAGGACATCCGCGTCGCCTGGGGAGGCCTGGGCGAGCAGTCCGTACTGCTGGACGGCCTCGGTGTAGCGCTGGTCTTCGAGCAACTGGGAAATGAACGCGCGTCTCAGTTCCGATCGCTTTGGCGCCAGCTTGAGCGCCTTTTCGAGCCATTCCCCGGCCTCGGGAACGCGCGCGGTCGATGCCAGATACTTGGCCAGACGGGCCATGCCGTCCACATCTTGCGGATGTTTCTCGAGCCAGCCTTGGTAATACTTGACCAATCCGTCCTGGTCGCCCGCACGGAGGAACACTTCCTCGATCCGCCGCCGGACCTCGCGGTGCAGCCAGCCATCGGGATTCAGATCTCCCAGCAATGTTTCCAAATCGGCAAGTCCGCCCCCGCGGTTATTACTGCGAATCTTCAGGGCGGCGACCTCCATGCGGTAGGTCGTCTTGCGGTAGTCGTCCTTCACGAGTTCGACGAGTCGCTCATAACGCGGCAACGCTTCCGCGAATTTTCCTTCATCGACTTGGGCCACGGCAATCTGTTCGAGCACGCGGGGATCATTCGGGAACTGGGCTTCAAGTCGGGCCCAGACTTTGAGCGCTTCGTCATCCCGCTGGGCGCGCTGATGCATGCGTCCCAACTGTTGATAAATCTCCAACAGGTCGGCTCGCTCGGGCTTGCGCTCGATGGCACGCTCCAAAGCCTCGACGGCTTCCTGCGGCTGGCCGATCAGCAGCAGCGATTGTCCCAGGTAATAAGCCGGAAGAGGATCGTCGGGGCGCTTTGCTTCTGCCGCACGAAAGGCATCGACAGCGTTGGCATCCGCGCCGCGATGTGCTTCAATCAATCCGAGAATCATCGAAGCCGCGCCTTTATTCCCTTCGTCTCCGGCGCGTTCACGAAGTTCGGCGACATACTTGTCGAGGCTGCCGAATTCCACATGGAAACCGTATACGCGATCGAACGCAGTGCCCCGCCGCGGATTCTTCTCAAGGATGCTGGCGAACCGCTGGGCAATGGCCGCCTGCTTTGCTTCATCGGCGTCCAGATCGACCGCATCGTCAGACTGGGACCACACGGCCGAGCCGCATAGAAGAAGAATCAGAACCAGGCCGATCGATCCGAATCGGAGCGCCGCAAAGCGCGGCAGAAGAGGTGTCATGACGCAGGTCCCCTCTAGCACAGATTTCAGTCGCGCAGGAACGCCGAGCGATTGCCCTCAGGAAATTGTTTTACCTCCCCTTCCCCGTATTGGATAGACAACGCGTTCACTATTTCCAACAATCAACCACCTGCTGAGTGCGCGGAGTTCAGGGCGATTAAAAGAGCAGGCAACCGACCAGAGGGTTAGCGGGACCAGATTCACAACAACGTCCATGAAAGGGCGCGCATGAGTGTTGGTACTGTTACTGATGAACTGAAATCGCAGTTGGAGACGTTTCGTCAGGACTTCAAAGCCCTACGGACGGAAATCTCCAAAGTCATCGTCGGGCAGCAGGAGATTCTCGACGACATGCTGACCGCGCTCGTTGCCGGCGGACACGTGTTGCTCGAAGGGGTGCCAGGACTCGGGAAAACCCTGACCGTGCGGACGCTGGCAGACGCGCTGCATCTCGACTTTCGCCGCATTCAGTTCACGCCCGATCTCATGCCGGCCGACCTGATCGGCACGAATATGGTGCTGGAGACCGAGGGGGGCGGAAAGGCGTTCCAGTTCCAAAAAGGGCCAATCTTTTCGAACGTGCTGCTGGCGGATGAAATCAACCGTTCCACGCCGAAAACGCAGTCGGCACTGCTGGAAGCGATGCAGGAACACTCGGTGACGGTCGCCGGGATCACGCACCGGCTGAGCGAGCCGTTCTTCGTGCTGGCGACGCAAAACCCGCTCGAAATGGAAGGAACCTATCCCCTTCCGGAAGCGCAGCTCGACCGGTTTTTCTGCAAACTTCTGGTGAAGTACCCCAAAGCCCACGAGCTCGAAACGATTCTCGACCGGACGACAGAGTCGACCACGACCAGCGCCAGTGCCGTGCTGACCGGCGAGCGGATTCTCGAAATGTCGCGGCTCGCCCGGCAGATTCCCATTGCCGACGAAGTCCGGCGTTACGCCATCGCGCTGGTCCTGTCCACCCATCCCGATAACGAGATGGCAACGCGAACGACACGCAAATATGTCCGTTATGGTGCCAGCCCGCGCGGACTGCAAGCATTAATCTTAGGTGCCAAGATCAAGGCGCTCCTTGATTCCCGCTATCACGTGGCTCGCGATGACTTGCGGGCCATGGCAAAGCCCGTGCTCCGGCACCGTATGATCCTGAACTTCGAAGGTCAGGCGGAAGAAGTCAGCACCGACTCCGTCATCGACCAGTTGATCCGGGAAGTCCCGGAGACGATCGCGACGCCCGTGGCTGTGCCAGCCTGACCGTGGACTGCCGCGTTTTTTTCCGGGATTCACGCTTCAAAAAGGTGGATGGCTGACCGGCACCATATGAAGGTAAACGCGGAATGTCGTTGTTCCCGAGTGATTTTCTGACGCGGGTGGAATATCTGTCGATCATTTCGCGTCGCGTCTTCCGGGGATCCTTATTGGCGCAGCGACGGACCATGCAGCTCGGCTCGGGCATTGAGTTTTCCGACCATCGCGAGTATGCCGCTGGGGACGACTTCCGTTATCTCGACTGGAATATCTATGCCCGCCACGGCGATCTGCTTCTGAAGAGGTTCCAGGAAGAACAGGATCTGCACGTTTACCTGCTGCTCGATTGTTCTCGCAGCATGGCATTCGGCGATGGCCGGAAATTCGACCTGGCCCGCCAGTTGATCGCCGCCATCGCCTATATCGCGCTGGCTGATCTCGACCGGATCTCGGTCATGGCGTTCACTGATGGCGTGGTCGGCGAATTCCCGCTGACTCGCGGCAAAGCGAGGATTCTGCAGTTGATGTCGTTCCTGGAGCGAATGCAGACCGGCGGACAGGAAACCGACGTCGGCGCGGCTGTCCAGGGTCTGTTGCATCGAGGCTCGCGTCGGGGAATGGCCGTTCTCGTCAGCGACCTGTTCGACCCACGGGGGTTTCAGCGCGGACTCGATCAACTCCGGCACCGGCGCTTCGATGCCCATGTGTTGCAACTGTACCGTGCTGAAGAAGCCGATCCGGGTCTCCTGGGAGACGTTGAACTGGTCGACATCGAGAACGACTCGATCCGCAAGGTGACGGTCACCGAACGGAATTTGCGTTCTTACCGGGAACTCTTCACGGCTCATCAGTCGTCCGTGCGGGAATACTGCCGTAACTACGGACTCGGCTGCACACAAGCAGAGGCCAGCGTACCGTTCGATGAACTGATTTTGCGAATGATGCGAGCCACGCAGGTGCAGCGATGAACACAAGCATCATCGGCCCCAATCACCGCCGAACTCCAGGGAGGGCCAGCCTATGAGTTTCGGCGTGCCGACCGCGCTGTGGTGGTCGCTGCTGGTGATCCCGGTGATCGCCCTGTACATCCTCAAAGTCCGGCTGCGACGGATGCCGACGTCCACGACGATGTTTTGGAACCAGATTTTCGACGAGAAGCCACCCCGATCAATCTGGGAAACGCTGAAGCACTTGCTCTCGCTGCTGGCTCAACTTGCGATCCTGGCGTTCCTCGTGCTCAGCGTCGCCGATCCCTACCTCCCAGGCCAGCTCAAGGCTTCTCGGCGGATCGTGGTCATCGTCGACAACAGCGCGAGCATGCGCGCGATCGATGTCGAGCCATCACGGCTGGCGGCCGCGAAACAGAAGGCCGTCGCGCTGGTGGATGGTCTCCGCTTCGGCGATGAAATGGCAGTTGTATTGGCGGGGGACCATCCGACGGTCGCCCTCGGCATGAGCGGTCACGCGCCGACACTCAAGCGAACCATCGAGGCGATTGTTCCGACCGATTGTCCGTCAAGCATCCAGCCCGCGATCGATCTTGGACGACGCCTGATCGGAACGCACCCCCACGGACAACTCGTGGTCCTCACGGACGGCTGTTCCCCCGGGAGCGAAGCGCTGCTTGGCCAGAAAGACGTTTCGCTGGACATTATCGGCACGCTGGCAGGCAACGTCGGCATCACGCAGTTTCAGGTCCGTCGCAGCCTCATCGATCCGCTCGGCTATGAAGTCCTGACGGCCGTCTCCAATGCTTCTGACGGTTCGGTGGAAGGTCGCCTGGAACTCGAACTCAACGACGTCACCGTCGACATTCTGCCCCTCAAGCTCGCACCCGGCGAAACCTGGACCCGATCGCTGGAAAAGACATCGCTCGAAGGGGGACGACTGACGGCCGCGCTCACAAAGATGACGTCGCCGGCCGCACAGGGAAGCGAAGCAACGCCGTTCCAGGATCCGCTCGCCAGCGATGATCGCGCTTACGCAATTCTGCCCCCCCGCAAGATCCAGAACGTGCTGCTTGTAACGCCCGGCAACCTGTTTCTGCAGAAAGTCTTCGAGGCGAACCGCCTGGTGAACCTGACCGTCGTGAAAGAGCTGCCGACCGAGTGGCCACCCGACACGATCATCGTGTTGCATCGTCTGGTTCCCCAGAAGCTGCCGCCCCGCGACGTCCTGGTCATCGATCCCGACGGCCCCAGCGAAGCCTGGCAACTCGGCGACTTGCTGGAGAACCCGATCATCACGCAGCAGGACGCCGCATCGCCGCTGATGACTCATCTCAAGCTCGACAACGTCACAATGCCCAAAGCCCGACGGCTGACGTTCACGGATCCTCCGCACATTCTGGCAGGGGCCGTCTCCGGAGAGCCGGTCTATGCGTCGTTTCCGCGAACTTCGCCTTTCAAAGGCCTGGTCCTGCCGGTCAGTCTCGATGAGGGCGACCTCACGTTTCGGACGGCGTTTCCCATCATGGTCGCCAACGCACTGAGCTGGTTCGGCGGATCGTCCGGCGAACTGCAACCCGCCGTGGCGACGGGGGCGATCGTTCATCTCGCGCTGGAAGGGGTCAAACCGGATGGTCACGACCCACTCAAGCTTCTCTCTCCCAATGGTGCGACAAAACCGGTGATTCTCGCCCCCGCGAGCGAGGGTGACAACAAGCCACCGGCTGCGACCATCGGTCCGCTCGAAGAGATCGGCATCTGGGAAGTTGGCGAGGGGGATACCGATCCGAAAGTGGTCGCCGCCACCGCGGTGAACCTCTCCAACCCGCTTGAGTCCGATCTCCGCGCGCCGGACAGCGTGCGAGAAGCCGTCGAGCGGCCGCTTCATGCGGCAGCGTGGTTCACGCGGCCCCTGTGGTACTACCTGGCGATTCTGGTGTTAAGTCTGGCGACCGTGGAGTGGTTCCTCTTCCAACGAAGGTGGATTCGATGACCGGATTTCCCTTCGAACTCACGCGGCCCTGGGCGCTGATCTTTCTGATCGCCGTCCCCGTCCTCGTCTATTACTTCGTCTGGAGTCTGAGCGACTTTCCGAGACGACAGCGGATCATTTCGCTGCTGATCCGGTCGACAATCGTCCTGCTGGTGATTTTGTCACTGGCCGGGCTGACACTGCTCCGCGACGTCCACGATCAGTATGTCATCTTTCTGGTCGACGACAGCCTGAGTGTCGACAAGGACGGGGCTGCCCGCGTCGAGTCGTTTCTCGAAGAAGCCGACAAAGCCAAA
This sequence comes from Planctomycetaceae bacterium, assembly GCA_019636285.1. Lineage (GTDB taxonomy): Bacteria > Planctomycetota > Planctomycetia > Planctomycetales > Planctomycetaceae > JAHBXV01. The sequence goes on from JAHBXV010000035.1 coordinate 57,556, forward strand.
GGGGCGAACCGGCTGGCCTATCTGAATTTCGCGAAGTCCCCCGGCGATGTTCATGAGGACCGCGTGAGCGCTGTTCCTTCGACGGAACCCGCATCGAACGCCTCCGCCATTCCTCCCGCCACCGACGACTTTCGCCAGGGAACGAATATCGCCGCCGCCGTCGAGTCCGCGGCTGGATTTCTCCCGCCGGGATACGTGCCACAGCTTGTAATCTTAACCGACGGCAACCAGACAGCGGGCGATGCCTTGCAAGCGGCCGTTCGCAGTGGCGTCCCCGTTTCGACGATTCCCCTCCCCACGCGCAGCGATCCGGAAGTGCAGGTCTCCGAAGTCCGCGTGCCGGCCGAGGTCCGTGAAGGCGAGCCGTTCAACGTCGAAGTCGTCGTCCATTCTAATCACGACGACGAAGGGCTGATCGAAGTCTACCGGGGCGATCACAAGGTCATCGGCGAACGCAAAGCACTTAAGAAAGGCGAAAACACCTTCCGGTTCCAGCAGTCGGTCGAACGCGAACGCCTCGCTGCCTATGCAGCCCGCATCTCCGACCTCAAAAGCGATACGCTGCTCGACAACAATTCCGAAAGCGGGCTGGTCTTCACCGCTGGTAAGCCGCGCGTTCTGATTATCGAAAGCGATCCCAACCTCATCCGCGAGTTGGCCTTCGCTCTGGAAGATGAAGGCATCCAGGCCGATATCCGTCCGCCGCAGGGCATGCCCGATTCCCTCGCCGACTTGCAGAACTACGAACTGCTGGCGCTCTCAAACGTCCCGGCTACGGCTCTCTCGCAGAAGCAGATGGATGTCGCCCGCACCTTCGTCCAGGAACTCGGCGGCGGCTTCATGATGCTCGGCGGCGAACAGTCGTTCGGGCTCGGCGGCTACTACAAAAGCACGCTCGAAGAAATTCTCCCCGTCCGCAGCGACTTCGAAAAAGAGAAAGAGAAACCCAGCCTCGGGATGGTGCTGATCATCGACAAATCGGGATCAATGAGCGGTGAGCCGATCGAGATCGCCAAGTCTGCAGCCCGCAGCGCCGTCGAGCTGTTAGGCCGCCGCGACCAATGCGCGGTCCTCGCCTTCGATGGCGACACGTATGTCATCAGCGAAATGCAGTCGGCCAGTAACAAGGGAAAGATTTCCGATGAAATCGGACAGATCGAAGCCGGCGGCGGCACCACCATGTACCCGGCGATGGAGCAGGCGTTCGAGATTCTGCAGTCAACGCCCGCCAAGCTGAAGCACGTCATCATCCTCACCGACGGCGTCTCCAACCCGGGCGATTTCGCCGGTCTGGCGCAGCAGATGTCAGCCTCGAAAATCACCGTCTCCACCGTCGCCATGGGGGGCGCTGACACCACTCTGCTCGAGGAAATCGCCCGTGAAGGCAAGGGCCGTTATTACCTCGCCGAAGACATCTCGACAATCCCCCAGATCTTCGCCAAGGAAACTGTCACGGCCAGCAAGTCAGCCATCGACGAGCAGCCCTTCATCCCGCAGATCGTCCGCAAGTCGCATGCCCTCTCTGGGATCGACATGGACTCCGCCCCCTTCCTGCTGGGATACGTCATCACCCGCCCCAAGCCCACCAGCGAAGTCATCCTGGCCACCGAAAAAGGGGATCCCTTGTTGGCCTGGTGGCGGTATGGGCTCGGCATGACGGTCGCCTTCACGTCCGACGCCAAAAGCCGCTGGGCCGCCGAATGGCTGACCTGGCCGGGCTACGGCAAGTTCTGGACCCAGGTCGTCCGCCAGGCCATGCGCAAGGGTGATGCCCGCGGCATCCAGGTCGCCCTCGCCCGTAATGACGGTGGGACGGAGGTCGCGCTCGACGCGGTCGACACGCTCGGCCGCTTCCTCAACGATGCCCAGGTCGAAATGACCGTCATCGACCCGCAGCTCAAACGAACAGCCGTCCAACTCGCCCACACCGCCCCGGGCCGTTACGTGGAAACCATCCCGACCCCGCTGACCGGCGCCTATCACCTCGAAATCAACGTCAAACAGAACGGGCAATCGCTCTACCGCCAATCCCGCGGCCTCACCATCGGCTACAGCGACGAACTCCGCATCAAACCCACCAACGAGCCCCTGCTCCAGGAAATCGCCAAAGCCACCGGCGGCCAGTACGCTCCCGCCGCCACCGACCTCTTCCGGACCACCCGCACCGCCTCCCGCCCCACCCCCCTCTGGCAACCTCTCCTGACAGCCGCCCTCCTCCTCTTCGTCCTCGACGTCGCCCTCCGCCGAATCGACTTCACCCTCCACTGGCCCTTCGCTACCCTCCGCAAACCCAGCCGCCCGCAGCCAGCTTCAGGCACCAACGGTGCCCCGCGCGGCACAGCCTCCGAACCGATGGCATCAAGGTACGACAAGGCAAGATCGACGGTCGGAAGCTTCGATTGACCGGCAGTCCGAGTGTCATTCACTCGAAGTGCGACTGGCTAGTTTCGGCAAAGATCGCCCCGACTACCAAAAAGTCATTGTCTCTTATAACCGTTCCTGCGAGGTCGGCACGGATCGGCCAATCCGGTGAATTGGGATCGCTCGCCTGTAGCTTTCCTGCTTTTTTTGATCCAGCCGGTACAACTTTTCGTTGGTCATGGCATCACTCGGCTGTGAATAGGAATTCGCATGTTTTCGTTCGATCCCATTGCCGCTGCGCTCGCCGTTTCGGCTCTCTGGATTGCTTATCTCGCTTACCGGGCGTCTTGCCGGATCTGGGTCAGGCTGCTGGTTGTAGACGGTGCGTTCTCCAGTAGTATTTATGAGGCGGATCATTCGTATCTCGACGTTGTGATACAGAATCTTGGACTGCCTTTGCATCAGGCTCGCATTAGCCTTTTTTTCAAGGATCGTGACGGAAGAAACTATGCCTTGGGGATGCAGAGGGTGGAGTATGCCAGCCGTCACAAAGTCGTCTCAGACAATGGCGAGTTCGCCCAAGGCATGATCGGGGTTTTTCGATTGAAGTCCACCATCCTGGCAAAGGATGGTGGATACGGAATCCAAATGCTGAAAAAGCTGGAATGCCCCAAGCAGTGCGATGCGAGAATTCAAGTCTATTCTCAAGACTTTCTTGTAGCGGAATTTCGTCTTTGGAAGCGATTTTATTGGGTTAAGTCCACGTGGAACCGATTCGTAACTAGGGTCAATCAAAGCTTTGATAGAACAGTCAAGGCCGCAGATGGGACGATTTATCTGAAGCCCGGCAAAGTGCTTCCAGAATTCAACGTCAATTCCCAATGGCGTTTGGAATGTTTCGTGCGAGACACTGTTTCGCTGAGTCCTTCCTTGGCTCAGGAGAGCAATGGAGAGGCATCGTAGCGACAAGAACGAGGCGAATGGACATCCTTCTGGGCGTCATCGGAGATGCTGCCCGACCAAATCATTTACGATGACTCGTCTGGTCAGGGCCGTTTGCTTTGGGAACGTAGGCAAAACTGTTGGAGGCAATCTGTGACGGACCGACACTTGATCTCCCGCGATGAACTCCTCGCCGCCGGCGCCCTCGACGTCCCGCCGTCCTGGAGAAAATCCCTCGGCGTCGAACGCGTTCAGCGCGACCTCTTCTCGGACTTGCCCGAGGACGACCCTTCCGACGAACCGCAACCGCCGCATCGGTCAGATCCGGATCGCGGTACGGCAACCTCATCACTTCAGTGATTGCAGAAAAGTCTGGGATTAACGAGGAAAGACGCTGAACAAGGGTTCTCGAAACAGAATAAACAGGCTTGCAACTGAACACAACTTCCGTACACTGGTTTTCAGAGTATCCGAGTGGCGGTTCCTTACCTGTCACAGTAAGGTTCTAACACGCACGGTTAAATCAATTGGACGGGTCTTGGACCCGTCCTTTTTTTGCGTGCAGGCGTCGCTCGACGGGTACTGGTCCTCGGGCCTGCGGCTGAAATGCGCGGTTCTCCGGTTGATCCGAAATCCGTATGCCGCTACCAACCCGTCCAGAAATCAACCCCTACGACGACCTGGACGGTCGCGTCGCCTGCGAACATTTCCTCGGCAAAAGCCTGGAGGAGGCCGAGGCGCTCTTCCGTGACAATGCGATCCACTACGAGGAAGACCTCATGTGGATGGGGCCGGCTGCGTTTCGCTACTATTTACAGGCTGTCGTTCAGTTCGTTCGCAGCGAATCCGCCTCCGCCAGTCCAGAGTTCATCGCGCACTTTGCCAAAACTCTGGAGTTCCGCCTGGAGTACGAGCCACGGGAGTTGCAGCCCGTTGCCGAGCAACTCGTCGTACTTTGCCGCTACGTGACGGAGAATTGGTCGCGGTTCGAGGCTGGTTGCGAGGCCTACGACAATGTTCACGCTCGCTACGAGACGCTCCAACAAGCATTTTCGTGTCCGGAAGCATGAGCAAGCGACCAGTTTCGACAATCACACTGATCTTGCTTTTGACGCACGAACGATCCACACTCCAATTCCAAATCCCGCCAGAAGCAAGGGGACGCCAATGATGATCAGCCACACCAGCATCACGCGTCGCTCATTCCAGGTCTTGTAAGCCTCCGGGACCGAAATCGATGGCAATTCTGGCGCGGGTTGAGCCGTATAGCCATCCCAGAAACTTGGGTCCGTGTCGGGGTGGCGTCCCGCTTCCAACCGCTGCGACATGAAAGCAAGCCGTTGCGCATGCCAATCGTCAGCCTCGCTGCGAAGCTGCTTGTAGGCGGGATCGAGCAGTAGCTCCGCCTTCATGAAATCGGGTTTTGGAAGTAGCGCTTTCAGCTTCTTTCCCGTCGGCGCATCGGGCAAGATCGAGCCCCGGCCCGAGTCCACCAGTTCGAGGCAGCGCAGCCAGGCGAAATAGGCGAGCGAATTCCGTCCGCCATCACGCCCCCGTGCGAAACCCGTTGAATTGCGTTGCAGTGCGACGTTCAACGCATGGAAAACATCGACACTCTCCCACGCATTCCCCAGCACGACGAGGCCTGCGAGCCCCCGCACCGCTTCCTCGGCCTCCTCGGGCTCGGTAAGTTCACCGTAAATATCCTGGAAACTCCAGCCCAGGAAATTGGGAAGGTCTTCGACGTTCTCGGCTCGTGGCGGATCAATGATCCACTTCATCGCTTGTAACTGATATTTTTCACGCCCGTAATGGGCGTCGGGGTTAATCTCCAGCGCCTTGGCGATCTCGTCGCAAGCGGACTGGACTTCGTCGATCCTCTCTCGGTCGGCTCCCTCGCCGATCCAGCGATGGACAAGAAACGTGCCGAGATTCGCGTGATACCGGTAAAGGTGCTCCCGCACGTCAGCCTGAGACACGTCGAGCTTCTCAAGTTCGATTCGCTTTCGATCCATCCAGGAGATCGCCTCGTCTCTCATGCCAAGCCGGTCGCAGGCGACCCCGGCATCGTCGTATGCGGCAAGGTCGCCGGGATGACTCTCGAGATGACGTGCCACTCGGCCCAGTCGCATCTTGTAATACAGCGGTGGATTCCGCTCGAACCGGCCGGTCAACACGGCGACAACCTCGGGCATACCGCTGGCCTCGTCCACGGGAGTGTCCCGGTCCCAAAGGCATGCGAGAGCAGAATGCTGCAAAGCAATCAATAGCGCGAAGACCGCCACGACGTATTTCATTATCCGGCTCCCACCGCGCACGCTTTTGTTGAAGTCGCATTTCCGAGCAACGACAGCTTCGTTAAGGAGTACTCCAGGAACCTTTCGCGGACGAAGGCATAAGCTCAACAGACCGGCTGCCGAGAGCAAGCATGATGATACCAGAAAATGCCCGTGAGGAAGGACGAGGAAGGACACCTGAATCATCCTGAATTTTCCGACGCCATAAAAAAGGCGAAGACCAGTCAGGAGCATTGTCTGGTCACGAACGGTCTGCGGGGCAACTTCGACAAGACCTTCAGCATCTTCTTCGCCAAGAACGTCCTCGGCTGGGAAGACGTGCAGCATGTTGAACAAAACAGCACTGTCAGTTACAACGATCTCGGATCTGACCAGACAAATGCTCCTTCAGTCGCTGAAGCGAAGAGACTGGCAGAAGAATCATGATCAAGGTCAAGCGATGGACGACGAAGGCAAAGCATTATTGCGCTGGATGAATCGCCATCTGGTCAGCTTGGTATTGATCTACTGGCATCTGGATGAGAACGGAAACTCCAAGGGCAAACCGTTCGTCAATGCGAACAGCGGCTTCATCATGACTTTCGGTGACGCATGGTTTCTCGTCACCGCCGGCCACGTCATTGAAGAGTTGGATGAATTAGCTTCGCATCGTTTCGTGAAAATCGTTGACTGTTTTCTTGTGGACTCTCTCGGCTCTCAGGCGACTCACCGCAACAACATCCCGTTCAACTACGAGGAGAGCCTGAGATGCTTCGAATACCACGACGGAATCGACTGCGGATTCATCTGGCTCAACCCAAATGAGATCAAACTGCTTCAGGCCAACGACGTTCAGCCAATCGGCGTCGAAAACTGGATTAAACAGGATATAGACAAGTGTAAGGGGTTCATGCTTCTCGGCATTCCCGCAGAGCTTGTCGGACTCGATGAAGGCGGTGAACCGCAGATCAACATCGGCACGTTCGCATCCACCGTGAAGCGTTTGCCCGCCGTTCCTGAGGGTGCCGAAGATACTCCGTTCGAGCGGTTTATCGGCGAGTTGCAA
>JAHBXV010000036.1 GCA_019636285.1 Planctomycetaceae bacterium
ACTTCGATCCCGGGACGGCAGTTCTCGACCGCAATCGAAAACACCTCGATGGGGCTGCGATCCGGAATCTTCTCGGCGATCATGTCGAGCGCCGAGTAGAACACCGCCTGGGCGACGGACTTCTTGCCATCGTGCATCAGGCAATTGATGAACTTGCTGGCGAGCTTCGACCCAAACCGCGGATCGGGGGCCAGATTCGTGCGACTTACCGTGAAGTCTTTTGACATCGCTTACTTTGCCTTTTGCCGGACGGCCAACCTGGACCGCCGCGAGTTGCCTGATCGAATCTGGCTGTCCACAAGACGCCGATTCAACGCACGGCGAGGTCTCCCGCCGGGCCACGAAAACGAATTTGAAACTACTTGGGCATCTTGTTGCCGTAACGGCTGCGAGCCTGACGACGCTTCGTCACGCCGAGGCAGTCGAGCACGCCGCGGATGATCTTGTAGCGCACACCCGGCAAGTCGCGAACACGGCCGCCACGCACGAGCACGATCGAGTGCTCTTGCAGGTTGTGGCCTTCGCCCGGAATGTACGCGGTGATTTCCTTGCCGTTTGACAACCGCACACGGGCGATCTTCCGCAAAGCCGAGTTCGGCTTTTTCGGCGTCATCGTCTTCACCATCAGACAGACGCCGCGCTTTTGCGGACAGGATTCCAACACGGGCGACTTCGTCCGATTGGGAATCTGCTTCCGGGGCTTGCGGACGAGCTGGTTGATTGTCGGCATTGTCGCTGCTTACACCGTAACGGCTACAAAATGAATTCAATTCAGCACTTACGAAGGAGACCCACCCCCTTCGCATGCCTCCGAAAAGCCATTCGCCGCCATTGCGACGACTTCCGGAAGCCCAGTACCATACGTCTTTTACGAATCGGCCGCAAGCCAGCCGAACATCAGTTCCCGCGCCGGTCGCCGCACGAATCAGGCGACCAGCCGACTCTATCACTAACTCATTGCCTCAAAACCCGTTGAGGCCATCATCTTTACAGCCCGGCAAGGCCGCTGGGGGCGCCATCCGATTCGTTCAGCAGGTTGGCCCGTGCCGCGAGGATTCGTTCCCGCTCGGCATTGAGTTCGGCCAGGGCCTCCATCTTGATTCGGACTTCCGACTGCTGGTGATTCTTGAACCCGGTCCCCGCGGGGATCAGGTGCCCCAGAATCACGTTTTCCTTCAGCCCCACCAGCGAATCGATCTTCCCGGCGATCGCGGCTTCCGTCAGAACCTTCGTGGTTTCCTGGAAGCTTGCTGCCGAAATGAAGCTCTCGCTCTGAACGGCCGCCTTGGTGATCCCCAGCAGTTGGGGCGTCGCCGTCGCGGCCCGCGGCCTCACACCCTTGGCCGGCGTCCCGCCCGAAGACTCGATTTCCTGGTTCACCTGGTTCAGAGTCTCGATCGGGACCAGGTCGCCTTCCTGGAACTCGCTGTCTCCAGGCGAGGCAATCCGCACCGACGTTTGCAGACCCTGGTTCACTTTGCGGAACTCGAACTTGTCGAGGAGCACGCCCGGCAGCAGGTTGGTGTCGCCGACTTCGTCGACGCGAACCTTCCGCAACATCTGCGAGACGACGATTTCAATGTGCTTGTCGTCGATCGTCACGCGCTGCGAACGATACACGTTCTGGATTTCGTGCAGCAGGTACTGGTGCACGGCTTCTTCACCGCTCACCCGCAAAATGTCGTGCGGCACGAGCGGACCACGCACCAGGGCATCCCCGGCCTTCACCAAGTCGCCGTTGTGAACCAACAGCTGTCGGCCGTGAGGAATCACGTGCTCGACTTCCGAGCCATCCGCGCCGCGGACATTGATGATTCGCTTGCCGCGCTTCTTCTCGGCGACGAGTTCGACCTCGCCGTCGATCTCGGCGACAACGGCCGGATCCTTGGGCTTACGAGCTTCGAACAGTTCGGTCACGCGGGGCAGACCACCGGTGATGTCCTGCGTTCCCTGCGATTCGCGGGGGTTCTTGGCGAGGACTGAACCGGCGGAGATCGTCGTCCCTTCCTGGGCCTCGATGCTCGCCCGTTCGGGGAGGTAGTAGAAGTCCAGAATCTTGCCCGACTGATCTTCGAGGATGATCTGCGGATGCAGTTCGCCCTTATGCTCGATGACGGTCCGGCGGGTATTGCCGTTGGAGTCGATCTCGGTTCGAACCGACTGTCCTTCGACGAGATCCTCGTAACGAACCTTACCGCCCACTTCCGAGAGAATCGGAACTGAGTGGGGATCCCAGTCGCACAGCACCTGGCCAATCGCAACCGTGTCCCCTTCGCCAACCTGCAGCGTGGCACCGTTCGGAATGGTGTACTTCTCGAGTTCACGTTCCTTGGCGTCGACGATGGCCACTTCGCCGTTTCGGCCAAGGACCACTGCCTTCCCTTCGGCGTTGATAACGCTGCGGACGCGGACCAGGCGAATCTGACCAGCCCGCTTGGCGCGAATCTCGTTCTCTTCGAGGACGCTGATCGCCGCGCCACCGATGTGGAACGTACGCATCGTGAGCTGCGTTCCGGGCTCGCCGATCGACTGCGCGGCAATGATACCGGCCGCGAGTCCTTCCTCGACCAGGTTACCGTTCGAGAGGTCCATCCCGTAGCACAGCCGGCACAAGCCAAGGTCGGCTTCGCACGACATCGGGCTGCGGACCTGGATACGTTCCAGACCCATCGCCTCGATCTTCTGTGCAACTTCGACAGTAATCAGCTCGTCTTCCCGAACGATGACTTCGTCGGTGATCGGGTTGACGATGTTCGTCCGGCTGACACGGCCGCGGATCGCGTCGATCAGGCTGACTTCCACCTTCTCGCCGCGATAGACGATCCCCTTCGTGACCCCCTTCGTCGTGCCGCAGTCGTGACACGTGATGACCACGTTCTGGCAGATGTCGGCCAGCTTACGAGTGAGGTAACCGCTGTCCGCCGTCTTGAGGGCGGTATCGGCCAGTCCCTTACGGGCACCGTGGGTCGAGCTGAAGTACTCGAGCACCATCAGCCCTTCGCGGAAGTTGGCCTTGATGGGCGTTTCGATAATCTCGCCGCTCGGCTTGGCCATCAGGCCACGCATCCCGGCGAGCTGACGAATCTGCTCGGTTCCCCCTCGGGCACCCGAGTCGGCCATCAGATAGATCGGGTTCACGTACGCGCCCTGGTCCCGGACGTCATTCTTGAACTCCTCCATCATCGCCTTGGTCAACTCTTCGCGCACGTGGGTCCACGTATCGAGCACCGAGTTGTATCGTTCCTGCTCGGTGATGAGACCGCGTTCGTACAGCTTCTGCTGCTTGACGACCTTCGACTCGGCGTCGGCGATTACCTTTTCCTTGATCGGCGGCGTCCGCAGGTCGCTGGTCGCGAACGACAGACCGCTGCGCGTCGACTCGCGGAAACCGAGTTCCTTCATGCGGTCGAGCAGGCGAATCGTGTCGGACCGTTCGAGTTCCAGGTAACTGTCGGAAATCACCGTCTGCAAATCGCGCGACTTCATGGTGATGTTGTAGAACGACATCTTGTCCGGCAGGATGTCGTTGAACACCACGCGGCCGACGCTCGTCTCGACGAGGCCGCCGGCGCGGAACTTGTCCGCCCCTTCGCCCTTCACCCGCTTGTGCTTGGGCAGCCGCAGGTGAATGGTGGTGTGGAGCGTGACCTTGCCATGCTGGAACGCGGTGAAGACCTCGGCGACCGAGCCGAACTTCATGCCGTGGCCGGGGCGATCCGCCTTCTTCAACGTGACGTAGTAGCAACCCATCACGATGTCCTGCGACGGACTGATAATGGGCGAGCCGTTCTGGGGGCTGAAGATGTTGTGGGTCGACATCATCAGCGTGTGCGCTTCGACCTGTGCTTCGATCGACAGCGGCAGGTGGACGGCCATCTGGTCGCCGTCGAAGTCGGCGTTGAAGCCGCGACAGACCAGCGGGTGGATCCGGATCGCGTTCCCTTCGACCAGGATCGGCTCGAACGCCTGAATCCCGATACGATGCAGCGTCGGGGCACGGTTGAGCAGCACGGGGTGATTCGTGATCACCTCTTCGAGAATATCCCACACCTCTTCGTCGCGACGTTCGAGCATTCGCTTCGCCGACTTGATCGTGTCGGCATGGCCCAGTTCCTTGAGCCGACGAATGATGAACGGCTGATAGAGTTCGAGCGCGATCTTCTTCGGCAGACCGCACTGGTGCAGTTGCAGAAACGGACCGACGACGATGACCGAACGAGCCGAGTAGTCGACACGCTTACCGAGCAGGTTTTCGCGGAAACGCCCCTGCTTCCCCTTGATCATGTCGGTCAGCGACTTGAGCGGGCGGTTCGACGACCCGAGCACCGGTCGCTTGCAGCGGTTGTTGTCGAACAGCGCGTCGACCGACTGCTGCAGCATCCGCTTTTCGTTGCGGACGATGACCTCGGGGGCGTTCAGATCGACCAGCTTCTTCAGCCGGTTGTTCCGGTTGATGATGCGGCGATACAGATCGTTCAGATCGCTCGTCGCGAAGTTGCCCGACTCAAGCAGCACCAGCGGACGCAGGTCCGGCGGAATGACCGGAATGCAGTCGAGAACCATCCACTCGGGGCGGTTATCGCTGTCGCGGAGCGCTTCCGCGATCTTGAGCCGCTTGATGAGCTCTTTCTTCTTCTGCTGGCTGGAAGTCTTCTTCAGTTCCTCGCGCAACTGAACCGAAATCTCGACCAGGTTGAGCCCGGTGAGCAGCTTCTTGACTGCCTCGGCTCCCATATCGGCGTCGAAGGCGGTTTCGCCAAACTTCGCGCGGGCCTGGCGGCACTCTTCTTCGGTCAGCAACTGCCCCTTGCGGAGCGGCGTGTCGCCCGGATCGATGACCACGTAGTCCTGGAAGTAGATGACCTTTTCCAGCGACGTGGTCTTGATGTTCAGCAGCGCCCCCAGACGGCTGGGCATGCTCTTGAAGAACCAGATGTGGACGACGGGCGCGGCGAGTTCGATGTGACCCATGCGCTTCCGGCGAACGCGGCTGTGCGTGACCTTTACGCCGCAGCGATCGCAGATCATTCCCTTATACTTCATGCCGCGATACTTGCCGCACGCGCATTCCCAGTCCTTTTCCGGACCGAAAATCCGCTCGCAGAACAAGCCGTCGCGCTCCGGACGGTACGTCCGGTAGTTGATCGTTTCCGGCTTCTTCACTTCGCCGAACGACCAGCTTCGGATGTCGTGCGAACTCGCCAGGCCGATCTTGACGGCCGAGTACTCGTTGACGCGATCGTATGTCGTTTCGCCGGCAGTGCTCACTGACAACTCCTTGCGGATATCCGCCGCCACGGGATCGATGTTCGGGAGAGAAACGGAGGCCGCCATCACCGCGGCCGCAAGTCTGAAGTTCCAGTCCGGGCGGTTACACCACGGACTTTTCAAGCTGGATATTCAGACACAACCCGCGAATCTCGTTGCACAGCACCTCGAAGCTGGCGGGCGTTCCCGCTTCCAGCGTGTTTTCACCCTTCACCATCGATTCGTAGATCTTCGTCCGTCCTTCGACGTCGTCGCTCTTGACCGTCAACAGTTCCTGCAGAATGTAGGCGGCGCCATACGCTTCCAGCGCCCACACTTCCATCTCCCCGAACCGCTGACCACCGAACCGCGCCTTGCCCCCCAGCGGCTGCTGGGTAATCAGCGAGTAAGGTCCGGTCGCTCGAGCGTGCACCTTGTCTTCGACGAGGTGGTGCAGCTTGAGCATGTAGATGTAGCCAACCGTCGTCTTCTGCTCGAACGCTTCGCCGGTCCGGCCGTCGAACAGTTGAGCCTTGCCATCTTCGGGAAGTCCCGCGTCACGCAACAGGCCGTGAATCAACTCTTCCGACGGGCCGTCGAACACGGGACACTTCGCCCGGAAGCCCAGTTTGCCGGCGGCCCAGCCCAAGTGGGTTTCGAGAATCTGGCCCACGTTCATACGGCTGGGCACGCCCAGCGGATTGAGCAGGATGTCGACCGGCGTCCCGTCTTCCAGGAACGGCATGTCCTCGACCGGCAGCACCTTGGAGATCACTCCCTTGTTGCCGTGACGACCGGCCATCTTGTCGCCGACCGAAATCTGCCGCTTCGACGCGACATACACCTTGACCATCTGCAGCACGCCGCTGGGCAGCTCGTCGCCGCGCTTCATCGAATTCAGCTTGCGGTCGCGGGTGTCGATGGCGTCTTCGACGGCGGTCCAATGATCCTTGATGACCTTCCGGCACTCGGCCTTCTTCTGCGGGCTCTTGAGGTCCATTCCCTCGAAGCGGTAGAGAAAGCCTTCCGCGTAGGTCGCGAGAAACTTCTCGTCGCTCAGGGCGCGCAGATCGCGGGCGTCGTCGTCCTGGACCTTCTTGCCCAGTGCCGCCTCGAATTCCTTGAGGAATTCCTTGAACGCCGCGGCGATGGCCGTGTTGCCGTCGTCTTCGACCTTCTTCAGTTCGGCTTCGAACTTCTTGCGATCGGTTTCCGACAGGCTCATCCGCCGCGAGAACTTCTCGGTGTGGATGACGATCCCTTCGACACCGCTGGGAACTTCCAGCGATTCGTTCTTCACGTCTTCACCCGCACGACCGAAGATCGCGTGAAGCAGCTTCTCTTCCGGCGTCAGTTCGGTCTTCGCCTTGGGCGAAACCTTGCCGACGAGGATGTCGCCCGGCTCAACGCGCGTCCCGATCTGGACAATCCCTTCCTCGTCAAGATGACGCAGGGCCTTGTCGCTGACGTTCGGAATGTCGCGGGTGAACTCTTCCTTGCCGAGCTTCGTCTCGCGGACTTCGACATCGAACTCGTCGATGTGAATCGACGTGTAGACGTCTTCCTTCACAAGCCGCTCGGAGAGGATGATGGCGTCTTCAAAGTTGAAGCCTTCCCACGACATGAACGCGACAAGCACGTTCCGGCCGAGGGCCAGTTCGCCATTCCGGGTCGCGGCACTGTCGCAGAGAATCTGCCCCGCCTTCACCTTCTGACCGACCTTGACGATCGGCTTCTGGTTGAGGCACGTCCGCTCGTTGAGACCCATGTACTTGCGGAAGGGCGTACGACGCCCGTCGATCTCGATGCAGTCGGCGTCGACATAGGTGACGGTGCCGGACTTTTCAGCCCGCATGACCATGCCCGAGCTTTCCGCGACGGCCGCTTCCAGGCCGGTTCCGACCAGCGGCGGTTCGGCAATCAACAGGGGCACGCCCTGCCGCTGCATGTTCGAACCCATGAGCGCGCGGTTGGCGTCGTCGTGCTCAAGGAACGGAATCAGACCGGCCGAAACACCAACCATCTGGCAGGGGGCGACGTCGATGAAATTCACGGTCCCGGCGGGAATCCACACCACGTCGTTCTGATGGCGGGCCATCGTTCGCTGGTCGAGCAGCTTGCCGTCCTTCGCGGGCGTATCTGCCGGAGCGATGTACGTTTCCGCTTCTTCATCAGCCCGCAACCACACAATGTCATCGGTGATTTTCCGATCGACGACCTTGCGGTAGGGGGTAATCAGGAACCCGTAATCGTCGACGCGAGAGAAAATGCTCAGACTCGAAATGAGCCCGATGTTCGTTCCTTCAGGCGTCTCGATCGGGCAGATACGGCCGTAGTGCGAAATATGCACGTCGCGGACTTCGAAGCCCGCTCGCTTGCGGTTCAAACCGCCCGGCCCAAGGGCACTCAACCGGCGTTCGTGCGTCAGCGTTGCCAGCGGGTTGGTCTGGTCGACGACCTGCGACAGTTCGCCGCGGCCAAAGAAATACTCGATGGCTGCCGAAACGCTCTTGGGATTCACGAGCGACCGGGGGGTCATTTCTTCGACGTCCTTGGTCGTCATGCGCTCCTTGACGGTCCGACTGAGCTTCAGGAAGCCCTTGCGGATTTCTTCGCTCGCCAATTCGTCGATCGTTCGCAGGCGGCGATTGCCCAGGTTGTCGATATCGTCGACCTGGGCAGTCTGTTCGCCCGAACGCAGCTTGAGCATGTAGCGAATCGAGTTGACGATGTCCTCAGGACGGAGAGTCATCTCCGTGTCCGGGACATCCTGATTGAACTTGCGATTGATGCGGAACCGGCCCACTCGACCCAGCCGATACCGGTTGACGTCGAAGAACTTCTCCTTGAACAACTCGATCGCTTTTTCCAACTGCGGCGGGTTGCCCGGACGAAGCCGCTGATAGATTCGCAGTAGCGCGTCTTCATGACTCACCGTCGGATCGTCAGCCAGGCTGTTCAGCACCAGCGGATCGTCCATCTTTTCGATCAACACGACCGACTTCAGCGGTGACTCGGCAAGCTCTTCAGCCGTCTGCTTCGTGATCGCATGGCCGGCCTCAACCATGATTTCGCCGCAGCGGTCGTGACCGCCCGGATAAATGAGGTCTTCGGCGGCGTACTTGCCAACCAGCGCCGCGCCGGCATCCGACTTCACGACCTTCTGGGCCGTCACCGGGAAGAACAGCTTGATGAGGGCCGGAGTCGAACCGTACTCGGGGGCCATCGCCCGCAGGAATGTCAGGGCCGAGAACTTGCCGCTCTGATCGATCCGCACGCCCAGCGTATCGCGCTTCGTCGTGACGACTTCGATCCAGCTTCCGCGTTCGGGAATCACACGACACGAAAACGTCTTGCGTTCGCTCGGCTCGGTCCCGAGGACGAAATCGACGCCCGGAGAACGGTGCAACTGGCTCACGACGACGCGTTCGGCGCCGTTGATGATGAATTCGCCCCCGCCCAGCATGATGGGCATGTCGCCCAGGTAGACTTCTTCCTCGATGGGCTGTTCTTTAATCAGCCGCAGCCAGACCCGGAATGGCCGACCGTACGTCAACCGAAGCTGACGGCATTCAAGCGGCGTATAACGCGGCTTGCCCAGTTCATACCGCACATACTCAAGGCGATACCGGGTGTCGTAGCTCTCGATCGGGAAAACTTCTCGCAGAATCGCTTCGAGACCTTCGTCCTGACGTTCCCGGACCTCGCGCCCCACCTGCAGGAAGCGGGCATAGGCCTCGGTCTGGACTTTGGTCAGATCGCTTACCTCGAAATCACCCTGAATGTCGCCGAAAAAGCGGACTTCCTCGGCAGGTACAATTCGAGTGGAAGGAATGGCCATCTGCTAGAGATCCTCGGCAAGAATTGAATTCAAACGACGCCGGGGCTACCGGCGGAAGCTGGCCATGGTCGACCCGACGAAAACCTCATGTCTCGACGGCGCCGAACGCGGCACCATCACGCGAGGCTGACCGCTGACCCGGTCGCGGGCTTGAAGAAGTCGGCAACGGCCGGAGAGGCTGGCCGCCACTCACGTGGAATCACGGTGCGGTGGCCAATCCTGGAAGGAGCTGGGTGGTCGCTGGGGCGCGATCGTCCCGCACGTCCCTGAATCGAGCCCGTCGCCACGCCGCTCATACACCACCCCCCCATCACCGAGACGCAAGCGATCCCGATCGACATGGCACGGAACAAACGGCACCGGACAGATCGAAAATCGGTTCGACATCGAGAAAGATGCCGCCGGATTTTGAACCCGGCGACCCTTGTCACGACACCGAAATCCCTTCCGCGAAACGCCCCGGCAAGAAACAGGTTCTTCGCGACGAACCCGCCATGCTCCCAGCCGTCCCACGTGAATTTGCCGGATTTCATGCCCCGAACATGATCCGGCGACCGATTCCCGACAGCGTACGCCGTCAACCCGCGACCTCACCCCCCATAACTCGCATCCGGCAGGATACGCGAACCACGTTGACTCTGTCAAACGTCGACAATTTCCGACAGACGGTTCGACCATTCCGCTCAGGGGACACAACCCGAAGAGCAGACCCACGAACCAGCCGCGGTCGCAATGTCAACGCTGAGTCAACTTCCAAGCCAAAACCTGTCGTCTCCTCGCATTCCTGCCGACCGAAGGTCCGACACAAACGTGCTCGCGACTTCGCGGCACGCCTTGAGTCGGACCTTTTCCAAATCTGGCAGGTTCCGGAAACGCCAGCTACTTGACTTCGGCCTTGGCGCCGTTGGCTTCGAATTCGGCCTTCAGCTTGTCGGCGTCTTCCTTCGACAGACCGGTCTTGACCGCCTTCGGAGCGGCTTCGACCAGTTCCTTGGCTTCCTTGAGGCCCAGACCTGTCGCGTTGCGGACGACCTTGATGATGGCAATCTTGTTGCCACCCACGTCGGTCAGCACGACGTCGAATTCGGTCTTTTCTTCCGCAACCGGAGCCGCGGCGCCCCCGCCGGCAGCCGGAGCAGCCGCCATCATGACGCCGCCGCCAGCCGGCTCGATGCCGTGGACTTCCTTCAGATAATCAGCCAGAGCCTTTGCCTGCAGCAGGGTCAGGTTGGCGATCTTGTCCCCGAGTTCCGTGGTCGAGGCGTCGAACGTAGCCGTCTCGGACATCTCAAACTTCCTTTCTCAAACTGTGCAAATGAGTCAATGGATCCCAAAACCGACAGTTCGCGCCTCGCGACCCGTCCACTCGGCTCGGCGACTCCGCCGTGCCAATTCTCGCTCCTGGAGGAACGGTATCGCTCCCCCAGCGTTGTCATACTGCTTACTCGGCTGTCTCGTCGTCGGTCCCCTTGGCCTTGACCGCGCCGCAGACGCGACCGCCCGGTCCGAGCATCGCACCGGCAAGCCGGGCTCCCGGACTGAGAATGAGGCCAACCAACTGAGACAGCAGTTCCTTCCGGCCAGGGCTCTTGCTGAGCGACTCAACATCCTTGACCGACAAGGGGGTTGAGCCGATGGCCCCACCCTTGATCGTGACTTCCTTGACCTCTTCGGCCCACTTCGACACTTCACGCGACAGGGCGACGATGTCTTCGCCGCCCCACACGATGGTCGATGGTCCCGACAGAGCCCCGTCAACGCCTGACAGGCCGACATCGCTCAGCGCCCTGCGGGCAACGGCGTTCTTCACGCCCAGAAGCCGGATCTGCTTTTTGTGCAGCGCCAGCCGCCACTTATTGATCGCCACCCCGCTCAGCTTGGAGGTGTCAATCACCAGCACTTCCTGGGTCTCGCCGACCTCGCGCTGGATGTCGGCGATCATCATCGACTTGACGAACTTGCTCATGACCTTACCTGTTTCCGACTCTGATGATCGCCTGCCCGAAATCGCGACTCGATTTCAAGGGCTTCGGTTACGAATCCCTGGAACTCGAATCTCTAAAGCGCCACGCCGATGCTTGGAGACATCGTCGCCTGGATGGTCAAGCCGACCAGGTAGTGACCTTTGGACGCGGACGGCTTCAGCGACCGGACGTATCGCACGAGCGCGTCGATGTTATCCACCAGCTTCGCTTCCTCGAACGACAGCTTGCCGACCACCACGTGCAGGTTACGGCCGGCATCGACGCGGAACTCGACCTTACCGGCCTTGTACTCCTTGACGGCTCCCGCCACGTCCTGGGTGACCGTGCCGGCTCGCGGGCTGGGCATCAGGCCGCGGGGGCCGAGCACCTTACCGAGCGGACCGACGACACCCATCATGTCGGGCGTCGCAATCGCGACGTCGAAGTCGAGCCAGCCGCCCTTGATCTGGTCGGCCAGTTCCTTGCCGCCGACGTGGTCAGCTCCAGCAGCTGTCGCCACGGCGACGTTATCGCCCTGGCAGAACACCAGCACCCGCTGCGCCTTCCCAATGCCGTGGGGAAGGACGATCGACCCGCGGACGATCTGGTCGGCTTGACGGGGATCGACCCCCAGTCGGAACGAGCATGTCACGGTCTGGTCGAACTTGCACGGCTTAATGCCGGAAGGCAGGGACTTTTCCAGCCCCTTGAGTACCTTAACCGCCTGCGGCAATTCGACACGACCGGCCGCGACCGCCTGCTCGCGCAGCGCGGCCATTCTCTTGGAACCCTTCGCCATCCCGTCTCTCCCGCCGTACAAGCGCCGCCCAAGCGGCTCCGGCTCTGGTTTTCACTGTCTACGAGTTTTCGCTGCCTATCCAGAACGTCGACTAGTCGACGACTTCAATTCCCATGCTGCGAGCAGTTCCCGCGATGACGCGAACCGCCGCGTCGATACTCGGGGCGTTCATGTCCTCGAGCTTTGTCTTCGCGATCTCCGCGAGCTGCGCCTTCGTCACGCGGCCGATCTTCTCGGTCTTCGCGTTATGAGCCCCCTTGGCGACCTGGGCGGCCTGCTTCAGCAATGCCGAGGCCGGCGGGCTCTTAATGACAAACGTGAAGCTGCGGTCTTCGAAGACCGTCACCACGGCCGGAACGATCATGCCGTTCAGGTCGCGGGTCTTTTCGTTGAACTGGCTGACGAACTGGCCGAGGTTGATCCCGTGCGGCCCCAGCGCAGTACCAACCGGCGGTGCCGGCGTGGCCTTCCCCGCGGGAATCTGCACCTTGACCTCAGCCTTGATCTTTGCCGCCTTCTTCGCCATCTCCGGCCAGCCTTCTTCGTTGTGTCAGAGGGGCTTTGAACCCGCCCCAACTTTCGATACCGACGTTTCCGCCGCCCGAACCAGATATTCCGTCAGCACGCCCGCCAGTCGTCAGACTCGCTCGACCTGCCAGTACTCAAGGTCGACTGGCGTTGACCGGCCGAAAATTTCGATCAGGACCGTGATCTTGCCGTTGGCATCGTCGATCCCGTCGATCGTTCCTTCAAACCCGTCGAACGCGCCGTCTTTAATCTTCACCACATCCCCGGTCTGGAAGTCCATCTTCACCTTGACCGGTTCTTCCGTCCGCCGCTCTTCATGACCCAGCATTCGCTGAATCTCGTGATCCTGCATCGCGATGGGCTTGCCGGCGGCACCGGTGAAGTCACCGACACCGCTGGTGCTGCGGATGACGTACCACGTGTCATCGTTGAGCACCATTTGAATCATGAGGTAACCGGGATACAGCTTGTGCTCGGTGACCTTTTTCTTACCGGCCTTGTTCTCGACGACCTTCTCCGTCGGGATCACGATCTCGCCAATGTATTCTTCCAGCCCCTCCTGACGAATTCGCCGCAAGATGTTTTCGCGAATCGACTTCTCACGGTTGCTGGTAATCTTCAGGACGTACCACTGCATTCGGTCGGAGTCGCCCGCAGCCGATGCCTGTTCGTCGGTCATAACACTTTCCCCAGCAACACGTTCAGCCGACACCACGGCCCCAGTTTCGTGACGAATACCTGCCATTGGCCAGCCTGCGGAAATACCGCGACCAATCGGGGAAGTCGGCTATTTTGCGCCGACGTCCCGAGATTTGCAAGGATTGCCATCTTGACGCCGCCGTGAGCGACTTGATCCCGCTCATGGCCGATGGCGACAAAGGAAAGGGCGAGTCCCAGACAGCCGTTGTTACGAACCGACGGCCGGGCATTCGCCCCGTTGCCACTGATCGGAATTAGAACCGCAAGATCCCGATCATTCGCAGGAGTTGCTGCCAGACCATGTCGTAAGCCAGCAAGATCGCGCTCAGCAGAAACATGACGAGCAACACCACCAGTGTCGCCCGCCACAGTTCATCCTTCGACGGCCAGGAAACCTTCGTCAACTCGACTTCCACATCAATCAAAAAGTCCGCGAACTGCGGATAGTTCACAATCCGAAAGGCAACCCAGGCGCCAATCGCCCCCAGAACCGCCGGAACTCCGATTCGAATCGGGTCGCCCATCTCCGACAGCATCCGCACGGAGAGCGTCCAGCAGGCCAAGGCCACGACGGCGAGCAATACGCCAACCGTGACATTGCGCACCATGCGTCCCTGGTTGCGCTTGTACAATCCCGTCGCCAGCATCGACGCCCAGATCGTTGCTTCGCGATCCGCTCGTGCCATAGTCCTCCCGCCTTCCCAAGCCGACGATTCCTTCGCCAGCCTTAATCCAACCACCGGGCAGCCTTCAACCACCCGACGATCGCGACAATCGACCCTTCATCCGCGTTTTCGACCCGACGACCGGACGACTCAATCACCAGGCGGCCGAAGTTCAGCACGGGCGGAGGGACTTGAACCCCCAACCTGCGGATTTGGAATCCGCTGCTCTGCCAATTGAGCTACACCCGTAGGGGAAGCGGCTGGTGGTTGGTAGTTAGTGATTGGTAAAGACGGCTCGCGTTTCCACACCAACCACTATCCACCAACCACCAACCACTTCTTCCAACTACTTCTTCCGCGATTCCTTATGCACCGTGTGGCGGCGCAGCTTCGCGTTGTACTTCTTCAGCTCAAGACGCTCGGTACCGCGAGTTTCCTTGATCGTGCGGTACCCACGAACGCCCGACTCCGTGCATTCCAACCAGACGTATTCGCGAGCCATCAGGCTACTCCCGCTTCGCAAGAAGCCCCTTCGCCACCCGGCGGCGAAGGGGCTTTCTCGATGTCAATCAGAAACTGACTGGCCGAGCCCACTCGCCAACCGAAGCGGGCTCACTCGCCGAACTACTCAAGAATCTTGGTCACAACGCCCGAACCGACCGTCCGGCCACCTTCGCGAATGGCGAAACGGACGTTTTCGGTCATGGCGATCGGCTTCTGCATGTGAACTTCCAGGCGGACGTTATCGCCCGGCATGCACATTTCCGCGCCATCCAGCAGCTTCGAATCACCCGTCACGTCGGTCGTGCGGAAGTAGAACTGCGGCTTGTAGCCGGAGAAGAACGGCGTATGACGGCCCCCTTCTTCCTTGCTCAGCACGTACACGTTGCACTCGAACTTGGTGTGACAGGTCAGGCTGCCCGGCTTGGCCAGCACCTGGCCGCGCTGAACGTCTTCCTTCTTCACGCCACGCAGCAGAATCC
Source organism: Planctomycetaceae bacterium (assembly GCA_019636285.1). Classification (GTDB taxonomy): domain Bacteria; phylum Planctomycetota; class Planctomycetia; order Planctomycetales; family Planctomycetaceae; genus JAHBXV01. Next base: position 14,727 of record JAHBXV010000036.1, read on the forward strand.
CGACGTTGTCGCCGGCCTGCCCCTGATCGAGCGTCTTCTGGAACATTTCGACCCCGGTGCAGGTCGTTTCCTGCTTCGGGCCGAGCCCCAGGATGTCGACCTTTTCGCCAACCTTGACCAGACCGGCTTCGATACGGCCGGTAACCACGGTTCCGCGGCCTTCGATCGAGAAGACGTCTTCGATGGCCATCAGGAACGGCTTGTCGACCGATCGCTCCGGCTCGGGAATATCGCGATCAAGCGCTTCCATCAGATTCGTGATGCAGGCGCTGTACTTCTCGTCGCTGGGATTATCGAGCGCGCCCTTCGCGTTGCCGCGAACGATGGCGATGTCGTCGCCCGGGTAGTCGTACTTGCTGAGGAGTTCGCGGATTTCCATCTCAACCAGCTCGAGCAGCTCTTCGTCGTCGACGAGGTCGCACTTGTTGAGAAACACCACGAGCGCGGGGACGTTCACCTGGCGGGCGAGCAGGATGTGCTCGCGCGTCTGGGGCATCGGGCCGTCGGCCGCCGACACGACCAGAATGGCGCCGTCCATCTGGGCGGCCCCGGTGATCATGTTCTTGATATAGTCCGCGTGGCCGGGGCAGTCGATGTGGGCGTAGTGGCGATTCGGGGTCTCGTACTCGACGTGCGAGACGGCAATCGTCACGGTCTTGGTTTCGTCACGAACGGTACCGCCCTTGGCGATATCCGAATAGGCCTTGAACTTGGCCAGCCCCTTGGCGGCCTGCACGGCCAGAATCGCCGCGGTTGTCGTCGTCTTCCCATGGTCGATGTGGCCAATGGTGCCCACGTTCACGTGCGGCTTTGTCCGTTGAAAGACTTCCTTCGCCATTTCTGCTCCTACACCTTCTCGCTGATGAGTTTCGCGTGATCGGACACGCCGCCCGGACCGACCGCCGAGTACAAACGGAGTACCGCTCCGCGATAACTTTATCGCGGCACAAAACACACGCGGCACGACCACCAGACGCGGACGCGAGAGCTGCTGATGGGATTCGAACCCATGACCTCGTCCTTACCAAGGACGCACTCTACCAACTGAGCTACAGCAGCACCTTGAGCGACCCCGCCCGCAGCGGGTCGATCAAGATGTGCAAAAGGGCACGAGTTGTCAACCCTTAGCGTCTCGCTGAACCCGACCTTCCAGCCTGCGGCGGATCTGAAACCCGCCGCCCGCCAGACTCCCGGATCCGTCCATCACCCAGGTTCCGCTTGTCGCGCCAATTTGACAGAGCGGGTGAAGGGAATCGAACCCTCACCACCAGCTTGGAAGGCTGGAGCTCTACCATTGAGCTACACCCGCAGGAAAAAACAAAACGCGAAGCCCGAAATGCTAAATCCTAAACTCGAAATCCCAAGCGACGGACTTCCCGAGATCGCCAGCCCTGCTTCGGATTTTAGGATTTCGAATTTAGAATTTCGTGCTTCAAACTATTGGTGGGAGCAGGATTCGAACCTGCGAAGGCAGAGCCACCAGATTTACAGTCTGGCCCCTTTGACCGCTCGGGAATCCCACCGGTAGTTCGCGAGTTTCCATCGACCGCACTCAGAAAGTCAACAGGCTCGCGCCCCGCAGACTCTCGTCAAACAAACCGACCTCGAAAAGTGAGGCCGAATTCCAGAAATCACTGATTGGCAACGGCTTCTGGCTCGCTCACGCGAAGCTGGCGGAGGGATTTGAACCCACAACCGCCTGTTTACAAAACAGGTGCTCTACCGTTGAGCTACGCCAGCAAACCCTGCGAATGACTTCGTAGACCGGGTGAATATAGCGGACCACGTGAGCGTTGCAAGGCCAACGGGTGAAATCAGTTCGGCCCCCATGGAGCACGTGAACGGCCGAACGGTTCACGGACCACGGGGGCCTCTGGCGATCAGAAAAAACTGTTGAAATGCTCCGATTCTCCGGTCGCCCCAAACAGATCCGTGAGATCCAGCAACCGCTCTTCCGCGACCGCTAAATTCCCGGGATTTCCAGGTGACTCTCGCTGGCAATCTTGCGGAGCTTGCGCAGCGCCCGTGCCTCAAGCTGTCGGATGCGCTCCTTCGTCACACCGAATCGTTGCCCCACCTGCTCCAGCGTCTGGGGCTGCGTTCCCTCGTTCAGGCCGTAGCGATGCACGAGAATCTCCCGCTCCCGATCTTCCAGTTCCCCCAGGATCGACATGATCGCCTCGCGCTGACGCGAATTGACCAATTCGTCGTTCCACAGGGTCGACCGGCTGTCGGACGACGACTGGAACACTTCCTCATGACCAGTCCGGAACCGTTCGAGCAATTGATGCTCGGCCGGAATCGACCTGGCATAATTCTTCATGATGGCCCAGCTCGCATACGTCGAGAACTTGAAGCCACGCGTGAAGTCGAACTTCTCGATCGCCCGAATCAGGGACATGTTCCCATCGCTGACCATCTCGAAGAAGCTCACATTCGGCTTCAGATGCTTCTTGGCAATCGAGACAACCAACCGCAGATTGCTGCGAATCAGGAAGTTTTTCACTTCGTTGGCTTCGTCGAGCCAGCGCTCGATCTGGTCCATCACCTTGGCCGATGGCTTCGCCGGGTCGAGTGTCTTCCGCAACTCGGCAGCGCGCGACTTCAGGTAGTTCATCTTGCGGAAGTAATAAACCTCTTCCTCGCGTGTCAGCAGCGGAATCGCGTACAGGCTCGCCAGGTACGGCGGCAGTCCGGGAGGCGCTTTCGTGACCGAGGCGCGCCCCTGCCGCTGCGGAGCCGGGCCAAGAATCTCGGCTTCGGCCGCCGGGTCGTTGAACATGTCGCTGGGCATGTAATCGAGCGGACGGGACAGGATGTCCCGCGCGCGGACTTCCGCCACAATGCGGTAAATGCTCGTTCGGGTTCGCTGCCAGTCGCGAGCCAGCACATCGACTGGCACGCCCCGCTGGAACGCGCGAAAGAGTTGACGCTTGTGTTCCTCGGTCAAAGGAATGGTGGCATTGGGGAACACGGCAACCTCCGGATAATCTCGGTCAAACTTCTTCAAGGTGTAACGAATGGTTTCCGGCGATCGTTCAAGCTTTCTGGCCAGCCTTCTGGCAATTTCCGTCTGACAGGCTCCACAGGCGGCAAGCCGTCGGGCTCGCCGAATCAGATCCTGCCGCTCGTCGTCCGACATCTGTCGAAATTCGCCGCCGCGCCGAACTTTTTCGGAATTTCGAGCCGCGAATTTCTCGAGGGACGCTCGCAGAAAACCAAGCCGCCTCCGACCATTCTCGATAAATCGCCGACTGCTGAGCCCCTGGTCCCTCCAGCGGGCAATCGTCTTCGCGGAAACGCGAAACCGTTCGGTCACTTCTTCCAACGTCAGCAGATCGTTTCCAAACGCCGTTCTTGGCAATTTCAAACTGTCGCACAGATCTTCAATCAACCGCCGCAGGTCATGCAGCAGGTAATGTCCTTCAATCACCAGGTCGGGGTACTGAGACGACGTTCCGTCGGTCAGGCGCTCCGACAAATCCGAGTAGGAAATGTGTTCCTCGGGAGAAAGCTCGGCGAGCCACTCCTCGGCCCGTTCAATCTGCCGCAAGCGCACGTCACGTGGTGCATAACGCACCTGCTGATCGCGCCACTGCCGCATCACAGGATGCCGATACTTGGCCATAACTCGTCTTTAGATGGCGGTTTACACATTGAAGACCCAATCCCTCTTGGATCCCGGAGCCATTCCATCGCAAAACGTGTACCGTCGCTCCGGGTGTCTCACCAGCCATGCGTACTTCTCCTAATACGCCGAATTTTGACAACCAGATCAGCGAAAATGTTCGCTGTGCATCAAGTTTTAGAAAATTCGCCCTCACAGTCGGTGTGTCGCCTCACCATTTCACACGACTTTTCCGACAGCATCCGAGTCCGTCAGCCCCTGCCAGGGACGGCGCAGGGGCCGATCAATCACATACCGTCGAACGAATCGAACGGAGCGTGAAGAGGCATTTTTGAAAAGAGAGCACGACACCGCGCAAGGTTCACGGCGACTGCTTTTCCCGCTCGGTCAGCGGTCAGCCAGCACGATTAGCTGCCAGCCTCATAAGTCATGATGACTGTCGGCGCCCCTCTGGACGGCAGCACTACCTTGCAATACCCGGAAATCCCCACGATGGCAGCACTCAACAACAAAATGAGCATCAGCCACGGGCGAGGAAATTCACGCATTTTCGCGAAGGCAGGAGACCGTCCCACCAAAGCGGACCCCAGAAAGAAGACAGCCAACGCGAGCAGAATCTTCGTCCCGATCAACGCGTGGTAGAGCGGAACCCCTTTGTGACCGGGCATGGCCTTGATGTAGTTGTAAAACCCGCTGATCAGGAGCAGCGCGATTCCCAGATGCACGAACCGTTTCCAGCGATTGCGCACGGCTTCCCGCAGGGTTTCATGGGCTTCGTCGGTAAGGGTGGCCCGTGCCGACGGGAGCAGGACGAACCGCATGAAGCAGGTTCCCCCGACGAGCACGATCGCCGTGCCGACATGAATCCAGCGAGACAGAACATCGGCGGGAAATCCGTCCATCGAGCTTTCCTTGCGGGAGTCGGCTGTCAGTTCCTGGCGGCGCGGCAAGCGCCTCGGCGATTCTCGCCATTCGCACAAGGATCGGCCACTCAACGCGGGTTGCTCATGCCAACAATCCCTCCACGACGCGCCCGGACGATACCGGCACCGGCCGGTTCAGCCGGTTCATGAACTCTGTCTTCGGGTCGATGCCCACGAGCGCGAAGATCGTCGCGGCGAGATCATCGAGGAGAACCGGGTCGCGATCGGGATAAGCGGCAAATCGGTCGGACTTCCCATGGACGAAGCCACGAGGAACACCGCCTCCGGCCAGCAGGACGGTGTAGCATCCTGGCCAATGATCGCGGCTGATGCTGGCATTCAGCCGCGGCGTGCGTCCGAACTCTCCCATCCAGACCACCAGCGTTTCATCAAGCAGCCCCCGCTCGTCGAGGTCGATCAGCAGTGTCGGCAGCGTCTGGTCGGTCAACGGCAGATGATACTTTTCCAGGATGGGATACATGCGGGTGTTGTCGAACCCATGGGTATCCCAACCGCCGCTCAGCGTCCGGCCGCCAATGCTCTCGGAATAGTAGACGTTCACGAACCGCACGCCCGACTCAACAAGGCGGCGGGCAAGGAGACATCCCTGTCCATAGGAGGTCCGCCCGTACTTTTCGCGCACCGTCTCCGGTTCGGCAGACAAATCGAAAGCCCGACGAACTTCGGGCGACTCCAGCATCGACAGCGTCCGCTCGTAAAACTCATCGACCCCGCGGGCTGTTGCGTCCTGGGCCAGCCGCGTCTGCGCGTTGACCAAGTCCTGCAAAGCCCGGCGGTTTGCGAGCCGATCGGGCGATAACGACGTCGGCAGACTGAGTTCCGGCAGCGAGAACTGCGGCTGATTGGGATCAGCCAGAACCAGAAGCGGATCGTGCCGCTTTCCCAGAAAGCTGGCATGCTGCCCGGGAGTGATTTCTCCATCGCGAATCACATACGGATACGAGACAAACCCCGGCAGTCGGGCCGGTGAACCCATCAGCCTGTCGACGACGGATCCGTACGCGGGAAACAGCTCCAGGGAATCGCGCAGGCGAATGTCGTCGACCGGAGGGGCATGCCCCGTCAGGGCATAGTACGACGCCGAGTTGTGATTCTTCATGGTGTGATGAACGGTGCGCACCAGCGTCACCTTGTCCATCACCTTGGCCATTTCAGGCAGCCGATCGGAAATCTCCAAACCGGGCACGCGAGTGGCGATCGTGCCAAACTGGCCGCGAACCTCGGACGGGGCTTCCGGCTTGGGATCGAACGTCTCCAGATGACTGGGACCGCCGAACTGGTACAGAAAGATGACCGACTTCGCCCGCGCCGCGTACTCGCCGCTGCCCTCTGACGCCGCCAGCATGCGCGCGGCGTTCAGCCCCAGAAAGGAATGACCGCCGATTTGCAGCAGCTTTCGCCGCGTGACTTGTCGCGAGGGGAGCATTCACCGTCTCCTGCTCATCCGAATTCAGCCGCTGAACGCAAAAAGCATGATGCGTGATTTCCCGAAAAAGAATAGCAGATGGGAGATGCCGTGGCCTGGAAAATACGCCACATCGCACTCAACGGCAGGCCGTGGCCGCCTTGCGGAACTGGCTCAAGCGGATGTCTGGACCTTCTTCAGAACCCGACGCAACCAGGCCAGGCACGAATCTTCGACCGTGTAGGGTTCTCCGGAATATTGATGAACCATGCGGACGCCCAGTTCGAGTAACGTCCATGCCAACGGGCTGGCGGCATCATCGAGGAAAACCCAGATCCTCTCTTCGCGAAGTTCCACGACATGGCGGCCGCACCAGGAAATTAACCGGGATAATTCGGGCCCCGGAACCAGAAGAACCAATCGTTCTTCGATCTCTGGCGGCTGCGGAAAAACATCGTCAATTCGTGAAAGTCGCCGCACCCGAAAACGCGGATCGTCAATCGATTGCTGGAGACGGGGAGACAGCCGGGGGATCGATTCCCAGACAGCGAGCTCACAAACTGCTTGCCGCCAGACCCCTGCCATTGTCTCCCTTGCCCCTTGGAACGATTCTGCTAAACTCTCGCTCGCCGCCGCTGTAGCTCAGTTGGTAGAGCGACGCTTTCGTAAAGCGTAGGTCGTCGGTTCGAATCCGACCAGCGGCTCTCATTCTTTTGCCGCCCGCGAATTCTGCGAGGCCGCAGTTCAACCGTCGCCCCGCACGGTCGATTTATTTAATCGGGTATCACCTCGGCTGAGTTGGCGGGCTGGTCTCCTCCCCCTGCGGCCGCAATCCGATCGATCGCTTGTCTCCCATTCTGGATCGCGGCTGCCATCAGGGCGAGCCCGATCAGGAAAACCAACAGTGGCGGGCCAGCAACTTTGGCTCGAGTGATTCCGTACCAGACCATGTAGGGCGGCACCAGGACAAACAGAAGACCCGTCCCGGGCCCCTCTTCAAAGGCCAGCCATGAACACCACCCCATGCCGACGAGCGTCAGAGCCAGTCCGGTGAAGCTGCCCAAGAGAATTGCCCATAGAACCGCAGTCAGACCATTTGTGAACAAATAGACACACACCACATAGACTCCGCCCGCGAGAATGGCGGCCACCAAGGGTGCCAACCAACCCTTCCGCGAGGCGAGCAACTGGTCGCGCGTAACTGGCATTGCCGGCATTTCCTCTACGACCACGGGCTTGGCTCGACCTGTTCTCGCCGAGGCTGCGGTGATAAAACCGCCTCTGGCCGACCTTCGGCTCCGGAAATCATCGAGAAATGGTCGATTGGCATCAACGCCAAGTGAGACAACAACTTGCCTTGCTTGACAATTCCACGAATTTCGCCGTAGGATTTGCCGCTTGCGTTGGAACGGCGAAGAAATGACGCCTTGGCGTACGGCATCGAAGAATCGATGTCCGCAAACGGTGAAACAAGCCTTCGCGGTTCATCCACTTCGGCACAACGGGTGGTGAATCCGTTCCGTCCGTAAGCCGTTTGATTGCCTCAAATTTATCCGCACGAGTTGGAGCGCCGCCGACCAGTGATCCGGCCGACCGTCTAAGACGTTGATCTTGCAGTCCGATGTGGGCAGACCGGCCCCGGTGCGATGTGCCCGATCACGTGGTTTCGCTGGAAATCTTTGAAGTTTTCGATTTGCCAGACGGTTCTGTCCGACGGCAGAGCACCTCAAAGTTGATGCTCGCGTCCTCACGGTCCATTTCCGGCGGCAAATTCCCAGACACTTGCCAGATACTGAAAGTTCCTAACCATGGCCGTACCGGATCGTCGCCAATCTCGCTCGCGTTCACGGAAGCGCCGCAGCCACGATTTTCTGAAGCCCATTCAGTTGTCGAACTGTCCTCAATGTCAGACCAAGGTTCCGACACACGTGGTGTGCCCCACTTGCGGGTACTACCAGGGTCGTACTCTGGTCAACGTCGAGGAATAGACCTCCATGCGGATCGCCCTCGATGCGATGGGTGGCGACGATGCGCCCGTACCCAACCTGGAAGGGGCGCTGGACGCCGCGCGCGAGTATCCAGACACGGAAATCCTGCTCGTCGGCGATGAACCGACGCTGGCTAAGTGGTTCGCCGAACACGGCGGCCTGCCGGAACGGATTTCCCTCGTGCCATCCGATGGCTGGATTGGCATGGAGGAAAAGCCGACCGACGCCCTGCGCCGCAAGCCCAACTGTTCCATCGCCGTCTGCTGGCAGCTCATGGCGAGCAAGCAGGTCGAGGCAGTGGTCAGCGCCGGTCACACTGGCGCTGTTGTTGCTGCCGGACTGCGGACCCGCCTGTTCCTGAAGGGTGTACGCCGCCCGGGAATCGCGGTGGCCATGCCGACGGTCGCCGGTCGCTCGGTCTTGATGGACGTGGGTGCCAACCCGGCGGCCCGCCCCGAGCATCTTGTTCAATATGGCGTGATGGGTTCGATTTATGCCCGGGAAATCCTGGGAATCGAGCAACCGCGCGTCGGCCTGATGAACATTGGCAGCGAGGACGGCAAGGGGACCGATCTGGTTCGCGACGCACACGCCCTCTGCTCCAAGAGTTCTTTTGGCGATCGCTACCAGGGAAACGTCGAGGGACGCGATCTCTACTCCGGTGCGACCGACGTCGTGATCTGCGAGGGATTTGTCGGAAACGTGCTGCTGAAGGCCGCCGAAGGGATGGCCGAGATGCTGATGAAGTCGGCCTTCGAGAGCGTTGTGGGAGCGCTGTCGGCCGAACGTCAGCAGGCGATCGGCGCGTTTCAGGCCCTGCGCAAGAAATTTGAATACCACGAAGAAGGCGGCGCCCCGCTGCTGGGGATCGACGGCACCTGCATGATCGCTCACGGTGCGAGCGACCGTCGGGCCATCTTCAACGCCCTGCGAGTCGCCCGATTGTTTCATCGCCGCGGGATCAATCAAAAGATCGTCGAAGCGCTGGAAGACGACACCGTTTGCGTCACGACCTGAGCGCGAACTTTGCGCTGGCGCCGTGGACAAAACGCTTCTTTCGCAGCGTCGTTTCGGCATCGACAGAATTGCCGCTCGCGCATCTAAAGGACGAACAACATGGCCGGAACGGCATTTCTCTTTCCCGGTCAAGGAGCCCAGCACATCGGCATGGGCCGGACGATCGTCGAAAGCTCGCCTCGGGCTCGGGAACTCTTCGATCGCGCGGGCGAAATCCTCGGGTACGACCTGGCGAAAATCTGCTTCGAGGGTCCGCAGGAGCAGCTCGATCGCACGAATTTCAGCCAGCCGGCCCTGTTCGTGACGAGCTTGGCGGCACTTGAGTGGCTGCGAGGCGAACGCCCCGAAGAAGTCGCGAGTTGCACGCATGCCGCGGGCCTGGGAATACACGGCCCTCGTCTTCGCGGACGCGATGAGTTTCGACGACGGCCTGAAGGTCGTTGCGGCGCGTGGCGAAGCGATGCAGGCGGCGGCGGAGGCGAATCCCTCCCGAGCATGGTCAGTGCGCTGACCAGCTCGACCGGGAAAAGGTGGAGCAGGTGCGGGACGAGGCGGTCGCGGCCGGTCCCCTCTGGATCGCCAATTACCTGTGCCCCGGGAACACGGTTCTGTCGGGGTCGAAACCCGCATGTGAAGCCGTCATCGGAATCATCGAACAGGCCGGCGGAAAGCCCGTCCCGCTGGCGGTCGCCGGGGCCTTTCATACGCCACTCATGGAGTCGGCCTGCGAGCGCCTCGCGGCGGTGCTGGAGACCGTTGAAGTCCGCCCGCCCCGAATTCCGGTCGTCTCGAATGTCGATGCCGTGGCCCATTCCGACGCCGGGGAAATCCGGGAAATTCTGGTCCGCCAGGTCGTGCGCCCAGTCCTCTGGGAGGACTCAATGCGGGCCCTGTTGAATGCCGGAGTCGATCGATTCTTCGAGATCGGGCCGGGCAAGGTGCTCAAGGGCCTTCTCAAGCGGATTGACCGGAAAGCCAGCTGCGAAACCGTGAATGACAGCCCGTGAGGCAGGTCTGTTTCAGTCGGCGGAAGCATGCCCGGGACTCGGGCCGGGAATGGCCACGAGACGGCTTCACCGGGTTTCCTGTTTTGACACGGCTGCTGACATTTACACGCACTTTCGAACCGGGTATATCTTCACGCGCTCCAGGGCCTCTACAGCGACGGCATCTCCGCGTGCGAATCGCATTTGAACGTTTCGCGGAACCAGCCAGCCCGACGGATTCGGTTTGGCCTGGCCCTGTTGACAAAATGGAATCTGCGAGGGATTAAAACAGCACGGCGCCAGTCAGTTCCGTCGGCCGACGATAGGACACGACTCAAAACGCCCGAAGGATGAAACGGGTTCTGCCGGTTCAGGACGCCAGCCGGAATCTGAAGCGAATACGAGTTCCTGCTCCGAAGGAGTTCAGCGTGTCGTCGGTTCTCGAAAAAGTCATCGCTCTCGTCAGCGAGCAACTCAACATTCCGAAGGAAGACATCAAGGCCGAAAGCTCGTTCGTGGACGATCTGAAGGCCGATTCGCTCGACGTGGTCGAACTCGTCATGGAACTTGAAGACGAGTTCGAGATCACCATCCCCGACGAAGACTACGAAAAGATCAAGACCGTCGGCGATGCAGCGAATTACATCCAGGAGAAGCAGTGACGGATGGCCAGACGCGTCGTCGTGACAGGAATGTCGGTCATCACTTCTCTTAGCTGCGAGCTTCCCGACTTTTGGGAAAAGCTGTGCTGCGGCAAGAGTGGGATCACGCGACTCAACCGCTTTGATACCGATGATTTCAAGGTGGACTTCGCCGGGGAAATCCGCGATTGGGATCCCGGCGCGCACTTTGATCCGCGCGAAGCGAAGCGGCTCGATCGGTTCGTTCAGTTTGCCGTTGCGGCCGCCGCTAAGGCGATTACGCAGTCGGGGCTGGACCTGCTGAACTATGCCGATCCGTACCGCGCCGGAACGATCATTGGCAGCGGAATCGGCGGACTGAACGAAATCGAAGAACAGCATACGCGGTTGTTCGATCGCGGCCCCAGCCGGGTGTCGCCGTTCATGATCCCCAAACTGATGGTGAATGCAGCGGCCGGAAACATTTCGGTCCTGTGGCACCTCCGCGGACCGAGTTCGGCTGTGTCGACGGCCTGCGCCTCGTCGAACCACGCGATCGGCGACGCGGTCTTCATGATCCAGCACGACATGGCCGACGTGATGGTAACGGGTGGCAGCGAAGCCGCCATCACCCCCATGGGGCTTTCCGGCTTCGCCCGCATGTCGGCGCTGTCGACGCGGAACGACAATCCGGAAGCCGCGAGCCGACCTTTCGATAAAGATCGCGACGGTTTTGTTCTGTCGGAAGGGGCCGGGATTCTGGTTCTCGAAGAGTACGAGCACGCCCGCAAGCGCGGTGCGGCGATTCTCGGGGAAATCGTCGGGTTTGGACTGTCATCCGATGGCAGCCACATGACGGCTCCCGACCCGCATGGCACCGGGGCGGCCCGCGCGATGCAGGGCGCCCTGCGAAACGCGAAGCTGAATCCCACCGATATCGACTACATCAACGCCCACGGCACCAGCACGCCGCTGGGGGACAAGGCCGAGACGAACGCGATCAAGCGGGTTTTCGAAGATCACGCGTACAAGTTCTGCGTGTCGAGCACGAAGAGCCAGTTGGGCCACCTGCTGGGAGCATCGGGCGGCGTGGAACTGGTGGCGTCGGTTCTGGCGCTACTGCACCAGACCGTCCCACCGACGATCAACCTGGATGAGCCCGACCCCGATTGCGATCTGGATTACGTTCCGCACGAAGCCCGCCAATTGCGCTGCGACGCAGTGCTGTCCAACAGCTTTGGGTTCGGCGGGCACAATGCCTGTCTGATTGTCAAACGCGCGGAATAGGCGGAATAGACCGTGCATCGTCGGGACTTACCGCCTGGCAAAACAGCGTATTGGCCGCGGCGCTCGGGCAGCGAGTTGGTTCGAAAGCGAAGACGGTCGGGGTTTTCCCGATGGGCTCTCCGCGACCCTTTCCCGCCCCGAGGCGCTCCCAACCGTTAGGACATGGCCGGAAATATCGGTAGACTCGTCTGACGCCGGGTCGGCGCGTACACTGAATTCACGGACGTGCCAAGTGAGTCTGGCGAATTCCCCTGAACGGTGTGCATCCTGCCGGGCGATAGTCTTCTGAAGGGAGATGGTATGTCCTCCAGGAGGCAACTGGACAAGATGGCGCCGGAATTGGCAGTATCCCCCCTTCAACCAGTTCCCGTCATCTCGCGACTTTCAAGGGCGAGCTGATTCAGGAAACCGAACAAGATGTCGTCAGCGACCGATGTGGTGATTACCGGCCTGGGAATTGTCAGTCCCGTGGGGATCGGCGTGGAGGCCTTCACGGCCGCGCTGCGGGAAGGGCGCTCGGGGATCGACTACTGCACCATCTGGCCCGATGTTGCATCGCCCGACCACGTGGCCGGCGAAGTCCGTGAATTCACTGAAGAGTCGGCGAAGAAGACCTACCTGAAGTCGATGCGGAAGAATCTCAAGGCGATGTGCCGCGAGATTCAACTCGGGGTCACGTCGGCTCACATCGCAGTCGAACACGCGAGGCTGCCGCTCGACTCGGTCGATCATTCGCGGATGGGAATCGAGTATGGCGCGAACCTGATGCTGAGCGCCCCCGACATTCTGAGCCAGCCGTGTGTCGCCAGTTCGACGAATACGACGTTTCAATTCGAACGGTGGATGTCAGAGGGGTATCCGCTGATGGAACCGCTCTGGCTGCTACGGTACCTGCCCAACATGCCTGCCTGCCACATTGGCATCTCGCTCGACGCCCGCGGCCCCAGCAATTCGCTGACCATGGACGATGCTTCCGGCGGCGCGGTCCTGGGCGAAGCCAGCCGCATTTTGTCACGCGGCGCGGCCGACATGATGATTACCGGAACGACCGGAACGACGCTCCACCCGATCAAGACATTGCACCTGGCGTTGTGGCACGATCTCGCCCTGACTCCGGAAGCCCCCGCGACACGAGCCCGCCCGTTCGAGAAGAACCGAGCCGGTCGAGTCGTAGCCGAAGGGTCGTGCACCCTGATGCTCGAAACGCGAAAGCACGCCGAAGAGCGCGGCGCGAAGATCTGGGGACGAGTTGTTTCAACCGGCAGCGCGTGCGTGGCGACCCCGCAAGGCAAACCCGACGTGCGAAAGGCGCTCGCGTTGGCGATGACCGGAGCCCTGAAGTCGGCAGGAGTGACCCCCGATCAGATTGGTCACATCAATGCGCACGGACTGGGAACCCAGGACGTTGACGCGGCGGAAGCGGCCGCGATTCTCGATGTCTTTGGACCGGAACTCGGAAAGTCGATTCCTGTTACCGCCCCCAAGAGTTTCCTGGGCAATTCCGGGGCGGGCGCGGGACTTCTGGAACTCGCCGTCTCGCTGGTCGGCCTTCACGAAGGTTTCATTCCGCGTACGTTGAACTACGATGAGCCGGACCCCGCCTGCCCGCTGAACATTGTTGCCAAGGCACCGCTCGAATCATCGAACAAGCTGTTCCTGACGATCAACGTGACGCGTGTCGGCCAGGCAAGTGCTGTCGTGGTCGAAGCCGCCTGATTCAGGATCGCAAGGGCGGAACCGACGTCAGGGGGTGTCCTGAAGCAGTTCGGCTCTGACCCGCCGTTCGTCGTCGATGAGCCTCTAGATCTCCCGTTCGATGCGTTTGCCCCTCAGCCAGGCCCCGGCAATAGATACACCACGGCGGTCTCGCTCTCGATTGTCCATGCGTCCGATCGTCGACATCGGCCGGGACGGTCACAATTCATGCGATGGCAATTCCACGAAGCATCGATTGGGCTTTGGCCCGATCGCGTAAGCCGCGTCTGGGCTCCCTGGCGGGGATGTGACCGAAGGAGCCAGCTTCAATGGGGCCGCTCTTCTTGAGAGCGGTTGGCTTGCTGCCCAAATCCGATCCATGCTTGATGAGAGTCTTAACGAACCTTGGCGTGCAAGGCGAAATTCGATGCTGTCGAACCGCCGGTTGAAATCCTGGCGGCTGAAAATGCTTGGAGCGGAAGGCGACAAGCTGAAAGCCCAGTCCTATCCATTCAACAAAGTCTCTGGCTTTTCGCTCTCTGCATTTTGCTTTGCGCTTCCGGGCTCGACTTTTGAAAAAAAAGCTTCTCAGAGGTGGTTTCAAAACCCTCTGGGCAACGGGGTATGTCCTCGACTTCGAGACGTTTTGCAGCCACCAACCGGGTTTTGAAACGTGTTCTAGAGCGGCAGATCCGAATCGTCGGAATCCCACGTCGAATCGGAGGAGCGAGGCTCCAGAAATCTGGCGAGGCTGTTCGTGAGCGATTCGCATTTCACAGCCAGATCCGGTCGAGTCGATGCTACGGTGGCGAGCGATTCCGTAAATCGGTCGATCACAGGATCGATCAGCGATGCCGCGAGCGATGGTTCGGAGTTCTGGAGAAGCTCGCGCAAATTGCCGAAGTCGCGGTTCAGTCGGTCGATCAGTTGCTGCCCCTGCGGAGACGAGGATTGGTCGCCGCGAAGATCGGCGATTAGTTCCGCCAGGCGACAGCCGATGCCGAACAAGCGCATGCCCAGAGGCAGGTCGGCGGCATCTTCCCCGGAAAAGCTGGACGACCAGACGGACTGTTCGTCCTCGACACCGAAACCGGAGTCGTTCGTCACCCCCAGTCGCTGGCGTTCCGCATGTTCGGCGTCACCACGCCGATGATGCTCCTCCCATTTCCGCTGTTCATCCTCCCATTCCTCGCGGGTGCGATGGTCGATGTCGAAGGCGAAGTTGTCATCCATGTTGCAGCCATCCAAGTGCCAGAACACCGGCCCGGGCATGTCGGCCAGCATCTGGCAGCAAGGACAATCGGGATCGACGATCGCATGATGACCGGACATTCCTTCAGGGACGCGAGCGCGCTCGCGGTCGATGATCGACCGCGGCGTTCGTCCATGAAATTCTGGATCGGGTGTCTCAAGCCAGTTGTCACGAATACTTTCCAGACGGGGGATTTCACTCGTGAGAAAATCTCCGACCAGGAATGTTTCAGGCCGGCCAGCGGCTGGCTGTGTTTCGTTCAAGTGGGCCAGTTGCTCCCAACAGCTCCACAGGAGTTCGCGAACCAGATCGTAATATAGAACTAATTCGTGCGTGCCGAAGCCGCCGTGGCGGTATGCGACCGACGACTCATCCAAACCGGGCGGGCATTCCCCAAGGAGCGACCACCGATCCGCCTGATCCTGCAAGTCCCAAGAGATGTATTGGTGTCGTGCGAGTGCCACGTCGCGGGGGCAGGCGTTCTCCAGGTCGTCGCGCCGGGTTAACAGCCAGGCGGCGTGAATTTCTTTGATGGAGTCTTGTGCTTCGGCGGTTATCGTCCGGTGGCGCGTATGAGCTGCGAACACTTCGCGGGCGATGAACTCCAGCAGTGGACTGCCATAGAAAACACGACGCGCATCGAAAACGGGGTTTGCGGCTCGCTCCCGACGCCGCCGGTCCGCCGTGGCGTGCCATAGAAAGCGATCGCCCAGGAATAGCCAATCTTCGGCGAGGTGATAGCGCAGCGACTTGTCGGTGGCGCACTGCCCATCGTGATAACAGACTTCTCCCGTCGGTCCGGGCGACGAGTAGGTGGAGTCGACGACAACCAGCCGCGCCACGAGGTCGATAACGACGAGACCGGCATCGTGGGGTTCCTCGCAAAATCCCGCCGAGAGATTCGCGAAGAAGGAGCGACTGCGGTTTGGTTTCTCGAACCGGGCGCAAGCGGTTTCCAGTTCCGCCAGCGTGAACGGGTCGGCACTCAGCGCGGCGATCGCACGGTCGGCCGTGCTGCCACTCACGGTTCCTGACCAGTCGCCTTCCGCGTCCCGGATCGTCAAACGGACTTCGCTCATGGCGTGATGTCCTCGATTCCTTGGGGATCGAATTCGGCTATTCGGAAGCGTGACTCACGGTTTGGTCGGAGACCGACTGCCACATCGATCTCGCAAAACGCCGAAAGCTCCTTCATTTGGAAGCATGGCGCACTCCTACTCGCAGCAAACTTCGCGCTGTTGGGCCAGGAGGGCCATCAGCGTTGTTGGATCGGCTGGTTTAACGAGATGGTGGTCGAAACCGGCTTCTTTTGTTCGGCGCTTGTCGTCGGTTTGACCCCAGCCTGTCAGGGCGACGAGCAGGGTTTCCTGGCCCCAGGGGGAAAGGCGGATGTGCTTTGCGACTTCGTAGCCATCCATCCGCGGCATTCCGAGGTCGAGCAGGACGACTTCGGGGAGGAATTCTTCCGCGACCTTGAGAGCTTCGGAGCCGTCGTGGGCCAGTCGTATGTCGTTTCCGCACATTTCGACGATGATGCCCAGCGTGCGGGCGGCGTCCTTGTTATCGTCGACAACCAGAACTCGCCGCTTGGCCGGCGCCGCGGGGAGTCCGATTCCGCTGGCGGGTTGGCCGCACACGGAACCTTCAACAACGCAGTCTGGAAGCCGCACGATGAATTCGCTGCCGCTGTTTTCGCCCTCGCTAAACACCTCAATTGTCCCGCCGTGCATTTCCACGAGGGATTTGACCAGGGTGAGGCCGATTCCGAGGCCCGTGTAGCCGTTCTGACCGGTTCGCTCGATCTGTGCGAACATCTGAAAGACTTCGGTCCGTTTCTCGGGAGGTATGCCAAGCCCTTCATCGCGGACGGAAAAGACAATGTCGCGATCTTCCTTTCGTGCCAGGAGACGGATGTGGCCGGGCTTTGGCGAATACTTCGCCGCGTTATGAAGCAGGTTGCAGAGGACTTGAGCCAGGCGATGTCGATCGGCCTCCAGAGTGATGGGCTCCTGCGGTAAGTCGATCTCGAGATGATGTCCTCGCTCGTCAATGTAGGGGCCGGTTGCCTCAACGGCACTTTTCACAATGGCTTTCAGCTCCACCTCTGCCAACTGAAGCTGGAGCTTTCCGCGGGTGATGCGGGAAACGTCGAGGAGATCATCGATCAGTCGCACCAATTGATCGGTCTGCCGAACCATGGTGCAGCGAATTTCTTCCCGCGTGGCCGGATCCGCATCTGCGATCCTCATCACTTCCAAGCCCGAGCGAATCGGAGCGAGCGGGTTGCGGAGTTCGTGGGCCAAGGTCGCCAGGAACTCATCTTTGCGACGGTCCGCCTCGCGAAGCGCCTCTTCGGCCAGCTTCCGCACCTCCGATTCTTTGTGTCGGGAGATGATGATCGATGCGGTATGGGCCAGGAGCGCGCCGAGTTCTTCGTCGCGCGGACTGGCCGAGCGCGGTTGGGAGGAATAGATGGCCAGCGTTCCCACGAACCGGTTGGCTGCCGTCTGAATTGGAAAGCTCCAGCAGGCGCGATAATCAAATTTTTCGGCCATCCACAGCCACGGCTACCAGAGAGGATCGTCCTTCACATCGGCCGTGAGAATGGCCTTTCCGGTTGCCGTCGCAAGGCCGCAGGCCAGTGAATCGGGTCCGACCTTGAAGCCGTCGACAGCCTTGGCATATTCGGCAGGCATGCCGACAACGTGGTAAAGCGAGGTAACGTCGTCGTTCGTCAGATAGAAGCCAGCTCTGGCATCCCCGCCGACTGCTTCAATCGCCGTGCGGACAAGCACGCCGAGCGACGTCTCGAGTGGAGCGCCATTGACGGCCGCCTCCAGCGCCTCGCGCTGACCGTTGAGCCAGACCTGGCGATCGCGCAGGGCTTGTACGGCCTGGGTCCGCTCGATGATGCGGCCGGCGTGCTGGGCGACCTGATCGAGCAATCGCAGATCGCGCTCACTAAAGCGATGAGGCTCGGCGAAGTGGGTCGAGAACATGCCCAGCAGCGTGCCATCGCTGGTCAACAGCGGCGTCGACTGCACTGCGGCAAAGCCGTGCCGTGCGTAGATGCCGCTCAAATCAGAAAACCGCGCATCCGTGAAGACATCTTCAATGAGGACGCGTTCGAGGTTTTCCATGGCGGCGCCGCAGCACGAATACCCCATGGGGACCGTCTTAAAGTACTCAAGGAATTCATCGTTAAAACCGCGGTGCGCGATGATCTTCAACGTGTCGTCCGAAGAGTCGTAGAGCTGCACGTTCCCCTTCGCGGCCCCGACCATCCGAATCGCCACGTCGAGAATGTCGTTGAGCGCTGTGGTTCGATCACTCGTCGCGGCGACGCGCAGGCTCAATTGTCGCAGCGATTCCAGGTCGGCTGCTTCGGTGGCAAGTTTCTGCTCGCTCGCTCGCAGGGCCTGTTCGGCTACGCGACGTTCGACCTGACGCGCCGCCTGCTGTGCGTATAAATCGAGCAAGCGCATCTGATGGTCGCTGGGGCGATGGGGTTGATCCCAGTAGGTTGTGAAGACGCCAATCAGCGACCCGTCGCTGGCGACGAGCGGCGTGGACATGACGCCACGAAGCCCCAATGGCTGGGCAATTTCCGCAAAGGCCGCGAACTCGGGGTTGAAAGCGAGGTCTTCGATGACAATGCGCGTCTGTCGACGGAGAGCCGCCGCGCAAGAAGTGCTGCCGTCGGCCCGTACGATCTGAAACCGGTTGGAGAACGCAGAGTCGAAGCCCATTGTCGCGGCGAGGCGCAACGACTGGTCGTGCGTGTCGATCAATTGCGCTGTTGCCCTCTGCGCGCCCAGCAGTTCAGCAGCCGCTTCCATTACCTCCCGCATGACCTCGTTGAGGTCGGGCTGCTGGGTCAAACGCAGACTGAGCTCGTGGAGCTTGGTCATCCCTGCGAGTTCACGCGCGAGCTGCTTCTCCGAACAGCGGGGCGCCCGCTCGGCGTCTGTGGCCTGACAGACGTCCGCTTCGAGCGGATCAATCGGCTCGAAACCGTTGGACACTGTTCGGGAGAGCGCTTCCTGAACGTCACTCATGGTCGGGCCTCGAAGTTTGGCGAGTTTCGCGGATGGTCCGAAGGAAGGACGAAAGGTCTTTTCTTCGGTAGAAGCGATAACCATTGAGAGGATGACGAAGCACTTGAAGCCGTCCTGACTTATCTCCAATTCTTAGCGTGCCGCTGACACGCCCAGAATTGTCGCGGCCTTGGTGAACGTCAGGTCGCGATGGAGACTCTCAACAGGAAATTCGCCCTTGGAGGCCCTCTGAAACCTATAGGAAGGTTTCATCTTAGTGCTTTCGTTCAGATAATCAAATCGGAAGTTCCGGTAGGGCAGACCAACAGCGCGCGGCGAACAACGCCTTGGGCCGGAAAAGACGGGGGGTTTCGCCGTGCCGAGGCCTCGCGACATCGCTTGCCCGGCTGCGGCCGCTCTCGGCGGGATTTTCACCATGAATCAATGCGCGTTCAATTCTTGGAACTCGTTACTGCCGCCGTTCGACAACCAGACGGATAACCACGATTCATGGATGCGATGACCGCCGACTGGCTGACGCGAGGAACGGTTCGATTGGCCATGGCGGCTTACCTGGTGCGGGCGACGTGGGATCTGGCCACGCCGACGAACCGGGCGATTTCGGCCCAAGCCGATCGGATCGCGAAAATTGTGCGGCTGATCTGGACGATTGGCGGCCTCTTTTACCTGGCCCATGTGCTGGTCGCGTTTGGGGCGATTCATGAGTGGAGCCAGCCCGCGCGTGGGAACATGTTGCCAAGCGAACAGAACAACTGACCGGCGTTTCCAGCGGGGCCGGATTGATTCTGAATCACGTGGCGACGGCAATCTGGCTGGTCGACATGGTCTGCTGGTGGCGTGATGGGAATTGGTGGAAGCGGCCGCTGTCCCGATGGATGGTGCATCCCTATTTCGGGTTTCTGGTCTTTCAGGCGACCGTCGTCTTCGGCCCGCCGTTCTGGCGCGGCGTGGGTCTGGCCTGGGGGATGATCGCGATCAGTGTGTGGAGACACGCGCGACAAGCCTCTGTCGATCAAGGGCCGTTAGAGTGAAGGGGGCGAGGCGGAACCCGATCGCGAAATCTTGCGATGAAAGGTCGCCAGATCGGGAGGAAGGGGTTCGTGATACTCGACCCATTCGCCCGATCCCGGCATGTCGAATCCCAACGCTTCGGCATGCAGCGCCAGCCGTGGAGCCAGCGGATCGGCGGGGAAGCGCGGGCCGTCGGGTTTGATCAGGTATTTCGATTCGCCGCAGAGGGGGTAGCCGCGCTCGGCGAGATGAATGCGAATCTGGTTGGTACGGCCGGTTTGCAGGTGACAGTCGCACAGGCTGCGCCCGTTGTACTCTTCCAGCACGCGAACATCGGTGATCGCGATCTGTCCTTTCTCGCCGGGCTGGCTGCCGCGACGGCCATCTCCCCGATTATCGACAAGGCGAGATTCGTAGCGGCCTTCGGGTGGATTTCCCACGACAAACGCGAGGTATCGTCGAAGAACGGCATGCCGGGCGAATTGCTGGATCAATTGCTCGCGGGCTGTCGGATTTCTGGCGAACACCAAGAGCCCGCTGGCATCGCGATCGAGTCGATGAACAGGGAGCAAGTTGACGGTTCCGTACCGCCGGTTGCGGACTCGGGAAGCAATCAGGTCAGCCGCGAGTTCGTCGGCTGTTGGATTGGCGCGGCGCGATGCAGCCGAGAGCCGCCGCTCTTCGGGACGCCGCACGCTGATGACACCCGGCGGTTTGGCGATAACGACAAACTGGTCGCGAACGTCGATCAGTTTGACGCGAGGTGGGGCGAGAGGCGTCCCGGCCGGGCTATCGCGGACTTCGATCTCATCACCCGCGCGCACTCGCCAGCGTTCATCCAGGCAGGCGCAGCCATTAATGAAGATCGCCCGCCGCGAAAGAGATGCGCGCCACTGGGACCACGTTTTGCCGGGCTCGAGTTCCCGGAGAGCGGCGAGAACGGTCTTACCGTCTTGAGGAGCGGCAACAGTGAAGGGAGCCATGCCAAAAGTCTGCCGTCGAGGCACGGCCATGGAAAAAAGAACCCGGCCGAGCTGCTAACCCTGTCCGGCGATGTAGAGCGGATCCAGCCGCGCGCGATTGATGTCGACCAGTTCGAGCAGCTCGATGACACGGTCGATGTCCAAGCCCCAGTCCATGGCCCAGTTGATCACGTCGAGGTTTTCCTGACCGCATTCGAGCCGGTCGAAGATTCGATCCAGCAGCAAGTCGCCCTGTTTCAGCAACTCGCTCAGCCGGCCAAAATCGTGGAAGCCGAATTCCCGCCAGGGGTTCCGGCCGCGCAGGTGCTCGAGTCGGCAAAAGCGGCAATAGGGAAGCCAATGCCGCCGGAACCATTCATCCAGCGCGAGGCCGCCCAGATCGCGACCGTGCTTTTGGCTCTCGATCCACTTGTGACGGGCCGCTTCTTCCAACGCGGCGTCGTGCACGCTACGAGCAGCGGCCACCGTGGAATCCACGACATCGCACACCGCCGGAGAGCCGGCCCGTAAACTATCGAGATCCGCGACGAATCGCGGTTCCCGAGGGGAGCTGATCGCCGAACGCAAGGCTGCATCTCCGCGTCGAGTCCATTCCAATCCCTACACGATAAACTCATCCGAGTCGAGTTGGCAAGATTCACTAAATCTGCCAGCCGCATTTTTTTGGAGGATTTCGCGGGAAAGGTCACCCGGGCGAACTGCATCGACAGATGCTGTTTCGCGAAGCCGTAACGGCCGTGCAGTGATTTTTGAACAGGCTTCGGATTAACTTCACTGGCCAGTGCCAGAATCCCAATCGATGAATTTTGACAATCTTCATTTGACAATCGATTTGGCGCTTCGTAACGTCCGAATTAGATTTGTTTGGGTGTGCCGCGTTACGGGTTATCGATCTCTGGGCCTTGTATTTATCCCCCCCAGGCACACAGAAGACCCCTGTCGTCGCGGACGGCAGGGGTGCTTTTGTTTCTGGCGACGTGAAAGAGCGGAGATGATGACCGCATCCCGTCGCGGCCCGCTCCCGCCGCCGCTGGATGTTCTGTTCGAGGACAACCACTGCCTGGTGGTCAACAAACCGGCCGGACTGGTTGTTCATGCCGACGAGCAGGGCTCGGCGACCGTGTTTGACGCCGCGATCGAATACATCCGGCGGAGGTATCACAAGCCGGGGCGCGTCTACCTCGGCGTGGTCCATCGGCTCGACCGCAATGTGTCGGGCGCGCTGCTGTTCGCGCGGACCAGCAAGGCGGCTTCGCGATTGTCGGAGCAGATTCGCGATCACCAGATGACCAAGCGATACCTCGCGCTGGTCGCCGGAAGGCTGCCCCGGACATCGGGATCGACGGTTCAGTGGCTCGCCAAGGATCGAGTGACCAACCAGTCTCGCGTTGTTCCGGAAGGCACACCCGACGCTCGCCGCAGTTCGCTGTCCTGGGAACTCGTTCGGTCGGGAGTGTCCCGCCAGTTGATCTCCATTCTGTTGGAGAGCGGTCGCAGCCACCAGATTCGCGTGCAGCTCGCGTCGCTGGGGTGTCCGATCCTGGGTGACGTCAAGTACGGTTCGCGCGTGCGGCTTCCCAATCATGGCCTGGCATTGCATGCCTCGGAGCTGACCTTTCGCCATCCGGTCTTGCCGGAACTGGTCGCGGTAACCGCGCCGCCGCCCACTTGCTGGGATGCCTGGCTGCACGAAGCGGTGGCGTGAGATTGCCATGTCCGAACACCAACCTCTGCCCGGAACCAGCCTGGAACTCGAATCACGGATGAGTCGACGACTTGTCGCGGTCGACGGATTCGCCGAGCCACTGGAGATCCTGCGGGAAGACGGTCCATTGCTCGCCGTCTCCAAACCGGCGGGCCTCCCGACCCAGGGAGTTCCGAAGCACGTTCCGTCGCTGGAATCGCTGGTACGGGGCTATATCCGGCAGGCGTTCGCGAAACCGGGGAATGTCTACCTGGGAATTCCGCATCGGCTCGATCGCCCGGTTTCGGGCGTCGTGGTCTTCGCGCGAAATTCGAAGGCGGCGGCCCGACTCGCCGAACAGTTTCGCGAGCGAACCGTGACCAAGATCTACCGGGCCATCGTGGAAGGCGTTCCGGTCGAAGATGGCGGTCAACTGGGTCACTGGCTGCGGAAAATCCCCGACCACGCGGCCGGCGAGGTTTGCGATCCCCATGTGAACGGGGCCAAAGAGTCGCGGCTCCGTTGGCGTAAACTGGCGACGAACGGAACAAAATCGCTGGTGGAAGTGCAGCTCGAAACCGGCCGCATGCACCAGATTCGACTCCAGATGGCGGCCATCGGTCACCCGATCGTGGGCGATTCGACCTATTCTTCCCTGGCAAGCGGCGGCCGCGCTAATCTCGAGGGGCCAGCCCCCGATCGTATCCTGCTGCATGCAGCCCGTCTGAGCCTGAAGCACCCGATTCGATACGACGACATCACGATCGAAGCTCCGCAACCCGGCGACTGGCCGCTCCTCTGACCTCGGCTGACCAGTGTCACCCGCGAAAAGGGAAGGCAGTCCAAAGAAGTGTACAAAAAGTTCATATCGCCGCGCCGGTTGCACCGTTTCTGACGATCTTGCTGAATTGTCCGAAGTTTTGGGTAGTAACGGCCGATAGTTCATTCTGTGGATCGCAAGGCTGCGGGGCGCGGTCGCCCTACTGTCGCGAAGTGCACCGGTCGAGGATGCCGTCATGAAGCGGAATGTTGGAGCTGTGGGTCGCAAACTGGCCGCGTTGACGGTCCTGGCCGCAGCAATTTCCTCCACGGGATGCCTGCGGATGGCAGGGGGCCCTTTCCTGCAAACGACCGTCGGCGGCCAGACGCTTCCGTCGGCTTACTTCCTCGAGGACGACGTCCAATATTTCCCGAAGGGCCCCGAGACCAAGCTCTCGAACCAGATTCGCGCGATCGAACAGTACAACGTCGAACGAGCGGCGTACGAAGTCGAAGCGCCTTAGGGCAAGATTCAAGGCCCCGTTGGTCCATCGAATCGGCCGACATTGTCGGCTCCTTCGAGAAGCCACCGCTTGGGTTAGCAAACCACGATCAATCGTGCTTGACCGGGAAGCATTGCCTCCCGGTCGTTCCATTGATGGAGTTGACACTCGCCCACGCGCTGGCCCATGCTGCCCCGCATGTCGCGACGTGCCGATTCTGTCTGGTCATCTCTCAAGGGACACGAAGAGCCTCTGCGGCAGCTCCGCGAGGCATTGTCCCGAGGACGATTTTCACAGTCGTACCTGTTCGTGGGCTCGGCGGGAATCGGCAAGCGCCGCTTCGCGACCTTACTGGCTCAATGCCTGTTCTGCCGGGCGATTCCCGATGAAGAACTGGAAGCCTGCGGCGAATGCTCCGGCTGTCGTCCGTTCCTGGCCGGGTCGCATCCCGACTTCCTGCTCGTGGAGCGGGAAAGCGGCAAGCGTGAACTGACCATCGACAAGTTCATCGGTGACAAAGAGGAACGCGGCCGTGCCGGGCTCTGTCATGATCTGTCATTGCGTCCCTCGGCGGGCGATCGCAAGATCGCGGTGATCGACGATGCCGATTCGATGAATGACGAGTCGGCGAACGCCCTGCTAAAGACGCTGGAAGAGCCTCCCCCGGGGGCCGTCCTGATACTGATCGCCGCTGCCGCCGACAAGTTGCTACCAACCATTCGCTCGCGGTGCCAGGAAGTGCGGTTCTCGCCGCTGTCGGAGACTCAATTAGCCGGGCTGCTGCTCGATCAAAACCTCGTCGAATCGGACGAGGAAGCTCGTCGCGTCGCGGCCGTCAGCGGGGGCAGCCTCGTCATGGCCGCGCAACTCATCGATCCCCAGATGCGGGAGCTGCGGCAGATTCTGCGAAACTGGTTGCGATCATCGACGGCCGGTGGAATCGACCTCGCCAAGAAAATTGTCGAACTGGCCGATCAGGTCCAGACGCCGGGCCTCGATCAACGGGCGGTTGCCCGTTGGAGCGTCCGCTTCCTGGTTGAGGCGATCAATGACTGGGTGCGACTCGACTGCCAGCCGCGGCTCGCTGGGGATTCGTCGTTGGCAGACGTTGCATCGTGGACTCAAACTTCAACGGTTCAGGGACCAGACCGAATCGACCTCGCCACCGATTGCCTCGAACCGCTGCTTGCTTTGGATGCCTCCCTCGAACAGAACGTCCCTGTTCCGCTGGCGCTGGAAGCGGGGCTGTGCGAAGTGGCCCGGTTGTGGCAGCGTCGCTGAAGAGAAGTTGCTCATCGTGTGCCACTGGCTCCGCCAGTGTCTTCTGAGGGACGAACAGCGAAAGGCACACTGGCGGAGCCAGTGGCACACCGAACATTCAGCTCTCAATAAACTTCGGTCAGGCGGCCGGAACTCCCCGACGCAGGATTTCAGCGACGATCCTGCCTTCCTGGCCATCCAGAAGGCTGCCGGTTCCCGTGGGGCGGGAGAACTCGACCTGTTCAGGAGAGAGACCAAACAGGTGCAGCAGGGTCGCATGGTAGTCGAAGTGATTGACGACGTTCTCGACCGCGCGGTGGCCGAACTCGTCCGTCGCGCCAAAGACCTGCCCGCCGTTAATCCCGCCGCCGGCCAGCCACATGCTGAAGCCGTACGTGTTGTGGTCGCGGCCGATGTTCTTTTCGTTCTGAATCACGGGTAGCCGCCCCATTTCGCCGCCCCAATGAACCAGCGTGCTGTCGAGCATGCCGCGCTGCTTCAGGTCGCGGATGAGCGCGGCCGAGCCGCGATCGGTTTTGCGGCAGACGGCCGGCAGGCTTTTCTCGATATTGCCGTGGTGGTCCCACGTCTGATTGCCGGTATGAAGCTGCACGAATCGCACGCCGCGCTCAATCAACCGTCGGGCGATCAGGCAGCGCGAGCCATAGTCGCGCGTCTCGGGGTTGTCGAGGCCGTACAGCTTGTGCGTGGCCTCGGTCTCCTTCGAGAGATCGAGCGCTTCCTTTGCGGCGATCTGCATGCGTGCGGCCAGTTCGTAGCTTTGAATGCGGGCGGACAGATCATGCTCTCCACTGCGTTCGTCGAGATGCCGGCGGTTGATGCTCCCCAGGTACGACAGCATGCGTTCCTGCGGCGTCCCCGCGAACTGGGGTGGCGGATCGAGATTGAGGATCCGCGGTTCCTGCGGCCGCACGACGGTCCCCTGGTAGAGGGAAGGCAACCAGCCGTTCTGCCAGTTTTCAACGCCCAGCACCGGCAGTCCCGTGGGGTCGGTCAGGACGACGAACGCGGGCAGGTTTTGTGACTCGGAACCCAGGCCGTAGGTCATCCACGATCCGAGCGCGGGACGACCGGCCTGAATACGGCCTGTGTTGAGGGCGTTGATCGATTGGCCGTGGTTATTCACCCCCGTGTGCATCGACCGGATGAGGCAGATGTCGTCAGCCACCCCACCGAGTTCCGGAAGAAGCTCGCTGAGCTCCATGCCGCATTCGCCGTGCTTTGAAAACTTCCACGGACTGGCGAAGACCTTGGCCGACGCCTCGGCTGCGTTGTCGTATTTGATTTCGCCCGAGAAGTTCTGCAGGTGATGCTTCTCGAGTTCGGGCTTGGGGTCGAACAAATCGATATGGCTGGGCCCGCCCTGCATGAACATCGAAATCATCGCCTTCGCCTGCGGTTCGCGGCGTGGCGACTTCGGCGTCAGGTCGTACGTCGGCTTTTCGAGAGTCGGCTTGGCGGGGGCAGCGTGCGCGGCATCCTGGGATAAGAGCCAGTTGAGGGCCAGTCCCGACAACCCGAAGGCCTGCTGTGTCAGAAAGTGTCGGCGGGAATGGCTCATATTTGGACTCGCGAAACGGTTCGGGGGGCTTGGTTCGGCGATCGATTTCAAGTTCAGTCGACGTAGAGGAATCCGTTCGAACTAATCAGCGCCTGGCACAAAGTGGCCAGGGCCAGGTCGGCCGGGTTGGCGGGTGTCTTGGTCTTGGCATCGGTTGCGGGAGGATTGGCCTGGAACAGGGCCACCTGTTCGGTCAGAAACGCCAGGCCATCCTGCTGTTCTTCGGCGGTCGGTTCCCGGCCGAGTGCCAGAAACCACGCCCGCGAGAACGCGGCTGCGTCGTCGCAGGTTGATTGGCGGACACGTGCCGCCATCGCTTCGGCCTGGGCCACCACGAACTCGTTGTTCATCATCAACAGCGATTGCGGAGCGACCGTGGATCGCGAGCGGATTTCGCAGTTCGGGGCCAAGGTCGGCATGTCGAACGGTTCCAGGACGCCAAGCGGCATCGACCGGCGGACCTGCACGTAGAGGCTGCGGCGGAACTCATCTTCGCCGAGCGGAATGACTTTGTTGGAAGGGCGGCCGGCCGAATCGCGCGTATCAGCAGCGACAATCACCTGACCGACTTCGTCGGGCGCGACAGGGGTCGGTCGGCCATATTGCTTGTCGGAAAGCCGGCCAGAAACCGCGAGCAAGGAATCGCGAATGACTTCGGCTTCCAAGCGGCGGACGGACATGCGGCCCAGGAGGCGATTCTCTGGATCGACGGCATCCAATTCCGCGCGATGGCGGGATGACTGACGGTAGACATGAGAAGTCACGATCAGGCGTTGAAGCTTCTTGAGCGACCAGTCGGTCCGGACGAATTCAGTGGCCAGCCAGTCGAGCAGTTCGGGGTGCGAGGGCTGCTCGCCGAGCACGCCGAAGTCGCCAGGCGTCGCGACAATCCCGCGCCCAAAGTGGTGCAGCCAGATGCGGTTCACCAGCACGCGGCCCACGAGGGGGTGCTCTCCACTGGTCAGATGCCGGGCATAGTTCAGCCGCCGCCCGGACGTCGGAACGGCCGGATCGTCGGCTGGAAGTTCGAGATTGGATCGATTGATGATGGAGAGTTCACCCGGCAGGACGACGTCGCGCGGCTGATTGAAGTCGCCACGGAAGAACAGGTGCGTCTCGGGAACCTTGCCGGGAACTTCCGTCAGACACTGAATGAGATCGTCAGCAGGGCGTTTGGCCTTGGCTTCTTCCTGCTTGGCATCCCATTCCTTGTTGAAACCGGTCAAACGATCGGGCTGATAGAGGTAAACCGTGCCGCGATTGACGTTCAGGAAGGGGTATTCCTTGATGAGCGCCTTTTGTTCGTCCGTGCGATCCTTTTCCGCGGCTTCGCGGGCCGCTCGAGCAGCGGGCTGAATGTCCTCTGGCAATTTTGCCAGTTCGCGCTCCAGAGTTTCGTTGACGATGACGTCGAGCGCGGCGGTCCGGGCATCCGAGACCGCCTTGATCTCGGCATCGGCTTCGGCGACGGCTTTGCGGGTTTCGTCCGACCAGGCGGAAACCAGCCGTCCGTTCGGAGCCCTCCAGTTCTTCCAATCGTACGCCGGTTCAAAGACCGCCCGAATGCGGTGGTAGTCCGCGTGCGAGATCGGATCGTAGCGATGGGCATGGCATTGAGCGCAGCCCACCGTCAATCCCAGCAGCGATGAGGAAACAATCTTGACCGTTTCCGCCACCACATCGTTTCGGGCGACGTTCTGGTCGACCGAGCCATCGCCGGTCCCGTCGGGGCCCATCCGCAGGTAGCCCGTCGCGACGAGGTACTCGACCTGTTCGGCCGAGAGATTCGTCAGCGGGGGTGGGACCAGTTCGTCGCCAGCCAACTGTTCGACAACGAACTGATTCCATGACTTGTCGGCATTGAGCGAACGGATGACGTAGTCGCGGTACTTGTAGGCCCAGAGACGTTCGGCGTCTTGTTGCGTGTAGCCGTTGCTGTCGGCGTAGCCCACGACATCGAGCCAATGCCGAGCCCAGCGCTCTCCGTAGGCGGGGGAATCGAGCATCGCATCCACCAGTCGCTCGTAGGCGTCAGGGCGTTCGTCGGCGACAAAAGCGCTCACGGCTTCGGGCGTTGGGGGCAAACCCAGCAGATCGAACGACAAACGGCGAATCTGCGTGGCGCGATCGGCTTCCGGCGACATCGACAGGCTGTGCGTTTGCAGGCTCTTGGCGATGAACTGGTCGATCGGGGTGCGGCTCAAGGAATCGCTGACGACGGGCACCGCGGGACGCTGAATGGGCTGGAACGACCAATGGGCGCGGTCTTCTTCCGCGAAGACGTCTCCAATCGGCAGCGATTCGGGTTCTTCACGCAAAGTAGCGGCACCGGCGTCGATCCAACGGGCGATGCGATCGAGGTCTTCGGCGGGAAGTTTCGCCTCGCCGGGGGGCATCTCGCCAGAGGCGACTCGCTGAAACAGCAAACTGGCGGCATGGTCCCCGGCCACGAGGGATGAACCGGTCTCGCCCCCCTTCTTGAGAAAGCGAGCCAGCCGAAGGTCGAGCCCGCCTTGCAGTTCCGGCTCTTCGCCGTGGCAGTGCCAGCAGTGGGCTTTCAGAATGGGACGGATGTCACGCTCGAACGAGAGAGTCGCGTCATCGCCATCCGCAACCGGGGCGGTCAGCACCAGGAGGCAGAATGACCCAACGATCAGCAAGCTGCGTACGGGCATGTTGGAACCGTCGGCGGGAGAAATCTGGCGGGATCAATCAGCAAACATTTATTCTTTCGTCAATCCGCTGCCAGTTCAATGCCGTTTCGGGCCGACGCGGCCGAAACCGGGCGATCCGACGAATCCGGAGTGTTTCCGGGTTCTGGTTCTTGAAAACTGATTCCGCGCTCTCCGCGCGAAACCGTTATCAGAACAGGGGATAAATGAAGGGGGCGAGCGGCGACGCGCTCAGAATGACGAGCAGCCCAACAAGCGCGAGCGCTAGAAAAATCGGCGCGAGCCACCACTTCTTGTTTTCCGACAGAAACTGCACCAGTTCCCGCGCCAGGCTCGTCGAGGGCTGGCTGGCCTGTTCTGCGAACGACTTTTCCTCGGCAGGTGGCGTGGACTCAGGCGACGTCATGGGAAAGCTCACTGGCCGAAATCAGAATTGGCGGAAATATGAGGCCGGATCGGTCCTATCTTGCCGGGGAACCCAGTAGCTGGAGGCGGTTGGGTCGAAGCGTAGCGCCAACGGGTCATGTCCCCGCAGACGTCGAATGAGACCAATCGGGGTCATCACCACGAAGTATACGATGGCCAGGACCACACGCGAGACCAGCCAGCCGATCGGCGCGACGGCCGCCATCCATCCTTTTCGGTAAATCTCGATCCAATCGGGTCGCCACAGACCGGCCAGCGACACCGTTGCCGCCACGACCGGCAATAGCCAGAACACGGGCTGCTCGTATCTTGTGGTCAGCATCCAGGCGATGAGAGCCCAGAAAAAGACCTGGAGACCGCTGAAGATCTGGAGGTCGCGGGAGGAAGTGGGGGAAAGTGACATGAAAGCTCGAAATCCGAAATTCTAAATTTGAATTGCCAACCACCAACCACCGACTACCAACCACTAGCTACTAATCCAACTTGAACTGACGCAGATATTGATCGACGGCTTCGGGGGGGAGTTCCGGCTGTTCGCTTTTCAGGAGGACGAAGCGTTCGAGGACGAGGACATCGATATTGGTGGCCAGGAAGCAACGGTAGGCTTCTTCGGGTCGGCAGACAATTGGCTCACCCCGCACGTTGAAACTGGTGTTGATGAGGACCGGGCAGCCAGTCTTCGCTGCGAACGCTTTCAGCAGCCGTTCGTAGCGGCCGTGGCGTTCGGAATCGACCGTCTGAATACGGGCGGAGTTGTCGATGTGCGTCACCGCCGGGATTTCCGAGCGAACCGAATTGACCCGGTCGAGGCCGGACCGGCCATCAACCTCGCTCGTGACCCGTCGCGACTCGACGACAGGGGCGACGAGCAACATGTAGGGGCTATCCAGTCCCGGAGGTGTCTCGAAATACTCGTGGACGCGATCGCGCAGTACGACCGGCGCGAATGGGCGGAACGATTCGCGAAACTTGATTTTGAGGTTCATGACCGACTGCATCGCCGGACTGCGGGCATCGCCCAGGATGCTGCGATTGCCGAGGGCTCGCGGACCAAATTCCATGCGGCCCTGCACCCAGCCGACGACTTTCTCGTCTGCGATCAGATCGGCTACTCGGTCGCAAAGGGTGTCTTCGTCTTCGATGAACTGGTAGCGGGCACCCATCGAGTCGAGCATCGCGCGAATGGCGGTTTCATCGCATCGCGGCCCGAGGGACGACGCTTGCTGGCTGTCGGGAGATTGCACATGGCGTTCGTTGCCCAGCAGTTGATACCAGGCAAAGTGGGCCGCTCCCAAGGCACCGCCCGCATCGCCGGCGGCAGGTTGGATCCACATCTCTTCGAACAGGCCCGAGCGAAGAATGTGGCCATTCGCGACACAGTTCAGCGCGACACCGCCAGCGAGGCACAGGCGCGATAGGCCGGTCGACTCCCGAACATGAGCCGCCATCTTGAGGAGGATGTCTTCGGTCACGACCTGGATCGACGCGGCGAGGTCCATTTCGCGCTGGGTGATGGGCGTTTCGGGATTTCGGGCAGGGCCGCCGAACAGTTTCGCGAAGGCCGGCGACGTCATCGTCAGGCCGGTGCAGTATTGAAAATAGTCCTGATTCAGCCGAAATGAACCATCGGACTTCAGGTCGATGAGCTTCTCGCGGATCAGCTCGACGTAGCGAGGTTCCCCGTAAGGAGCCAGCCCCATCAGTTTGTATTCGCCCGAATTCGCACGGAAGCCGCAGAACGTCGTGAATGCGGTGTAAAAGAGGCCCGGCGAATGCGGAAAGCGCAGTTCCTGGGTGAGCGACAGGCGATTGCCCTGGCCAACGCCGATGGTGGCGGTTGACCATTCCCCCACGCCGTCGACCGTCAGAATGGCGGCTTCTTCGAACGGAGAGGGAAAGAACGCGCTCGCCGCGTGCGATTGATGATGTTCCACGAAAGCCGGGCGCTTGCGAAACTCGCCCCGAAACCCGCGGCGAATTTCACTCTTCAGGAAGAGCTTCTGCCGCAACCAGCCGGGCATCGCTGACGCGAACGAAGAGAAGCCCCCCGGCGCGAAGGCGAGGTAAGTTTCGAGCAGACGGTCGAACTTGAGCAGTGGCTTCTCGTAGAAGACGACGTAATCGACATCGGCAGGCTCAAGGCCGGCTTCGCGCAGGCAATAGTCGAGAGCCTGCTGAGGGAAGTCAGCATCGTGCTTGATGCGGGTGAACCGTTCTTCCTGCGCGGCCGCGACGATCCGGCCATCCACCACGACGGCTGCCGCCGAATCGTGGTAGAAGGCGGAGATCCCCACGATGGCGGTCATTTTCGATCAAACCCCAGGCGGGCGATAAGTAGGCTTCGAGGAGATTACCGGCCTGAATACGCTCCACGAACCTGTCAGAACTGTTCGAGAAACCGCACGTCGTTTTCGTAGAACCGGCGAATGTCGGTGATGCCGTGCCGCATCATGCAGAACCGCTCGATCCCGAGGCCGAACGCGAAGCCGCTGACCTGTTCGGGGTCGTAACCAACGGCTTGCAGGACGTTGGGGTCGACCATGCCGGCGCCGCCGAGTTCCAACCAACGGTCGCGCCACCAGACATCGACTTCCACGGAGGGTTCCGTGAAGGGGAAGAACGAGGGCCGGAAGCGGACGTGGACATCGCCCCCCAGGTAGGCCGACGCGAACAGCCGCAGAACGGTCTTGAGTCCGGCCATCGTGACGTCGGGGCCGACCATCAGCCCTTCCATCTGGTGGAACATGCACGAGTGCGTCGCGTCGATGGTATCGGGCCGATAGACGCGACCGACCGACACGATACGAATGGGGGGCTGACGCCCTTCCATCACGCGAATTTGCACGGTCGAAGTCTGGCTGCGCAAGAGCGTCGGCTCACCGTTGCCGAGGCAGGCGGCTGAGAGATAGAAGTTCTCAAGCGGATCGCGAGCCGGGTGGTCGTCCGGAATGTTGAGCGCTTCGAAGTTGTGTCGTTCGTCCTCAAGTTCGGGACCATCGACGACTTCGAAGCCGAAGCGGGCCATCAGATCCTTGAACTCGGCGAACGTCTGCGTGAGGGGATGAATCTTCCCAAGTCGCGGCGACGTTCCAGGGACCGTCACATCGATGGCGGATGCCAATCGCTTCGGCTTCGCGAGTTCCTGCTGACGGGCTTCCAGGGCCGTGGTCACGCCATCCTTGACGGCGTTAAAACGCTTGCCGATGGCGGGTCGATCTTCGGCGGACACCTTGCCGAGCAGCGTTTGCAGATCCTTGAGGCGTCCCTGTTTCTTGCCCAGGAACTCGATGCGCACCTGTTCCAGATCGGTCGCCGAGGTCGCGTCTTGCAGCGCGCTCAAAGCGGCTTGCTCGTAATCGGACAGTGCTTGAAGAATATCCATATCCGTCGCCACATCCGCGAGAGATCGGGGGAAGTCGCCCGGAGTCGATCTGGTTTGCGATCCCATTCATCAGCCGGGAAACGAAAGCAGCCAGCGTGGAGACCCACGCCGGCTGCTAAGTTATCAATCAGACGCTTGCTCGGCTCAGGCCTGCGTGGGCGAGGGCTTGGCGGCAAGAGCGTCCTTAGCGATGGTCACGAGTTCGTCAAAGATCGCCGGGTTATGAATGGCGAGCTGGCTGAGGCTCTTGCGATTCAGTTCGACACCGGCCAGGTCGAGGCCGTGCATGAACTGGCTGTAACGCAGACCGCGCATCGTGGCGGCCGCCTTGATCCGGATGATCCACAGGCTGCGGAAGTCGCGCTTGCGGAGCTTGCGGCCACGGTAGGCGACGCAGCGGGCGCGAACGACCTGTTCGAGAACCGTTCGCAACAGGTTTTTACGGCCGAGGAACCGACCCTTCGATTCCTTGAAGTAACGCTTGTTGGCGCGACGGCGGGCAACGCTGAAGCAAATACGCATCGAACGGGTCTTTCAAACACGACCGCCAGCCATTACCGGGGCGGAATCTGCCAACATGGGCTGATGAAACCAAGCAACCTCTGACCAACCGTGCGGCTTTTAGAGACCGGGAGCCAACGCTTCGCTGATCAAGCGGGTTTCCCACTTGGTGAGAACCGTATCCTTGCGAAGCTGACGCTTCCGCTTGGCCGACTTATGGCTGAGGAGGTGACCACGGCTGGCGGACCGGCACTTCACCTTGCCCGAAGCCGTCACCTTGAATCGCTTTTTCATGCCCTTGTGGGTCTTCTGCGAAACCTGAGCCATTCCAACGATCCCTATCAAAGCGCGCGAATCGGAGGGATTCGCGTCCATTACCTTTACGGCACGCCCACCGGCGAGTCCGGGAGTGTATCAAATCGCTTTCTTTGAATCCAGTACCGCGAACTGGAACATCGCCAGTCGAGTCATGGACGCATAAGTCTTTTTTTCGTTTCCGGTTACGTCTTCGGGGCGAGGACCAGGGTCATGCTGCGGCCACCCTCGAGTCCGGGGGATTTTTCGACTTTGCTGACATCTTCCAACTGCGTGACGATTTCCTGAAGCATCTGTCGACCGCGGTCGTGGTGGGCGTTTTCGCGGCCGCGGAAGATGACGTTAAACTTCACCTTGTCCTTGTGCGAAAGGAACTCGCGGGCCTGCTTGACTTTGAACTCGATATCGTGCTCGCCGATTTTCGGCCGCAGGCGGATTTCCTTAAGCTGGACCTGGTGCGCCTTCTGGTTGGTCGAGTGCTTCTTCTTCTGTTCGTACTTGAACTTCCCGTAGTCCATGATCCGGCAGACCGGGGGCCGCTCGTTGGGAGCCACCTCGACCAGGTCCAAGCCGGCATCCAGCGCATGGCGCTGGGCTTCGGACGTGGGGATGACCCCCAGCATTTTCCCGTCCTGATCGACCACTCGGACGGGCGACAGCCGAATCTGCTCGTTCACGCGATGCGAAGTTTCGATAGCAGCAAGCTCCTCTAACGAGACAAATCAAAAATGCTTGGATAATAACGGTTTCGGTCAGCCTTCGCGGACTGACGCCCGAGATTACCACGCCGGCGGCAATGTGATACAATCGACGCGGATGCCCTCGCGACGGGCACGCGACCAGCCAGAACCAGAAATCTATCGACCGATCAACACAACGTCAAGCACGGCAATCCATTGCGGGCGTGGTATTGAGCAGACGGCTCAGGCGATCCGCCATGCTGACATCCCTGGCGGAACGGGCGGTTCGTTCACACCTGAACGGACGGGATTCCGCGCCGCTTCAGTTCCTGCTCGATCAGATCGTTGGGTGCGATGATCTGATCTTCGAGACTGATGGCTTTGTGACCATTCAGTAAACCAGGGTGTCCACGGAACATGGGGCGACCTTCCACGAGCAGGTCGATTCCGCCGTCGGCGCGGGTTGACGTGGTGATGACGTCGCCCACTTCCAGGTCAGCCACCTCGCTGGCGGTCAGACGCGTGCTGGCCAAACGGACCACGACACCCACCTTGGCCTGGGCGACACCCCGTTCCAAGTTCAGCCGCTGTCGCGGATCGGCCACCTTACGAGTGTACGTCGACCAGTTATCGGACGACAGCCGCGCCGACAACGGTTCGATGGTGTTATACGGGATGCACAGGTTCATGATCCCACGGGTATCGCCCATCGTCAGTTCGAAGCTGATGAGGACGATGACTTCGTTGGGAGGCACGATCTGCACGAGTTGGGGATTGCTTTCGACCTGGAGCACTTTGAGGCGCAGATCGCAGACGTTCGACCAGGCGCTTTCCAGGCCCGCGATCGCCAGTCGCGTGATTCGCGAGACAATCTGGAGTTCTATTTCGGTCAGCGGACGACTGGGAAGGTCGTGGTTGGATTCTTTGCCGCCGCCGAGCAATCGGTCGATGATCGGATAGATGATGCTGGGGTTGATGTCGAGAATGACGTGCCCTTCGAGCCCCTGCGACTCCAGCAGGTTGAAGCACGTGGGGTTTTCGAGGCTGAAGACGAATTCGCTGTAGGTGAGCTGGTCGACGCTGATGAGTTTGACTTCGACGATCGCCCGCAACATGCCGCTGAGGCTCGCCCCGAATTCGCGGCTGAAGCCTTCGTGCAGCGCCTGAAACGCGCGCATCTGCTCTTTGGAGACGCGCTCCGGGCGTTTGAAGTCGTAGACGCTGACCTGGGGCTGCCCGGCGGACGACGACTGCCGGGACGGTTCGCTGAAATGCTGCTGCGCGCCGGGATCGAGGGCCGCGAGCAGCGATTCGACTTCTGATTGACTGAGAACGTCACCCATCCCTGGGCTCCTCTCCGCCGGTCTAATGCCGGGACTACCCGCGAATCTGTCCGGATCCGCGAATGATCCATTTGTACGTTGTCAGTTCACGCAAACCACACGGTCCGCGTGCATGAAACTTGTCGGTGCTGATGCCAATCTCCGCCCCCAGACCGAGTTCGCCGCCATCGTTGAATCGCGTACTGGCGTTTACGATCACGGCGGCTGAATCGACGCACAGCAGGAAGCGGTCCGCGGACGCGACGTCGCTCGTCACGATCGCATCGGTGTGGTGCGACCCATGCTCGTTGATGTGGTCGATGGCTTCGTCGAGATTGTCGACGACTTTCGATGCCAGGATCAGGTCGAGGAACTCGGTGCGATAATCTTCGTCGGTCGCGGGCACGGCCTCGGGGAGGAGCTCGCGGGTTCGCGGGCAGCCGCGTACCTGCGTTTTCGTATCCTGAAGAAGCGGGCGAACGGCCGCGAAAAACTCGCCGGCAATGTCTCGATGAACCAGCACGCATTCAGCCGCGTTGCAGACGCCGGGGCGCTGACACTTGGCGTTGATCAGGATGCGGGCCGCCATGGGAACGTCGGCGGAGCGATCGACATAGACGTGACAGATGCCATCGAAGTGTTTGATGACCGGCATCGTCGCTTCATGGGCGACACGCTCAATCAGCGATTTTCCGCCACGCGGAATGGCGACGTCGATGGCATCGCCCCGTTGCAGCAGCGCGCCGACAATCGCGCGATCGGAGTTGTCGACCAGTTGCACGGCGTCGACGGGAAGCCCGGTTTCTTCGAGGGCCGCTCGTAGTTCGCGGTACAGGGCCAGATTGCTGAACAGGGCTTCTTTTCCGCCGCGAAGAATCACCGCGTTGCCGCTCTTCACGCACAATGCCGCGGCATCGACGGTCACGTTCGGCCGGCTTTCGTAGATGAAGAGCACGACGCCCAGCGGAACCCGCGTCTTGCAGACGTTGAGGCCGTTGGGGCGAACGGCTCCTTCGATGATTTCGCCAACAGGATCGGTGAGGGCGGCAACTTCGTGAAGCGCCTTGGCCAGCTTTTCGATGCCTGCCTGGTCCAACCGCAGGCGGTCGATGGCCGCGTTCGAGAGGCCAAACTCGGGAGCCCGTTCGAGATCCCGGCGGTTCTCGGCGATGAGCAGATCACGATTCTGGCGCAGACGTTCCGCCGAGCGCAAGAGCCAACGCTGTTTGTCGGCTCCGGAAATCCGGGACAACTGCGCGGCGGCCCGGCGAGCACGGTCGGCGAACCCCGCCGCGTACTCCTGCCAGTCTCCGCCCGCTTTGGGAGAGGTCATGAACTCTTTCCGATGCAATGAAACCGTCGATCCAATGAATCGATCAAATTAAGGGACACTGGCGGAGCCAGTGGCACCCGAAGATTCAGGCACGATCGTTCATAAGGGAACGCGCACAATCTTTCTTCACGTGTTAGAACTATCGGCTGTTTCAGACTTTGAGTCAATCCGGTCTGTCGAGCATGCCGAACCGGGAGTCCGTGATTGGTCGCCGTGAGACGCTTCCATGTGGAAGATATCCATAGGAAGAGAGCCTCACAGCGGGTTTTGGGTTCATTGGGGCAGGTTTGGTGACGCCGCAATTTCGTCGCGATGAACTTCGAGAAAACTGGGTGCTGGTGGCACCGGGACGCCGACAGCGACCAACACTGTTTCAGCATTCTACCCAGATTGCCCATGCCGACGATCCTTTTGCCGAGGGTTCGGAGGCGCACACGCCTCCGGAAGTCTTTGCGATCCGCGAACCGGGGACGCTGCCAGACACCCCTGGATGGCGGGTGCGCGTCTTTCCAAACAAGTTTCCAGCCGTTCACGACCGGGAGCGGGTCGCGATTGAGCCAGATCCCGACACACCGCTTCCGGCGATTGGCCGACACGAAGTGGTGGTTGACTGCCCGCATCCGGAATTGCACTTCGCGCGTCTGCCGGCCAAACAAATCCGCGATATTTTCGTGAGCTATCGCCAACGGGTGCGGCAACTCGTCGCTGACGATGGCTGGGCGACGGTTACGGTCTTCAAGAACGAAGGACCGGCAGCCGGGGCATCGGTGGGGCATTGTCACTCGCAGATTCTGGCACTCCCGCTGATTCCCGAAGCGGTGGCGCGCGAACTGGCTGTTTGCGAACGTTCAATACGCGAGAAAGGCCAAGAGTTCTTCGCCGACTGGCTGGCATGGCACGATTCTGCCGGA
This sequence comes from Planctomycetaceae bacterium, assembly GCA_019636285.1. GTDB lineage: Bacteria > Planctomycetota > Planctomycetia > Planctomycetales > Planctomycetaceae > JAHBXV01. The sequence continues at coordinate 52,931 of JAHBXV010000036.1, forward strand.
CTGGTGATCGACCGGAATGACGACTTCATGGTCGTCGCGCCGTATGCGAGCCGGTTTCCCTATGAAATGTGGTTGGTGCCGTCGCACTCCCTATTTGACTTTCGCCTGGTCGAGGACAGGGAACTGTTGAATCTGGCCGTGCTGCTCAAGGGGGTGCTGCTGGCTCTCGAAAACGCGGCGAATCAGCCCGACTGGAACTTCGTACTGCAACTGCCTCCGTTTCCCCCCTCGGCAGAAACCGGCTATCGCTGGCATCTGCGAATTCTTCCACGGATGACCGGCGTCGCGGGCTTTGAGTGGGGGACCGGGGTCTTCATCAATCCGGTTCCGCCAGAGGAGGCGGCCGAGCATTTGCGGAATGCGCTGAAGGGCTGTCGTGACCCCGAAGTTGGCGAGCCGCGGACTTGAGCCCGATTTGCGGAATAATCGGTCTGGAGATGCAAATATCCTGTAGGAGTCGGGTCGAACCGGTCTTGCCTCCAATCCGGCTTGGGGGACCGGCGGGCGATTGCCGATAACCTCGGCAGGGGGGGCCCGTCTTTGCCGAGCCCCGGGGGCCATCTTGTCGGAATCCGGCTTGCGCGAAGCCGTGGAACTACCCGCAGGACGCGGGTGGAAAGAGAACAACGGAATGTCGTGCCGAGTTCGTCTGATTCTTGCCTTTCACAATCATCAGCCCATCGGAAATTTTGACGGCGTCTTCGAAGACGCGTACGCGCGCAGCTATTTGCCGTTTCTGGAACTGCTGGAACAGTTTCCGGAGATTCCGGTGGTGCTGCATAACTCGGGAAGTCTGCTGGAATGGCTCCAGGAACAGCGGCCCGAGTACATCGACCGGCTGCGAGCGCTGGTGGCCCGCGGCCAGGTGGAACTGCTGGGCGGGCCATATTATGAGCCCATTTTGGCCAGTCTGCCGCAGCGCGACCGCGTGGGGCAGATGATCGCCTATCGACGGCATCTGGAACGGCTGTTCGAGACGAAGATCCGCGGGATGTGGATGCCGGAACGGGTCTGGGAACAGACGTTCGCCAGCGACATCGCCGACGCCGGCCTCGAGTACACGCTGCTCGACGACACGCACTTCAAGAATGCGGGCCTCGTCGATGACCAGTTGCACGGCTATTACCTGTCGGAAAACAACGGCAAGCTCATCAAGGTCTTCGCGGGAAGCGAGCGGCTGCGATATCTGATTCCGTTCAAAGACCCGCAGGCGACCATTGACCACGTTGGGCTGATCGCAGAACGGGCGCCGGGATCAGTCCTTGTTTTTGGCGATGACGGCGAGAAGTTTGGAGTCTGGCCGGGGTCGTTCAACCTTGTCTGGAGCGATGGCTGGCTGCGGCGGTTCTTCGAACTGCTCAGTCAGCACCGGCACTGGATCAAGATTACCACCGGGTCGGAGACGCTGGACAACGTTGCGCCGCAGGGACGCATCTATCTGCCCGATTCGAGCTACCGCGAAATGAACGAATGGTCGCTTCCGACCGAGCGGCAGAAGGAGTATCGGGAAGCCGTCGCGGAGGCCTCGACGCAGCCGAACTGGTCGCGGCTCCAGCCGTTCGTGCGAGCCGGCAATTGGCGGAACTTCCTGGTGAAGTACCCCGAAGCGGGCGAAATGTATGCCCGGATGCTGACGGTCAGCCAGACCCTGCAGGAATTGGATCACGCGGGACTTCCGCCGGAAGGGCGACGGCTGGTCGCGCGGGCGCGGCGGGAACTCTACCGGGCCCAGTGCAATTGTCCGTACTGGCACGGCGCGTTCGGCGGGCTGTATCTGCCCCACTTGAGAAACGCGATCTACGGTCGGCTGATTGAGGCAGATTCGCTGCTCCAGCGGGCGCGTGGCAAGCTGCGGCGGTGGGTCGAGGCGGATGCGCGCGACTTTGATTTGGATTCCCGCAACGAAATTCGTCTGGCTGGCGAGAGGCTGGTGGCGTTTCTGGCACCGGGACGCGGCGGGCATCTGTATGAACTCGACGACCGCGCGGTGAAACTGAATCTTCTGGCGACGCTGGAACGTCGGCCCGAGCCGTATCACGATCGTATTCGGGAGGCGGTACGTTCCGGTCAGCAGTCGTCCACCGGAGGCGGAGTCGATCCCAACGGGGCCGTCTGCTGCAAGCAGGACGGACTCGACGAGAAGCTGCAATCCGATGTCTGGCCCAGAAAATCGCTGGTCGACCATGTTCTGCGCCCCGGATTGACGTTCGACGACTGGGCGGCCGGTCGCGGACATGTTGGAGACTTCGCGAACGGTGCCTATGCAGGCGTGCTTCGCCGGGGTCGAGGTCGTGTCGAAGCCAGGCTGTCTCGCGAGGGATCTCTCGGCCCGTACCGGATCCGAGTTGCCAAGACAATTTCGCTGTCGGCCGGTGATCCGAACACGATTACGACGAAGTACGAGCTGTCGCAGTTGCCGCGCGAGGTGCCGATTCACTTCGGGGTGGAATTCAACTTCGCGGCCATGCCGGCCGGGGCGCAGGATCGGTACTACTACGATCAGCGGGGCCGTCGTGTGGGCGACCTGGGAGCACAGATCCAGTTGCCACGTCAAGAACGACTGGGGATGGTGGATGAGTGGTTGGGGCTGGATGTCTGCCTGGATACATCCGTGCCCGCCGACATCTGGTCAACGCCCATTCAGACCGTCAGTCAATCGGAAGCCGGCTTTGAATTGATTCACCAGTCGTGTGCCGTCATGCCGCACTGGCAGTTCTTCGCAGGAGAGGACGGCCGCTGGGAAGTGACGCTGACCCTGTCGATCGACAGCTCGGCGGCGCAAGCCCGGCTGCTTTCGTCAGCCGAAGCCCGTCCGGAAGGACGATTGACCCTGACGGGGGCTTGATTGGCCGATGGGGAAGGCTGGCTACAGTGACCGCGTCGATCGTATCGCGGTCGCATATCGTGCCGGTGGCGACTGGACTGGTGGATCGGCCGGCGACATTCATGGTTCAGTCGGCCCCTCCGGCACCAGACTGTTCGCTGCATAAGACGACACGCAATTCAAGTTCGCAGAGTCTATTTATTGTTTGAACAATGTTTGTGTTGACGATTCTTAAATGGTTTGGCATTCTTTCCGATGAAAGCCTGCCGGTCGCAGGTGGTCGGACGATCGAAGGATGAACTCGTGGCCAGCCGTCGCCGCTTCGATTCCGCGCAGCAAGAGGCCTATCTCAACCTGTGGCGAACGTACGACCGCCTCAAGGTGATCGAGGAGCAGGCGTTCGGCGAATTTGGGTTGTCGGCCCAGCAATACAATGCTCTGCGACTCTTGCGGTCGGTTCATCCGCAGTCGATGCCCGTGCTGGTACTGGGAAGCCGATTGATTTCGCGGGCACCGGACATCACGCGGCTGCTTGACCGGCTGGAGAAGCGGGATCTGGTTCAGCGCGTGCGGCGGGCGGAAAACCGTCGCGTGGTGGATGTGGAGATCAAACCGGCCGGGATGGAACTTCTGGACGAGTTGGCGGCTGTCGTGCGCCGCGTGAATCACGCCCAGTTGGGCCACATGAAACCGGCCGAACTTAAGGAACTGACTCGTTTGTTGGAAGCGGCGCGCTGGCCGCATGAAGAACCGGGCGGTCTGTGGGGGCGTCCGGAATCTCTGGCAACTCAGTCATCGTCGGGGGCGCCCGTCGGAGGAGAGAGCGAACATGGTGGCACTTGAGCATCCGGAAGTGGTGGTGATTGGCGGCGGACCGTCGGGTTCGACGGCGGCCACGTTGATCGCACAGTCGGGACGTCGCGTCCGTCTGTTCGAACGCGACCATTTCCCCCGGTTCCACATCGGGGAATCGCTGATTCCCGAAACGTACTGGGTCATGGAACGCCTGGGGATGCTTCCCAAGATGAAGGGGAGCCATTACGTCAAAAAGTACAGCGTGCAGTTCATCAACGAACACGGCAAGCTGTCCGCACCGTTCTATTTCGTGGAGCATAAACCACAGGACTCGTCGCAGACCTGGCAGGTGATGCGGAGCGAATTCGACCGGATGCTTCTCGATAACGCCCGCGATCATGGCGTGCAGGTGGAGGAAGGTGTCCGCGTCCTCGAGGTCGTGTTTGAAGGATCCCGGGCGGTGGGCGTCCGGATTCAGCGGGAAGACGGAACCGAAGAGATGGTCCCGTGCCAGGTCGTGGTCGATGCCAGCGGCCAAAGCACGGTGATTCAGAGCCGGATGAATCTCCGCAAGTGGGACGCGGATCTGAAGAAGGCGGCCGTCTGGACGTACTGGGAAGGAGCCTACCGCGACGTGGGCCGCGACGAAGGGGCCACGATTGTCGCGGCGACGGCGGGGAAAAAGGGCTGGTTCTGGTATATCCCCCTGCATGACGATCTCATCAGCGTGGGCATTGTGACCGATGCCAAACAGCTCCTGAAGAATCGTGAGAACACAGATCTCGAAGCGATTTACAACGAGCAGGTCGAATTGTGTCCCGGCGTAAAATCGCGAATTGCCGGCGCGCGGCGAGCCGGACCCTTCCGAGTTGCCAAGGAGTATAGCTATCGGGCCTCGCAGGCCGCGGGTGATGGCTGGGTACTCGTCGGGGATGCCTTTGCCTTCCTCGATCCGCTGTATTCGTCCGGCGTGCTTCTGGCGCTGAAGTCCGGGCAACTGGCGGCTGACGCGGTCATCGACGGCTTCGCCAAGGGAGACCTGAGCGGCAGCCAACTCGGTTGCTGGGAGCCGGACTACGTGGTCGGCATGAACCGCATGCGTCGGCTGGTCCTGGAGTACTATGATGGTCTCAGCTTTGGCGCGGTGATTCGGCGGTATCCTCATTTGCAGGGTCTGATTACCGATTTGTTGATCGGCGACCTGTTCCGTCCGGAACTGGATGAAGTCTTCCGCTGCATCGACGAGTTCAAGAGATCGAACTCGGCCGAAGCGGAAATGGCGATGTCCTGAGGGCCTGCTGGGCAGCCGATCGGAAGGACATCCATGATTCTCGAGGGGCTCGCGACGACGCTCAATCGCGATGGCGGATGGAATATTTCCGCCATGGGGCCGCTCTGGGATCGTGAGATGCGAACTCTGGTCCTGCGTCCATTTCCTGGCTCGGTCACGTATGACAATCTCGGTCGCGAACGCCAGGGCGTCTGGCATGTGACCGACGACAGCCGACTGCTCGTCCGGGCGGCCCTGAACCTGTGGGACGGTCCGCTACCGGAACTGACCGAGACGAGTCCCGGTGGCTGCTGGCGGCTGACAGACTGTTGTCGCTGGTATGCCTTCCGCGTGGAACGGGTGGACGAGAGCGGCGAACGCCCGCGATTCGAGGCGGTCGTTACTGACAGCGGGCGGGTGCGGGATTTCGTCGGCTGGAATCGCGCGCGGCATGCGGTGATCGAAGCGGCGATTCTGGCGTCGCGAATTCCGCAATTGGGGCGAGATCACGTTCTGGTGGAAATCACCCGGCTGGAATCGGCCGTCACCAAGACGGGTGATGACGCCGAATTCGAGGCCTTTGAACTGGTTCAGCGCTTCGCGGCCAACCAGCCGAAATAGCGCGATCCGGGGGCAATTGCCCGGTCGATGGCATTCGGCTCCTTTCCGCCGACGGTCAATTGCGGCATGATGGGACGAAGCAAATATGACTTTCGTCCGCGACCGAGAAGGAGCGTTCAGCCATGGTCAAGACCGCATCCACAATGCTGCCACTGGGAACCCGACTACCGGCGTTCTCGCTTCCCAGCACGACGGGCGAAACCGTCAGTGACCAGAGCCTGAGCGGTGCTCGCGGCGTTCTCGTCATGTTTATCTGCAATCATTGCCCCTTCGTGAAGCATCTGCGATCGGCCCTGACCGAGTTTGGCAAGGAATGCCAGGAGTTGGGGGTCGCCGTGGTTGGCGTCAGCTCCAACGACGTCACGGGATACCCGGACGACAGCCCCGAAAAAATGAGGGCCGAGGCGGAAGCGGCGGGTTATACGTTCCCCTACCTGTATGACGCCGATCAATCGGTGGCCCGCGAGTTCAAGGCGGCCTGCACGCCTGACTTTTACCTGTTTGACGGAAATCGGCAGCTCGTCTATCGCGGGCAATTTGATGCCAGCCGCCCTGGCAACGGCAAGCCCGTGACCGGTTCCGATCTCCGGTCAGCCGTTCAGGCGATGCTGGCCGGGAAGTCGCCACTCGTCGAACAACGCCCCAGTATTGGCTGCAATATCAAGTGGATACCTGGCCAGGAGCCGGAATACTTCACCGGGGAGCCGGCATCCGCCGAGTAGCGGCGCGGGCTGACACCAGTCCGTGCGGTCTCGTCACGAGACTAGCACCCTCGATGAGAAGTCCGGGAGGACGCAGTCATGACGTCGTGGTACAAGCGGTTGCGAAACGTGGCGGGCATGGCGCTCATCCTGGGGGTTGCGATCGGCATCTGGCTGGCCGACTGGTTTCAGGGGCTGGGGACTGGCAAATCGGGTCCATCGAGCCTGCAAGTTTCTCTGGGGACGGATGGGGCCTCGGAACTTCCGGCACGCGAGGAAATCGGTCCCCCGACTCGCATGGTGTCAGAGAGCACGACCAAGGACGAACCAACGACCGGCGCGATCGAACTGACTGCGATCATTGATGGTCGAGAGATCTTCCTCAAGAATTCGCTCGAAGAGTCGCCGATCTCCGCAGCCCAGCTTGCCGGCCTGGTCCGCGAAGCCGACGGAAACGAAGACGGCATTCGGCTGCGTATTTTGCGTCGGCGATCGTCCCGGGTCTCCACCGAAACCGAGCTTCAGGATGCCTTGCGTGAAGCCGGCGTTCCCGACGCGGCTGTCTTCTGGGCTCCCACACCCGTGGATTAGACGTGCCGCGTTCCAACCCCGGACGAATCGGGTCTTCACCATCACGCGGGTTGAGGCGAGACCCATGTTCGGCCGCTTGACGGGACGAGAATCGGGTCAGCCCACCCTCTTCATCGGCAACTTTGACTTTGAACATCGGCTGGCCGATGACGGGTGGAATGCCCCGGCCGCCTTGATCCGTCGCAATGCAGAATTGTCCCTGGCCTGGCTGTGCGCGGCTCGATCGGGCGACTGGCTGTGGCAGCCCGATGGTTCGGCGATTGAAGTGATTGGAGGCGAGTCGCCCGATCAGTGGTCAATCGGCCGGACGGTTCGCGACTGGCGGATGATCGAAGTCCCGGTTGTGCTCGAACCGTGGGGCTGGAGCCGCAGTTGGCACGGCGAAGCATCCTCGCGCCACGGCGTTCCCAAGCCGCCATCCTGGGAGGTTGTCCGCCTGGTAAATGGTCGGGATTATCGGGCCTTGCTTGAACAGAACCTGTTTGCAGACTCCCCCGGCACCCCGGTGATTGTCAGTGACGCCGCCGAGTTGGGCACCGTCTTTGGAGAACTGGGGACCGACCTCGGATGGGTGGTAAAGAGTCGTTGGGGGATGTCGGGGCGGCAGCAACGGCGGGGTTGCGGGATGCCGGACGAACGGGTGCGTGCCTGGATGGTGGAACGGATTCGGCGCGAAGGGGCCGTGGTCGTGGAACCCTGGCTGCAAATTGTCGCGGAAGGGGGAGCGCAGTGGCTGCTGCCCGCTGAGGGTGAACCGGTTTGGCTGGGGCTGACGGAACTGGAAGTCGATCCTCGCGGGCAGCCTCGCGGTTGCTGGACGGCCGCCAAGCCGGGCAGCTTGTGGACCGACGACTGGCAGGCCGAGACGCGGGAGGCGACACGCCGGGTCGCGCGACGTGTTCAAGCGGATGGCTACTTTGGGCCATTAGGAATCGATGTGGCACTGACTGGCGAAGATGGCGCCGAACTTCGCCTGCGTCCGCTGCAGGATTTGAACGCCCGGTGGACGATGGGTCGCCTCGCGCTGGAGGGAAGCCGGTGGTTGTATGAAGGGGAAGTGGGGCTGCTGTGGCTCGATGCCGCCGACCCGGTGGCGACCAATTTTGCGGGTCATCTGATTCACGAAAAGGCGTTGACGTCGTGCGGCAACAGCGAACGGCAAACCATTGTCGGGCCAAGATTTCTGGCGATTGAAAAACAGGTTTCGGCGTGCCGCCCACGGTGAAAATTCATCAATCGCCGCTGAATTGCCCGGTTCGCCAAACCGAACGGTCAACAGCCTTGATTTCAGGCAACCATGCCCCGATAGTGGCGGGGCAGACCGACGTCGGAACAGGGACGCTACAGAAACCAGAGCAAGGTCGGGGCTCGTCGATTCATGGCCAAGAAGAAATCGAGCAATTCGCTGGCGGGAACCAAGGTGCGGGTGCGCGAAGGCGTGACGAGCCCGGAGTTTCCGGAAATTCCGCTCAGCGGCTGGACGGGGCTGGTGGTGGAAGCGCAGGGAAAGCCGCCGGCCGTGCAGGTCATCATCGAATGGGATGACGCGACCATGGCCGCGATGCCCGCCGACTACGTCAGCCGATGCGAAGCTCAACAGCTCTACTACAAGATGGCGTGCCTCAACGAGGCCGACGTCGAAGCCGCTGTTTAATCGCTGCCTTCTCGTATTCGTCCGTCGCAAACGCCAACGCGAATCAGTGGTGCTTCTTCGGCAGCGCAATCGCGTAGAGCATCGTGACCGAGCCGACCGACATCAGGCTGAAAGCTGCCCAGTCGGGGGGGTCGATGACGTCGCGCTTCTCGGCCGCCACGGTCTTGGCCTGGGCCAGCATGCCGCGGAGGCCCTCTTTCCGTTCGGCGTCCTTGGTCTTGAACAGGACGAGCTGATCGAACGTGAGGAGGCAGATCCCGCACAACAGAACAAACTGCCCCGTGGCGAAGAACGAAGCGCGCAACAGTCCCATGGCCGACGACTCCGGTTTCCGTGCGTAACGTGTCAAAACTTCGGAAGGACAAAGGAGCCGGCTTCCGTACGCACGCTCCGCACCCATGGCCATGCAGGCTTGGGCACTGACAAAACGTGGTTTCAAGCCCCTTTCAAGCCTTGAAACGCACATTTCCTCGAATCGGCCGGAGAGCCGGATAGTCGCGAATGAAACTTTGAAAGCGAGTCCACTTCGACGGTTGGATCGATCAGCTTGCCGATCGCGCAAAGTTCACCGGCAGCGGGAAAAAGGACGTCCGAGAACATTTGACGGCAGCTTCGCCAACACCTAACGTATTCGGATCACGTTCCCGTAGCTCAACTGGATAGAGCGTCGGCCTCCGGAGCCGAAGGTTAGAGGTTCGAATCCTCTCGGGAATAATGACTTACGACGAATGATCTGGCTTGTCAGAGAAATTCGTCAGAGTTCCGTGCATGAAAAACCCCTCGCCTGTGTCACCAGACGAGGGGCTGAGAGCCTTCCTTGGCCCTGTGTGTTCCACATAGGGAGGCTCAGTCATGCCGCATTTTCCGAAGCCGTTCTTCCGCAAGAGTCGGAATCTCAGGTACGTCCAGCTCGACGGCCAGCAGCACAACCTCGGCCCTGATCGTGAAGCTGCGTTCGCGACTTATCATGAACTGATGGGGAAGCCGAGGGAGAGGCGGACGATCCGTGCCGACTCCGTGGCGGTGCTCGTCGATTCCTTTCTGGACTTCACCCAGAAGAATCAGGCACCGGATACCCGAGAGAGTCGGTCACTGTGCGCCAGCGGGCGAGAACCGATGGCTGAAAGTTGCGGCTAGTACGCTTCAAGGCTCGCCAAGAATAGCATCAAGGCTCGTCATAGCAAACACCTGGGCTTGACTACTTCCCCTCCGCTTCTAGCTTATCAATTGTTTCCTGCACCCATTGGATTGCATCCTCCTCACCGGAGAATGAGGGAGGGTAGCCATCAAAAACAGCCACGGGCTGCGCACTGCCGGGAAATTCTCCTCGCGGCGGAACGGTGTAATCGTTACTTTGTCCTCTCAATGCCCGAAGTCTACTTAAGGATGTGCGTCCCTTCCCATAGTCATGACAAATGTTGTTGATGCAAGCAAGGGTGTTCTTCTCGAAGAAGATCCATTCTTGCTCGACTTCAGGAAGGAACTCGTCGCAGAACTCTTTGAATAGATTTCGAAAGTCCTCCATGCAGAGGTGAGATTCATCCATCACGCAATCTTCGTTCTGGCCGAGAAGGCGGGCAACTATTTCTCCGAGGCAGTCAAAGCCCGCACGTTTCTCTTCTTTGTTGGCCAATGTTCCATCTAAGAATGCCTTAGCTTTATGCTCCCTCGCGTACCGCTTGCAAAAGTGAGATTTGCCGCTTCCGGCCACCCCAACGATGATCGTCATTTTTGGCATTTGCAGGCTTTCCTATTCCTCGCTCGTTTTAGGAAGCCAGAGAGTTGGATTCGCCTCTTCTGAGCGTGAGATGACATCATTCGGATCATCAGGTGCGAGTACAGCCTGAAACTGATCCAACAGGGCATTGCCAAAAAGCTGCACAGGGCATCCGAAAATAAACCGGTTCTCGAAACTGTGGCTCTGGATCGCGACAACCCAATAGCTCAAGCCTTCGTCACTGTCATAGAATCCGAATATCGGACCTCCGCTTACACCCTTCAAACTGTTCAGGCTCGGGG
>JAHBXV010000037.1 GCA_019636285.1 Planctomycetaceae bacterium
ATCTCGGCCACGCGACGGGCCGAGTTCGGGCAGGTGTGGGTGTCCCACATATCGCAGACGACAATCGCCGTCTTTTTAGCGTCCCACGTCGCGGGTGTGGTGACCTGATTCCAGCCGTCGACCTCCGGGGCGACTTTGACGGCTTTTCGCAGGTTCAGTTTCAAATCGGCCGACGAGGCGGGCAGAGCCGGGACGAGGCAGAGAAAGGCAAGAGCCGCAAAGGCGCGGTTCGACATGGAAGGACTCCGAGGCGGGGCAGACCGTGACAGATCAGCCCAGTTTGATGGAATCTGCCGTCGCGGACAACCAGCCGATGCAGGATTTTGGACCACTGGGGGAAAAGTCGAGAGTCGAATGTCGACAGTCGAGCGAGAAAGACAGCCGGACTCCAATTTCTTCCTCGACTCTCGACCCTCGACTCAATTGTCAGACCAAATGCCGTGCGAGTATGTTTTGCCCAGCGATCGGACCCGCTGGTCGCAGACCCGTCCGTCCGCGTTTGCCCAGGAGAAAGTCGTGGCCCTGAGAGATGAATTGATCGCCCTGTTTCGAGAACGGGCCCTCAAGTTCGGCGACTTTACGCTGGCCTCGGGCAAGAAGTCGTCGTACTACCTCGACGGCAAGCAGATTTCGTTGCATTCCAAGGGCTTGCAACTCGTCAGCCAGGGATTGCTCGAACTGCTGGATGACGTCGACTATCAGGCGATTGGTGGCATGTCGATTGGCGCCGATCCGATTGTTGGTGGAGTCCTCGCGCTCGCCGGAGCCGCCGATCGCGAGCTGAAAGGCTTCCTGGTGCGGAAAGAGGCCAAAGGTCACGGGACGAATCGGTTTGTCGAGGGCCCGGTGGTTCCCGGAAGTAAGGTCGTCGTGATCGACGACGTCGTGACCACTGGTGGCAGCGCTCTCTTGGCTGTCGATCGCATCGTCGAGTTCGGCTGCGAGGTCGTCTGCGTTGTTGGAATCATCGATCGCTGCGAAGGGGGACCGGAAAACTTTGCCGCGAGAGGGTTGCCATTCCGATCGCTCCTTTCGATTCGCGACTTCGGCATCACTCCGAATCCGTAGTCTGCCGCGTCGAGACTGGAAGCGTTGATGAATGTCGCCGGGAGGCGAAATGGCCGCCACGTTTCCACCTCCGCTTCCCGCAGTCAGCGATTCGGTCGCGAGCCCCCCCGCGCTGCCTCGAACGTCCGAGCATGAAATCGTCCTGATTGGCGGCGGATTGGCGCATTTGCTGATCGTCAAATGGTGGGGACGCCAGCCGCTGGCCAACGCCCGCCTGACGCTGGTTTCCGCGTTCGATAAAGCCGCGTACGCCCCCATGCTGCCGGGAGTGCTGGCTGGCCAATACAATCGCGACGATTTCCAGATCGATCTCGAGCGGCTCTGCAAAAGGTGTGGCGTTCGGCTTGTCGTTGACCGGGCCATCCGTCTCAGCCCACGAGATCGAATGGTGGGATTGTCCCATTTGCCGGACATTCCGTTCGACGTGGCCTCGATCAACCTCGGTTCGGTCCCGGCCGGCGAAGCGCTCTGGCAAGGTCGGCGCGTGGTCGTCGCGATTAAACCGATGGCGAATTTTGTCGAGCGCCTCGAAACGCGGCTGGCAGAACTTTTTGCACAGCGATTGACGGGTGGGGCTCAGCCCATTCTGCGGTTTTCGGTCGTCGGGGGAGGTGCCGCGGGCGTGGAACTGGCTCTGTGCCTCGAGCAGCGGTTGCACGAGCGGCAATGGCCGGCGGAAGTGACGCTGTACGAGGCTGGGTCGACAATCCTTCCGGGCTTCCCGCCGGAGTTCCGGCAACAGGTCCGTCAACTGCTGACGAAACGCGGTATTACGGTCCAGACTGAACGCCGCATTGAAGAATGCGAAGACGCCGATGGCATCTGGCTCGTGGACTCAAACGGCGAAGCCTTCGCCACGGATCTGGCGCTGTGGGCCATCGGCGCGCGTCCCCCGGCTGTTCTTGCCGGGTTTGACCTGCCCAAATACAAAAACGGCTTCCTCACGGTCGACGACAGCCTGAGTTGCTGTGCCGATCCGCCAGTGTTTGCCGTGGGCGATGTCGCGGAAGGAAAGTCCTGGAAAGTGCCGCGATCGGCGGCTGCGTCCGTGCAGATGGCCCCCTTGCTGTGGGCCAATTTGCGAGCGGCGGTGCAGGGGCATGCGTTGCGGGCATACCGCCCGCGGGCGAACCAGCTTCAATGCCTGAATCTGGGCGATGGAACGGCGGCCTGGTCCTGGGGACGATTTTCCGGGCTGAGTCGGCTCGCCTGGAAGTTCAAGAACCTCGCTGATCGACGCTTTGTCGAGCGCCTGCAATAGCCGCATCGACACTCAGCTTCCTCGCGAAGCGTCCTTGCCTCAGACGCGGGCGGCAGCCGGTTTTTCGGCATCCCAGGGATGACCGGCGATACGTTCATAGGCCGAGAGAATTAACTCTTCGGTCTCGTCCCAACCAATGCAGCCGTCGGTGATGGAAAGTCCATACGTCAGTTCGGTCGGCGGGGAACTCAGCGGCTGATTTCCGGCCACGAGATTACTTTCGAGCATCAGGCCGACGATCTCGTGGTTCCCCTGCAAGCGCTGGTCGAGACAGGCGTTCCAGACGACGTTTTGCTGACGGTAATCCTTATTGGAATTCGCGTGGCTGCAATCGACCATCAGCCGGGGAGGCAGCTTGCACTTCCGCAGTTTCTCAACGGCTTCCGCGATGTTTGGCGCATCGTAATTGGGGCCGGAGCGGCCGCCGCGCAAAATCAGGAACCGCCACGGGTTCCCCTTGGTCGCGACGATGCATGTGTCGCCTTCGTGGTCGATTCCCAGAAAACTGTGCGGCTCGCCAGCAGCCAGCATCGCGTCGATGGCGACTTGCAGACTACCGTCGGTCCCATTCTTGAAGCCAACCGGCATCGAGAGGCCGCTCGCCATCTGCCGGTGCGTCGGGCTTTCTGTGGTCCGGGCGCCGATGGCCGTCATCGAGATGAGGTCGGCGATGTACTGGGGCGTGATCGGTTCCAGCAGTTCCGTCGCGGCCGGGAGTCCCAGGTTGTTGACTTCGAGGAGCAGGCGACGGGCCTGCCGTAACCCATAGGCAATGTCGAATGTGTCGTTCAGGTGAGGGTCGTTGATGAGCCCCTTCCAGCCGACCGTCGTGCGGGGTTTTTCGAAATAGACCCGCATCAGAATAAAAAGCTGGTCGGCGACCTTGTCGGAGAGTTCCTTCAGCCTTCGGGCGTAATCGAGAGCCGCCAGCGGATCGTGAATCGAGCACGGACCGACGACAACCATGAGTCGCGAATCTTCGCCGGCGAGGATCCGTTTGACCGTCTCGCGCGACTCCACCACCGTTTGCATGCCGGCGTCGGAGAGGGCTTCTTCAGCTTTCAAATGACGTGGCGAGACCAATGGCTGCAATCCACAAACATTGACGTCATAAAGAGGTTCGTTGTACGCACGCACGGTTCTTCGCCAGATAATCGGGTCAGCAAGTCGCGGTTTTGGGGGTCGGACGGCACGAATGCCTGGTCCATGATCGGAGGCGACACGGCTGGGCCGCGTCGGTTCGCGCTCCTCCGGGGAACGCGATTGTACGCAAGCGGTTGAATCATCGCCAATCAGGCGTTCGGGGGGAGGGAGAGTTGTTAGTGGTTGGTGGGTAGTGGTTGGTGAGAAAAGAGGGGGAGACGTGGGGAGGGGGCGAGAGGGGGAGTGAAAGGCAGCGCTCCCCGTTGGGTCGCGGCTATGGGGGGCTGTTTCGAGGGATTTCGGGACTATCGCACGGCTGACACGGTTCCTATGATGTGGGACTCTGCCGCGAATGACGGCGATTTTTCAGACAGGAGTAAGGGAACCATGACTGAGCAGAAGGCCACGAACGTCACCTGGCACGACCACAAAGTGAGCAAAGCCGAGCGCTTTAAGCTCAATGGTCACAAAGGGGCCGTCCTGTGGTTTACGGGACTGAGTGCCTGCGGAAAGAGCACGATCGCCAACACCGTCGATCACCTGCTGCACTCGATGGGCAAGCACAGCTATGTCCTCGACGGCGACAACATTCGGATGGGCCTGAACAAGAACCTCGGATTCTCGGCCGAAGACCGTGCGGAAAACATCCGCCGGATTGGCGAAGTCGCCAAACTGTTCGCCGAAGCCGGCAATTTCACCCTGACCGCCTTCATTTCGCCCTACCGCGCCGATCGCGATAAGGTGCGGGCAATTCTGGAACCGGGGCAGTTCATCGAGATTCTGGTCGATGCGTCGCTGGAAACCTGCGAAAAGCGTGACCCGAAGGGGCTGTACAAGAAGGCCCGCGCCGGCGAAATCAAGGGCTTCACGGGGATCGACGATCCCTACGAAGCTCCCGAGAAGCCGGAACTGGTCCTCGACTCCAACTCGAAAGGAATTGACGAACTGGCCCAGGAAGTGATTCAGTACCTGGAATCGAAAGGCTTCTTCACGGCGTAAGCCCTGATTGAGCCAGTCATTTTGAAGCCCGGACCAAATCGGTCCGGGCTTTTTTGTTTTTCTGATTTTGGCCAGTGGAAAACTTGCGAGGAGTCGCCAGACACGTAAACTTGTGTCCATTGACTGCTTCCCGTCCGCATGAAAATTCATTTCAAAGGAGGGCCCGTGAAAACGCTTCGAATTTCGATGGTTGCCGTCGCCTTGGTCGCGGCCGTCACGGTGTGGGCACAGGACGACAAGGGCAAAAAGGCGGCGGCACGGCTGCCGAACAACTACGGCAAGCTCGCGCTCAGCGATGAGCAGAAAGCCCGAGTCTACAAAATCGTCGGCCAGTACGAAGAGCAGATCCAGACCATTGAATCGGAACTGGCGATGATCAAAGCGAAACGGGACGCCGCGTGTGAAGCGATCCTCACTCCCGGTCAGCGCGCCCGACTTCGGGAACTCCTCGCGCCGCCGAAAAAGGACGAGAAGCCGTAAGCTGCGGACTTGCGGCCGACTTCATCGGTTCTTCGCTCTCCCGGCCGGTTAAACCTTTCCGACCGGGCGGGAAGTGATCACAATCGCGTCGGTGATTTGTTGACCAAGACCTCGCCGATCCCGCCCGGAGATCGCGACGAGGACGATGGTGTTTGCGCGGGTGCGACTTCGTTGAACTCCGCTGAAGAGGTGCGGGAGCCGGCCATGGATGACATTCCCGTGATGGGGCTCGCCGACCTCGGTCCGTGGGTGCGTTCGCAGACTCGCTTTTCTCAGTGGCTTGAGCGCGTGCGCGGCGGGGAAAGCGGTGCCATCGATGGCGTGTGGGGCTCGTCATCAGCCCTGACAGTTGCCGCGCTGGCCAACGGCTTGGACCGCCCGCTGCTGCTCATTATTCCCCGTGAAAAGGATTTGGAGGGGGTTCTCGCCGACCTGCACTCATTCGGCGGATCGCGCCCCGTCACCTTTCCCGCCTGGGAGACACTGCCGGACGAGGTGCGGATGTCGGACCCGATTCTGGGAACCCGCCTCCGCATCGCCCGCGATCTCGAATCGGACGCACCCCCGCCGATTGTCGTGACGACCATTCAGGCCCTGTTGCAGCCGTTGCCGAGTCGAAAGCGCCGTGACGAGGCGACGCGTGTTTTGAAGGTCGGGGAAGAACTCGATGTCGACGAGTTGCTCGAGTGGCTGCTCGCGCGGGGCTTCGAGCGTGTCGCCGCGATCGACTTGCCCGGCGAAGTGAGTCTTCACGGCGGCATCATCGATGTTTACGCCCCGGACGGCGGTGATCCCATCCGCATTGAACTCTTCGGCGACGAAATTGAATCGCTGAGAACCTTCGATGCGGAGAGCCAGCAGACCCTCAGGCGGTGCGACCGGATCGCGCTGACGATTGCCGCTCCGGAAACCTCGACCGATGCCGAATCGGCAGAAGATTCGCATCTCGTGGAGTCGCTGCCTAAGAATGCCGTGATCGTCTTCTCGGAACTCGAGGAACTGTATTCGGAGGCCAAACTCTACTTTCAACGGCTCGACAACCGCCGGGGTCTTTACAGCCTGGAGGCGACGCTGGAACGCTGCCGGCAACGAACGACGGTCCAACTCGCGGCGCTCGGTTTGGCGGGCGTCGACAATGTCTGTTCGCTGCGCGTCGAGTCGATCGAACAACTTCAGGGCCCGAAACAGACAGTTCTCAAGCACCTGGCCGATTCCTTACGGGCAGAGGACCGGGTGCTGATCGCGTGTCACAACGCCGGCGCGAAAGAGCGGCTGGCCGAACTGGTGAACGAACAGGTTCCCGAACTGGCGCCGCGCATGCGGCTCGACGTGGGGCATGCCGCGCGCGGCTTTCGCCTGGTCGATGCCCGCCTGGTGGTCGTCAGCGACAACGAGCTGTTCAGCCGCCCCGATCTGCCTCGCGGAACAAAGCAGGCGAAGACGGCCCGGCCGATCGACACGTTCCTCGATCTGCGGGAAGGGGATCTGATTGTCCATCTCTCGCACGGCATCGGCCGGTTTCTGGGAATGCAGATCCTCGAAAAGGATGGTCAGCACGAAGAGCACCTGCATCTGGAATTCAAAGACGCGGTGCGGATGTTCGTTCCTGTCTCGTTGATCCATCTGGTTCAGAAATACATCGGCGGCGCGAAGGCGTCCCCCGAACTCTCGAAAGTCGGCGGGCAGACCTGGGCGAAGAAGAAGCAGAAGGTCGCCGAAGCGGTCTCGGACATGGCGGCCGACATGCTGCGGCTGCAAGCGGCCCGCGATTCGAAGCCCGGTCTGTCGTGTCCGCCGGACAGCCACTGGATGGAAGAATTCGAAGCGGCGTTTCCATACCAGGAGACCGACGACCAGCTCCGGGCGATTAGCGACGCGAAGGGTGACATGGAAGCCTCACGCCCCATGGATCGGCTGATCTGCGGGGACGTTGGCTATGGCAAAACCGAAGTCGCCATTCGAGCGGCGTTCAAGGCGGTGGATGCTGGGCGTCAGGTCGCCGTACTCGTCCCGACGACGGTTCTGGCCGAGCAGCATTTTCGCAGTTTCTCAGCGCGGATGGCCGAGTTTCCCATCACGATCGCCTGCCTCAATCGCTTCAAGTCGAAGTCCGAGCAGAAAGAGATTCTCGAAGGTCTGGCCGCCGGGACAATCGACCTCGTGATCGGCACCCATCGCATCGTTCAGAAGGACATGCGCTTCAAGGATCTCGGGCTCGTGGTGATCGACGAAGAGCAGCGGTTTGGCGTTGAAGCCAAGGAAATGCTGAAGCTGCTGCGGCTGGAAGTGGATGTCCTCACGCTTTCGGCGACCCCGATTCCGCGGACGCTGCACCTGTCGCTACTGGGGGTGCGGGACATCTCGAATCTCGAAACGCCGCCGCACGACCGGATTGCCATCGAAACCCGCACCGTCCGGTTCGACAAGGAACTGGTGCGGCATGCAATTGTCCGCGAACTCAATCGCGGCGGGCAGGTCTATTTCGTTCACAATCGCGTTTACAACATCCAGACGATCGCCGACAGCCTGCGTGCGATTGTTCCCGAGGCGACTGTCGATATCGTCCACGGTCAGATGGACGAGCACTCGCTCGAACGGGCGATGATGGGGTTCGTGCGCGGCGAGGTCGACATTCTTGTCGCGACGACGATCATCGAGAGTGGTCTGGATATTCCCAACGCCAACACGATTTTCATCAACCAGGCCGACCAATACGGGCTAGCCGACCTGCACCAGTTGCGAGGCCGCGTCGGTCGCTACAAGCACCGCGCGTTCTGCTACCTGCTGCTGGACCCCGGCAAGAGCCTGACGCCGCAGGCTTCGAAGCGGCTCAAGGCCATCGAGGAATACAGCGACCTCGGTTCAGGATTCAAAATCGCCATGCGCGACTTGGAGATTCGCGGGGCGGGAAACATCCTCGGTACCGAACAGAGCGGTCACATCGCAGCCGTCGGCTACGAACTCTACTGCCAGCTTCTGGAAAACGCGGTTCGGCTGCTCAAGCGGGAGCCGCTCCGCGAACACCGCCATGTCGCGGTCGACCTGGCGATCTCGGCCTATCTGCCATCCGAATATGTGCCCCCCGGCAAGCTCAAGATCGAGATGTATCGAAAAGTTTCGCTGTCGGGGACGCTCGAGGAACTGACCCAGGTTGAAGCCGAACTACGGGATCGCTTCGGCCCGCTGCCCGAACCGGTTCAACGTCTGGTTGAGATCACGGAAGTCCAGATCCTGGCTCGTCGCTGGCAAGTCGACGGGATTCGAGTTCAGGAAGGGTTTCTGGTCTTCGGATACCGGAATCCACGCAAGATACAGCAACTGGCTAAAATTTCTGAGGTCACTTTACGGGTCGTTGATGGCCGCGAAGCATGTGTCATGCTCCCGCAGAAATTGCCGGAACCCCTTGAATTGCTTGGACTCGCGAAAACTGTGTTGCAGTCCGGACACGAGGGAATCTATAAGTCCCCGCCAGCTTCCCGAATCCCCTCTCACACGTGACGCTCGAATCCTTCGAGCAGGCAGTCGCCGCATGGCGAACGGCTCGTTTTTGAGCGAGCTGATCGATGGGGCATCGGGAACGGCCGGCAAGGGATGTTCCTATGGCGCGGCATGTCTCCCTCAATCTCGTTTGCGGAATGGTGCTGCTCATGGCGGCAGCCGGCTGCAAAGGGCTGCGCGGTAAAGTCGATAACCCGGTCATGCCGGCTCCGCCGACTCGATTGTCGCGTGTCGACGCGAGCGACGACGAGGAACTGGCGGCGAACGAAGGCCAGTCCGCTGGGATCATTCAGACGTCGCTGTCGCCGGGAAGTGCGGACGATACGACCTTGTTTAATGCCTCGGTCGTGGCGCGCGTCAACGGGGCACCGGTGTTCGCCTCGGAAGTGCTCGATCGCTATGGCGATTATCTCCGCAAGGCTCGCGAGCAGCTTCCGCCCGACAAGTTCGTCGAGTTGCGCGAGGTCATTATCCAGAGAGATTTACGGAGTCATATCGAACGGCGGCTGGTCGTCGAACGGATGAAGTCCACGCTCAAACCCGCGCAGGTGGAAGCCGTTAAAAAAGAGATTGAGAAACAGTTCGAGCAGTCCGAAGTTCCACGGCTCAAGAAAGAGCTGAAGGTGAACACGAAGACCGAACTGGAAATTGAATTGGGGAAGCGGGGGACCAGCCTCGCGAATATCCGCGAAACGTGGGGAAATCAGCAGATTGCCCTGCAATACCTGATGATGAAGTCGGAAAAGCCCAAGTCCGTGAACCGGGCGGACTTGTTGGAGTATTACGAGTCGCACATGGCCGATTACGCGACTTCGGCTCGCGTTCACTGGCGGCAGATCGAATTCCCCGCGACGGCGCAAACACGGCAGTCGGCCGCCGATGCCGCTCAGCGGGCGGTGCGGGCGCTGGAAGCCGGACAGCCCTTCGCGCAGGTCGCCAAGACCCACTCCAAGGGCCCGAAAGCCGAAGAAGGGGGCGACTGGGGCTGGACTCGTCGGGGCAGCCTCGCCAGCGAGGCGTTGGAGAAACGATTGTTCGACGCGCCCATCGGTCAGCCCAGCGAAGCCTTCTTCCTGGACGGTTCGTATCGCATCATCGAAGTCATCGAACGCGAAGCGGCCGGGCAGCGTTCGTTCGAGGAGGTTCAGGATGAAATCCGCGAACTGCTGAAGAATCAACAACGATCGGTGTCTCCCCAGAAAGCTCTCGAGGAACTCTGGGCCGAAGCCGTCATCGAGACCGAGTACGATATTTCGATGGTGCCGCCGACGTGAAAGTCGTCTCGTGTCGTCTCGTTCCCAGGTTCCGCCTGGGAATGCTTCTTCTGGAGGCTCCGCATCAGTCGTCCTCGGACGAGACGGAGCCTCGGACGGAACAAGAGCCTCCGTCAAAACCCGGTTGGCGGCTCGGAAACCTCTACAAATTCAGGAGCAGCTCGGACGTCCAGAGGGTTTTGACGGTTCGACAAGTGCAAATTCAGGATGCACGGAGTATACGTCGAAGGACCACGTTTCGTATCTCCAGAGAGAGATTGAACGAGTCATGCAGGTTACCATCACGGCCGTCGGACCCGATAATCGGGGGCTCGCCGATCCCATCATCCATCATGTCACCGCGGCCGGCGCGAACATCTACGAAATTCAGATGTACGACCACGACGCCGAAAGCCTGTTCGCGATGCTGCTGCGCATCGACTGGCCGGACGACAGGATCCCTCTCGCGACGCTGCGGACCGACATGGACGAACTGGGGCGGTCGACCAACCTGTCGATCCGCACCTGGTCGCGCGACGAGCGGAAAGAGCCGCCGCGGCTGGCGATCTGCACGACGTATCGTCCGGAACCGGCGCTGGCTGTTCTGCGAGCGGTTCGGGATGGGCGACTGAAAGCGAATCCGGTGGTCGTCATCGGCAACCGTCCGTCCTGTCGGGGCGTCGCGGAGCAGTTTGGAATCGACTGGCACGACGTGGGCGACGGGAAGGGGAATCCCGATAACGACGCGATGGTGCGCGCGTTCGACGAGTTCGATGTCGACTATGTCATTCTGGCTCGCTACATGCGCGTGCTGCCCGCGCGAACCTGCTGGCAGTTCGCCGGCCGCATCATCAACCTGCACCATGGACTATTGCCGCCATTTCCGGGCTTCCGCCCGTATGAAGACGCCTATCAGCACCGCATGCTCACCTACGGCGCGACGGTCCACTTCATTGTTCCCGAACTCGACGCCGGGAATCAGATCATTCATCAAAGTACGTTCACGGTTTTTCCCGGCACGCCGCTGGAGGAAATCAAGCGCCAGGGGGAGACCGATCACGAACCGTCCTGCCTCGTGGAGGGTTTGCGGCGCGTGGTTGACCGCGAAGTCGAACTTCACTTTCATCGCGTGGTCCGCCGCGCGTGACGCATGAGTCGACTGGATCCGGTGATTTGACTGGTCGATCCGAACTTCCGACCGATTGAAACCACGATGTCCGAGCCCGAGATCGTCATCCGCCAGATGTACGCTACCGATCTCATGCGGGGGTTTCTCGACACATTGGCGGCGCTGCGGCCGACGAATCTGACGTACGAGCAGGCGGTCAATGTGTTTCGGCACCGGATGAAACAGAAGATTCAAACGTATGTCGCGCTGGTTGACGGCAAGGTGGTCGCGACGGCGTCGGTGCTCATCGAACCGAAGTTCATTCACGACGGCGGGCTCGTGGGACACGTCGAAGACGTCGCCGTGCATCCCCAGCAGCAGCACCTCGGTCTCGGCCGCCGCCTGATGACCAAAATCATCGAAGAATGCCGCGCGGCGGGTTGTTACAAAATCATTCTCGACTGCGAGCCGGAACTTGAAAAGTTCTACGGAAAGCTAGGGTTTCGCCACTGGTGCGGCGCGTTGCGCCTGGATCTGTAGACCGGGGCTTTGTCACGGCTTCATTTTCGTGTGCCACTCTACGCCGTGATCTCTCTTTGCCGCGAAGCTGGTGGAAGACGCCGCAACGAGGGGGGGCTTGGCTTTGGGTGGCACGCCCCTGAGTCTTCGAAGGGCGTGGTGAGTCGACAAATTCCACGCCCTTACGCAAAGCCTTCAGGGCGTGCCACCCTGCCGCAACCCGCGTTATTCGGCCAGTTCCTGTCCGAAAGACAGTCGTTTCTGGGCATCGGGCGGCGCTTCGCGGAGCTCCTTGAATAACAGGCTTGGCTGGATGTCGTTGTTGTTCTGGTACTTGCCGCTCTTGTATTCCGTCAAGTCCCCCTCGACCGTGTGATAAAAGATCTGGCAGATCGACACCCCCGCGTAGATGCGAATGGGGTGAATCGCGAACATCTCAAGCGTCCAGTAGCCGCAGAAACCGGCGTCGCCAAAGCCCGCCGTCACGTGGACGAACAGTCCCAACCGGCCGACCGATGACCGCCCCTCCAGCATCGGAACGTATCCGTGGGTTTCGGTCCGCTCGACCGTGCGTCCCAGATACAACTGTCGCGGCTGGAGAACAAAGCCCTCGGCGGGGATGTAGTGCCGGCGGACCCGGTTGGGCCGCTTCATGTCGAGGACGATTTCTTCGTACACCAGCAGTTCGTCATGCAGCGACAGGTTGTAGCTGTTGGGGTTGAGCTGCCGTTCGTCAAACGGGTCGATGACGATCGACTTGCCCATCTGGCGTCGAATTTCGTTTCCACTCAAGATCATGGAAGAGAGATCCTCTCGGCGAACGCAGGCCGCGACCCATCCGCACGGCTGGTCGCAGGCAGTCTGAGACTCCGCCGCCGCGAGGTCAATCGTTCCGCCCCAGTTTCGCCCCCCTTGCCGCCACCGCTGCGGGTTCCAGGTCGGGCAATCCCACGCGCGGGCAGTTGGGCAAAAGGGGGCACTCATGGCATTTGGGGCGCCGCGCGATGCAGATTTGGCGGCCGTGGTGAATCAGCCGATGCGAGAGTCCGATCCAGTCGCGTTTGGGAAAAAGCGCCATCAGATCCTGCTCGATCCGCTCGGCATTTCGGCTGGTTGTCCAGCCCAAATGGTTCGACAGCCGGGTGACGTGCGTGTCGACGACGACTCCGGAGGCGATTCCCATTGCGGTCCCCAGGACGACGTTGGCGGTCTTCCGTCCGACGCCCGGCAATTGCACCAAGTCTTCCAGCGACGCCGGAATCTCGCCGTTGTGCTTCTCGACGACCCCCTTGGCCATGCCAATCAGGTTCGCGGCCTTGTTCCGAAAAAAGCCGGTCGAGCGGATTAGTTTTTCGACGTCGTCCTGCCGGGCTTTCGCGAGGGTGGCGGCGTTCGGATAAGCGAGAAACAGCGCGGGCGTCACGAGATTGACTCGCGCGTCGGTACATTGGGCCGACAGGATGGTCGCCACCAGCAGTTCATAGGGCGACTCATGGTTGAGCGCGCATTCCGCGATGGGATAGTGTTTCTTGAGCACTCGCAGCGCCGCCTTCGCGCGCTCTTCGACGTCGGCCGGCAAGCCAGTGTTTGAAGAACGACGCTTGGCCATCGGGCAAATCTCCAGACGCGAAGGGCTTGACGACGGGCTACAATATCCGGGTTGAGACTGGCCAGCCTGAAATTCATGCCGGCGCGCCCGAAGGAATCAGAATGACGGATCATTGCCATCTGGAAGGGCCATCTCCGGAGGCACGGCCACGGTACGACGCAGCCGTACGGGCTTTCAATGCCGGCGAGTATTTCGAGGCTCACGAATTGTTCGAGGATCTGTGGCGGGAAGCCAACGGTCCCCTCAAGGTCTTTTATCTGGCGATGACGCAGTCGGCCGTCGCCCTGCACCACGCGGAACGGCGGAACTGGCATGGCGCGACAACGCTGTGGCGTCGTGCGAATCGCCGTTTCGCCGAGTATGATGGAGGATTCGGGCGGCAGAGCCTCACCCGGTTGCGACTGGTCATGGATGAACACGCCCGGCGATGGAGCAATCAGACCGAAGTGCTGGCGGGCGACCCGATCAATCATCGCCCTCTGTTCTGGAATGAATGACAGCGTGCGGAGTGTTTGTTCGCCGCGGTGGCGAAACGACCGAATGAGGACGAACGTGCAGGATGCGAGCGAATTCCTACCGTGGACTTTCTCCGGGCGGATTCCCTTGTTTCCGCTGCCGAACGTCGCGCTCTTCCCGTACGCGATGCTCCCTCTTCACATTTTCGAGCCGCGCTATCGGCAGATGACGGCCGATGCGCTTGCCGGGGAACAATTGATTGGAATGGTGAAACTGAAGGCTGGTTGGGAAGGCTCCCTGGCTCCGCAACATCCTGCTCCCGATGTGCATGACGTCTTTGGCGTGGGCCAGATTACCGCGCATCAGCAACTGCCGGATGGGCGGTATCACATTGTCCTGCGGGGGATCGGCCGCGCCCGCATCGTGGAAGAACTCTCAACCGACCGGCCGTATCGCATCGCCCGTGTTGAAAGTCTGCCGGATACTCCGTCGATCTGGTCGAGCGAGCAGGAACGCGATCTGATCTCGCTGTTGCTGGCCGACGCCTCTCGGCGGAATTCGCAGGATTCCTTCCAGAAGCTGGTCTCCGACCTGAAGGATCGCGACTTGTCGCTTTCCGTACTGACGGACATTCTCGCGGGGATTTTGTCCCTGCCTCCGGCCTTCGCCCAGACGCTGCTCGAAGAACGCAGTCCCTCCACTCGCGGAATCCAACTTCTTGAGTGGCTGCGACACACGAACCCGCGGCCCGGCCGGACCTTTCCTCCACAATTCAGCAACAATTAAGAGACTCTGACACAACCTCCGTGCCATGAGGCGTTTGCCTGGTATTCCGGAGGTTTTTGACAAGCGCAACCGGTTTTGTCAGGAGTTCTATTCCCTCAACCTTGAGCGAGAGCCGGCCGAAAGACGTCCTTGAGGTTTACATGTCGTCGGCCGTCGTCCCCTGAAGAAAGACTTTTTCAATGTCCGTTCCGAATGATGAAGGCTGCGTCTCCGACGGTCTGACCGACGAAGATGCTCGTCCGGCGATCGCGGGATCGCACCCGGTCGATCACCCGCGTATCGAGCGTGCCGTTCGTGAAATTCTCGCGGCTGTCGGCGAAGATCCCGATCGCGAAGGGCTGTTGGAAACACCGGCCCGCGTTGCCCGCATGTATGCTGAGT
This sequence comes from Planctomycetaceae bacterium, assembly GCA_019636285.1. Classification (GTDB taxonomy): domain Bacteria; phylum Planctomycetota; class Planctomycetia; order Planctomycetales; family Planctomycetaceae; genus JAHBXV01. The sequence goes on from JAHBXV010000037.1 coordinate 14,562, forward strand.
TGTTCGCCGGCCTGCACCTGGAGCCCGGCCGGCACCTCAAACGCGTCTTTACCGAGCAGTACGACGAGCTGGTCCTGGTGCGAGACATCACGTTCAACAGCATGTGCGAACACCACCTGCTGCCGTTCATCGGCGTGGCCCATGTCGGATATTTGCCGCGCGGCAAGGTCGTCGGACTCAGCAAGCTGGCTCGCGTGGTCGATGAGGTCTCCCGGCAGCCGCAGGTTCAGGAACGCATGACGCACCAGATCGCGGATCTGTTGCAGACGGAGCTTGACCCCAAAGGGGTGGTCGTCGTCATTGAGGCGTCACACTCGTGCATGACGATTCGCGGCATCCGCAAACCGGGAAGCCTGACGATCACCAGCGCAGTCCGCGGACTGTTCAAGACAAACCAGTCGAGTCGGGCGGAGGTGATGGCGTTTATTCAGGGGGCGAGAAGGGTGGTTGGTGGGTAGGGATGGGAGAGGGTGGTTGGTAGTTAGTGGTTGGTGGTTGGTGAAAGGCAAGGGGAGGAGTGGCAGGGCGAATGGCTTGCTACTTTAGGAACCTGCCGGAACGGGCTCTGGCGCTTCGATTCGTTTGGTGCAGTCGATGAAGAGCCAGCAGAGGCCGCTGCCGAGGTACATCGCGGATAGCAGATAGAAGAGCGGCGACCAGTTGGTGACAGCCACCAGTTCTCCGGAGATTTCCTGCCGGGTCGTGAAGGTGTCGAGCAGCAGACCAAACAGTGGCGGCATGATGACTCCGCCCAGGGTTCCGGCTGTGTTGATGATGCTGAAGACCGTTGCCGAGCAGCGTCCGCCCAGGTCGGTGCAGGTGCCCCAGACCGTCGGCTGACTGGTGTCGCTGAAGAACTTCGCGCCCGCGAGGGCCAGGCCCGCCATGATTGCCGTCGGCACCGAAGCGGTCGCGAACAGCATGGCGCAGCCCACCACTTTTCCGGCGATGCCAATTCCCGATCGCGACCAGCGCCGGCTGCCCGAACGGCTGATGAGCCAGTCGTTGAGCCAGCCTCCGAAGATTCCCCCCAGCGCGCCGCCCCAAAGAGGCAAACTGGTCAACCAGCCTGCGGACTTGATATCGGTTTGATGGACTTGCAGGAAAAAGGCCCCGATCAGCGAGACGAAGACGACATCCGACCCGGCATCCAGAAACTGTTGCACGACGAAAACGCGCAAGCTGCGGTTGCGCAGGGCCTGTCCCCAGGGCAACTTCGCGCCGCTCCGCGCGACGGCCGCGACAGCCGGAGTCTCCTCAATGAGTTCCCGCTCTGCGTCATTCACTGAGGGATGATCGGCTGGGGTGCTGCGAAAGAGGACCGCGAACACGACCGCGAAGGCGATCCCCAGTCCCGCGAAGACTCCCAGTCCCTGTTCCCAGGTCAAGCCCAACCAGCCCATGAGGACGGTCGCGAGCAGAATCGACGACATCGCCCCACCCGCGCGGCCAAAGGCCGTCGCGACCCAGCCTTGAACGATGGTTCGCGTCTGAACGGGGAACCAGGCCCGCGTGACGTTCGACAGGGCCGGGTAGCAGCCGGCTTGAGCCGCCCCGAAGATCGCCCGCAATCCGCCCAGCAGATACAGATTGCCAGTCAGCCCGAATGCCCCGAGGACCAGCGACCAGGCCGCGATCATGCCGGTCAGCAATCGATGCGGACCGAAGCGATCGACCAGGATGCCGCTGGGAATCTGGCCCGCCGCATAGGTGAGGTAGAACGCCGAGAAGACCCAGCCGGCCAAGGTATGGTCGAACTCGTACTTCGCCTGCAGCGCCGGACCGACGATGTTCCAGGTGTAGCGGTGCAGATACAACAGCCACGACGTCGCGCAGGCCAGCGCGAACATCAGCCAGCGCACCCGCGTCGCCCGTGCCTTGGCGTCTTCGAACCGCTCGGGTTCCGTCATCTCGTATGTTCCTGTCCGTCAGCGGAAGGTTTCGCGGTTCGGACAGTATTTGGCGAGCTTCGCGGGATCAATCGTCACTCCCAGGCCGGGGGTCTCCGGGATTTCCAGGAAACCCTCGGAGTCGATCACGAAGGGCTCGGTAGTCAGGTCTTCGACGTAGGCGCACGGCGTCAGGTATTCGACAAACCGGGCCACGGGGATTGCTGCCGAGAACTGAAGATCGGCTGCCAGTCCAATCGCGGTATTCCAGCCGTGCGGCACCACCTGCACATTGTGGTCGAAGGCCAGATCGGCGATCCGCTTTGATTCCGACAGGCCGCCGTTCTTCGTGCAGTCGGGCTGCAGAATGTCCGCCGCACGACGCTCGATCCAGGGCTGGAACGCCTGCCGCCGCGTGAGGACTTCGCCGGTGGCGATAGGAACCGGCGATACCTTCGTCAATTCGGCAAAGCCGTCGATGTCATCGGGCGGGAGCGCTTCCTCGAACCAGACAATGCCGTAATCCGCCAGCATCTGGGCGGTACTTCGTGCCCAGTTGAGTCCATGGGGCCAGAACTGCTCGCTTCCGCCGGCATCGACCATCAGCTCAATCGAGTCTCCCACGGTCCGGCGGGCCGTCTGAATGAGGAGTTCGTCGAATTTGCGATCGCGTCGACCAAAGGGCCGCCAGCCCATTTTGATCGCCTTGAAGCCACGGCCGACCGTTTCTTCCAGCGTCCGGGCGAGGCGATTGGGCTCGTCGAACAGGATCGACCCGTAGGGCTTGATCCGCGAACGGTAGTTGCCGCCGAGCAGGCGCGAGACGGGTTGCCGACACGCCTGCCCCATGATGTCCCACAGGGCAATGTCGATCCCGCTGATGGCGTGCTCGACCGTGCCGCCGCGACCCTGCCAGAACGAAGACTGCCGCAACTTTTCGGAGACGCGCCACGGTTCAACAGCCGACTCACCGCGCAGGAGCGGCCATAAGAGTTGCACCGCGCCGGCGACCAGCCGTCCCGAGGTAAAGCAACTGCCGACTCCTTCAAGGCCCTCGTCAGTTCGGACAAGGACGAGAGTATGCAGGTCTTCGGACGGCGCATGCCCCTGGGGCCAACCGCCATCCACTGTCGCGCCGGTCAGCGGACAGACATCGATTTCAACGATCTTCAAGGCAGCGGCCCCTGGGTGCGGACTTCATTTCTGGTCATCAGCCGCCGCATCTCAATGAGACCGTCGGCGGCAGGGTTGCCAGATTGTGCCGCATCAACAACCGAAATCAAAGCGCTGGCACCGCCGTAGCCGCGACCCACCGGGGAGCGCTCTTCGTTTGTTCTTACGCCTTCAGGATGTCATGCAGCACATGCGCGTGCTCGACTCCGGTCAAACGAGCGTCGAGCCCCTGGAATTTGAACGTCAAGCGCTGGTGGTCCAGCCCCAACAGGTGCAGCAGCGTGGCGTGGAAATCGCGCACATGCGCGGGCTTGCTCGCAATGTTGTAGCCAAATTCGCACGTTTCGCCGTACGTGACACCCCCCTGGACACCGCCCCCCGCGAGCCACATCGAGAAGCAGCGCGGATGATGATCGCGACCGTAGTTGCTGGCGGTCAACTTGCCTTGCGAGTAGTTGGTGCGGCCGAATTCGCCGCCCCAGACGACGAGCGTGTCGTCGAGCATGCCCCGTTGCTTCAAATCCTTGAGAAGCGCCGCGGCGGGCTGATCGGTCTCGCGGCACTGCGTGGAGATGGCCGTCGGAAGGCTACCATGCTGATCCCAGCCTTGGTGATACAACTGGATAAACTTTACTCCCCGCTCCGCGAGACGGCGTGCCTGGAGGCAATTGGCGGCGAACGTGCCGGGCTTTTTGGAGTCCGGACCGTACATCTCGAAAATGTGCTCCGGTTCGCCGGCCAGGTCGGTCGCTTCAGGAACGCTGGCCTGCATGCGGAAGGCCATCTCGTACTGGTCGATGCGGGCTTCGACCATCGGATCGCCCGTCTCGGCGAATTCGGCTTCGTGCAGCGAGCGTAACTTGTTGAGCAACTGGCCGCGCGAGGAGCGATCGATTCCGGGTGGGTTGTCGAGATACAGGACCGGTTCTTTCCCGGCCCGAAACTGCACCCCCTGGTGCCGTGTGGGCAGGAACGCGGAACCCCACAGTCGGGCGTATAGCGGCTGATCTGCTTTGCCGCGTGTGATGAGCACCACGAAGGCGGGAAGATCATCGTTATCAGACCCGAGGCCGTAATTAAGCCAGGCACCAATGCTCGGGCGGCCGGCAATCTGCTGTCCCGTCTGAAGCAGCGTGATGGCCGGATCGTGGTTGATGGCTTCCGTGTACATCGACCGCACGACGGCAATGTCGTCCACCACCTGGGCCGTATGCGGCAACAGGTCCGACACCCACGTGCCGTTCTGGCCATATTGATGAAATTCGGTGAATGATCCCGCCAACGGGAGAATCGCCTGGTTGGCGGACATGCCCGTCAGCCGCTGGCCCGCTCGCACCGAATCGGGAAGCGGCTGCCCCTGCTTCTCGTTGAGCAGCGGCTTGTAGTCAAACGTCTCCAACTGAGACGGGCCGCCGCTTTGGAACAGGTAGATTACCCGTTTGGCCCGAGGGGGATGGTGCGGCTGGGCCAGCGCTCCCGGAGCCGTGAAACCATCTCGTATAAGGAGGTCGGTGAGCGCGATCGCACCCAGCCCCATGCCGGAACGCTGGAGCCAGTCGCGACGATTACAAAGTCCGGTCATTGTCATTTCATCGTATCCAGTCAGGCCGCCGTTATCGTTTCATCACGCATTCGTCGTAGCTGAAGAGGGCCAGCACGACCTGGGCCATGGCTGCGGTTCGCACGCGGTCAATATTTTCCGGATGCGGTGTCTCACCCACTTTCAGAAACGCCTCGGTCGCAGCCGAGTCGTTCGCGAACCGGGCGTGTTGTTCGTTGTAGATCGCGGTGAGAAGCTCCAGTTGTTGCGGGCTGGGCGTTTTCGCCGTCAATTCGCGAAAGAGGCGAGTGAGGCTGGCGGGGAGATCGTTGGGTTGCTCGCGAACCAGGTTCGCACCGAGGACTCGCGCCGCTTCAACGAACTGCGGATCGTTGAGCAACACGAGTGCTTGGAGGGGCGACGATGTGCGTTCGCGGGCGGCGAGGCAGTATTCCCGCGTCGGGGCATCAAACGTCAGCATGGTCGGCGGCGGCGAGGTTCTCCGCCAGAAGGTGTAAAGGCTTCGTCGATAGAGCCCTTCGCCCGTCGACTGCTGATACTTCTTGCCGGTCCCCGACTCTTCCCAGAGCCCCTCGGGTTGATAGGGATAAACGCTGGGGCCGCCGACTTTGGCGACGAGCAATCCGCTGACCGCGAGGGCGTTGTCGCGAAGCTGCTCGGCCGACAAGCGATGCCGTGGTCCACGCGCCAGGAAACTATTGGCCGGATCAGTTTCGTAGAGGGTGCGATCGGCAGGGACCGACGACTGCCGGTACGTCGCGGAATCCGCGATCAGCCGACACAACTGCTGCACGTCCCAGTTGTGGTCCATGAACCAGCGGGCCAGCCAGTCGAGGAGTTCCGGATGCGACGGCGGCATGCCCTGGCTGCCAAAGTCCTCCAGGTTGGGAACCAGTCCCCGGCCGAAGAACAGCGCCCAATAGCGATTCACCGCCACACGAGCCGTCAGCGGGTTGCGATCGTGGACCAACCATTGGGCGTAGCCCAGGCGGTTGCGCGGCAAGTCGTCCGGCAGCGGAAGAATGCTCGCAGGGACATCGGGAGCCACTTCGTCTCCCGGTGCGTCGTAGGCACCTCGCTTGAGCAGATGAGTCTGTCGTCGCCACGGCAGTTCCTGCATCGTCATGATCTGCCGCACCGCGCTGACCACCTCGTCTTCGTCGTTCCTCAGCTTCTGCAGCTCAACCGTCGCGTTCTGGAACGTCTCGTTCGAGCGCGCCAGAGCGTGTTCGAGCCGCGCGGCTTCGTCGGTGGGCAGGTCGACCTCAGCGATCTTCGCGACCTCGAGCGGGGTCAGACAAACGGAGTAGACTTCGAAGTCATCAACAGCGCCGTTGCGGAAACCGACGTCGCGGAATCGGGCTCCCAGCGCCAGTCGCACGCCTTCAGCATTGGAATCCCCCCACTCGGAACGATGCCGGAAATCGCGGAACAGCCGGTCGCGAACGATCTCCGACGAGCGCGGGCGGCCGTTGACGTAGATGGTCAATCCGTCCGCCCGGCTGCTCCCATCGTAAGTGATGGCGACGTGGGACCACTCGTTGAGCGGCAGGGGCTCGCCGCCACGGGTCTTAATGGCGTTGCCCGGCCAGAAGTGAACGAGCGACACTTCCACGACCCCGTTATCCAGCACCAGCGAAAAGCCGCGAAAAGCTGAGTCCTCGGCTGCCTGGGATTGATGGACAACGATCTGCCGGGGCTGATACTCGCCGGGCTTCACCCAGAGCGAAACCGTGAAGGGGGCAGCCCGACGCAGGACCGGAGCCTCGCGGCAGGCAAACTGGTCATCGCCGCCAAATTCGATTGCGAGTCCGCGACGACCTTCGACGGGGCGATAGTCGCCGCTGGGTTTCAGTTCGTCGAATGTTTCGCGAAAGGCGGGCTGCGGGACTTCGACCTGCGGGGCCGCCGCGATGGGCGTCTCGCTGGCCGCAGCACGAATTTCGCTGACCTTCGCCTCCGCCGCGCGAACCTGTTCGAGGACAGCGAGATGCCGCTGTTCCTGGTCTCCTTCGTAGAGGAACAACGTAGGCGTGGGAGCGGTCTCGGTGAAGTGCGAATACAGACCATGCTCGTCGATGTTGTTGAGCATCGCGGAGAGCGAATAGTAGTCGCGCTGCGTGATCGGGTCGTACTTGTGATCGTGACAGCGGGCACACTCGAAGGTTAGTCCTAGGAACGCAGTGCCGTTGGTGCGAACGCGATCGGCCACGTACTCGGCTCGAAACTCGGCTTCGATGCTCCCTCCTTCATTCGTCTGGCGATGCAGCCGATTGAAGGCGGTCGCGAGTTTCTGATCGCGCGTCGCATTCGGCAGCATGTCCCCGGCTGTCTGCCAGACAACGAAATCGCGATACGACAGATTCTGCTGGAATGCGCGAATCACCCAATCCCGCCAAGGCCAGGTGTGCGTGTCGCGATCGGCCTGGTAGCCGAACGTGTCGGCGAAGCGAGCGACGTCCAGCCAGTCGTTGGCCATGCGCTCGCCATAGGCCGGAGACTGAAAGAGTCGGCGGAAGACTCTTTCGTCTGCGTCGGCGGACGAATCGGCGAGGTAGGCATCGAGTTCCTCGATGGTGGGAGGCAGGCCTGTCAGATCAAAGGTCACGCGCCGCAGCCAGAGTTCGCGGCTGGCGGGAGGTGCGGGTGTTACTCCCTCGTCGTTCAGGCGACGCAGGACGAACGCATCGATCGGATTGCGGACCCACGCTGCGGGGGATCCATCGGCGGGGACATCGACGGTCGCTGGGATCGGAACAAACGCCCAATGGGGCTGATACTCGGCTCCTTCCTGAATCCAGCGTTTCAAGAGTTCCTTCTCTTTGGCGGTCAGCGGCTTATTGAGTTCGGGGGGCGGCATGACCAACTCGGCGTCGTCCGAGAAGATTCGCTCCACAAGCGAGCTGGCAGCGACATCGCCCGGAACGATGACTCCGGCGGAGATGGCGTTGTCACGATGATCCAGCCGCAGGTCGGCCTTGCGCGCGGCGCTGTCCGGCCCATGACAACTGAAGCAGCGATCCGACAGCAGGGGGCGAATGTCGCGATTGAACGAGAGGGGTTTTTCCGCCGCAGCGAGGGAAGGGGGCGCGGAGAGCGAAACCAGGACCAAGAACCAGCGCATGGCGGGGAATCCAGGCAGGAGCAAGCGCGAGGAATCAACCCATTCAGTCTCACGGATACGACCAGAATTCGCAAGACGCCGTGTCTTACGAATGTTTGAAAGAATGTTGAAGTCTCTCATAACCGTTCGCGGGAGCCTCATTCAGACGCTTCGATTTGTTCTCACGGAGCCACGAAGGCACAAAGAAGACAAGAATGAGTGAGCGGATTGGGCTCTCTCAAGTGACTTTCTCTGTGCCTTTGTGGCTCCGTGAGAGATCCTGTCTTAAGAAACGCCAATCACGTCGTCGGATCGAACCGGCTGATGATTTCCCAGACTGCTTCGTGCAGACTTCCGTTGCTGGCCAGGAGGCTGGTCTTTTCGAGAGGCAAGGGGCTTTTTGTGGCCGTGGTGACCATGCCGCCGGCTTCTTCGACGATCAATCGACCGGCGGCGAAGTCCCAGGGAGACAACAGGTATTCGAAGAACGCCCCATACTGGCCGCTGGCCACCGCGCACAGGTCGAGCGCCGCGGAGCCGAATCGCCGGATGCCGTGAATGCGGGCATAGAATAAGTGCCGAACGGCTTCGAGCGTGGCTTCCATCATCTTGCCGCGATCGTAGTAGAAGCCGACGCCGACAAGCACTTCGTCCAGACGAGTTTGTGGGCCGACGTGAATTGGCATGCCATTGCAAGACGCACCCTGTCCGCGAGCCGCAGCAAAAAGCTGGTCACGCTCGGGATCGAGCACGACGCCGACGATGGGAACTCCCTGCCGGTAATAGGCGACCGATACCGAGTAGTGCGGCACGCCGTGCGCGAAGTTGTTGGTCCCATCCAGTGGATCGACAATCCACAAGTCTGCGGCCGAAACCTCGGCGACTTGTTCCTCTTCCCCCAGAATCGCATGGCCGGGGCAGCGGCGCTGGATGACGGCGGCAATCGCCCGCTCAGCCTCCAGATCGGCGTCGGTCACCAGGTTATGGGTTTCTTTGCCCCAGACATGCGTCCCCTCGCGAAGGTGCCTGCGAAGAACCTCTCCGGCAGCATGGGCCGCCTCGGTCGCAACCGACAGCCAATCTGTTTCAGACATCGAGCTTCCCAACAGGTACGGCACTTCGAGGATTCATTCATCTCGAACGGAATTGCGAACGAATCGACGCGGCGGCCATGATATCGCCTTTCAGGAGAGAAAGCTGATGCCAGCCCTTGTTCGCGCCGTGGTCTTCGATCTGGATGGAACACTGCTCGATACGTTGACCGATATCGTCACGGCTGCGAATGCCGTCCTTGCCGAGGCGGGTTTACCGACACATTCTGAAACGGACTTTCGGATGATGATCGGCGAAGGAGTGCGGCGGCTGTTCGAGCAGGCGGTTCCGGAAGACCGTCGGGAGCCATCCTTCCTCGAGAATTGCGTCACGCGATTCGGCCAGACGTACAGCCGGAGCTGGGATGTCACCACCCGGCCGTATGATGGCATCCCGGAACTGCTGGCCGAGTTGTCGCGGCGCGGGCTGCCACTCGCCATTCTCTCGAACAAACCGCATGCCTTCACGAATCACTGCATCAAGCGGTATTTCCCGGAGACGGAATTCGCGGTCATCTTCGGTCAGCGAACCGGCGTTCCACCCAAGCCCGACCCGACGGGGGCCCTGCAACTGGCCGAGCTGCTGAATGTGGCTCCCGGCGAGTGTGCCTATCTGGGCGATTCCTGGATCGACATGCACACCGCCGTGGCAGCCGGCATGATTCCGCTGGGAGTCTCCTGGGGCTTTCGTACGGAGAAGGAACTGCGCGACGCGGGAGCCAAACTCATTCTCGATCAGCCCGACGAGTTGCTCGCCTGGCTCGATTCGAGTTCATAAGAAGCGTGTGCCACTGGCTCTGCCAGTGCATCTTGTCATGACTGAAAAACTGAAGACACACTGGCAGAGCCAGTGGCAAACGAAAATCAAATCATGACAAAGCACTATGCCGTCGTGGCTTGGCCAGCCGAATGAGTGGGCAGCCGATCGGCGACAGTATCGACGATCAGATTGCCAATATTGAGTGACGATGTCGCTGCCGGAGAGGGGGCGTTGCAGACGTTGACGACCAGATCGCTTTGCGTGATGTCGAAGTCATCGACGAGGTTGCCATCGCGTCCCAGCGCCTGGGCGCGGACACCAGCCGGCGCCGGAACAAGATCATCCGACCGGATTTCGGGGATCAGCTTGCGCAGGGCCTTCACGAAGGCTGGCTTGCTTAGTGATCGCCAGAACTCGGCCATCCCTGGGCGCCAGTGCCGCCACATGAGCTTCAGGAAACCGGTGTAGGTCACCGATTCCAGCAGGTCGTAGAAATTGATGCTGGTCTTGTAATAACCCTCGCGCGCGAAGGCCAAGACAGCGTTGGGGCCGCACTCCACGCCGCCGTGGATCATGCGGGTGAAGTGAACTCCCAGGAACGGAAACTGCGGGTCGGGAACCGGATAAATCAGGCCCCGACAAAGATGCTGAGCCGAGGGCTTGAGTTCGAAGTATTCCCCTCGGAACGGGACGATCTGCGACTTGGGGCGTGAACCGGTGAGCGAGGCGACGCGGTCGCTGTGAAGGCCCGCGCAGTTGATGACCAGTTGTGCTTCGACTTCGCCCGCCTTCGACTCAACGATCATCCGACCGTTGCTTTTGACGAGGCCGTAAACCTTGGCACTGGTCCAGATCCCGCCACCGGCTTCCTGTACCCGGCGGGCGAGGTGATCGCAGACCTGGTGATAGTCAACGATCCCCGCCTCCGGGACATGAATGGCGGCTACACCCCGGACATGGGGTTCGATTTCTTTCAAACGAGCCGCGTCGATCAGTTCGCAGCGGATCTCGTTCTGCTGGCCTCGCTGGTAAATCCGCTCCAGGGCCGGCCGCTCGGAGTCATCGGTCGCGACGATCACCTTGCCGCACAGGTCGTAAGGAATCGACTCGCGATCGCAAAACTCCTGCATCGCCAGTTTGCCGGCCCGGCAATTCCGGGCGCGCAACGACCCCGGCTTATAGTAGATGCCCGAGTGAAGCACCCCCGAATTGTGACCGGTCTGATGCTGGGCGACATTCCGCTCCTTTTCGAGGAGCAGAACCCGCGTCGACGGAAACCGTTCCAAGAGGCGATAGGCCGTGGCCAAACCCACGATACCCCCGCCGATGATCGCAACGTCCGTTTGCTGCATCCCGGTCACTTCCGGATTGAAGGATTCACGTCTGGCACGATCGCCGGACGCACTGTCGTTACTGCTTGCCTTCCGCCCGGTTCGACCACCAGGGAAGGCTGACGCCGCCGTCCACCGTGACGGTGCTGCCGGTCATGTAGTCGCAAGCCGGGCTCGCCATGAAATAAATGACGTTGGCAATTTCTTCGGGCGTTCCCAACCGCTTCCAGGGAAGACTGGCGGCACCCTGTTCCAGTTGTTCTTCGGAGAAAAACTTGCGTTCTCCCGGCGTATCAATCCAGCCGGGGTGCATGAGGTTCACACGAATGCGCTTCGGGGCCAGTTCAATGGCGGCCGTGCGGGCCATGTGGTCGATGGCCGCTTTCGCCATGTTGTAGGCCATGGCCGTGGGGATGGCGATCACCGCGTGCGGCGAACTGACGATGACGATCGACCCGCCTTCGCCTTGCTTATCCATCTGCCGGGCGGCGGCCCGCAAGCCGTTGAAGGCCCCCCACATGGTGACGTTGATGGTCCGCTCGAACCCGGCGAGTTCGGCGTCCAGCATCAACTGGCGGTCACTGTAGGCGGCGTTCGAAACGAAGAGGTCGAGGCGACCGAACGCAGCGACGGTTTTCTCGACGGCGGCATCGACATCTTCACGGCTGGCGACATCCCCCTGGATCGCGATGGCATCGCTTCCCGCGGCACGACAGGCGGCGACCACTTCCTCGGCATCGTCAGGATGTGATCGATAGTTGACCCCAACCTTGGCCCCCGCCTGGGCAAATCGAATCGCACAGGCGCGGCCAATCCCGCGCGAGGCTCCGGTCACCAATGCCACTTTCCCAGCCAGTTCCATCTTCGCCTGCCCTCGTATGCTGCCCACGCCTGTCCGTTGCAACTCCATCTGTGGGGAACTCTAGCGGCGTTTGTCGCCAAACGTCAAACCGTCCGCGCTACCCGGCCGCCGTGGAGAATTTTCAACATGCGTCAACGCACGTTGCGACAACGCGACACACGGCACCGCGCAGCCGGCCGAGAACGGATGCCGCAGTCAAATCGTAAAGTCCGCATTGACAAGATGTTGCACTGACTAATCGCTGAACACCCGACAAGCGGTTTCCGTGTTTGGCCCACGGCTTGCCTTCCATTCATCGGCCGGACGCAAACGTGACAGCCATGGAGGCTCGCCCTCAGAACTATGGTCGAAACAGAAAGCGGCACGATGACGCTGCAGAAGCGATTCAAGCGGATGGAAATCGACGTTCTGGACGACGGAGTTCATGTCTTGCACATGGGCGAAATGGAGATCTGGGACGGAGCCGACCTCGCGCTGTTTCGCGAAGCGCTGACCCGGCTGATCGAAGTCGATGGTTGCCGTGCCATCTGCGTCGACATGCAATATGTGAAGTACATTCCCAGCGGTTTCTTCGGCATGCTGTTCGACTGGATGGAAAAGCGCGACGTCGCCTTCTCGCTGACCACCCCCCAGCCGAACGTTCAGCGGATGCTGTGGTTTCAGAAATTCTTCCGTCGCAACGAAGTCGGCTGGCATGATCTGCTCCGGGAACCCGTCGAAGTCGAAGAGCCACTCACGCTGGCGTTGCAGGCGGCGATTGATATCGACGACTGAGGTGAACACGGATCAATGTCGATCTATGCAATCGTCCGGAGCCACGGTCGCCGAGGCGGTTTCGACAAGTCTTGACGACCTGAAACGCCGGAAATTGCGAAGAACTGTTGAGGTCCAGCACTGACGAATTGACGGTCCGCAATTCGCTCTGCAACCTGACAGATCTTGAAGGCTGACCACTGGTCGCTGACCGGTGACGGATCGTTCTTTTTGCGTGAATGGCGAATGTCATGCGATTGCTGGTGACGGGTGGTGCCGGATTCATCGGTTCGGCAGTAATTCGACAAGTGATTGCCGAGACCGATTGGTCGGTTGTCAATTGCGACAAACTGACCTACGCGGGAAATCTCGAATCACTCGCTGCCGTCGATCAGAACCCGCGCTACCGGTTCGAGAAAGTCGACATTTGCGACGCTCCGGAAGTCACCCGGCTGTTCGCCGAGCATCAGCCCGACGCGGTCATGCATCTGGCGGCCGAGTCGCACGTCGACCGTTCCATCGACGGACCGGCTGCGTTCATCGAGACGAACGTCGTCGGAACCTACACCCTTCTGGAGGCAGCCCGCGCCTATTGGAAGTCGCTCTCGAGCGACCGGCAGCAGGCATTTCGGTTTCATCACGTCTCGACCGATGAAGTCTATGGTTCGCTGGGGCCGGAAGGGCTGTTTCACGAGACGACGCGCTACGACCCGAACTCGCCGTACTCGGCCAGCAAAGCTGCCAGCGATCATCTGGTGAGGGCCTGGAACCACACGTACGGTCTGCCCGTCGTGGTGACGAACTGTTCCAACAATTACGGCCCCTACCAGTACCCGGAAAAACTGATCCCGCTGATGATCCAGAACGCGCTGGCGGGCAAACCGCTGCCCGTTTATGGCAAGGGCGAAAACGTGCGGGACTGGCTGTTCGTCGACGACCATGCCTCGGCCCTGCGGACGGTCCTGGCAAATGGCCGCGTGGGCGAAACCTATAACGTCGGCGGCAACAGCGAACGGACCAACCTGCAAGTGGTCCATACCCTGTGCGCGCTTCTCGATGAGTTGCGGCCCGACTCGCCATTTGCCCCGCATGCAAACCTCATCACCTTCGTCGCCGATCGCCCGGGACATGACCTGCGGTATGCGATCGACGCGACGAAAATCCGGGACGAACTCGGCTGGACCCCTCGCGAAACCTTCGAGACGGGGTTGCGGCGAACGATTGAGTGGTATCTGAACAATCAGGGCTGGTGCGAACGGGCGGTGGCTGGCCGTTACGCCGGAGAACGCCTGGGGCTGTCCACGCCGTCGAAATCGTGACATCGAAATTTCAGCAGCGGGCAGGGCATCAGGTTACAAGCAGATTCTTAAAGGGACTGTCGTGGCGCGCAAGGGGATTATTCTCGCCGGGGGATCGGGAACACGGCTGCATCCGTCGACGCGGGCAATCAGCAAGCAGCTCTTGCCGATCTATGACAAGCCGATGATTTACTATCCGCTGTCGACTCTGATGCTGGCGGAGATCCGCGACATCCTGATCATCACGACGCCCCACGATCAGCCCCTTTTTCAGGCGCTTCTGGGAGATGGCAGCGCGCTGGGACTCAATTTCCAGTACGCGATTCAGCCAGAACCGAAAGGGATTGCGCAGGCGTTTCTGATTGGCGAGTCGTTCCTGACAGGAGATCCGAGTTGCCTCGTGCTGGGCGATAACATTTTTTATGCGCACCTGTTGAGTGAGACACTGCGGCGAGCGTCAGCAGTAAAGACGGGAGCAACCGTCTTTGCGTATCCGGTCCGCGACCCCGAACGGTACGGCGTCGTCGTTCTGGACGAATCCGGCAAGCCCGTCGACCTCGTGGAAAAACCGGCCAAGCCCAAATCCCGCCTCGCGGTGACGGGGCTTTACTTTTATGACGAACAGGTCGTGGAAATCGCCCGCACGCAACAGCCATCGCCGCGCGGGGAACTGGAAATCACCGACATCAACCGCGAATATCTGCGGCGCGGTCAGTTGAATGTCGAAGAATTTGGCCGCGGCAGCGCCTGGCTCGATACGGGAACACACGACTCCTTGCTGGAAGCGGCCAACTTTGTCAGCGTGATTGAGGCCCGTCAGGGGCTCAAGATTTCCTGCCCCGAGGAAATCGCCTGGCGAATGGGTTACATCACTTCGGAACAACTGGCCGCGCTCGCCGAGCCGCTGGCCAAAGGAACGTATGGCCGGTATCTCCTCGATCTGCTCGAATCCAGATGATCGTGCCGCCCTGACGACGCGGTCCGTCTACATCCACGTTCCCTTCTGCCGCCATAAGTGCGGCTATTGCGACTTCACGCTCGTTGCGGGTCGCGATGATCTCTTCGACCGCTATCTGGCAGCCCTGTCCCAGGAATTCCAGGTTCACGGGTTTGATCCGTCTCGGCCGACTGAGGTCGACACCCTGTTCCTCGGTGGAGGAACGCCAACACATCCGACCGTCAGTCAGCTTCGCGCCCTGCTGGAACTTGTCCGCGACTATTTTCCCCTGCGATCGGGAGCAGAGTTCAGCGTCGAGGCGAATCCGCTCGATCTCACCGATGAGAAGATTGAGTTGCTGAGCGAGTTCGGCGTCAATCGACTGAGCCTGGGTGTGCAGGCGTTGCGAGACGATCTGCTGACGCTTCTGGAACGCGATCACCGTGCCGTTCAGATTGGTCCGCTCCTGGAGCGGCTGCGTCCGGTGTTTGCGAGCGTTTCGATCGACCTGATGTTCGGAATTCCGGGGCAGACACTCGGCGACTGGGAGCAGTCGCTCCGCGACGTTGTCGCCTATGACCTGCCGCACGTCTCGACCTACGGACTGACCTGGGAGCCGAATACCGCCTTCTCGACGCGACTGAAGCGGGGAGAACTGAACAGAGCGGATGAGGGCCTCGAAGGCGAAATGTACTTGGCGGCGATGGAGTATCTCGGGGCAGCCGGTTATCGCCATTACGAGATTTCGAACTTTGCACGTCCGGGCTTCGAGTGCCGGCATCACCTCGTCTATTGGAACGGGGGCGATTACGAGGCGTTCGGCCCCTCGGCCGCGCGGCATCGCGCGGGGAGACGCGAGACGAATGTTCGCAGCGTTCTGGGCTGGTTGTCGGCTGTCGAATCCGGGCGCTCCGTTGTTGGCGATGCGGAAGATCTGGACCCCGAAACGCGGGCGCGGGAGCTCATCATGTTGCAGCTCCGCCTGGATCACGGCGTGATTCGCGACGCGTTTTCGCAGCAGACGGGCTTTGCGTTTAATGACCTCGCGGCGGGACAACTCGCCGAACTACTCGCGAGCGGCCTGCTCGAAGATACGGGCGAAGCGGTTCGTCTGACTCGACAGGGAAAGCTGTTGGGCGATCGCGTGGCGGCTGAATTCCTGTAGCGTGCGCGACGCGAAGGCCAATTGATCGACGCTTGAACATTGTTTCAGCCAGTTGGGTCGATCATAATTGATGGGTGCTCGATTGTCGGCACTCTCACGTTCATGATGCCTCCCGCCATGGTCACCCGCCTCGAGTCAGCGTCATCAGAGGGCCTTCCTTGAAATCCTCGCTTGCCGTCGGCTGTATCGTCCTGGGGCTGTCGCATTCGTTCCTGCTAGGGGCGGAGCCGGTCAATTTCAGCCGGGAGATTCTGCCGCTGTTGTCGGATCGCTGCTTTCAATGCCACGGGCCGGATGAAACCCATCGCGCCACGGAGCTGCGGTTCGATGAGCGCGACTCGGCGTTGGCAGAGCATTCCGGCGGCGCGGTGATTGTTCCTGGCGACGCGGCCAGGAGCGAGTTATTCGCTCGCATCACGTCGAGCGACCCGGACTCGGTGATGCCGCCGCGCGAAGCGCACCGCAAGCCATTCACGCCGCGCGAGATTGAACGAATTCGCACCTGGATCGATGAAGGGGCGACATGGGGCAAGCATTGGGCGTTTGAGCCACCAAATCGACCAGACCTCCTTGAGAACGGCGTTCATCCAATCGATCAACTGGTCGATCAACGGTTGCGCGAGAAGGGTTTGCAGCGTTCGCAGAAAGCCGATCGTGAAACGCTCATCCGGCGAGTCTCGTTCGATCTGACGGGGCTGCCGCCGACGGTCGCCGAGATTGATGCGTTTCTCGCGGACCAATCACCAGACGCGTACGAGCGCGTCGTTGATCGGCTGCTCCAGTCCCCGCGCTACGGCGAACGGATGGCGATGTGGTGGCTGGACCTGGCCCGCTACAGCGATACCGACGGATTTCAGGGAGATGCCACGCGCACCAACTGGCCGTGGCGGGACTGGGTGATCGAGTCGTTCAACACGGGGATGCCGTTCGACCAGTTCACGATCGAACAGTTCGCGGGGGATCTGCTGCCAAACGCCTCGCCGAACCAGATTCTGGCGACGTGCTTTCACCGCAATCACATGACCAATGGCGAAGGGGGCCGCGATCCCGAAGAGTCTCGAATCGACTATGTCATCGACCGGGTCAACACGACGGGAATCGTCTGGCTGGGGCTGACGCTAGGATGCAGCCAATGCCACGATCACAAGTTCGACCCGATCTCGCAACGGGACTATTACAGCCTGTTCGCGTTCTTCGACAGCCTCGACGAAGACGGGAAGGCGGGGTCCGCGGCCAAGCCTTACCTGAAGTTCCGTTCGCCCTACGCCGAGCGTGATGCGAATCAGGCCGCGGAACTGGAAAAGCAGAGGGCGAACCGTTTAGCCGAGACTCGGGTAACCGTCTTGCAAGGCTTTGACGGATGGCTGGCAGACCTGCGCTCGCGGACAAGCAGCGGTTTTGAGCCGTGGACCATCCTGCACGCGAATGCGATGCGGACCGTTGAGGGAACCGTGCTCGAACAGCACGACGATGGAACATTCGTCGCCAGCGGGCCGAATCCTCGCCAGGACGATTATGTCATCGCGGGGGCCGCGTCGTTGCCGCGCGTCACGGGGTTGCGCCTCGAGGTCTTTCCACATGAGTCGCACTCGAAGGGGCGTTATTCGCGGGGGGAAACGGGGGAATTCATTCTCACCGATCTCAAGTTGCAGGTGCGCCGCGCGGGTGCCCCCGGCTTGAAGGACATAGCGATTGTCTCTGCCATTGCCGATGCCGAGCTGGACGCGAAGGCCCGCCAATATGGGAAAGTGCAGGACACGCTCGACGACGACCCGCGAAACGGCTGGACGACCGATCCGGAGGGAGAGGCCGTTCCTCATAAGGCGATCTATGCCCTGGCGGAACCGCTGGTCTTAGGCGATGACGAAGAACTCGTGGTGACGCTCCTGCATCGATCGACGGTGGGCGACGCCAATCTGGGGCGTTTTCGACTGGCGGTGACCGATCAGCCGGGCGAAGCGGTGCGTTCGCTGGAGCCGATGCCGCTGGAACGATTGGCCGCGCTGCCAGCCGAAGCGGCCATTGATGACGAGTTGCGGAAGGAACTGGAAGCGCAGTTCCTCATCGATCAGCCGGCCTGGCGGGAGGCCCTCAGCGAATGGGAGGCCGCCGATCGGCAGGCGAAGGCCATGAAGAGCGCGTCCGGCGAGATGAACGTGATGGTGATGGCGGAACGGGCCGAGCCGCGAACGACCTACATTCTCCAGCGGGGCGTCTGGGATCAAAAGGGTGAAGAGGTTTCGCGCGGTTTGCCGGCCGCCGTGTTGCCGGTCTCGCTGAGTTCCGAGTCCTCGCGGCTGGATCTCGCGCGCTGGCTGGTTGCCGATGAGAACCCCCTGACGGCACGGGTGATCGTCAATCAGTTCTGGCAACTTTTATTCGGAGCCGGATTGGTCCGGACGCCCGATGACTTTGGACTTCAGGGATTGCCCCCCGCACACCCGGAAGTCCTCGACTGGCTGGCGCTCGAATTCCGCGATAGCGGCTGGGATGTGCGTCACGTTCTGAGGGCTATCGTCCTCAGCGAAACGTACCAGCAATCGAGCGAAGTCAGCCCGGAACTGCTGGAACGCGATCCCTCAAATGAGTGGCTGGCTCGGGGAGCCCGTTATCGGTTGCCGAGCTGGATGCTGCGCGACGCGGCCCTGCACGCGGCCGGTTTGCTCGAACCCAATGTCGGCGGTCCTCCCGTCATGCCGTATCAGCCGGAAGGCGTCTGGGAAGAGATGTTCATGGGGCGGTTCAAATACGAGCCGAGCCAGGGAACCGCCCAGCATCGTCGGACGGTTTATGCCTTCTGGCGGCGGGCGGCTGCCCCCACATTTTTGTTTGACAACGCCCAGCGCCGCGTGTGCGAATCGGTGCCGCGATTGACCAACACGCCGCTGCATGCTTTGACACTGCTCAACGACGTGAGCCTGCTGGAAGCCGCGCGCGAGATAGCCCGGCAGGCGATTGCGGAACAGCAGAGTGCCGAGCAGCGCCTCGTCGCGATGTCGCGAGCCATTCTCGGACGTCCGCCGCGAGCCGAAGAGCAGGCGATTCTGTTGGCCAAACTCGAACGAACGCTGGCGGCCTACCGGAACGATCCCAAACAGGCTGAAGTGTTCCTCGAATTCGGGCAGCCCGAATTGCAAACGGCGGAAAACCCCACGGAACTGGCAGCCTATCTGGTGATTGCCAGCCTGCTGTTCAACCTCGACGAGGCGATGACCCATGAGTGATTTCGACGCCGCTTTGGAGGGTTGGACGCGCCTGGCCCGCCGGCAGTTTCTCGGAAGGGTGGGCGTGGACGCACTGGGGGCGGTCGCGCTACCCAGCCTATTGAGTCGCATGGCCTCCACCGCGCCGGCGACTGGCGATCGTCCATCCCCTGGATTGCCAGAGCTGCCGCATCGTCCGCCGCGCGCGAAAAACGTCATCTTTCTGACGCAATCGGGTGGGCCGTCGCAGATTGAGCTCTACGACGACAAGCCGGGACTGATGGAGTGGGCAGGGAAAGAACTGCCCGAGAGCGTCCGCCAAGGGCAGCGTCTGACGACGATGACCGCGAATCAGAAACAGCTCGTCATGCCGTCGCGAGCGAAGTTTGGCCGGTATGGAAAATCGGGCGCGACTGTTGGGGAATGGCTGCCGCATATCGCCAAAGTTGCCGATGAATTGTGCTTCGTCAAATCGATGGTGACGGAAGAGATCAATCATGCGCCTGCAATGACCAAGTTTCTCACGGGGCATCAGTTGGCCGGGCGGCCTTCGCTGGGGGCCTGGTGCAGCTACGGGCTAGGAAGCGAAAACGGCAACCTGCCCGACTACCTGGTCATGATCTCGAAAATGAAGCGGCCCAGCGATCAGCCGCTGTACGACCATTACTGGGGAAGCGGATTTCTGCCGTCGCGATACCAGGGGGTCAAGCTGCGGAACGCCAACGATCCGGTCCTGTATCTGCGCGATCCGGAGGGCCTCCCGCGCGAGATTCGCCGGGAAATGCTCGACGGCGTGGCGGAACTGAACCGGCTGCATCTCGATCGGATGAAGGATCCAGAGATCGAGACACGGATTCGCCAGTACGAAATGGCCTGGCGAATGCAGACCAGCGTGCCAGAACTGGCGGACTTGAGCGATGAGCCGGAAGCGACCTTTGAGCTATACGGACCCGACTCGCGACGGCCGGGGACATACGCGGCGAACTGCATTCTCGCACGGCGGCTGGTGGAACGGGGCGTGCGATTCGTCCAGCTTTTCCATCCCGACTGGGATCATCACAGCCGGCTGGGATCGTGGTGCGTCGCCCGCTGCCGAGACACGGATCAGGCGAGCGCCGCGCTGGTCCTGGATCTGAAACAGCGCGGTCTGCTCAACGACACGCTGGTCGTGTGGGGAGGCGAATTTGGGCGGGGCGTCGCGGGGCAAGGCGAGTGGGATAGCCCGGACGGCGGTCGCGATCATCATCCGCGCTGTTTCACGGTCTGGCTGGCCGGCGGAGGCGTGAAGTCGGGGCTCACGTACGGGGCAACCGACGACTTCAGCTATAACGTCGCAGAAAACCCGGTTCACGTGCGCGATCTACACGCGACGATCCTGCACCTGTTGGGGATCAACCACGAAGCGTTCACCTACCGCTCGCAAGGTCTCGATTTCCGGCTGACGGGCGTGGAGCAAGCCAGGGTCGTGCATGACATTCTCGCCTGATCTCGTCGATTCACCTTCCCCTCAAGAGTCCGCACCATGACCTCACGCTTCCTGTTGATTTTCATGATGCTCATTCCCGCCATCGGCCAGGCCGGCGAGCCGATCGACATCTGGCCGGAACTGGCGCCGGGTGAATCAACACGGGACGCGGGGACCGTTCAGCCATTTCGCTCGGAAGAAGTTCCGCGTGTTACGCGGGTGGAGAAGATCACCCGCCCGACGATGACCTGGCATCCCGCTCCCGAATCGACGGGAGCGGCCGTGGTGATTCTGCCCGGCGGCGGCTTCAGCAAGGTCGTTCCCGACAAGGAAGGGACCGAAGCAGCCGAGTGGCTGAACCGGCATGGCGTTTCAGCGTTTGTTCTGAGCTATCGCACAAGTCCCTCGGCGGCCGACGGCTGGCGGAAGCCACTACAGGACGCTCAGCGAGCCATGTCGCTTGTCCGCGCGCGGTGCGTCGACTTTCATGTTCGGCCGAATCAACTCGGATTGGTGGGCTTCTCGGCTGGCGGGCAAGTCGCGGCTCGATTGCTATGTTCGTCGGACCGAGCGTATGCGGCAATTGATGCGGTGGACGAGTTGAGTTTTCAACCCGCGTTCGGGGTGCTTGTCTATCCGTGGAATCTCTACGACCCATCGTCACGGTCGCTGGTCGATGGTCTGAAACTGCCGAAGACAGCGCCGCCCATGTTCCTGGTTCACACCGATGACGACCGCTCTTCGTCACTAGGAACGACACTTTTGTATGTGGCGTGCAAAGAGCAGGGGATTCCAGCGGAACTGCACGTCTATGGCCAGGGTGGCCATGGGTATGGCCTTCGCGAGATCCCGAAGTCGGACATTGCGACCTGGCCAAGCCACGCGGCCCGTTGGCTGGAGCAGCGCGGCGTCGCGCGACCCTGACGGGAGGAAGTGTTTGATGAACGAACCCCTCCCTCGTCGGCAGCTTGGCGCGACCGGCCTCTCGGTGACCCAACTGGGCTATGGGACGATGGGCCTGCGCGGTCCGCGAACCTGGGGCGTGCGCGTCGTTGACGAAGACCAAGCCGCGGTGGTTTTGAATGCCGTTCTTGATGCGGGGATCAATTTCCTCGACACGTCGCCCGACTATGGCATCGCCGAGGAGCGTATCGGGCGAATCCTCGAACATCGCCGCGATGAGTTCCTGCTGGCGACAAAGTGCGGCTGCGTCCCGTCTCCGATGACCAACGGGCTGGAACTGAACCACGTCTGGGATCGGGACGTCATTCGGCGAAACGTCGAGACCAGCCTGAAGCGGTTACGGACCGATCACATCGACGTGCTGCAGTTTCATGGAGGTCGTGCCGACATCGCGCGATCACGTGGTTTGATCGACGAGATGGTCCAGCTTCGCGAAGAGCGCGTGATTGGGGCGGCCGGAGTCTCGACGTCGCTGCCGGAAGCCGAGGCGTGGCTCGACATTCCCGAGATCGATGTCATTCAGCTCCCGTATTCCTGCCTGATGCCCGCACATTCAGAACTGATGCGGCGCGCCAAGGCTTCTGGAAAAGGAATCATCCTTCGCGGCGGGATCGCGCAAGGAGGGCCGAACGCGGAAATCCAGAGACCGGCCCTCAACGATGTTTGGGAACGCGCCGGTCTGGAGCGTTTGCTGCCGAGCGAGATGACTCCCGAGGAGTTCTTGTTACGGGCCACGTTGAGCCACCCGAATTGCGATACGACAATCGTCGGCACCGCGAACCTCGAACACCTGTTGAACAACGTCGCCGCGGCGAAACGTGGCCCGCTCCCCGAAGAACTCATCCGCGAGATTCACGCACGGGTGCGAAGCGTTCTGCCAGTGGGTCAATAGTGTCTCGACCCAGGCAACTTCTGAATCAACACCTTGAAAGGATGACATGATGGGCATTCGCGGCCTGTGGACAGGCGGCCTTTTTGGAATCGCGTTAGTTGGCCTGTCTGGTTTCGCCTGGAGCCAGGACAATGACAACAGGAACGCGGCCGAGAAGCAGTGGGCCTGGTCGGCGGAGGCTCTCGAACCGTTCTGGCGCGGCGATGTCATCCGGGGCGAATCAGTACTATTCATTCGCGACCCCGAAACCGGAGTCGCTTCGGCGAAACTGCTGTTTCCGGTGCAGGAAATCATCGTCGCGAGCGATTCGGCCGGCGGGAAGAAGTTCGTCGCCGGTCGCGATTTTCGCGTTGAACCGGGATCGCGCGAGATCACCTTGCCGACAGGTTCGAGCATCCCTTCGTTCGCACCGGCCGACCTCCGCCGTCCCGCCAAGAGTCAGCAGTATGAGCTGACTCATCGCGATGGGAATGGCGAAATTCTCTTTGGCGGACGCCTGGAATATGCGGAGATGCAGACGTGTTTCACGTATCGTCCGGCTGCGCGCGAGTGGCCTTTGCCAGCTACCCACTTCGATGCAACGCGGCTTCCACGGACGATCGAGCGTCTGAAGGCGAAACAGCCGGTGTCGCTGGTCGTGCTGGGAGACAGCATTTCGGCGGGGGCGAATGCCTCGGGCGAATATGATCAGCCGCCGTATCAGCCGGCCTACCCGGAACTCGTCCGTTTGAATCTGTCGAGGCGTTACGACGCACCGGTGACGCTGAAGAATCTGTCGGTCGGCGGACGCGATACGGGCTGGGGAACGACGCAGACCGATGCCGTGCTGGAGGCGAAACCCGACCTCGTCGTGATCGCCTTCGGTATGAACGATTCTGCAGGGCGACCGGCCGACGACTACCAGGCGAAGACCAAGGCGATGATCGACGCAATTCGTGCTGGGCGGCCGGAGACGGAGATCATTCTGGTTGCCACGATGCTCGGTAACCGCGATTGGATTCGCCTCAAAAGCGAACTGTTTCCCGCCTATCGCGACGCGCTCAAGGCGCTGGCGGGGCCGGGAATCGGGGTCGCCGATGTGACCAGCGTTTGGGAAGAATTCCTCAACCGCAAGCGCGATTGGGATCAGACCGGAAACGGCGTCAATCACCCGAACGACTTTGGCCACCGGGTGTACGCGCAGGTTGTCTCGGACCTGTTGATCCCGCCGCGCTGACCGCCATCAGGGATTCGGTTCAAACCGGCCCACCGGGAAACCGGTCGCATAGGAAATGATCCACGCGCCGTTCGGTGTTGAATAGCGCACGCGCTCGTCCCGCAATTCGAAGTCGGTGCGGGTGGGACGCACGAGAGCTGGTCGCTCGTTGGTGGCCATCCACTGACTGGCGATGCCGACGGCGATCTTGGTGCGATTTCCGAGCGCGTGGCCGCTGCTGGTGAAGGCTTCGCCGTCGAGATCGTCCTTGGAGATGTAGCGGGGCGTCACATCGAGCCCCGCTTGCTGCATGGCGGCGACCATCTCCTGTTTGTCGGCGAAGGGGCAGGTCGCGTCGTCGACACCATGCACGACCGTCAGGCGACACGTCTGTCCGAGAGACTTCATCGCGCGCACATGATCGGGATGACCCAGGAAGCGAAGTTGCTGCGCATCGGGGCTCAGGTAATGGGGGCTGGCGGGGTCGTTACTCCAGCGGGCGTTCAGGGAACTTCCGCCGGGCAAGTTGAACGCGATGTCATCGCTCAGCTTCGCCATGCCGCACATGTCGATCGCAGCCGTGAAGGTCCGCGGGGCGAGTTTATTGACATTCAGCGTGACGTTGCCGCCGCCCGAACCGCCCGTCGAGAAGATGCGACCATCGGCAAATTCCCGCCCGTTTTCGTGCAATTTCTGCCGCATCCACCAGAGTGCCCGCAAGGCATCGAGACCTTGCAGGTAGCCGAAGTCGTAGGGTTCCGGCGCCTCGATCGCGTCATGCCGTCCGCTCTGACAGTAATTGACGCAGATCGCGACGACGTTGAGCGTGTCGGCCAAGGTCTGCGGGTCGGCTGTTCCGATACAGTCGTGACCGCCCCAGTTGTGAAGGGTCAGCATGAGGCCGGTTGAAGCATTGATGTTGTCGACGCTTTTGCCCGGATAGTGAACCAGCGCGGTGATGGTCCGCGGACCAGGCCGATGCGGCCACTCCTGCGCGGGGAGCGTCACCGTGGAATTGGTCTCGGGTAGATCCGACCAGCGACTGGGCAGGGCTGCCAATTGCTCGCTGACCCAGCGGGCAATCAGTTCCTCGGGCTTTTCCGGACTGTCAGCCAGCCGGGAAACCACACGGACATCTTTACCGGTCAGGATCTGATCGACGATGCGGCGAGTCTCCTCGGACGGCGTAAACTTCGGATCGAGGACCGCGGGATGGATCGGTGCGACATCCCACGCATTCCCTCCAAATGGAAAACAGCGGTTGAGCACGGCTTCGAATTTCAAAATGACCGATTCCGGCGGTCCGTCGAGCAGTTTCCAGGGAACTGCTGGCACGACGAGATCGGGCTTGAGGCCGCGAATACCGTCAGCCCACGAGACCAGTTCGCCGATCGACGTTGCCGAAACCGGCCACGTTGTCACGGTGATGTCGGCGTTCGGAAACTCGCGTTTCAGAGCGTCGGCGAAGATCGCATCGAACGGCGGCATGGCGACGAGGTGGACTGGCTGCCCAGCCGCCAGCTTCCTGGCAGTGTTCTGAAGGGAATCGGCGAGTGCAGGGACTCCCGCAAGCGAACACTCTCGCCCCGCAATCGCGGTTGCGACCAGTTGCGCGAGTTCCGCATGGCCATGTCGATTCGGATGAATGTCATCGCTCATCGTCAGTTGCCAACCCAGCGAGTCGTTTTGCCGCTGCTCGCCGGTAACCTGAAACCAGTCGACGACTTTCAAGTTGGCTTCCGCCGCGATGTCACGCACGATTTGTGACGCCGCTTCCAGTTTGGAATTCGGCCGAGCCTCGTTTTCGTGGACCGTATTGGGCGTGACCAGTACGACGGCCGCTCCGGCTTCACCGCACTTCTGAATGATGGTTTGCAGGTTCTGCCGGTAGGCGTCCATCGGCACCCGGGTGACGTCGTTCATGCCAAAGTTCATGACGACAAGCTGAGGCTGTCGCGCGAGGACATCCCGTTCGAGGCGGGCGAGCGCCTCAACCGTCGTGTGCCCACTGATTCCTGCATTGAAGATCTGGAGTCGCGCCTGGGGATATGCCCCCATCAGTGCCGCGCGCAGCCAGTCGGGCCAGGCACGGCGGCTGCCGGTGTGATAATAGGCCCCGGTGATGCTGTCGCCGAAACAGACGATGCGAACGTCGGTTCCGGCATCGAGGCTCGCAGCAATCTCCGCGAGAGTCGGAGGGGCGGCAAGCGAGGTGTTAGCCACGAACAGGGAAAGCAGCACGCCGACGGCGACTCGCATCCAAGAAACGGCCCTCGAACTGTTCATCGGGTCTCCTCAAATCGGCGCGGGTCAGACGGGCCGTTCGGGCCCGATGGACAACAGGTCATACTTGATCCGCAAGAGTTCGCCCAGCGACCACGCCTGGAACGGGCATCCTCCGGGATGATGCGGCGGGTCACCCCAGGCGACTTCGGGAACGTGGCCAAGACCGCGAGTTTCGCGCAGTCGTTCCAGCGGTGCGACAAAGCGGTCTTTCGCCTGTGCGATGGTTTCCGGAGTGCGGCCATGAACGGCCAGCCAGGCATCCACGAACGCCCCCATCAGCCACGGCCAGACCGTTCCCTGGTGATAGGCCCCGTCGCGCTCAAGGACTCCACCGGCGTAGCGTCCCCGATAGTTGGGCGAACTCGGTGCCAATGTCCGCAGGCCGGTCGGTGTCAATAGGTGCTGCTCCACCGTTTCGACAACTCGCCGTGCCCGCGTTCCTTCAAGCAGCGGAAACGGAAGACCGCCCACGGCAAAAATCTGGTTGGGCCGAATCGCGGCATCGTTTTGTCCGGCAACGTGATCGACGTCGACAATGTCGAACAGACAGCCAGCCTCTTCGTTCCAGAACCGTTCCTTGAACGAAGCAATGCCCTGGTCGAGCAGCTTTTTCCAGCGCGTCTCCCATTGACTTGCGATCCACAAGGCGTTGAGCCACAGCGCCTGGACCTCGACGGGCTTCCCGATGCGCGGCGTGACCACCCAGTCGCCGACTTTGGCATCCATCCAGGTGAGTTGCACTCCCGGTTCGCCAGCGGCCAGCAGGCCGTCCGTATCGGCGCGGATGCCGTAGCGAGTTCCGGATGCGTAGCCGGCGAGTATTTGTGAAACGGCTTCCTGAAGCGACGATTTGCGAGACGAGGCGATCGGCTGATGGGATCGCTCGCACACGGTCAGATAGTTATGCACGGCGATCACGAACCACAGCGAGGCATCGACGGAGTTGAACTCCGGCTCCGCGGTGCCGTCGGGAAAACGATTGGGAAGCATCCCTTCCGAAACCGTGCCGCTCCACGCTTCCAGAATCTGGCCAGCCGCCGCAAGGTTCTTAAGAGACAGGCACAATCCCCGCATCGCGATAAATGTGTCGCGTCCCCAATCGGTGAACCACGGATATCCCGCGACGATCGACTGGCCGTCTCCGCGACGGACGAGGTACGCATCGGCTGCTCGACGATCGGCATTGCCCAGCGAGTCTCGCCGCGTTCGCTCGGATTGTTTCCAGGCGACGTACTTGTCGGCAATCGGCATGTCTTCCGACGGGGAATGACTGCCGCCGATAAGACCTTCCAGAATCAGGATGGCCGGTTCGTTGCCGCCGGTTTCCCAAACGAAGTCGTACGGAGCCGCGAGGTCTTCGACAAAGTCGAGCCCGCGCTGCTCTTCCTCGGCATAACGAAACTGGCGATACCACAGCCCGATATGCTCATGGCGGCCGTTGTGCGACATGCGATACGAAGGAAGATCCGGGTAGGGCTGACACGTCAGAGTCGACAGGTCGTTGATTCGCGGTTCCTGAAAAAGCCCGTTTTCTCGCTGGAGCGCGTGATAGTCGCGGCCGGAGAGAAACGGCCGCACACGTAGCCGCGAGCCCGGCGGGGCACCCTGCACATCCCACGAAAGGACAACCGCCGGTTGGCCATGCGGCACAAACAGTTCCTGCCGGATCGTGATGCCGCCGGGCAACTGCCACAGCCAGGTCGGCCAGGGATCGATCGTGAAATCAATCAGCCGCCGCGACGGATTCGCCGTGACGACATCAGGAATATAATGTTGTGCAGTAAAACTCTCCGACCCGCTCGATTGTTCGATCCAGGCCTCGAAGCCGTTGACCAGGACCACTCGATCGGTCGGCGGTCTCCGGGCGACAAGCAGCAACGCGTGATAGCGGCGTGTTCGGATGCCGCCAACGGTCCCCGAGGCGAAACCGCCGAGTCCATTGGGTTCGAGCCATTCGGTCGACAGATCAGTGGTGGAGGTTGTCGACACAACGGGTTCTCGACGGAAGCATAAGTTCTTACAGGCCGGCTCAGGCAAGGATGGGCGTGATCAGTTTCGCCCCTTCCACGCCCGAGAGCCGCACGTCGAGCCCCTGGAACTTCACGCTGAACGCCGTGTGATCGATTCCCAACAGGTGCAGCATTGTCGCGTGCAGGTCGTGGACCGTGGTGATGTTCTCGATCGCCGCATAGCCCAGTTCGTCGGAGGCACCGTGAACCATGCCGCCCTTAATTCCGCCTCCCGCCAGCCAGACCGACATCGCCTGATTGTGGTGATCGCGACCGCTGCCGCCTTGCGACATGGGCGTGCGTCCAAACTCTCCCGCCCAGACAATGAGCGTGTCGTCGAACATGCCCAGACGCTTGAGATCGGTGATCAAAGCCATGCAGGCCCGGTCAATTTCCTCGGCTTTCAGCCGAACGCCTTCCTTCACGCCGCCGTGATGGTCCCAGTCTTTGTGATAGAGCTGAATGAACCGGACACCGCGCTCGGCCAGACGGCGGGCCAGAAGACAGTTCGACGCGAAGGAACCATCCCCCGGCTGGCAGCCATAAAGCGCGAGAGTTTCCGCGGTTTCGCCACTGGTGTTCATCAGGTCCGGCACGCTCGCCTGGAGCTGGAACGCGAGTTCGTACTGCGCGATTCTCGTTTCGATTTCCGGATCGGCAAATCGCTGCTGCTGAATGCGGTTGAGCTCGCCCACGGTGGCGATGTCGCGACCCTGTGCTTCCCGCGAGACACCGGCGGGACTGGTCAGATACAGAACCGGATTGCCCTGCGAGCGGAGTTGGACTCCCTGATAACGGCTGGGCAGGCATCCGCTGCTCCATTGTCGCGCGGCAATCGGCTGATTCTGTCCGCCGCGTCCCAAGGAGGTCAGGACGACGAAGCCCGGCAAATCGTCGGCTTCGGCTCCCAGGCCATAGGTTACCCACGATCCCATGCTGGGCCGTCCGGCAATCTGCGAGCCGGTGTTCATGAACATGTGTGCGGGATCGTGATTGATGGCGTCGGTCGTCATCGAACGGATCAGGCAGACATCGTCGATCACGGAGCCGAGGTGAGGAAACAGTTCGCAGATCTCGATACCCGACTCGCCAAACGCTTTGAACGCATGCTGCGGACCGAAACAGTTCAACTGTTGACCCTGGAGCTGGGCCAGTTGCTGCCCCTTGGTGAGGCTCTCCGGCATTGGCTTGCCGTGCATTTCGGCCAGCTTGGGTTTCGGGTCGAAGGTCTCAAGCTGCGACGGCCCGCCTGCCATCGTCAACCAGATCACCCGATTGGCTCGCGCGGCGTGATGCGGCGCGCTTAATGTTCCCCCAACGGCCGCAGCGGAGGAACGACTCAACAGGCCAGCGAGGGCGGCGCCGCCAACGGCCGCGGTGGAACTTCCCAGAAAGGCACGCCGCGCGAGGCGGGATGGTTCCAAACAATTCATGAAAGAATTCCTGTCAAAACCCGTGCCTCTTCGACACCAGTCAGGCGGGCGTCCAATCCCTGAAACTTCACGCTGAACGCCGAGTGGTCGACGCCCAGCAGATGCAGCATCGTGGCATGCAGGTCATGGACCGTGCAGACATTCTCGGCGGCCGCATATCCGAGTTCATCGGTCGCGCCGTAGACCATCCCGCCCCGAATGCCCCCGCCGGCCACCCACATCGACATCGCTTTGTTGTGATGGTCGCGGCCGATCGGACCCTTGTTCCCCTGCATCATGGGCGTGCGGCCAAACTCGCCTGTCCACACGATGAGTGTGCTGTCGAAGAGTCCGCGTTGCTTCAAATCGCGAATGAGTGCGGCGCAGCCTCGGTCGACCTCTGCGGCCCGCAGCGGCAGTTCTTCACGTAATAGGCTGTGATGGTCCCAGTCGCGGTGATAGAGCTGAATAAACCGCACGCCGCGTTCGGCGAGCCGCCGTGCGATCAGGCAGTTCGAGGCGAAACTCCCATCCCCCGGAACACAGCCGTATTGCTCGAGGGTTGAGCCGCTTTCGCCACGGAGGTCCATCAACTCGGGAATGCTGATCTGCATGCGAAACGCCAGCTCGTACTGGGCGATGCGAGTTTCAATTTCGGGATCGAGAACCTGCGCCCGATGAAGTCGATTCAGATCATTGATCGTCGCGACGTCGCGGGACTGGCCATCGCGCGAGACGCCCGTTGGACTGCCGAGATAGAGCACCGGATCGCCCGTCGAACGAAGCTGCACACCCTGATAACGGCTGGGAAGAAATCCGCTGTTCCACTGCCGGGCGGCGATTGGTTGCGGCGATCGACCCGGACCGGTGGAAACCATGACCACATAGCCCGGCAAATCGGCGGCTTCGGATCCCAGGCCGTAGGTGATCCAGGATCCCATGCTCGGCCGACCGGCGATCTGCGAACCCGTGTTCATGAACATGTGGGCCGGATCGTGATTGATGGCATCCGTCGTCATCGAGCGAATCAGGCAGATGTCGTCCATCACCGTGGCCAGGTGCGGGAACAGCTCGCTGATTTCCGTCCCGGCTTCGCCCGTCTTGCGAAACTGAAACTGCGGACCAAGGCATACGAGCTTCTGGCCCTGCAATTGCGCCAGTTGCTGTCCGCGCGTCAGGCTCTCGGGCATCGCTTCGCCGTCATGGCGGGCGAGTTCGGGCTTGGGATCGAACGTCTCCAGTTGCGATGGTCCACCGGCCATCGTCAACCAGATGACGCGCTCAATTCGCGGGGGCGTTGATAGCAGTGGCGCGCGAAGTGGCTCCGCCCCCAACACGGCGCGCCGATCGCCCAGCAACGAGGCGAGCGCGACAGTTCCCAGACCTTGCGCACCACGCGTCAGAAAAGCCCGACGATGAGACAGCCACGACATTTCCAAGTCTCCCGTCAGGATCGCGTGATGGTTTCGTGCAGATTGAGCAAGACTCGCGCGATATGGGTCCACGCGGCGAGTTCCGGCGCGGGAATGCCAGCAGGGTTCTCGGCCTGACCCACTTTCAGGAGTGCATCGGCAGCGGTAGGGTTGTCCCGGTATTGGCCGCGCTGAAACTCAAGGAGTTCGAGCAGGGCGTTCCGCTCTTCGTCTGTCGGTCGTCGTTGCAACGTCCGCTGCCAGGCCCAGGTGATACGCTCTCCGTCGGAACTGGCAGAGCTTTGCAGAATTCGTCCGGCAAAGGCACGGGCGGCTTCGACATACGTGGGGTCGTTCAAAAGGACCAGCGCCTGTTGCGGAATATTCGAGCGATTGCGGTCGGCGGCGCACTCTTCGCGGCTGGGGGCATCGAATGCCAGCAGACTGGGATGCAGGAATGAACGCTGCCACCACGTGTAGAGGCCGCGTCGATACTGGTTTGGTCCCGTGTCGGCGACGTATTCCCGGCGGGGGAAATTGAGGTTCTCCCAGTATCCCGGCGGTTGATAGGGCTTCGCGCTGGGGCCGCCAATGGTGGGAACGAGCAAGCCTGAAACCGCCAGCGCCTGATCGCGGACCAGTTCCGCGTCGATGCGGAAGGTCGATTGGCGAGCCAGCAGCCGATTGGCGGGGTCGACTGCGAGAAGTTCCGGACTGGCCGTCGAGACCTGTCGATATGTCTGACTGGTGACGATCAGGCGGACCATGTGCTGCATGTCCCAGCCGCTGTCCATGAACTCGCAGGCGAGCCAGTCGAGCAATTCGGGGTGTGTCGGCGGTTCGCCCTGCGCTCCCAGGTCATCGAGGGTCTTGCTGAGTCCGGTGCCAAAGAACTGTTTCCACAGCCGATTCATAACGGTCCGCGCCGTGAGCGGATTGTCGCGGCTGACCAGCCAGTTCGCGAGGTCGAGCCGCGTGAGCGGGCCATCGCTTTTCGGCGGCTGGGGCAAGTAGTGCGGGAGGCCGGGCTGCATCACTTCGCCAGACTCGTCCTGCCAGTTGCCGCGCGGAAGAATGCGGACCACCCGCTTGTTGGGCGTGCTCACCGAAACCAGGCAATGCGGCAGGGCGGCTTCATACCCAGCCCGTTCCTGCGTCGCCGCTACGAGTTCCTGACGTTCCGCGGGATACAGCGGTGTGACCTTGTCGCGAAAGTAAGTCCGTAGCGAAGCCTGTTCGGCGGGCGAGCGATCGGTCTTTTTCAGGATCGCCAGCACCTGCTCGGCGGCTTTACGATCGGCATCCGAGGGCTTGGCTCCTTCCTTCAGTTCCGCGAGCACGCCGTTGTAGGCGGCGAAGTCCGCTTCCCATTGCTGCTGGGCAACATCGAGGAATGGTTCGATTGCTGTGAAGGCTTTACGAGCCGTTTGCAGGCGGGTATCGAGTTCGGCCAGCCGTGTCTTTTGCTCATCCGAAAGGACCAGCATCCCCTCTTCGCGACGGCCCACGAGGGGCTCCTGGATGTCCGCGAAGAACGCCCCCAGCGAATAGAAATCTCTCATCGTGATCGGATCGAACTTGTGATCGTGGCATTGGGCGCAGCCAGTCGTCTGACCCAGCCAGGCCGCTCCGATCGCACGGACGCGATCGGTCAGCATTCGCGATTCATAGTCCTTCGGCTGCGCGCCCCCTTCTTCCGTCGAGAGCAACAGGCGGTTGAAGGCCGAACCGACTCGCGTTTCCTGATTCGCGTCAGGCAAGAGGTCACCGGCGATCTGCTCGATCGTGAAGCGATCAAAGGGTTTATTCTCGTTGAACGAGCGAATGACCCAGTCGCGATATGGCCAGACGTTTCGCGGCGTGTCGCTGTGATAGCCGATCGTGTCGGCATAGCGCACAACGTCGAGCCAGCCGAGTGCCATCCGCTCGCCATATTGCGGCTGCTTCAGCAGTCGTTCGACCTGACGCTCGTAGGCACCGGGCGCGGTGTCGGCCTCGAAACTGGCGACTTCCTCGGGCGTTGGCGGTAAGCCGATCAGATCGCTACTCAGCCGTCGCAACAGCGTGCGGCGGTCGGCTTCGGGCGATGGGGAAAGGCCGTTTGCTTCGAGTGTCTTGCGGACCAGCGCGTCGAGGGGATTCATACCGGCGGGCGTTTCCGGCCGGACCGGCGCGCGATAGGCCCAGTGGGGTGCGTATTCCGCTCCTTCGGCGACCCACCGTTCGAGAATCTGCTTTTGTTCGTCGGTCAGCTTCTTGCGCGATGCGGGGGGCGGCATCACTTCATCGGTGTCGGTCGAGAGGATGCGCGCGACCAGTTTGCTGGCCTTGGCATCGCCCGGAACGAACGCTTCCCCTGCCAGCGCGTCATCGCGAATATCGAGTCGCAGGTCGGCTTCGCGATGACCGGCGTCGGGGCCATGGCAGAAATAACAGTTGTCGGAAAGAATCGGCCGGACGTCGCGGTTGAAATCAACTCGCCCATGAGGCGGGGCTGACGTCGCGACAGAAGTTCCGAGAAGGGTGACGGCCAAACAACAAACGGCAGGGCTTCGCACGGAGGGCATCTCCAGCAGGCACTTCCAAAACGAGTCTCTTTATTCTGGCCTGTCCTGCCGCTCCGTGAAAGACTGCTCCTGCGATTTCTCTGGGGCGATGGTTGATTTAGCCGCGACCCATCGGGGAGCGCTGCCATCAACCATCAACTCCGCTTCCCGACGACAGTTGCATTGCCAGTCCCTGAGAGTCATCGTGAGCGACTGGTCTGATCCTGCCGGAACTCGAATCGACAATCGACCGTCACGAGAGTTCCTGGATCGCTTCGAAGAGGCACGCATGTCGACAATTCAAACGCTGATGACGGCCATGGAATTCAATCGTGGTCGCACTCTGGCCACTCTCGATGCGATTGCGGCCCTGCCGAATCCACAAGCCGCGCTCGGCTGGCGGCCGGGGCCGGGTCGCGCGCACATGGCCTGGCAACTGATGCATGTCGCCATCACCGAGGAACTCTTCGCCACGGAGCGCATCGCCGGTCGGGAGGCGGGCTACGCCGAACTGGTTCCGCGCTTCAAAGGAGGCAGCACGCCTGATGAGAACATTCCGACCGTCGATGAGATTCGAACCGTGCTCGCCGGGACTCGCGAGCACTTGTTTGAAACTCTGAGCAGCCTGTCGGAATCCGACCTCACCCGGATTCCCGAACAACTCACCGCACGCGGCTGGACGATTCATACAGCCCTGAATGTCTTGTGCTGGCACGAGGGCCACCACCAGGGGCAGGCGCATATCACGTTCAATCTTTTGAAAGCCACCCACGCGTGAATCCGAAGTGGCTGGCGGCGATTCCCAACGGCCTGACGGTGGGGAGACTGCTCGCGGGATTGGCTTTTCCCTGGATTCCACCGGAGTGGTGGTTCGGGGTGATGATCGCGGCGGGAATCAGCGATCTCATCGACGGGACGATCGGCCGGCTGTTGCACGTCAGCAGCGACTTTGGCCGCGTGGTTGATCCCATCGCCGATAAGACGTTCGTGGTCGCGGCCATCGTCACCCTGTGGTGGCATGAGCGGCTGGCGGGGTGGGAACTGGTCCTCCTGGGGGCACGGGACTGGGCAGTGCTGGCCATCAGCGGGATCACGTTGTGGCTCGATGCCTCGCAGACCGGGGAATGGCAGCCGCGCTTCTCGGGAAAGATCGCCACGGGCGGTCAATTCGCATGGCTGCTGGCGGTCGCGGGGCTGGCCACGCCGCCGCGGTGGCTGTTCGTCCTGGCCGTGGCCGTCAGCGCGTGGGCCGCCATCGACTATTCGCT
The DNA here is from genome assembly GCA_019636285.1 of Planctomycetaceae bacterium. Classification (GTDB taxonomy): domain Bacteria; phylum Planctomycetota; class Planctomycetia; order Planctomycetales; family Planctomycetaceae; genus JAHBXV01. The sequence goes on from JAHBXV010000037.1 coordinate 49,136, forward strand.
GGTCGCGATCAAAGCCTGGCGTAAGTGGCATTCCCGGCGAACGAAGCCGCTCGCGAACCGCGAGTCGGTTCAATCTCCACCCCGATAATCGAGCCGTTGCAGGAAGTCATTCACTCAGCAATCGCAGGTTCCCAGCAGGGCTGTTTGCAGGCGGTCCATCTCGTGGTGGAATTGACGGTCATCAAGGACGGCTTGCCCTCCATTTGTTGAAAGGGCGGTGGGCAGTTCCACCCAGGACCGGCACCCGCCGAATTGGGAATCGGGACTCAAAACGTGCGCGGTCGGCAGTCGAAAAATCCGGACGGCCAGCAGATAGAGCCCCGGCTGACGATAGTGAAAGCGGGCATGAATCGTCTCGGTCGACCAGAAATGCAGTGGCTCCAGTCGTTCGAGGACGACTTCGTCGGAAATCGGAACCACAGCCGAGACTTCCGCGTACGATCGAAGCTGGAGTTCCGTGGAATTCGGCTCGGCGAGTTGTCGAGTCCAGTCCTGTCCCCCCTGCGACAATTGCTCCAATTGCTGATGAAATTCCGTCGGAAACAGCCAGAACCGGGAGTGCGAAACTCGAAAGCCCTCGCGGCCTTCGTGGATTCCTCCTTTGCGGAGAATCAGCGACTGCCGGCCCTCTTCCAGGGCTTTGACGATCCAGGACCATTCCTTGAACGCCCAGCCAAGTGCTTCGGGGTCTTCCATGTTGTCCACTGCTCCACGGCCCCGCATTCGGCGAATTCCGCTTGTCGTTTCGTGATCGGGTGACATACAACTCATTTTGCACAGCCCCGCAATTTCTCGACAAGGAGGCGAGCATGCGGCTTCGACCTGATCTCTACAGCTTCGGTTTGGCGATCGCTCTTTGCGGATGCGGCCAGGACTTGGCGCCCCAACCCGCTGCTTCGCAAGTCGCGAGTCCGGCAACGCCCACGGCCGCCAACTCGGCTGACTCGTCAGAACCCGTTGTCGCCCAAAATGCGTCGATAATCGCGGCTCCCGCCGATGCTGCACTCCCATCACCAGAACAAATGGCTCCCGAAGAGGCCACCGCCCCAGCCGAATTGACGGAAGCACAACGCGCCTTTCGCGAACTGGTCACTGCTTCGGAGGGCGGCGATCCCGATGGTTGGTCGACGGCGGCCGGAAAGATCGGTGTTCTCGGGCCCGAGGCGCTACCGGCTTTGACGGAAGGACTTACCGCGAAGACACCGCTCGAACGCGAAATGGCGGCCATCTTCCTGGCGCAATTGGGATCCGAGGCGGAACCGGCCATTCCTCAATTGACGACCGCTCTTGGCGATTCTTCGCCCTTCGTACGGGTCAACGCGGCTGCGACGCTGGCCTTTTTCCCGGATCACGTGGCGACCGCGATGCCCGCGCTGCTGGAACTGCTCAAGAACGTCGATCCGAACGTGCGACAGACAGCCGCCATTGCCATTGGAAATTGCGGTGACCTGCTGGCCGATGGAATTGCCCCACTGCAAGAACTGCTGCACGATCCCGAGTCATCGGTCCGGCTGGCAGCCGTCCGCGCGCTAGGCCAACTCGGCAAGTCGGCCACCCCGGCACTGGCCGCGATTCGGACGCTGGAAGCCGACGACGACGAAGGCGTCCGAACAGCAGCGGCCTCCGCGATCCAACTTATCAGCGCCGAGTCCGACGCTCCCTGATTGAGATCGTTCCCCGGCTCCGCCTGAGAACGAAGAATTATTCGGGAATCTTGCCCAGAATCGGGACAATCTCGCGCTGAATCTCGCCTGCTGTGACAAGAACCGTCCGGTCGAAGTCCACGAACACATTGACCTCGCTACGGATGCCGAATTCGGGCAAGTAAATACCCGGCTCAATTGAAAAGCACGTGCCGGGCATGATTCGGCGGCTGTCGTGCGTTTCCAGGTTGTCGATGTTCGCGCCGTTGCCGTGGGTTTCGCGACCGATGCTGTGTCCCGTCCGGTGAACGAACGCGGTGCCATACCCGGCCGCTTCGATCACTCCGCGACAGACGTCATCGACGTCGCAGCCACGTAGCGGACGATTGGCCGCGAATGCCTCCTTGACGGTCGCGATGGCCGCGTCGCGCGCGCGGGCCACAATGTCAAAAATCTCCCGGTACTTCGCTGGAACGGTCTCGCCGACATATCCCGTGCGGGTCAGATCGCTGTAGACGCCCTCGTCGCAATTGCACTTGGCCCACTGGTCGATGAGGACGAAGTCACCTTCGCGAATCGGCACATCGCCGGTCGAATAGTGAGGATCCCCGCTATGCGCGTTGACCGCTACGATGGGTGTCGAATCGGTCACCATGTCGTGGTCGCGAAAGTGGGTCTCAATTACCTGGGCCACGGCGGATTCAGTGGTTTCGCCGTGACTGCGAATCTGGCTCGCGATGAATTCCCAGGCCAGTCGAAAGGCGGAGTCCGTCACCTTGCCGGCCTCGCGGTGCAATTCCCACTGCCTGGGGGTCCAGACCGCTTCGAAGCGCTGGACGAGATCGCCGGATGAGACGATGTCGACGCCATTTGACTTCACCAGTTCCACGGTCCCAGCATCGACGCGCGACACATACGGGTTGCCATTGCGTGGGCTGTACTCCATCGCGATGCGCTGGCAGCCTTGCAGCAGACTGGCCACGCCCGCTTCGAACTCCTGCCAACGCAGGTAGATCGTCCGATCCCCCGGCAGGTGGTCGAGCATTCCCGGTTCGATGCGATGGCAGAGCTTTTTCGGCGTGCCGCTCGCGGGAACGAAGTACATCCACCGCCGAGTCGCGTGGGCGTCGGGAGCGAACTCGACAATGCGACGCGCGAGGATGTTGCTTCCTCGAAAATCAAAGAGCAACCAGCCGTCCAAACCTTCTTCACGAATTGCCGCTTGAACCGCGTTCAGATCAAACATCCCGGATCTTTCACGACGTGAGAACTGGCGTGAACTCGATCAGTCGGCGGAGCGAGGGAGCACGCCGCGATTGGTTTTCAGCAGCTCCGGCTCTTCCACTTCCACCCGCTTCAAGAGGGCTCGCGCGACGCGAACGGGCTCGGTCACCATGTCTGCCGGGGCATCGGCGGCAATTTGTCGGCTGCAAACCTGGGCGAACTGAATGATGGTCCGCCGGGCTTTTTCGTCCTGCCAGGCCCCTTTGCCGTAAGCAGCCGCCAGTTGCGGCATCACCGACCAGTCTTCCCACCGCGCGAGGTCCACGGCGGCCACTTCGGCGAGTTCGTCCCGGTCGAGCATGCCCCGCATCGCGGCCCGCAAGTCGTCTCGCGGAATCTTCTCGTCGCCATAATCCCATAAGAAGCGGAGGGCGCCGAGAAATGCGTACGTCTCGCTCGAAGGCATCTCGCGATTGGCAACCTTGGCCTGGGACATGCTCTTCAGCCCTTCGGGACCGGTGAGCATCAGATACCCGGCCATCATGCCATCGATCCCCAGCCGCATTTCGTCGGAACGGGGTGGCCGCAGGACGACCTTCTCCAGGAATTTGGCGTCGTCCGCGTTTCCACACAGTCCCAGTACCAGCCCGTAGAATCCGCGACGCAGGATCGCGGTGGCATCTTTCTCGGGGTTATCGCGCGCCAGCCAAGTTCGCAGTTTTTCCCGCGAAAATGTGCCAGCAACGCTCGCCACATCCTGGTATTTGGCCCGCCCAAACTCAGCAAAAGCATCCCCGGCAATCAGCGCGTCGGGGTACTCCAGGAATCGGGCGTAATACTTGAGTCGTTCGGAAGCGGGTTCGGTGGGTGGGGGGGCCTGCCGCAGATACTCGAACGCAATCTCCGTGATCTCGATCGGCAGATCCCAGTCCTGAAACTCATCGCCGCCGCGTCCGAAAATCAGAAACAGGTTGCCGGGCTGCGACATGAGCAGGAAGTTGAGGACGAGCGGATCCCCCTTCTTCCAGGCCGTTTTGTCGGGCTGTTTGACAACCTGCATCACCGAAAAGTGCGTGGCTCCCGCATCGTCAGTCGCGGTGGTCTTCACCCATTGGCACAGGAAGACGAAGTCCGCGCTCGCCCGCTGTTCGGCGAGTGTCGGTGAACTCGGCGGACAGAAGGGACAGGCCATCGCGGGTCTTGGTCCCACGCTGGCAAGCACCAGACAGAGCCAGACGGCCGTTCGACGGAATCTCCGCAGGGTCACCATTGTCTCCGACGGAACTGTAGCCGTTTGTGTTCGTGTGCTACTGGCTCCGCCAGTGCGTCTTTGTAGGGAAGAAGAAGACTAAAGACGCACTGGCGGAGCCAGTGGCACGCACTCACTTCGTGATGAGGTAGAAACGCTTCGCGTCGCGGACGGTCTTGGGATCGGAAGACTCGATCTGCGCCAGCAGTTTCTCGGCCTGGGCCGCGTGCTCGGCGGCAGGCTTGCCTTCAGCGGCGGCGCCGGCTTTCTGGCTGGCGAGCAGGAACCGCACGATCGCGCGCTTGATCGAAGGAATGTCGTATTCTTCCTTGCCATACAGCGACATCAACGAGTCCTGCACCGACCAGTCCTGCATCCGCGCGAGGTCGGCGATCACCAGATCGGCCAGTTCCGGCCGGTCCAGCAGGGTCCGCATCGAGGCTTTGAGGTTGTCGGCCGGAATTCGGCCATCGCCGTATTGCCACATGAACCGCAGCGCCTGCATGGCCGCGTACGTTTCGCTGAACGGCACGCTCTTGTCGATCAGTTTCCGGTCGGTCAACTTCTTCAGGCCTTCTTCGCCGGTGAGGAGGAGATAACCTCCCATGATGCCGTCGACTCCCAGGCGGAATTCATCACCCGTCTTGAAGATTCGTTCTTCCATGATCGATGCGTCTTCCGGCTTGCCGCACAGTCCCAGCATCAGCCCGTACAGCCCCAGTCGGCTGGGGGACGTTTTATCGCTGGCAACCCACTTGCGCAACTCGTCACGCGGGAACTCCTTCGACAGCGGGGTGATATCTCCGTACGGGGCATTCGCGAACTCGCCGTAGGCATCCGTCGCGACTGCTTCGTCGGGGTTTTCCAGATACTTCAGGAAATACTTCAGTCGCTCCGTTGTCGGTTCTTCGGGGCGCGGTGCCTCCTTGATGTAGGCATAACTGTCCCTGGTCACTTCAAGGGGACTGTTCCAGTCGATCGACGAGGCCCCGCGAATCCCCAGCAAAAGAGCCAGATCGCCCTCTTTTCCCGCGCGATAGCGGGGCAGCGAGATCGACTCATCGGTCTTTACCGGCCAATCTTTCGATTGGACCGCGACGTCGAGGACGCGGTACCGGGTCGTGCCAGCATCGTCTTCCTTGGCTGGTTTGCCACCAGCCCAGCCAGCAAGCAGTGCCGCTTCCGACTGCGCGACCTGCTCGGTCAACGTCAGTGAAGGAGCGGAACAAAACGGGCAGGCCAACGCGACACCGGCCGAAAGTGTCATGACGCCGGCCATTGCCGCCAAGAGACGGCGAAGTCCGCGAACAGAGGGGGTGATCGTATTCGCTTGGTTGGTCATTGTTCGATTACCTCCGCGTCTTCAAGCCAATAGAGTCCGTACGGCTTGCCGCCATCCGCCAGCATCTCGATGCGAAATCGACCGACAACGTCGAACGGGCGATTCGCGATGTAGTTGGTCGTTGATTTGGGTTTCAGGTCGACCGCGATCAGATCATACACCTTGGGATCGCGGCCGAAACAGCAGATCTGGTTGTCACGCGCCAGGACAAACTGCTGAATGCCCGTGGCTTCGAACGTCGGATACATGAACCCGCGCACGCGGATCATGCGGCCATTCAGCGCCGACAGCCAGCTTGGAAAGTGATCGACGGCCGTCTCGGGAACCGGCTCCATGTTGAGCACTTTCAACAGGTCCAGGTCGTCATACGAAACTCGCAAGGCGCCGGTCGGGCCCTCGGCCTGAAATGTCCGATTCGGCACCAGCAACTCGACCTTTCGAGGAGTCTCGGCGGCTGCCGCCGGGGCAGTGGTCGGTTTTGCGGATGTACCGTCGCCGCGAACCTGCATGACCGAGGCCACGCTTCCGCCGTCAACGACATTAACCGGTGCCAATGCGGATGCGGGAATTTCGACGGTGTCGTGACTCGCTTCATCCGCGGAAGATGTCGTTGCCGATTCGGGGTCCGAGTTCGCCGTAACGGGCGTCGATGGGGTTACCGACGGCTGCGGACTGACCGCGGCGACCTCGGTTGACTTGGAAACGGAATCGGTCGTGTCAACCTTGGCTCCGCCCTCGGCTTCGGGCGGCCGCTCGTCGGCGGTTTCTTTCCTGGACTGAGCCTCGACTTCTTCAAAGCTTGCATAGTCGGCCGTCGGGCTGGTTCCGCATCCCAGGAAAACTGTCGCAACGATCGACAGGACAGGCAGCACGGCCCAATGACTGGTTCCACGAAGCATGCGGCGAGTTCCCGAGCTAGCAATCGACGGAGCGACAACCGTCGCTATTCCCCGGCGTCGTGCCGGAGCCCGATCCTCATGGTAACGGATTCCAGCCATGTCGCGGCAACAAAACAGCCGATTTCTCTGCCGTTCTCAACCTCCGCCTGGGGACGCCGCCATTGTCGAGGCTCTGCCTCGGGCTCTCAAGAATAAGGCAGAGCCTCAAGAGAAGCCGTTTACCTGGGAACGAGAAGCCTGGCATCGAAATCAATACGAAGTCCGCGCGGGGCTGAAGTAGTCCGCATCAAGCTGATAAATCGGGTTCAGGCCAGCCGGGTCCAGTTCAGCGGCCGTCTTGAACGTGCCGGCGACGGAAACGAGCCCCGTGCGAAAGTTGACCCCGTCGGGATTCTTGATCTGAACGACGATCATGTCTGTCGGCGCGGGCTGACCCCCGAAGCAGCACTCACCCATGTCTTTGCACAAAACGAACGATGTCAGGCCATATTGCTCGCGCGTCGGATACATATAGCCCTTAAGGAAGACCGGTTTCCCGTCGAGTTCCTGGACCTGCGGAGGTGGCGTGGTGATTCCGTCTTTTTCTTCGAGACCGGCAGCCGAGATCTCGCGCGAAAAGCTGACGCGGCGAAATCCCTCGGGGACTTCGGTGAGGTAGCCGACCGTATGCACGGTCCCGGCAGTCGCGCCAATCGCCGCCTGGCAGAGCATGGCCCCCAACGCAACGCCCGTGCCGCTCCAGGCATCCGGTTCGGCGCGAATGACGCGAATCGCCCAGTAGCTCACGCCCATCGCCACGACGGAAACCAGCACGAGCGGTTCCCAGAAGAAGGCCGTCAGCGAGGCGAACACCAGACCGACCGAAATCGGCACCAGAACCGGCATCGGGCGATACTGAAATTCGTCCACCATCTCGGCCGGTCGTTGCGCGAGCGGTTGTTCGGCAAGCGGGCGATCCACGACCAGTGACATCGATCAGGTCTCCTCAATTCCGCGACGGCGGCACGTCCGCACACCGTTAACACAGCAGACTAACGCAGGAATTCGCCCGCTCAGACAATTTTCCGTCGCCGCACCCACAAAGTCCAGTCGCGAGGTCCAAATCGCGGGCTGATACCCGAATCGTGCGGCTTCGCACACCGGTTTCCGCCGAACGACACGCTCTGCAAGCAATTACGTCGAAATTGGCGTTCGCGTTTGCTCGCAATTTGGGGTCGGAAAAGTTCCCGAACCCTTCGCAGTTCGTCGCAATTTGGGCAGTCCCATGAATGGCGAGGTGCCCGGTCGGCAAGGTTTGCCGGTTTTCGCGCCGTAAATCCAGCCCTGCTGGAAAGTTCCACAAATTCGGCTTGAACCATATTGACCGGTTCTTCGGCTTTTCAATATGACACCGCGTAACTGTCAACGTCGGATACCCATCTTTACGGATCATGTTTTTGGAATCAGCGCCTGCTCTGTTGTCGGAAACGGATTTCCGGCGAGGCAGGTGAGAATTTGGTGCGAGTGGAAGACTGGACACGGGCGTAACAGCCCCGCGCCTGGTCCAGACTGCTCGGCGGAGTTTTTGCTCCGTAGCCACGCGTCGAGCAACCAGCAGACCATCCCAGGACTGAAGGAGGAACTGACCTTGGGTAGGATCATCGGACTGATCGGGTGCACGGGCCTGGTCATCGCAGTCCTGCGGTTGACCAACCTGCAACAGGAAGACCAGACACTGCTGGGGGGCGTGGAACGACCGACTCAGGCTACCGCCGCGTCGCCGCGGCACGCCTTTCGGCACGGCAAGGAGCAATACCTCCGCGGCCATTATGCCGACGCCGTCCGGACGCTTGAAGCCTTGACAAAGTCTCCCGGCGATCTATCGCCGAGCGACGTCAAGGAGGCTCAGCAGTATCTCGCCAAAGCGCGGGTTCGGTTGGCCGGACAGAAGGACCACGCCCCGGTGATCCGCGGCCAGTCGGATCCCTTCGCCGATCCATTCGGTGAAGAGACGACGGCCGAGAGCCCAGCGGCTCCCACGGATGCCGCGAAGGCACGGATCGACCGCCTCATGGGTCAGGCGTATGCCGCCTATAAGGACGGTCGCCGCAATGAAGCCATCGGGCTGGCTCGCCAGGCCGACACCATTGCCAAAGAAATCAAACTGACGTTCGCGAAGGGCGAGCCGTCTCCCTCCCAATTCCTGGCGGCGATCGTCGAATCGCCGAACCGTGGTACGGGAATCCAACTAGTCTCCGCCACGGACGACCCCTTTGCCGACACGGCTTCGGCTCCGGCCGAGGAAGCGGCCCCGGCAGCGGCTGTTGGTCAGAACAATCCAGCCGGATTGTCGAAATCGCTGATCGAACAGGCCCGTCAGGATCTCGCGAACGGTCATTTCGATGATGCTCGTCGCAAGGCCCTTCAGGCAGCCGAACTCGATACCGTCTACGGTTTGTTCGACGATCGGCCGGAACTGGTGCTCGCGGACATTGACCGTCGCGCCGGGACCGTGACGGTCGCGAAGTCGACACCGACGCCCGCGGCCGCTGCTCCGGTGGCTGCCGCCAAGGCCGATACCGCGAAGGCTCAAGCCCTGGAATTGCTGGCAAACGCCCGCAAGGCCATGGCCAGCGGCGATCTGACTTCGGCCCGCAGCCAGGCCGAAGCCGCCCAGGCCCTTGATGTTGCCTACGGTCTGTTTGAAGACAAGCCGGAATTGGTTCTGCAGGAAGTCGATGCCCGGATGGCGTTCGAGAACGTGGCCCAGAAGTCGACAACGACTCCTGCCGCCGCGACTCCGGCCTCTCCGGCAACGGCCTCACCGCAGGAAAGCCAGAAGGCTCGGGAACTGGTCGCCGCGGCGCGTCAGGCATTGACGGCTGGCGACTTTGACAAGGCCCGCGCGTTGGCTGTTGAAGCCGATGCCCTGAAGGCCGCGTACGGTTTGTTCGACGACCGCCCGGAACTGATCCTGGCGGAAGTTTCTCGACTGGGAAGCGGCAAGTCGGCCCGAATGGCGGACGGTCAGGAACCGGTCGCTTCGGCGACGCCGGCGACGTCAAAAAGCCCGCTGGAAGAAGCTCGCCACCTGTTGAAGCAGGCTCGCCAGGAAATGGCCGATGGTCGTGTCGTCGAGGCACGTTCGATGGCCCAGGCGGCGGAAAAGCTGAACGTCGCCTATGGCGTGTTTGATGATCGTCCGGAACTGGTCCTGTCCGATCTGGACGCGATGGAACGGTCCGCGAACGTCGCCGGTCGGTCGACGAACAGCCTGCCTGGCCTTGGCAACTCGGCGACGCAGGTCTCGGCGAAAGAAGGACCTGGCAGCGGCGTGGCTCCGGCTGGTGGCGTCTTCGCCTCGGCGACATCGGAACTGCCCGCTGTTTCGACGGCCGGGCTTTCGGCGAACGAACTGTATGAACGCGGCATGGTGGCTCTGCGTGCGGGACACCGTGACGAAGCCTACCAGATGTTCCTCGCCTCTCATCAGACGGGAGAACGACTCGATGCCTTCCGCAATCAGCGTCTGCAAGACTTCCTGCGGGAACTGGCTCCTCGCAATGGCGGCGGCAACGGCATTCAGCAAGTCGTGAATAACCAGGAGGTCGACGTCCTGAATGAAGCGTCGCGAGAAGCGACCATTCAGATCGACCGTTTGCGGACCGAGACGCACAACGCGATCTTCAAGGCTGAACGGCTCCGTGAAAAGGATCCGGAGCAAGCCCTGGGGATTGTGCAGCAGGCGATCGCCGCCGTCGAAGGGGCCAGCCTGACGCCGGAAGCTTCCGCCCCGATGCTCCGTTCGCTCACCCGCACGCAGAACTCGCTGCAAGGCGAAATCACGCGGCAGGCTCCGAACCTGGAACTGAAGCGCCGCAACGAAGAAGTTCGTAGCAGCGTGGAGACCGACCTCAAGAACAAGATCCGCATCGAGCAGGAATACGCCAAGCTGGTCGAAGAATACAACGAACTCTTCAAGCAGCAGCGGTATGCCGAAGCGGAAGTGATTGCGAAGAAGGCCAAGGAGCTCAATCCCAAGGAAGCGACTTCCGAGGTCATGGTCTACAAGGCCCAGATCGCCCGCCGCGTGGCCAGCAACAACGATCTGAAGGCTCGCAAGGAAGAATCGTTCTGGAAACAGCTCGATGACGTCGAACAGGCCGCGATTGCCAACGTCAACGACGAACATCCGTACGTGTTTGGCGATGGCTGGGGCAAGATCACTGCTCGCCGGAATGGCAAGTATCGGTCCGACAATCGCACCCGCAGCCCGGAAGAACTGCACATCGAGGAATCTCTGGGCAAGCGGATCTCGCTCCACGAGGAAAATGTTCCGCTCGGTGAAGTCCTGAAGAAAATCGCGTTGATCGCTGACTTCAGCATCGTCCTGGACGATGTCGGCCTCGCCGACGAATCGGCCTCAAGCGACATGCCGATCTCGATCGACGTCGACGGGATCACCGTCAAGAGCGCCCTGAACCTGATTCTCGATCGGTTCAACCTGGCCTATCTGATTCAGAACGAAGTCTTGACGATCACCAGCCGCATGCGTCAGCAGGGCGAAATGCTCGTCCAGACCTACCCGGTCGCCGACCTGGTCGTTCCCATCCCGAATTACATGCCCGGATCGATCTTCGGTTCCGGAGCGATGGCTTCGCAGATGGGACAGACTCCGAACGGCATGATGAGCATTCCCCCGACGCAGGTGCCGATGGCCGGTCAGGGGTTCGCACAGATCGGCCCGAACGCCGGAGCGATGGGGATGTCCGGCCAGGGTTCCGATCGGAACAGTTCCGCCGCGAGCAGCCAGCCTGACTTCGTCACGCTCACCGACCTGCTCACATCGACGATTGCTCCCGATTCGTGGCAGGAAACAGGCGGGCCGGCCTCGGTCAAGGCTTCGGAAACGACGCTCAGCCTCGTGATTCGCCAGACTCAGAAGGTTCACGAAGAAATCGCCGACCTGCTCGATCAGTTGCGGCGGCTTCAGGATCTCCAGGTGACCATCGAAGTCCGGTTCATCACCGTGCGTGATAACTTCTTCGAACGCATCGGGATCGACTTCGACTTCAACCTGCAAGACACGGTTGGCGATCCGCAGCGAGACAACCGGGGACTGCCTTTGCCCACGTTTGGTGCCGTCCAGCAGCCTGGCTTCGGTGCGGCTGGTCAGCAGCAGCAGGGGAACCAGGGGAACACCGGCGGTCAGCTCGGTATCGGCGGCGGTGGTCAGCAGGGCCAGCAAGGCCAGCAGGGTCAGCAAGGCCAACAGCAGCAGGGTGGTGGCGGCTTGTTCCAGCCGAACCTGCAGCGGAACCTGGTCAACCGCGACCGTTATCCGCGAAACGGGACGATCGTTGGTTTGAGCCAACCCGATCAGTTTAGCGGCGACCTCGACATTCCCTTCCGTCAGGGTTCGTTCGAAGTCGGGATTCCGACGTTCGGCGGATTCAACCCGAACGCCGGTGTTCAGGTGGGGATGGCGATTCTGAGCGACATCGAAGCGTTCTTCTTCATCCAGGCCGCTCAGGCCGACAGCCGAACGAACCTGATGTTCGCTCCGAAAATCACGCTGTTCAACGGGCAGCAGGCCTCGATCTCGGACTCGGTGCAACGACCGTTCGTCGTCAGCGTGATTCCGACCGTTGGCTTCGGAACCGCCGGTTTCCAGCCGATCATCCAGACGATTCCCTCGGGGATTACGCTCCAGGTGACGGCGGTGATCTCGGCCGACCGACGATTCGTGCGGCTCAACCTGATTCCGTTCTTCTCGGAAGTGACCGACGTCTTCACCTTCTCGTTCCAGGGTGGTGCGGGCAACGCCGGACAACAAGGTCAGGCGGGCCAGGGCGGCGGCTTAGGTGGCGGCGGCCAGGGTGGCCAGGGCTTCCAGGGTGGCGGCGGTCAGTTTGGTATCGGCGGCGGCGGCCAGTTCGGCCAAGGCGGTGGTGGTGGCCAGTTGGGCCAGGGTGGCGGACAGCAGGGGAACCAGCAGGGTGGCTTCGGCAACCAGACGGTGACCGTGCAACAGCCAGTCGTGCAGGTCACCACGGTTCTCACCACGGTGAGCGTCCCCGATGGCGGTACCGTCCTCCTGGGCGGCATCAAGCGGTTGCGGGAAGGCCGAAACATGGCCGGTGTCCCGATCCTCAACAAGATTCCGTACGTCAGCCGTCTGTTCAAGAACAGCGGGGTTGGCCGCGAAACGGAAAGCGTGATGCTGATGGTGACTCCTCGAATCATCATCCAGGAGGAAGAGGAAGAACTGCTCGGCATTCCGGCCAACTGACCGGGTGACGGGTTCAATCCAAGCGGGGATTTTGTCGCGAATCCTCGACGGCCGCAGTCTGGCGGGCAGACTGCGGCCTTTTTTTGCGCGCATGGCACGGTCGTTTTCCCAGCCCCCCTTAGCCGCGCCCCAACGGGAAGCATTTCTTGGTCTTTCACCCCCCATCTCCCCCTCCCCGCCTCCCCCCCTCGTTCCTCCTCCCCTCTTGACCCTCAACCAAAAACC
>JAHBXV010000038.1 GCA_019636285.1 Planctomycetaceae bacterium
GGTAGCCGTGGGTCGCCGCAGGCGCACCCACGGAACGTCGACACCACACGAACCTCGACCCCTAACGGGGGTCGCAGAAACCCCCACCTGCGACCCCCGCCGGGGGTCGTAAGAATTCATTTTGAACACAATTCCGTGGGTGCGCTGCGCGACCCACGGCTACCCTCTTCGACCGCTGCGCGGTCGGAAAACCGATACCTATCTTGTCTCCTTCCCAAGCTCCGCCTCCCTCAACCAAACTTCGCCTCCTGACCGCGCCCCCGCCCGAAGACCTCGTCATTCAGCGCTTCTTCTTGCGTTTGACGTTTTGCGGCCCATTCTCTGGTAACGGACCGGCCATCGGCGGCGTTTCGTAGAAAACGCCATCGTCAATCAGCCGGGGATCGCCCGTTTGGCCCAACTCCGTCATCAAGCGTTTGTCGAGGTTGGCGACGATATCCCGGTAGACCGCTTCCCCGGCCACGTTCTTCGTCTGGTGCGGATCTTTTTTCAGGTCATACAGTTCCACCCGCGGCCGTTTGCCGTAGACCCATTCGAAGTGGGGTTGCCATTCGCTCGTCTTCCGAACACCCACCAGCCACGCCTTCGTGGGGCCGGCGTCTTCATCGGGAAGCGTGACGCGCGTCTCTTCCGTGACTTCTTCTTCCGTCGGCGGATCATCGCCATCAAGACGATAGGGGTCGCCAAGCGGCCAGCGGTCCGGGCGAAAGTTGACGATGTACAGGTAATCCTGCGTTCGAATCGCGCGTTGCGGATAGGGCGTGAAATCGAAGCGAGCATTCTCGACATGCCGTTCGCGCCCCGTGAAAACCGCGTCGCGCGCGGGGTCGATCTGACCTGACTGATCCGACTTCAGAATGTTCACCAGGCTGCGGCCCGTCATGCGTTCCGGAATCGGCATGCCCGCCAGTTCGAGAAACGTCGGCGCCAGGTCGGTCAGACTGATGAGATCATCCACCACCCGGCCTCCCTTCGCGCCCCCCCACCGCATCGCCAGCGAGACCCGCGTTCCGAAGTCATACAGATTGCATTTGCCGTGCGGAAAGCCCGGCGCGCCGTGGTCGCCGCTGACGACGATGAGCGTATTGTCGAGTTCGCCAATCGCCTCCAGCTTGGCGATCAAGAGGCCCAGCGCCACGTCAAAGGCCTGGGCTTCGCCGAGATAGTCGGACATGTCCTGCCGCACTTCGGGAACATCGGGCAGAAACGGCGGCAGCTTCCCCTTCAGCGAATCGGGGTCAATGCCCCACAGCGCTTTGCCGGAGCCCTTGATCCATTTGCGATGGACATTCGTCGGCCCGAACCAGTAACAAAACGGCTGATTCTCCACGCGATCCGCCAGGAACTGTTCGAAGTTCCCGGAGACCTCGTCGTACAGTTCCTGCTTCGCGGCTTCGACGTCCGTCCCTTCCGCCACCATCCGCGTAACATGCTGCGAGAACTGATTGAATCGGCCGCCCGCCTTTTCGTAGGCGTACTTGCCAGCGCCGTAAGGAGCATCAACAGGAGCCCCCGGCGACCAGACCTTGTACGTCTCGCCAATGTGATAGCCGGAATCCTTGAGCAGCGGCGGATACGCCGGCTGCGAGCCGTCCCAGTAGGCCCCCTGCAAGATCGACGCCCGCCCGGTTCGCCAGAAGTGTTGTCCGCTCAGCAGCGCGCTGCGGCAGGGTGTGCAACTCGGAGCCGACACAAACGCATCGCGAAAGAGAACACCCTCCTTCGCGACACGATCAAAATTCGGCGTGCGGATGGCATCGTTGATCGTGCCAGGGCCGTCAATTTCGGCGTAAACACTCGCGAAGCGGCCCCAGTCATCCGCGACTGCGAACAGAATATTGGGCGGTTTCGCGCCGTCCGCCGCTGTGACGACTGAGGCAAACAGGAAGGAAAACCCCAAAGCCAGCAAACGAAACATAAAGCGATCTCGCGGTGTCGAATCTCGGTGGTACGGCAGACGCATTCAACCGGACGATGCGTCAGTCGGTCGATTTCTTCTTTCCTTTTTTGTTCGCGGGCGGATTCGGCTGGCTGGGATCAAAATCGAACGGGCGGTTGCCATACGCTTCGCGCGGCGGCTCCCCTTCATCGACCTCTGTCCGCAGCCGTTCGACCTCGGCGTGGAGTTCCTGGCGGACGTCCGCGTACGCCGGATCGTTATAGAAACTCTTCGTTTCGTGCGGATCTTTCTCGCGGTCGAGCAGTTCCCAGTCGTCGACATCGGGCTTGTAGTAGTGGATCAACTTGTACCGGTCGGTGATCACGCCGTAATGCGGACGAACACGATGCGGCACCGGGTATTCGTAATAGTGGTAGTACAGGCTCTTTCGCCAGTCCTCGGGTGTGTTCCCCTTGAGCAGCGGAACCAGGCTGCGACCCTGCATGTCGGCGGGAACGTCCAGCCCGGCCACGTCGAGAAACGTCTCGGCGAAGTCGAGGAGCGAAACGAGGTTGTTGTTCACACTGCCCGGCTTGGTGACTCCCGGCCAGCGCGCGAGCAACGGACTGCGAACCGATTCCTCGAAGATCCACCGCTTGTCGAACCAGCCATGCTCGCCCAGGTAAAAGCCCTGATCGCTGGTGAGAATCACGAGCGTGTTATCAGCCAGATCGTTCTTGTCGAGATAATCGAGCAGTCGTCCCACGTTTTCATCGACCGCCTTCACGCAACCGAGGTAATCGTGCATGTACCGGTTGTATCGCCAGCGAACGAGATCACGACCCGTGAGATTCGCCTTCTGAAACGCTTCATTACGCGGCTCGTAATATTTGTTCCACTCCGCGAGTTGTTCCGGGGTGAGATTCGGAGCCGGACGGAACTTGGCATCGAGATCGGTAAACGTGCGATCGAGACCCATGTCATGATCGCTGACGGCTTTGCTCCGGCCTGAATAGTCGTCGAACAGCGTAGCCGGTTCGGGATAGACTCGGTCGTTGTCCCAGCCGAGATGCCGCAGCGCGGGCGACCATTCGCGATGTGGCGCCTTGTGCTGACTCATGAGGAGGAACGGTTTCGACTTGTCGCGGCCTTCCAGCCATTCGATCGACAGATCGGTGATGATGTCGGTCGTGTATCCCTGATGATCGACCTTCTCGCCGTTCTTGATCATCGGTGGGTTATAGTACAGCCCCTGCCCCGGCAGGATGTGCCAGTAGTCGAACCCGGTGGGATCGCTGACCAGGTGCCACTTGCCGATCATCGCCGTCGAATAGCCCGCCGCCTGCAGCAACTTGGGAAACGTCTGCTGACTCCCATCAAAACGGCTGTTGGTGTTGTTGTAGAAGCCGTTCTTGTGAGAGTACTTGCCCGTCAGAATCGTCGCCCGACTGGGCCCGCAGATGGAATTGGTGACGAGGCACCGTTCGAACAGCATCCCCTCCTTCGCGAGACGGTCCATGTTCGGTGTATCCAAGAGCTTCCGCCCGTCGCCATACGCACTGACCGCCTGATACGCCAGGTCATCGCAGAACAGAAAGACAATGTTCGGCGGCCGCGGCTTGTCATCGGCCGCCGTCAGTTCGCCCGGAGTGACAACGAACAGGCCACAGAACACAGCCAACGCCACGGCCAACCCGTGCAGGGCGCGAGTACGACACATCATGAGTTCGGAATCCCGGTGTGACTCAGAGAGGACTTCGAGTGATGGGATCGCCTCACTGCCAAATCAAGCAGGAAACCCCCATCGCCAGACCGCATTCCGAGTCTAGCAGCCCGAGAACCGTGTGACAGTCTCGAGGGGAAAAAAGGGGGGCGGAGAGTGATTGGTGGGCGGTGGTTAGTGGTTGGTGAATCGAAGAAATCTCCTCCCTCCTTCTCCCTCGTTCCCGGGCTCCGCCTGGGAACGTCCCTTCCCGAGGCTCCGCCTCGCTGAACCTCAGACGAAGCAATGCTGCTCGCGAAGGCCGCCTCCCGACCGCACAGCGGTCGAAGACGGTAGCCGGGGGTCGCGGCAGGCGCACCCCCGGAACCCCGATGCGCTAAGAATCTCGACCCCTAGCGGGGGTCGCAGAAATGCACGACTCGTGCAAAGGCTTAAAATCGCACATCTCCCATCGTCGCGCGTCACGGCTCCCCTCGTGCCGGATTCGCCCACTCACGCCGATCGGTTCAATTTTGTGAAACACCACTTCAACATTATTGACTTTCACATTCTGAATCCGTAACTTCACATTATTGAACACGGACGTCGCCGGACACACGAGGACAACCATGGAGGAACCGCGCTGGACCAGTGACCTGAACGACGAGGATTTGCAATTCATCCGTCGCTTCGTCCTGGCGTCGGGCTCCCTCAAACAGATGGCTGCCGAATACGCCGTTTCGTATCCCACGGTGCGGGCTCGGCTCGACCGGTTGATCGCCAAGATCCACGCCGCCGAGGCCCCCGAACCGCAGGATCCCTTTGAACGAAAGATCCGCCTCCTGGTGGCAGACGGAAAACTGCCACCGGCACTTGCCAAAGAACTCTTACAGGCCCACCGGCAGAATTCTCAGCCCAGAAAACCTTCATCCTCCAGGTGATCTCATGCCCGAGCCATGGTTTGACCCCAACACCTATTCATGGATTCCCGGAACGGTCTTCGGAACAACGGTTGGCCTTCTCGGCGCACTGGCCGGAACGCTCGCCTCCCAAGGACGCTCTCGCCGGTTGATCCTGACAATGTGGGGCATTTTCACCGTGATTGCGGTCGCGCTGCTGGTCACGTCCATCATCGCCTGGTCCGTCGGCCAGCCCTACGGAGTCTGGTACGGCCTGGGCCTGCCTGGCCTCCTGGGAATCATTCTCCTCCCCAGCCTCTACCCGACCATCGCGATGCGCTACCGCGAAGCCGAAGAACGCCGCATGCAGGCCGCCGACTTTCCGAAGGGTCGTTGAACGGGACCACTCATCACTCCGCCGGCGCGACCTCGCGCACCACTTTCATCCTGGCCGATAAGAAGCTCTGGAAGAACTTCGCGAGTTTTTCGTCCGCCTGGCGAGGGAAGTTACCGGTGATCAGCGCTTCCAGCGCGACCGTTCCCAGCGATTCTTCGCTCTTCCACACACGAACGAGAGGCGAAGCCGAGCCTTTCGCAGCCGGGTCGGCGCAAATCAGTTCGGCACTGATGACGAGTTCCTGCGTGCCAGAAATCCCCTTGCGCGTGTTCTTCAAGTCGAGATGGACAAGCATCACGGCGTCTTCTTCGCCGGGTTCGTCGAACGAGACTTCGATTTTTGCTCGCTCGACAATCAGGTGTGAACGTGCGATGACCCGGTCCCAGATGCGGCCCGTCGGATCGAGCACGACTGTCTTCACCTTCGTTGCATTGATGAGGAAGACCTTCTTCACGCCCGCAAAGAGCGCCTTGCCGCGCGGCGTGTCGAACTCATCCACCGCCGCCTTGCGTCCGATGCTCTTTTCATAGGGCTTCAGCTCTTCCGGATTCATCGGGCGGACTTCCGAGGGGGCAGCCGCCAGCACGGCGGCGATATCCACACCGCTGATCGCGAAGTTCAGGTTCTGCCCGTCCGTTCGCGTCAGCGTGTTAATTCCCACCACCTGTCCCGATTCATCGACCAGCGGCCCGCCGCTCGACCCCGGCGAAATCGGGGTCGTCGTCTGTAACCACGTTCCGTCCAGGTCCGCTCCCAGGAGATCGAGCATTTCGGACGCGGGTCGAATGCTGCTGACGATCCCCTGCGACGACGTGAACGACAGGCCGAGCGGGGCCCCGAAGCCAATCGTCGACTCCCCTTTTCGCGGATGCGACGGCCGTAACGCCAGCGGCTTCAGCTTCGCAGGGTCGGCTTCGACCTTGATGATCGCAATATCGTGCTTCACCGACGTATGGCGCACCCCCAGGATCTTGGCGGAGGTTCCATCGACGAATTCGACGGTCCCCGAAACTCCTTCTTCGATGACGTGATAGTTCGTAACCACGGTCCCATCGGTGGCAGCGATGAACCCACTCCCCTGGCTCGTCCCGGTCTTGAGCTTCATATTAATGCGCACGACCGAAGGCTCGACAAGGGCAATCAGATCGGGAAGCGACAACGGCTGCGCTGCGGGTGTGGCCGTCGGAGTCGGTGACGTCGGAGCCGCAGTTCCCTCAGACGGGGCAATCGGCTGAGCCGCCGGCATCGGGATCGACGACGTGGAGGCAGCGGCGACGAGATTCTCGGTCGGTGCGTTTTCAGGCAACGGCGTGGCAACAGTGGCCGTGACATTCGCCATCGGTTCCGCCGTCGTTGTCGCGACGGCTGGCTCGACGACAGCCGCTGACTCGATGCTCGGTGCAACTGGCGGAGCCGCCTGGGCCACGTTCGTTTCCGGAACAGCCGACGGGCGTCCCATCGACTGCCCGAGGAAGAACACTCCTCCCAGCACAGCCATGGCGAGCGCGCCGCCTCCAGCCCAGACGACCGGCGAAACGCCTCCCGAAGATTTGCCGGAGGCCGGGGAACCTGGAGCCGATCGCGACGCGGCTTTCACCACCACCGGATCGCCGCACGACGGACAGCGGACTTTCTTCCCGCTCGCACTATCCGGCGCCCGAAACTCGCCCGCACAGCCCCCACACCGCACCCGTATCGCCATGCCATGCCCCTATCTGGAACCGACCACGATCCGCCGTGCGAAACAGCATGGCACACTGAACACGTGTTTTCCAGTCGTTATCCAGCGAAGGGAATGCGGAAGTTGCATTCCGACCGCGAATCGGTCGGGAAATCCATCGGGCTCCTACGCTCACCCTCGCCTTTACCCTTTACACCTTCACTTACTTCCCTGCCCCGTCCTTCAACTCCACCTTCACCACCAGCATCGGCTCGTCCTCCGTCCAGTTCACCATCACAGGCGTCTCGTTCGGATCGAGGTATTCTTTCGGCAGATCGAGCGGCGCGCCGGCGGTTTCCACCGTGCAGCGATACTCGCCCGCCGGCAAGTACAACGGGCCTGTCGCTCCGTTCTGCAGCATTTCAAAACGGCCTGCTCCTGTCGAGACCGCGAAGCCGACCGGCTCTGGTGGAGAGACATCCTCCTTATAGAATGTGATCTGCATATCGCTCATCGCCGCATCATCAATCAGCAGGATTCCGCTGGTCCCTCCTTTGACCGACTTCACATCCCCGCAGCCCAGGCAGACCACCAAGAACAGCATCGCGGCTGCTGGGGCCGGTCGTGGGCGCGGTCGCAGGCCCAGCCAGCGCTGCAGCGGCGGGATCCGGCTGAGGACCGCCCATTCCAGGATGAGAACCAATAATAGAGACGCCCCGAACAACGGGAGACACACGCCTAACAGAATGACCGCGACCAGCAGTCCCTTGGAAAATCGCGGATTCGCGGCCGGGTGCGGTGTGCCGAGTTGGCCAGGGTCGCGGCGTCGCCACCAGAGCACCACGCCGCTGAAGCACATCAGCACCAGGCCCATCGCCGTCATCAGTCCCAGCAATTGATTCGGCCACCCGAACAACCGCCCTTCATGGGCGGCGATCCCCACGGCGACGCACTTGTCGATGAAGTGCCGATCCCGAAAGCCATCCCGACTGACGATCTCACCCGTTGTCGCATTGACGGTCAGATTCTCCCGCCAGGGACGATTCGGGGTCATCGACTTCGCCGACCAGTTCGACGAACCGCCGCTTGGCGGGCCAATCACCACCGGATGCGGCAGATTGAGCGGAGCCACTACCGCAACCACGCGATCAATCGGCATCAGGTCGATCGGCTTCGCTCCTTCACTCGCCTGGCCGCCACGCGGACGGCTGCCGCCATGATCCGAGTGCTCGCCGCCGCCGCGACGCGAGGAACTGCTGGTGTTCGACCACTCCTGTGTCGCGGCCGCAAGACCGGTGACTTGCCGGACATTGCGAAAATAGTCCCCCCAGAACTTTGCCCACGGCAACCCGCTAATTAGCAGGAACAGCGCGAACGCCGAGATCCAGATCCCCGTCACGCTGTGCAGATCGCGCCAGAAGACACGGCCGCCATGCCGCAAGCGCGGATAGAGCACTCCCGCCCAGCGAGTGGTATTGCGCGGCCACCACAGGACCATTCCCGTGACAAGCATGATGATCGTCCACGAAGCGGCCAGTTCCACAGCGTTCGATCCGCGGTCCCCAAGCATCAATTCGCCGTGCAGGCGGAACATCTGCCGCATCAGCCGCTGCTGGTCGGGCACGCTATGAAGCACGGCCAGCGACTCCGGATGAACAAACACCCGCAGCGCTTCGCCCTTCTGCCGGATAATCACTCTCGCAGACGAAGTTGGTGTCTGCGGAAGTTCATACGACTGAAACGTGGCCCCGGGAAACGCATCGAGTGCCGCCTGAATCTGTCTGGCGACAGGCTGAGCTTCGCCCGCAATAGTGAGCGAATCGTAAGGAGCATCCAGCCAGGCTTCGACCTCGGTCTTAAACAAATAGATCGCCCCCGTGATCGAGAGCAGGACCACGAACGGCATACAGAACAAACTGGCATAAAAATGCCATCGCCAGATCGCCCGATAGTCGGGCCAGGGCTTGCGCGACGTCCGATCCACAACGGCAGTCTCCTCCGAACTGGAGTCCGGGACCGTCATGGGTTCAGGAAGAGTTTGAGACACGAAAAAACTCCCGTATTAGGGATCAGCGATCAGGAAAAGGCGGCCAGCCGCCAGCTTCCAGCGGCCAGTGAAGACGGGAATTCGCATTCGGCAGTCAGCGATCAGGAGTCAGTGAAGAGCAGTCAGCCAGAACCCGCATTCTGTCGCTTTTAGAATTTGGGATTTCTGACTTCCCTGAATTCTTTCGGATTTAGAATTTCGAGTTTCGGATTTCCTACTCTTCACCAACCACTATCCACCAACGACCAACCACCCTCAGATATCCCCCCCCGTCTCGCCACCATTGCACGAGTGCAGATTGCGGTGAACCGTGGCATCGATGTTGTTTCCAAAGAGACGGACCGTTCCATCTCCCATCAGCACGTTCGCGCCGCCGACGTGATAGCTGCGAGGGCCGAAGAAACCGGTGAAGTGCGTGACGATGTCCGGGATCTTGCTGTTCGGCGTGGTGTAGCCATTCGTCAGCGTGCTGATCGCTCCGGAGTGGGCCCATGACGTTCCACGCCCCCGCAGGGCCAGGCTCGCCGCTCCGCGCCAACTGGTCATCGTCGGCCAGACGGCATTCAGATCGGGGTTGGCAATCACTCCCTGCGCATTCACAAATGCCGACCAGGCTCCGCCGGACGCAGCCAGCCCCTGCACCGCTTGCAGACCCGAGTTCACGCCCGACGAACCGTTCATTGTCTTCTGATACGGGAACGGCGGCAGCGCTCCGGCGGGAAGTGTGATATCGTCGCCCGCGCTGCGCACCGATTCGCTCATGAAGACGGTGTTGGAAGTCCCGTCGGTCACATCGCGCATGCGAGCGCTACTGTTCTCGTAGACGATCCCATCCGTCCGCCAGCGGAGGTCATAGTTCGCGTTCTTTCCGCTCCCATAGCTCACCATGTAATTGGTGCCGCCATAGATCGCCCCGCCCGCGCCGACATTCTGGCTGGGTGCTGGATCGCTCGGGCAGAGTAGCATTGCCAATGGAGTCGCGAACGCCGCCGCGAACTGAGGGTTCGGCACGAGGTTATTGAAGGGCCCCGTGAAGGCATGCTGCGTGAAGTCGATCTGGTTCTGCAAAGGCGCCTGATCGAAGTACGGCAGCAGTCGGGCCTGCGGCGAGAACCCCTGCGTATTCGGCAGGTAGTTCTGCGCGTTCGTCATCGGCAGAACGGTGAAGGTCGATTCGTAGTTGTGCAGCGCCAGGCCAAACTGCTTGAGGTTGTTCCGGCACTGCGTTCGACGAGCCGCCTCGCGGGCCTGTTGAACGGCAGGAAGCAGCAGCGCAATCAGAATGGCGATGATCGCGATCACCACCAGAAGTTCAATCAGCGTGAATCCGCTCGCGCGATGGGCGCGCGGGAACGGGTAAGCCAACATGGCTAAGACTCCCTGAGAAGAAGGAAACAGCGCATGACCCGACGCTGCGGGTCACCCGATCTCTATCCGAACACGGACGGAGAGGGCTGCCCTTTGGGAGGGGGAGTCTCAGGAGCAATCGAACGGGAAGGCGGAACCTGACCGACTAGCCGCAACCGGGTCTCCCACGGCGCGGATACTGGCATGGCCACGCGCGCGGCCAGCATCCGCGGCTCGGCATTCGGCAGCGCGCCGGATTCGGCGGGTCCACCGCAACCGCAACTCGTCACGACACTCGGACCCGGGTCGGCTACCGGACGACGGCACGTCTCGACGGGATCGACCGCACAGGTCTTCGAGGTTGGCTCACACACCGCAACCACATCGGATGGTCCCGACTTGCAACAGGACTTGACCATCTTGGCGATGGCAGGCGCGGCGGCAGCCGAACGATTTCTGTCACAGCAGGAGCGACTCGCAGTCCCCTGCCGGGCCTTACTGCAGCAGCAGGAACCAGCCGCCCGCGACGGCTCGCCGCAATGGCAGGACGAACTCGGCATCCCCAGCATGGGCCGTAGCGGGAGTCCCAGCGACGAGCCCAGAAAAGTCAACAACGCCACCCACCCGGCGACCAAACGCCAGTTGAGCCATCGTCGAACAATTCGCAGTCGCCGAGACACCATCGGCCCTCAGTTCCCTCACAACCGCGTTCACCCTACCGAGTGCACACAGGCTGTGGCAACTTCGGGCCAGCTAACGGATCAAAGAGAACCGGCCGCTCGCTTCCTGACCACGCAGCGGTCGAAGATGAGTTCCGGACAATCCGTTGCGAGGCTGGAGAGGCGGCGCCTCGGAGAGAGGCGTTCCCAGGCGGAGCCCGGGAACGAGAGAGCGGCGTGGCGAAACCCAGCCACAATGCAAAAACGCCAAGCGGCACGAGCGATGAAGCGTCGTAACCGTCTGGCGTTTATGGCTTTGCGATTGCCTCCACTAGGACTCGAACCTAGAACCAACTGATTAAGAGTCAGCTGCTCTACCAATTGAGCTATAGAGGCGTGACGGGGAACTATATCGGCAGGCAGGGCTGGGTTCAAGCGGCCGAATTTTGGGAAGCCGGTTCGTTGGTACTGAACGGGTGCCTGATCGCAACGGTTTCAACAGCCATGGTTTGCAACTCTCTCTTGGTTTCGCTGTAATCCGGGGAACCGTCTGTCCTTGGGAGTCATGCTCTTGCCGCCGCGCATTTTGTACCTGGGCGACACCGCGCTGGATGGCGCGGCGGCTTATCTGGCCGGGATTCTGGCGTTCAGCGGCCTGGAGTTCCGCTACATCCCCAGTACGGAACCTGTTTCCGTTGAAGATGTTGCGCAGCCGTGGTCGCTGTACATTCTCAGCGATTATCCCTCGGCCCAGATGCCGACGGTCGTGCAGGACACGATTCTCGAGCATGTCCGCGATGGCGGGGCTGGCCTCCTGATGATCGGTGGCTGGGAGTCGTTCCACGGATTGGGCGGCGACTGGGATGGGACTCCCGTGGCCGAGTTGCTTCCGGTCGAGATTCAGAAGACCGACGACCGCATCAATTTTGACCAGCCGGCGCTCGTGAAGTGCGAGCTGGATCACCCGATCACCGATGGACTGCCCTGGGACGCCCGACCACCGGTGATTGGCGGACTCAATAAGGTAGAAGCCAAGCCGGGAGCGGAGACGCTGCTGTCGGTGCATCCGTTTTCGGTCAGCGTCGATTTCGGCGGGCACTTCCGTTTCGAACCCCGGCTGCCGTTGCCGCTGCTGGTCACGGGCGAAGCGGGGCATGGCCGGACGGCTGCGTTTCTGTCGGACGTCGCCCCGCATTGGGTCGGCGGCCTGGTCGACTGGGGAACCGGTCGCATTCAGGCACAGGGTGAGGGGGCACCGCAGATCGAAGTGGGCAACTATTACGCCCAGTTCTGGAAGCAGCTGCTGCTGTGGGTCGGCAAGATTCACGAATAGCTTCGCAAAGATCGTCCCGCCCGCCTCACCCCTTGCCCACAATCGCTTCACACTTTCAGCAAGGATTCCATGTCGATGCCTTCCGGAACAGCCCTCGTTGGACAATCGGGCGGACCGACGTCCGTGATCAATTCGTCTCTGGCCGGCGTGATTGACGCGGCGGCGAAGTCGAAGTCGATTTCGCGGGTGCTCGGCATGCGGTTCGGCATCGAAGGGGTGCTCAACGATCATCTCGTCGATTTCTCGGCGGAAGACCCGGCGGCCGTGCGGGGTCTGCGTCACACCCCAGGCAGTTCGCTCGGTTCCAGCCGGTTGAAGCTGACGGATGAGCATTTTCCGGCGGTCCTCAAGCAGTTCCGCAAGTACAACATCCGCTACTTCTTCCTGTGCGGCGGCAACGACACGATGGACACGATTCATCGCGTCACCAGCTACTGCAACAGCCAGGGACATGAACTGATTGGCGTGGGGGTGCCGAAGACGGTCGACAACGATCTGTACGGCACGGATCACACGCCGGGTTATCCGAGTGCCGCCCGTTATGTGGCGCTGAGCGTCTTGCAGGCGGGGGTTCTCGCGCGGGACATGCAGAAGGTTGACCAGTTCGTCATCTATCAGTCGATTGGCCGCAGCGCCGGTTGGCTGCCGGCCGCGGCAGCCCTGGCTCGGGAAGCGGGGGCCACGTGGCCGCACATTCTGCTGCTGCCAGAACGCTCTTTTGACCGCGAACAGTTCCTGAGCGCGGCGGTTGCCGCTCATAAGAAGCATGGGTTTGTCTCGATCGTCTGTGGCGAGGGGATCACCTACGCAGACGGCACTCCGGTGAGTGCTTCGGAGACGCGCGACAAGTTCGGCAATGTTGAATTCGGCGCGATGGGGGGCACCAGCGTCGCCGTCGTGCTGCATCGAATGTTGTCGAAGGAATTTGGCTGGCGCGGTGAGTTCCAGATCACCGAATCGCTGCCCATGTGCTCGGCCGATCGCGGGGTGAAGCTCGACTTCGACGAAGCGTTCGCCTGCGGCAAGCAAGCCGTCAAGCTGGCCCTGTCGGGACAGGGAGGCGTGATGGTGACGATGCAGCGCGACAACAAGCCCGACGAGCCTTACGCGATGAGTTTCGGGACAGCCCCGCTCCGCGAAGTCGCCAATCACGAACGACCGATGCCCGACAAGTTCATCTCGAAGGATGGCATGAACGTGACGAAGGCGTTCCTCGACTATATTCGTCCGCTGGTCGGCGAACTGCCGAAGTATTCGTCGCTGGCCCTCAAGAAAGCCAAGCCGCAGGGATAGGTAGTTGGATTGGGTGCCACGGCTCTGTGAGCCGTGATGCCTGAGGTTCAATATCAATAAATACGCACGGCTCATAGAGCCGTGGCACACGTTTGTATGCACACGTATCGCGAGCGTTCCTTAAGAGAGTCTTATTTCGATGCAGGCAAACCAGGCACCTTACTCCAACTTTGGCCTTGTCCAGGACATGCTCGAAACGGTGAACGTGATCCGCACGTTCGATCCGGCGGTTGTGGAACCGATTGCCGGGGCGATTCGCGACGCGGGGAGATTGTTCTTCACCGGCGAAGGGTCCAGCCG
Organism: Planctomycetaceae bacterium; assembly: GCA_019636285.1. Classification (GTDB taxonomy): domain Bacteria; phylum Planctomycetota; class Planctomycetia; order Planctomycetales; family Planctomycetaceae; genus JAHBXV01. The sequence continues at coordinate 13,517 of JAHBXV010000038.1, forward strand.
TCTTTTTCCCTCGAAGTCGGCGATTCAACACTCGCGGCGGCAGGGATGGCCGCTGGTATTGCATACCGAAGCGGGTCGGCAGGCGCAGGAATACCGGCTCGATAGCTGGCCGATTCTGGCGATGTCGAACTCCGGGCGAACGGCGGAAGTGATCCGGCTCTACAACGGTCTCACCGCATCGGGACACGGCAACCTTTACAGCCTGACGGCGGCTGCCAATTCGCAACTGGAAGGGCTCGCGAATCAGGGCTTTGTGCTGAAGTGCGGCAAGGAAGGAGCTGTCGCTGCGACGAAAAGCGTCATCGAACAGGCGCTCTTCTGCCGGGCTCTTGTTGAAGCAATCGCCGGTCAGCAAACGCTGAAGTCGCGGCTAGGCGAACTTGCGGGAATGGTTGAAACCGCCCTGACGCAGCCAATTCCGGCCGAGGTCGCGGATGGCCTGACGAAGGCGGGAACGCTGTACCTCGCCGGGCGTAACGACGGCGTCGCGGAAGAGCTGGCGCTGAAAGCCAACGAGATTACCCGTAAGCGGAGCGATTACCTCGAAGGGACGTACGCCGTCCACGGCATTGAAGAGGTGATGGACGCGAGCGATGTGGTCGTCTGGATCAATCCCTATCCCGAATCGGAAACGAAATTCCAGGACGTGTTGGTCAATGGCGTCGGCCTGACGGTGATCGCCATCTCGCCGCGCGAGACCCCCTTCCCGACGATTCGCATTCCCGACGCGGGCGACTTGTCGGGCTTCGTCGAGCTGGCGGCTGGCTGGAACCTGCTGGTCGAAATCGGCATTCGCCTGGGCATCAATCTCGACAAGCCGCAACGTGCGCGGAAGGTGGGGAATGAGTTCGTTGGCTAAGCATTAGGGTTTATCCCGGCTTCTGATTCGTGTGCCACTGGCTCCGCCAGTGCTTCTTATTATGGTCGAACCACTTAAGACACACTGGCGGAGCCAGTGGCACACGGAGTCTTTCGGTGCATTACCCTAACGACTTCTTGAGTCGCTCACGGTGATAGGCAAGACGTTCGGCCGGGGACATCTTCGCGAAGTTCGGGCGCTCGGGAGTCTTTGGCGCGGGAGCGGCTGGCTTGGCGGGGGTTGCGGTCGCCGTGGGCTTCGCGACCGGCTGTTCGACCTGCATGGTTGCGGTGGCGGGTTCCGACTGAATGGCCGCGGGAACCGCGACAGCACCGGTGCCGCCGTAGCTCATGACGTTCGTCTGCAAGACCATGTCGTCTTCCAACGAACGATGCGGCTTCACGCCGAGTTTTTCGAGGACGCCGTGATAGGCCCGGACGGCTTCTTCGGGGGTCAGCACTTCGTCGGCGATCAGACGCAGGAACTCGATGAAGGCGAGCTGGTTCTCGGCACTGTTGATCTTGCGGCCGAAGAGCGCGGCACGAGCGCCATACTTTCGCGCTTCGCCCAGCAGCTTGAAGGCGTCGTACGTCGTTCCGGCACCGCCGCCGAGGATGCCGACGACCAGATGCGGGTCGTAGCGGACGAGTTCCTCCATCGCCTGGGGACCGTGATAGACGATCTTCAGGAAGACGGGGCGGCCGGCATAGGCGACACCCGCGAGAGTTCTTGCGATGAGGTCGTTGATGAACTTCGGCACGAGATCCGGCGAGACGCAGCCGGCGATGTTGGGATCGAAGACTTCCATGAAGTGCCGGAAGCCCTTGCGCTCGGCTTCTTCGCGGAACTCGTTGTAACGATGAAGCGTATCGAGATCGCGATCGATGTCGTTGTTGAACGTGAGCGAGTAGAGGCCCAGATTCGAGCCGCGAGAGCGTTCGGTCGGGGCACAATCGACGTGGCCGCACTGCATGTGGTCGATGAGCGCGCTGCGGAACGGCCGGGCGGAAGCCTGATGAATGACGCCGCCGCGCGGCAGATGGACGTCGGTCGCATCGTTCGCGCGAGTGGCGGGAGTGACGTGCGAACCCTCGAAGAGCCCTTCCTGCAGCGTCAGCACATCGCTGGTGCTGGTCGACATGAGGACGATATCGACGATCCCCTGTCGGATGACCTGGCGAATCTGCTCGCGATACTCGGCGAGCGTCTTGTAACGCAGTTCGCCGTCATGCCGCTCGGGTGAAAGTCCGGGCGCCCCGATCCCGAAGGCCATGTCGGCATCCTTGGCGTCGGCGAGGATGAACTCGCGACAGCCAGAGGGGTCGGCATGGATGGCGGCGATTTTGCGATCGAGGGATTTTTGCATGGGTGGGAAATAACATTCCTGGACATTGCAGCAACGGTTTAAGTCGAAGGAACGAGCGGAACGACTCGCTGTCGCAAAATTGCGATCAACTCGTCTTTCGACGTTCGACCATCCGCAACGCAGAGTACAAGTTCTTCGAGCTCATCGACCGTGCCTGAAATGCGATGACCATTGATTCGCAGAAAGACCTCGGCCGCTGCGAACGCCGTCCGTTTGTTGCCGTCTTCCAGGGGATGGTTCTTGCAAATGTGAAACAGGTAGGCGGCTGCTTTCGCCGCGAGGTCGGGATGAGCCTCCTGTCCGAAGGCGATCATTGGGGGCTGCGCTAACGCGGATTCGAGCAACTCTGGCCTCAGCACTTGAGGACTGCCGCCAGACTTTGCCACGACAAGCTGGTGGAGTTCGAGAACCTGCTCCAGATTGAGATACCGGATACCGACGGTCATTTTGACAACCGATCCAACAACTCGGCGTGTTCCACTAGAACATCCTTCGCATGTCGGATCACTTCGTCATTGGTCGCGTATTCGACGCTGTCTTCCCGGCCAATCGTGATCGTGCCGTCGGGCAATAATCCCACCACCAAACGGTCTCCAGCGCGGAGCGCGGCAGCCTTCAGGATCTCCCGGGGCAGAAGCACGGCCTGATGGCGATTACCAGATCGCAAGCCGGTCACCTTTCCGATGTGGCTCTCTTTGGCTGCCGAGTGACTACTACTCATGATTGTACCCGCCGAATTCCCGCGTGCTGGAAACGATAACTCATCCTAATTGTTCGAGGGGAACCAAACGAGGTCAATTCGCCTTCAAACGAGAGACGCGCCCTACAACACTTTCTCGATCGTTTCCCGCAGGACGTTGCCCGACTTCTGCAGGGCGACTTTTTCCTTGGGCCACAGGTCGACTTCGACGACGCCCAGGACGCCCTTCCGGCCGACGACCGTCGGGACGCTGATGGCAACGTCGCGGAGCCCGAAAGCACCGTTCTGCAGCGACGAGACCGGCATGATGCGCTGCTGGTCGAGGGCGATGGCGTGGACGACGTCCGCGATGGAGACGCCGACCGCGAACCCGGCTCCGCCCTTTTTCTTAATCACTTCGGCACCGCTGCCGCGCGTCTTCTTTTCGACTTCCGCGATCAGCGCCTGGTTGACGCCGGGGAACTTGTCGAGCGGCAGTCCGGCGATCTGGGCGTTTGACCAGATGGGGACCATGCTGTCGCCGTGCTCGCCGAGAATAGTGACCTGCACCTGCGTCGGCTGGACCTGAATCCGCTGGGCGAGCATGCTTCGCAGCCGTGTGGTGTCGAGCACCGTGCCGAGGCCGATGACCTGCGAGGCGGGCAGACCCAGTTCGCGAATCGCGAGGTAGGTCAGCACGTCGACGGGGTTGGAGACCACAAAGACAATCGCATCTTTCCGCACGCCATGCTTTTTCATGTCGGCGAGAATGTTGCGGAAGAGGGCCACGTTGCGATTGATGAGATCGAGCCGGCTTTCCTCGGGCTTGCGACGCAGGCCCGCGGTGATGACGACGACATCGCTGTCGGCGACCTGTTCCGTGCCCCCCGAGGTAATGACCTGGTCCGCGAGCAGGCTGGCCCCGTGCAGCAGGTCGAGGGCCTGACCTTCGCACAGTTCCTGGTTGACGTCGACCAGAGCGATGTGCCGCACAATCTTGCCGGCCTGCAGCGCGAACCCTGCGCATGAACCGACCAGTCCCCCGCCGCCAATGATGCTGACTTTCATGACCGCTCAACTCCTTAGAGTGCTGACACAACCTCTGTGCGATGAAGCGTTTGCCCGGTGTTCCACAGGCTTCTGAGAGGCACAACCGGTTGTGTCAGGGTTTCTTGACCCCGTGCTCATACGACGGGGCATCGCCTATTTTCTTATTTGAACCAACAGTGCGAGGACGGTTTTCTACTTACCCAGCGCGGCCATGACCTGGTCGGTGATCGCACGAACGAGCGACTCGGTATCGACGCTGCCGTTCGACTTCGCCGCCGGGGCCTTCTGCCGCTGCAAGTAGCCGGGATATTCGGGAGGTGCTTCGAACGCGTACGGGACGGGCTTTTCTTCTTTGTACCCGTCGCGGAAGGCCGAGTTGCCGCACAGGTCGCAGCTCTCGACGTGGAACCGCGGATCGTCGAAGCCGAGCTTCTTCTTCAGGTCGAGCAGTTCGACCGACTTCTGCTCGCTGAGGAATTCCACGCGGCCGAGCTGCTTGGCGAGCAGCAGAATACGGCAGTAGGCGTCGAGGATCTCGGTCTTCCAATAAGCTTCTTCGAGGTTCGCGCCGAAGCTGACCGTGCCGTGGTTGGTCAGAATGATGGTGTTCGTCCCCTTGAGGAACGGCACCACCGTGTTGGCGAAGTCGTGTCCGCCCGGCGTCTCGTAGGGAGCGATCGGCACTTCGCCCATGAAGACTTCGATTTCCGGCAGAATGCACTGCGGAATCGGCTCGCGAGCGACGGCGAAGGCGGTCGCGTGGGGTGGGTGGCAGTGGACCACGGCCTTGACGTCGGGTCGATTTTTCATGATCGCCAGGTGCAGGAGCACTTCGCTGGTTCGCTTACGCTTGCCGGCGATCTGCGTCCCTTCCATGTCGACCGCGCAGATATCGTCGGGCGTCATGAAGCCTTTGCAGATCATCGTGGGCGAACAGAGAACTTCGTTGTCGCCCACGCGGATGGAAATGTTTCCATCGTTCGCGGCGGCGAAACCTTTGTTGTAAACCCGGCGGCCGATCTCGCAGATCAACTCTTTCAGGCGGCGGTCGTTAATCCCGCTGTTCCATTGGCTCGACATCGTCAGTTTCCTTTCGCGCTCCGCCGCGTTGGGCGGTCAGCGTTATTCGACTTCAATCGTGTCCAGAATACAGGCGTTGTAAGCATCGAGCGGTTTGGGGTTCGGCACGAAGGGATTGGCGGCTTCCGCTCCTTCGCTGAACCCGATCCAGGCCCCCTGCCCGGCCCCCAACTCGTCATAAACAATCAGCGGCTCGTCAAAGCCGTTGGCTTCCCCTTTGAGGCCGGCGACCGTCAGCGGCGCGACGACGAGCCAAGTCCCCCCCGAGACCATCGGGTGACTCTTGGACAGCGTCACTTTGCCAATGACTTCACCAACCCGCATCGCAACTTCGTCCGATCTACTCGGGCCAGTTCGCCGGCTTCACCGACGGCTGGCTACCGATATCCTTCAAGAGATTCCGCAATTCCATCAGCGACAATTTCCCGGGCGGCACGCAGACCGCGTTCGGTCCCAGGCGTGTCCGGATGGATGTCCACTCGGCTCGCGTCCCCACCACGGCGGCACGAACCGACGCATGGCGATTGAGCAGACAACACGCGACGTCAGCCGCATCGCTGACAATCGCGACGCCATTCACTTCAGCCGTCGCCAACTGCGTGACAGCCGACTTCACGGCTTCGGGCACCGTGCCGGCCAGTTCAGCCTGCCAGTTGGGCGACTGATCGATGAGCCACGTTTTGACGCCCTGCACGACAGGCGTCGAGGTCTGGATCAGGAGCCGCCAGATCGCTCCCGCTGAAGGCCCGGAAGATGACTTCGACTGCCGCAACCACTGAACTTGTTTCGTCCGCAGCCAGTCGCGTGCGGAGGGCGTGAGCAGCGACTTCTGGCCGATCTCGATTCGCTTCGCGCCGCGGGCTTTGCCGTCGAGCAGGTCGGCCGTGATGACGGCGTCGAGCACTTTCGCAGCAGAAACGACGGCGACTTCCGGCTTGGCAGGCTGCGGGGCGACAGGTTGCGAGGAAACCGATGCGGGCGGCGTTGGCGCGGCGCGGACCGGGGACGTGGCCGGCGACAACTCCGCCAGCACGCCCTGCACGATCTGCTCGATCAATCCCGCGTTCATCGTCACGTCAACCAACTCGTTCTTACGCGTGCCACTGGCTCTGCCAGTGTGCCTTTCGTCGATCGGCCAAAGTCAGTTGCACTGGCGGAGCCAGTGACACCCACTCCTCACTCTGTCTCAGTCCACGAGCCCTAGCACATGCCACCGGGCGGGCGTATTGTCAGCTCCCACCATCTCCCGAGCGGTGCGGCCGTCGGAAGAAATCATCACCGTGTCACCTCGCCCACCGCCGAACCGATCAATCACCAACTGCGGCGGCCCATCCGCCTTCCCCCCATGCCCGAACGGCTGTACCAAGAGCAACCGCCACCCACTTAGAGTCGGATGCTTCACAGTCGAAGTCGCGCGGCCAATAACGGTGGCAAGCTGCATAGGAGTCGAGTGTCCGGAGTCGAGGGTCGAGAAGCTATTCGGCCTGTTTTCTGGTGAGGTTAGCCTTCATGCCGCTGAGCATGCGGGCCACTTCCTCAGCAAGCTGGGACAACGTCAAGAGTTTTGACTCGTCTATGTATTTTCTGCGTTGTGAAATGTGTAACTGCGAAACAACTTCCAAAACTGATCCATAAGCAATTTCAACAAACCTCGCCTGATCTCGATCCGAGGTACGGCTTGTTCCTTCCGCGATATTTGACGAAATCGAAACGACTGCCCTTCGCAGTTGATTCACCAGTCCAAATCGTTCATCAGCGGGAAAGCTCGCCGTCACCTCGCACACTTCGCTGCAAAAGTCGATCGACTTCTGCCAAACCTCGAGCTTCTCGAATCGAAAGGACGGCATCGAATCCTCCTCGACTCTGGACACTCGACTCTCGACTCCTAAATCACTCGCAGGTCATCAACCATCACGCAGCGGCGGACGCGGGTGAAGGTGAGGGGGTTGGTAACTCCTTCGCCCGTTGGCGTCGCAACGCTGAAGCTGAGGTAGCCTTCGCCGCCCAGGCCCAGGCCGGCCGCGCACGGGCCGTTCTTGACGAACAGCGTCGTATCCATCACGCGGCCCATCTTGGTCATCGTGCGGACATTGCGCGAGTGAATGAGGCTGGTGTGGCGGAAGCCGTGTTCGTATTCGACCGCGAGGTCGATCGCATGGTTGACGTTCTTCGCGCGGACGAACGGCACGAAGGGCATCATCTGTTCTTCGGGAACAAACGGGTTGGATTCGTCGGTCTCGCCGTAGAGCAGTTCGGTCCCGGCGGGGACGCGAACGCCGATCGCTTCGGCGAGCACCGACGCGTCTTTGCCGACGAAGTCCTTGTTGACGTGGTAGTGGTCCTTCGCGTCCTTGGGCGGCGTGAAGGCGACATCGGTCAAAGCGGCAATCTGTCGGGCATCGAGCTGATAAGCGTTGTGACGGCTCATCGTTTCGAGGAGCTCATCAAAAATGCTCTCGACCGCGAAGACTTCCTTCTCGCCAATGCACAACAGATTGTTGTCGAACGCGGCCCCCGTGACGATCGAACGGGCGGCGTTTTCGAGGCAGGCCGTTTCGTCGACGACGACAGGCGGATTGCCGGGGCCGGCGACGACGGCCTTCTTGCGGCTTTCCATGGCGGCCCGGGCAACGGCCGGTCCACCGGTCACGCAGATCAACTTGACGCCACGATGGGCAAAGATGTCGGCCGCCGTCTCGAGTGTCGGGGTCTCGACGATCGTGATCAGGTTTTCGAGGCCGGTTGCCTTGTAGATCGCCTGATTGAAACGACGGACACCTTCGCAGGCGATCCGGGCACCGCTGGGGTGCGGGTTCACGACCAGCGTGTTGCCGCCCGCCACCATGTTGACGACGTTCCCTGCCAGCGTCGGCAGCGAGTGGGTCACCGGGGTGATCGCGCCGATCACTCCGAACGGGGCATATTCGATGACCGTCAGGCCATGGTCGCCGCTGTAGGCATCGGTCCGCAGGAACTCGACGCCGGGAACCAACTTGATGATCTTGAGCTTCTGAATCTTGTGATCGAGCCGACCGATCTTCGTTTCTTCGAGTTCCGCGCGGCCCAGTTCCTCGGCCTGCTGTTCGCAGATCTGCTTGACGCACTCGATCGCCTTCACGCGATGCGCGACCGGCGATTCGCTGAGTTTTTCGAAGGCATCGGTAGCGGCGGCGACGGCTCCATCGACCGTTTTGAAGACGCCCCAGTCGCCGTCGCGGAAGGGCTTCTTCGATTCGACCTTCATCTGCTTACCAAGCTGCGCGAGGACTTCCTGCACAACCTGACGAATCGCCTGTTCGTTCGGAGACGCCGCTGCCATAGTCTTCCCCTCGTATCGTGCTACCGATTACCGATGAAGCGGTTCGGCACAATCGTTTCGTAATCACTTCGTGGCCAGGCAGCGTTACCGCTGAAAGGCCTGCTCTTCCCGTAGTCGCTTGACCCAGTTTTCAAAGCGTCCCTGTGTCGGAAACTGGGCGAGCATCATCAGCAGCAATCCGCCCACCACTCCCAGAGAGACCCAGTTTCCCTCAAGCAAATAGGCCACCAGGTTGAAGAACGCGGCCCCTTCCGGCATCGCCTGCGCGACGATCACTCGCGACTGATACAACCCGGCCAGTGCCCGTTCCGCGTCTTCTCCCTCGTAGCTCTCCAGCTTCTTCAAGCCAGCGTTCGTAATCACTCGCGGCACGACAATGGCCGGAACGATCACCAGTGCGGCGAATCCCACGCCCACCCAAGTCAGCATTGGCTCATCGGGAGCCTTTCCGAGGCGTTGTGACAGCGCGATTCCCGCGAAGAACAAAACGGCCATGACGAGCGAGCCGGCGACGATCGAACTTGTGACGCCGACACGACTCGGATCGACGGAAGGGGATTGGTTCATGACCGTTCCTCTCCCTTCGAATCGAAGATCTTCTTCGCCTTCACGTGGACGGAGTCAATAATGCCAATGATCGCGCAATCGACCGGCAGCGGCTTGGTTTCCGGCGTAAATCGGGCACTCGACCCCTGCACGATCAGCACGACTTCGCCCTCACCGGCCCCGACGGTATCGACTGCGATGAAACTGCGTCCCGTCCCCACCAGTTCGGTCTGGTCCTTCTCGCTCACGCGCAGCGGTTCCACGACCAGCAATTTCTGGCCGACCATCGACTCAACCTTCTGAGTCGAAATCACACTGCCGGTAATACGGGCGAGGAACATCTTTGGGAAATCCGAAGCAGTAAATGCTAAATTCTAAAAACTAAATTCGAAATTCGAAAAAAGAAGAGCAGAACGGAGTCGTTGTTAGAGGTTGTGAGTTGCTTTGCGGAGGATGCTGGCCAGGATTCGCATCAGTTCTGTGGCTTCTTGAATGGCCTGTTGGCGTTCGAGTTCAAGGGATTCGTTGTTGTCGGTGTCCAATAGTCTCAGCCAGTAGATCGTTTCTTTGGATTCCTTTTTTGCGATTCGCAGCTTGTGTTTGAAGTCGTTTGGCCCCAGCGATTCGTTGGCCTCGATGTAGTTTGCTCCGATCGAGCCCGACGAACGGACGAGCTGTCTGGAATCCTCGTAATTCGCGATATGCCGTGGCAGCTTCCTGATAAACCGGCGAATCGCGCTCGCAAACGTCAGCGTCCGCTCTTCCAGGTCATAAGGTCGAGCGGACTCACTCGACACGGCAATAACTCCAGCTCACTGAGACCACCACACGCTCAAACCAATCCACCAATCTGAAACACGCCTCAACTCTTCGTTCGAATTTCGTATTTAGAATTTCGATTTTAGAATTTCGAGTTTAGGATTTCCCGCTTATTACTGAAGCCGTTTGCCTCGCCACCACAATCTCCTCATTCGTCGGGATCGTCCAGATCTGAACCTTGGAGTCTGCGGCGGAGAGGCGGACTTCGCCTTTGGCTGTTGTGTTCAGTGTCGGGTCGAGTTTGACTCCGGCGAATTCGAGGCCGCTGCACGAGTCGTGACGGACTCGCGTGCTGTTTTCACCGATGCCGCCGGTGAAGACGATGGCGTCGGCTCCACCCAGGACCGCGAGGTAAGCCCCCAGGTATTGCTTGATTGATTGCGTGAAGACCTTCAGCGCGAGGTCGGCTCGTTCGTTGCCGGTCGCGGCGGCTTGCTCCAGGTCGCGGACGTCGCCAGAAAGGCCGCTCATTCCCAGGAGACCGCTCTTGCTCGCGAGGTCATCGAGAAGCACATCGAGCGGCTTACCGGTGGCTCGCATGAGGACCGGGAGCGCGAACGGGTCGAAGTCGCCAACGCGGTTGTTGTGCGGCAGACCGGACTGCGGGCTCATGCCGAGGCTGTTGGCCTGCGAAACGCCGCCGAGCATCGCGCACAGCGAGTTGCTGCCTCCCAAGTGACAGGAGATGACGCGGAGGTCATCCCGCCCCAGGAGCTTCGCCGTTCGCTGGCCAATGTAACGATGGCTGGCGCCGTGGAAGCCCCAGCGCTGCACGCCGAGTTCGTCCCGCCACTGCCAGGGGATGGCGTACGCCCGGTTTTCAGCGGGAATCGTGTCGTGAAAAGCTGTTTCGAGAGCCGCGACGAGCGGAATCTCGGGGAAGGCTTCCTTGAGCTGCCGCATGGCCCGCGCGTAAGGCGGGTTGTGGGCCGGCGCGATATCCGACAGGTTCTCCATGGCCGTCAGCAGTTCGTCATTCACCAGACGAATGCCGCTCAGCTTGCCGGCGAAGACCGCCTTGAACCCGATGCCATCGAGCTCGCTGGCCGACTTGAGGCAACCGTGTTCCGGATGCGACAACTGCTCCAGGCACATCCGCACCGCGGCGGCATGGTCTGGAACCGGGCGCGACTCGTCGGACCGGTGCCCGCCAATTTCGACGAAGCACTGGCTCATCGGCTGACCGATGCGGTCGATCCCGCCGCGCGCCAGTTGCCGCTCGTCGTTCAGGTCGAACAACCGGTACTTGAAGCTCGTCGAACCCAGGTTGGCCACAAGAATGTGCATGGGGCGCTCCGTTGGGGAAGCGGCCAGCTACCAGCTTCCAGCCGCCAGCAGGCGAGCTGGAAAGCTCTGCCTCTTGGTTTAGCTGGCCGCTATCCGCTGGTTGCTGGCGGCTCTAAAGAATCGCTTCCAACAGGCTCTTCTCGGGGCGGGCGATGATGTGGGACGAGACGAGCTCGCCCACCTGCGACGCGGCGGCGGCACCGGCATCGACAGCCGCGCGAACCGAGCCCACGTCGCCACGGATGATCGTGGTGATGTACGCGCCGCCGATCGGGATCTGCTTGACGAGCGTCACGTTGGCGGCTTTGAGCATGGCGTCCGCCGCTTCGATCTGGGCGACCAGGCCGCGCGTTTCGATGAGGCCAATGGCTTCATTCATGGCAAATTCAACTTTACTTTCGGGGGGAGTCGTGGGAGTGACGCTGGCCTGAGATTGACGTTTGGCCATGGCATCCTCGTTTCGCAGATTCGTAGGTCGGCAATCAGCCCGCGGGTCCATCGACAAGAGGCGTGAATGGCTCACACCAGTCCGTCGAGTTCCCTGACGACGTCTTTAACAACCAATTAACCCTTCGGCTTCGGCAGAATGGCGGAGAGTTCTTCGTGCGGCCGCGGAATGACCTGCACGCTCATGACTTCGCCGATCTTGCTGGCAGCCGAGGCGCCGGCGTCGATCGCGGCCTTCACCGCGGCGACATCGCCCACGACGAACGCAGTCACCAGACCGCTGCCAATCTTGTCCCAGCCCACCATTCGCACATTCGCCGCCTTGAGCATCGCGTCGACGCCTTCAATCATCGCGACGAGGCCCTTGGTCTCGATCATGCCCAGCGCTTCCATCGGATTGGCCATTTGCAGTTGTCTCCAAAGGGGGGTTGTAAGAAGAAGTTTTTTACAGCGGTCAGGTATCAGCCATCAGCAGTCAGGAATCGGCACCCAGCGGCCAGCCACCGGCAGCCAGCAAAGAATTTCCAAAAGGAACCTCTTCCTGACCGCTGATACCTGATTCCTGATCCCTATCTACTAGTGCGACTTACAGGCGCACGGTTCCTGCTTGATCAGTTCCACGCTCGAGGCGTGCGTCAGGTCGATCGCGTTGCCTTCGTCGGTGTCCAGGTGAACTTCCAGTTTCACATCGGGGTCGGCTCGGACGACCACGTCTTCAAGCACCGTGGTGCATGCCGGCGAGACGACCCGCAGATTCAGTTTGTCGCCGTTCTTCACGCCATAGAATTCGCAGTCGGCCGGACCCATGTGGACGTGCCGCATGGCGCGAATAACGCCCTGCTTGAGTTCGACGACTCCCTTGGGCCCCATCAGCACGCAGCCGGGCGTCCCCTTGACGTCGCCACTAATGCGAACGGGAAGATCGAGCCCCAGCGAAATGCCGTCGGTGAAGGCGAGTTCAACCTGGGAGTCTTTACGAGTCGGCCCCAGCACGCGAACGTCGGGCAGAATGCGACGTCGCGGCCCCAGGACGGCGACGGTCTGCTTGGCGGCGTAGTAGCCGTCCTGATACAGCCATTTCATCGGCTCAAGTTCGGCTCCCGCGCCGAAGAGGATCTCGACGTGCTCCTGCGTGAGATGCACGTGCCGCGCGGAGATATTCACAACCAGCGGATTGGGCCGGGTCGCCCCACCCGTTGCCCCGCCGAGTTGCCTGGAAAGGACTGCCCGGACGACCTTTTCGATCTCCGAGCGCGAGTAACCGCCGACCGCCTGCGTCATGGTTGCCCGTCTCTTGATATCCCTGACACAACCTCTGTGCGATCGAGTCTTTGGCTGGACTTTCGCAGCCCTCTCACAGGCACAACCGGTTGTGTTCGATGCTCTCGTTACGTCTCCAGCCGACAGTCATCGCGCCTTATTCAACGAGCGTGACCGTCGCACCGGCATCGGCGAGCCGCGCTCGCCATTCGTCACTCAAACCCTCATCGCAGATCACGCGATGAACACGGTCGAGACCACACAATCTCACGAGTGCGGCTCGACCAAATTTGCTGCTGTCCGCGACCAGCCAGACTTCGTCGGCCGCGTCCAGCATCCGTCGTTCGCACTCGACGAGCAGCGTGTTGCTGTTGAACAGCCCGTTTTCCGTAATGCCCCCGACACTCATCACCAGGCGGGGAACACGCAGGGTTCCCAGCGTGGCCTCCGCGATTGGCCCCAGGGCCACCCCCGTTCGCGGATAGACATAGCCCCCCAGCAACACCAACTCGATCGCCGACTGATTCATCAGCAGGTTCGCTATCGGCAGCGAGTTCGTAACCACCTGCAAGGATTTCCCGGCGAGGCAACGAGCCACCTCCAGAGTCGTGGTCCCCCCATCCAGTAGAACCGTTTCTCCCGCGCCAATCAGATCGGCAACAAACCTCCCAATCCGCTGTTTTTCCCCAGTCGCCCGACTTCTTCGCTCTTCGAGTGACGAAATCGACTCGCCGGTATAGGCCGCACCACCCCGCGTCCGCCGAATCTGTCCTAATCCGTCAAGATATTCCAAATCTCTCCGCACGGTCGATTCACTCGCCCGCAGGCGTTCCGACAACTCGTGAAGAGAAACAAATCCTTTTTCTTCAATGAGTTGCAGGATTTCTCCGCGACGCTGATCGAGCAGCATATCGATCCTTCTCCGTTCGCGGAAATCGCCGGATCGAGTCCAAACGACCCATTCTCCGACGCAAGAATACGTCACGCCGTGGAAGATTTCAACAAATATCGGTCAAAATCTTTCACTTTCGCTCGCAGCGCGGCCTTTGTCCGTCATCGGTTGCTAAGAGTGATGGACTCCAGCGTGCTGGCCAAGTGCCGCGAAACCGCTGCGGACGGCAATCTTCGCCGAATGGAGAAGGAGCGAAATCGGCCGGGTGCGGGCTGGTTTCAGGGAGGCGGGTGGCACGCCCTGAAGGCTTTGCGAAAGGGCGTGGGACGCGTCCGTTTGCCACGCCCTTCGAAGACTCAGAGCGTGCCACCCCGCTCCCAGGATGACCTCGGAGGGTACGGCGGCCGTCTCATGCTTCCGGCGGCGCGACGCGAACCCAACTCCCCTCAACCGTCAGCCGGCCGGCGGCGAAAGAGCGAATGGCTTCTGGATAGGCCATGCACTCGGCTTCGAAGACGCGGGAGGCCAGCATATCAGGCGTGTCGCCCTCCAGAACGGGGACGATGTGCTGAGAGATGATAGGGCCGTGATCATATTCGTCGTCGACGAAGTGGATGGTGCAGCCGCTCCACTTCACTCCGCGCGCCAAAGCTGCCTCATGCACCGCGCGACCGTGGTAGCCCTTCCCGCAGAAAGCGGGGATCAGCGACGGATGGATGTTCATGACCCGCAGTGCGAAGTCGGACGGCACTTTGAGGAAAGCCAGAAACCCGCCGCAGATCACCAACTCTGCTTCGGCTTCCCGGCAGCGGGCGAAGATGGCGTCGCAGAACGCCTCGGTCGAGGCATATTCTTTCCGCAGGATGACATCGCACGGAAGTCCCGCTTCCGCCGCGCGGTCGATGCCCCCGCAAGCCGCCTTGCTGGAAATGACCTGCACGATGCGGGCGTTGAGCCGTCCCGCTTCGATTTCTCGGACCAGATTGACCAGCGTGGTTCCACCACCCGAGATGAGCACCGCCAGTCGAATGGGAGCCGCTTCACCAACATCACTGATCACGATTTTCGACCCCATCACGCCGCCGAGATATCGGCCCGACTCTCACGTTCGCAATTCGACCGGCTTCAGAACTACTCTGGAACCACGAGGCACTGTCAATGTTAACGAAAGGAATGGGTGGCACGCCCTGAAGGCTTTGCAGAAGGGCGTGGGTATTGATCTTTCGCCACGCCCTTCGAAGACTCAGGGCGTGCCACACTTTGTTCTATCGGGTCAGTTCAGGAATCCTGCGGCTCGACACTGTCGGGCGGCAGGGATTCGCCGGGCGGATAGACATCGTAGTTGCGGGAAATGGCACGTCGCTTCATCCGCTCGACGTACTGGTTCCACCAGATCGCCCACACAATCAGGAGTGTCAAGCCCCCGACCACGACATAGACGGCCATGGGAATTCGCGGACTGGGATTGAACGGGGGCCGTGGCCTCCACTGAACGGTGTTTCCCACGATCAGCGGAGCGCGGCGCGTCGTATCCTGGGCGTCATACCCGTACATCTTCAGGAAATAGCCGGTGACTTCCACATCCTCGGTAATGTCTCCGCCGACGGGCAGTCCTTCCGGTTTCTCGAGAAACACGAACACGGCCGCGTTTGTCTGCGAGTCCTGCGTGAACAGCCAGCCTTCGTAAACGCGCTCAATCCCGAAGGGGTTTTCGCCGGGGTCGTAGCTGACCAGTCGGCGAAAGTGTCCCCGCATGGTGACGGCCTGGCCGCGGTAGACATCGGGATTCTGAAACAGGTCGACAAACGCCGGAAAGTCCTCGGGGTTTCGCTGCTTGTACCGGGGAACCTGCGACCGTCGGAGTTCCTGCAAGTCTTTCGCGACCGTCGTCAGAAACTCGAAGGGGAGGCTGGCGGCCAGTTGCAATCCGCCGAAATAAGCTCGGCGATCCTCATACTGAAGTCCCAGCGTGTTATCGCGCACCCCTTCGAAGAATTTCGGATTGAGGGTGGTCCCCTCATCGAGCGAGAGGGGGATACCCGACTCTACTTCCGGCCGCGCCGGCTCGACCTGGAACGGATCGTTGGAGATCTCGAAGGGATTCTGGCCGAAGCCATCGTTGGCGGTGCGTGAAGTCTGTGCCGCGGCCGGCTTCGCGGCCAGCAATAGGCCGATCAGAATGGCAATCGACATTGAGCGCATGATGAAAACACCTCCCTTCGACCGCATCTTGTCGCGTGACGTATCGGATGTCTAGCGGGTTGGAACGTGAAGGGCTTGAGCAGAGGAGCTGCGGGGTGGCACGCCCTGAAGACTTCGCGAAAGGGCGTGGTGTTCTCGTACTGGTGTCTTCAGCAAGGGCAGTCTTTATTGACGCAATAACCACGCCCTTCGAAGACTCAGGGCGTGCCACCCTGGTTCTGACTACTGCACTTGCAGCAGCGCGTGTCGCAGCCAGTCGGCCGAGTCGGGAATTTCGGCCAGTCGCTGTGCTGCCTCGGGGCTGGCGAATATGCGGACCCGTTTGACGAGCTCATCGAATTGCGTGGCGGCCAGGGTGCGGACCACCGGGCTGACGTCTTCGAGTTGCCGCGAGCGTCCCGTGCGGGAGTCGACGATTTCGATGCGGAATTCGACTTCCTTCTGAACCGGCGGTGCGTCAACCAGCAGGTCGAGGCGATCGAGAGTCATGCCAAGCTTCGCGGAGACGACCTCCACCAGACGATTGGTGCGAGCTACGAGTTCCGGGTATGGCAGGGCCGCGTAGCCCCGATAGATTTCCGGGTCTTCGGAAAGGCTGAACTCGGCCACGCGTTTGGGCAGGCGACGCTGATCGCCGAACAGGTGGTCGAGCGATTCGCGGACCGGACCAGCCTCGGCAACGCGATACATGGCTGTCGCGACGTCGGCTTCGTTCTGGCGGAACAACCAGGGCAGGTCGAGCCGGTGCCGGACTTCATAAAAGCACCGCGCGAACAGACACGTCGCCGCGCGCACCGCGTGGTGCCAGTAGACCTCGCTGAACATCACGTAGCGGGCGAAGACCATCAGTTCGGCGGCCGTGCGCCCCTTGGTGCTGATGGCCAGTCCGTCGCCGGCCTCGTTGAGGCACAACGACGGAATCAGCCGATTGCGATCGAAATTGCAGCCGTACGGAACGCCGGCATGAACGCTGTCACGCTCCAGGTAGTCCATCTTGTCGATATCGATGGGCCCCGACAGGAGGGAGCGAATCAGCCGCATGGCGCGGGAATCGGTCCGAGGACAAAGAACGTCGAGGACTTCCTCGGACGACAGATTCCAGTGCCGCTCCAGCACGTCGGTCAGTTCGCCACCCGGCTTCAAAAACGCGGCGGCCAGTTCCTCGTGCGAGGGCATCCCGTCCAGATGCAGGTCTTCGATCGGGTGGCAGTACGGCCAATGCCCCAGGTCGTGAAGCAGCGCGGCGACCAGCAGCGTTTCCGCCATGCGGCGATCGACAACCTCGGCGAAGCGGGGATCGCCGCCCAACTGCCACAGGTAGCGAATCGCATTGTGATACACGCCCAGCGCATGCTCGAACCGGGTATGCGTGGCTCCGGGATAAACGAGCGAGGCGAAGCCCAGTTGACTGATCCGCCGCAGCCGCTGGAAAGCCGTGACGTCGACCAGGGCACGCACGCGATCGGTAAATGGCACGTCCTGCTGATTCGGAATGCGAATCAGTGATCCGCCGCGTCGCTCCTGCTGGATTTCCGGAATATCGGCGTACGCGTGGGTCACGTCCGCACTCCCGGCGAGAAGAGGCGTTCGACGCAATCGGCGATTTGATGATTCTCAACGATGTCGGACGAGGAGTTGATCGTCATCTGGAGGATTCCGCCGGACTCCACGGCTCGCCGCACGCGCGGGGGCAGACATTCGGGATCGACTCGCACCAGGGACGCTCGCTCCAGTTCCTCGCGAAGCGCCGGCACGATTTCGTCGATCGAGCGAACGACCGAGAAGTCGACAAGGCCAACCAGCAATGGGTTCACGCGGCCGGCGATCAGCGAGCGCACATCATTACTGAACGCAATCAGCGGCTTCCCGAGAATCCAGGCCATCGCCGATTCGGAAACGGCCCCTTCGTCGGGAACACGTCCGTTAAGGTTCCAGACGACGGCGTCGCACGATTGGACCAGTTGATAGATGTCGAGTGCGAAGATCGCTTCGTGCAGGAACTGCCCGGCGATGGCCGGGTCGTGTCCGCGATCGATCAGAAGCTCGTGAATCAGCCGAAACTCCATGCCGTCGCGGTGCGGCAGGTAGACGCGATACCCGGCTTCGACAAGGGCATCGGCAATCGCGGTCATTTCGACGCGTTCGGCCTCGTTGAACAAGGGCCCCGCGCAATAAATCTTCGGCCGGTCCATTCGGCAATCTTCCCAAGTCGACTCCATCACAGTCGGCGAAGTATAGCCAGTCGCAGCCGGGTGTTGAATCGATCCCGCTCGATGCGGATGGAGGTTCTCGAGGGCGAGCCGTCGGCGCGAAGATCATCAGTGCGGGGGGCGCGCGGGCACCGCGACGCTCAACAGTTCGCGGGCGCGCTGGAGGTGCTTCTCGGATGCAGCGGCGTCGCCGGCCTGCCGGGCAAAGTCGGCAGCCATTTGCTCGAGTTGAGGAACATGCGGACTGAGTTCAGCGGCTCGGCGGCTCGCCTCGTAGGCCGCGGCATGATCGCTCAGCAGCTTGCGACACCTCGCGAGGAGGAACCAGTCTTCCGAGTTCCGCCGTGACTCGACGAGTTGCTCCAGCCAGGGTCGCGCTTCGTGCGGTTTGCCGGTCTCGAGCAATGTACTGCCCAGTGTAAAGAGCGCCGTGACGCGGGACTCGGCCCGCTGGGGCTGTCCGTCCAGGGCCGCCCGCGCATACATCGCCGCCTTCTCGGCATCTCGCCGCCAGTAAAGTCGTGCGAGATTTGCTGCAACGTCGGCATCTTTCAGGCCGGCACGCCAGACACTTTCCAGCAGTTCGGCGGCACGTTCCTGAAACAGACTGGCTTCCTCGGCGCTCTGGGCGTGGGACATCATGGCGACGTAGGCCAAACCCAGGCAGCGCTGCCGATCGAGTTCCGGCAGGTGCGAGACATCGCTCATTGGAACGAGACCAACAACTCTTTCCGAAGGAGTGTCTGGTTTTGAACCGGGAATCTGAATGCGGTGATGCGTGAATGCGAAATGCGGCAGGTCGGTCTCGGACTGCGGCATGTGGCATTGCATGCAGGAATCTGACACGTCGCGGCGCTTCATGCTGTCGACAGGCAGACCGCAAGCCGCTACCTCGTGGCACGACAGGCAGACTTCGCGGTAATGGACGGTCGCACGTTCCGGTTCCAATGGACGATGGGGATCGTGGCAGGTCGTGCAGGTGAGCGTCTGGGTTTGAATGTAACAGGCACTTTGGCGCATCTGCTCCATGTGGCCAACGACACGCATTTTCCCGTCGCTGGTTTCGGGTCCGTAATGGGCACAGAAGTCGGCGAGTTGCTGTCCCGGGCGAAAGTCGAGCAGGCTGCGGCCGCGCAACTCAATGGTGGCCCCCGTATGAAAGTGACATTGCCCGCAGATTTCTTCCTGCAATTCGCGGGAAAGGCGTGCCGGGTTCACGATCGTGTCGTCGAGTTCCCCCGACGAGACACCTGGTTTCTTTTCGGAGTGCTTCGCGTCGTGAAGCTCGCCCGGTCCGTGGCAGCGTTCGCAATCGATCGACTTCGTGTGGAAGGTGAACGCCTGGAGCCGGTCTGGATGGGCCTCGATGCGACCCACGTGGCAATGGAGGCATTCGCGGACGATGGGGCGTTCGAAACCGGGATTCTGCTTTTCGTAACCGGGCGAGAGTCCCCAACCATCGAGTTCGGCGAACCAGGTCGCGGGGGACTGAAAGAGGTTCCCGCCGTCTTCCATCAAGTAACTGCGTGAGTACCTTCCCGAACCGATCGTATATCGCGCGGGATATTGTGCGAGCACAAGGCCATCAGTCAGCCGTTCTTCGTGGACAAACTGGTCGTCGGTCTTTTCGACCCGGTACTCGCGATGAGTGTTGGGGTCGAAGACCCGTCCGCCGGCCGGTTCGCTGGCCGCGATCGTCTCTGAAAAGGCGCGGGCGTGTGCGGACTCTCGGTGGCCCGCGGCGGCTTCCGCATGACAGGAGGCACAGCGTTCCTCACCGATGTAGGCCAAGTCCGGACGGCTATTCAGAAACTGGCCGGGCCCCGGAGGCGGCAGCGCGGTTGGTTCAGGCGTGCCCTCGAACAAACCTGCTGGCGTGGATCGATTCGAGAAACCGATCCACGCCAGCAGAACGAGCATCAGCGCGACGGCGAACCCGACACCGACGAGAACCGTCTTACGACGCAAGCCATGCCCCTATGTCATCGGCGAAGCATTGATTGGGCACGTCACGCGACAGCCTCCACATCTGGACAGCGGCTATTTGCTTTTCACATCGAAATTGAACTGGCCGCCGCTGGCCCCAACGACTGCCCGCAACTTGCTGTCCGTCGGGCTGGAATACTGTGGAGGAAGTGATTCACGAGCACCAGAGTTTGCGGGAGGCTCGCTGGGATCGAGCGGGGCTGTCCCATCCGGCTTGAGAAATCGGCTGACCATCACGCGGTAGGACCCCGACCCAATTCCCGGAACCGGCCCATCAGCACCGCGAGTTTCCATGGCATAATTCCCCGTCGAGTCGGTCACCCCATAGCCCATCACGCCACCGGTCGACTGCGGGAAAAAGATGAGCATGGCCCCTTCAAGCGGTTGACCATCCAAGGTCACCTTTCCTGTGACCATCACCAGCGACGACGGCATCGGCGGGGGTGGCTCACTCTCGCCACATCCCACCGCGAGACCGATTACCAGCGCTCCCAGAGTCAGGGTCGCCAATCGAAGCGAGTCAGTCATAAATAGAAGCTTTCTCACGATGTTTGCCACTCCGGCAGGGTCGCCAGGCAGCGGGTATTTTTGAAAGATTCCGACCGAGCAGTCGGTAAGACCAGCAATCGGCCCGATCGACCCGAAGAACTCACCAGGCGATTGACTCACCTGGGAAAGACGACATCGAACAGCCCGCTCAGGGGGCCGCTCGATGTCGCACCAAGCATGGTAAATGCCGCAACCGAGATCAGAATTCCCCAACCGGCTGACCATCAGAGATCTTATGAATGCGATTGAGCGTCTGATTGTCGGTGTTCTGAGACAGGAAGCGGACCGAACCGTCCGCCAGCAGAGCGTGGCAACCACCCACGTGCATGCTGCCAGGCGTCGCCCACTGGCCAAGCCGTCCGGGAACGGGGACATAACCATATGCACCATTGTAGTAATCCCAGCGGTTGATCCCATACCAGGATCCGTCGATGCCGATATTCACATGACAGCGATAGGCCCAAGCCCCGGCAACGCCATTGTATTTGTCGAACAATTGCTCATAGAACGCCACCGTGTTCGAGGTTCCGTCGGTGACGTCACGAATTGATGATTTCGTATCGGTCCCGAATAGCGGACGATCCACCATGCCAAGAACTTGCCAGTAGTGATTATAGTAATAGTCATTGTAGTGCACACTGAAGTCGTAGCTCGTCTTATACCCCCCCGTCTGTGTCGCACTGATCGAGTAGTACTGATTGGCACTCGTATAGATATCGGGACCATTGTCTGAGGGGCAGGTAAAGACGGCCAGCTTCGTCTTGGCGACCGGCGCGTTCAGGTTCGGATCGCCCTGAACCTGCCCGGGAGTATACAGGCCATACACATACGACCAGCTCGCTGCACTATTCATATTGAACTGATTGTACAGCGGTGCCTGATCCATGTAGGGCAGGAGCATGACGAGCCCATTGAGATTGCGGTAAGTCGGCGTGGATGGAGTCGCCCCGCCGGTGAAGTAGTCGTAAGCGCCAATCCCCAGCGAGTACGACGAAGCTGGAAAGACCGTGTGGGTGTCGTGGTAGTTGTGCAGTGCCAGCCCGATTTGCTTCATGTTGTTCTTGCACTGGGTGCGGCGGGCCGCTTCCCGAGCCTGTTGAACGGCAGGCAACAACAGAGCGATGAGAATCGCGATGATCGCGATCACCACCAGCAGTTCAATCAGCGTGAAACCCGATTTTCGACGGACAGATGCGCGCATGAGTACCCCCTTTTTGACACCAGGAAGAAAAATATCGACGAATGTCGTCGAGCGCTGCGTTTGATGTTTTGAATGCCCGCGAATGAAGGCAGTTTTGAATTTGCGGGAATCGGAGCCCAAGAATCAGGACACCAAAATGCTGTCGAACCGAGCAAGACTGCTGAAATTTTTGTCGGAAAAGTGACTTCTGACATGCGTGAACAGCCAAGCCATGAGACAGCATTTGCCATGCCGTCGACGACCTCCACGATTGACGGAGAGTGGGGTCCGCTGGAGCCGGTCCGTTAGCCAACGACCCACGCACGTGCCGAAGTGGGAGCCATGTTTCGGCAAGAATGCGACTGTTCGCGTCGCTGAGACGACCAGTTCCGACAGAATTGCGAGAGATTGATCCCCGAAGCGACCGAAGCGTCGTTATCCAAAGTCGTTCTTTGCCGTCGTCACGAGTCTTGGATCACGAAGAACTCACCCAGCGCGCGGCCTCAATCCTTTGCCCCGAGCGACCGACGCAGTTCGTGGACTTTGCCGACGATGACGTCTTCCGCTTCCGGCGCGAAGGGGGCTGGGCGGGTGCCGTAGAGCATGGAAGAATAGGGTTCGTACCCCCCTTCACTGAGCACGCGCGCACTGGGAATGTAGCCGAAGACGTCGTTCGAGTAGCCGGCCACCCACAGGCGTTCGCCGTTCGACAATCCGTCTTTCAACTCGTGTTGCAGCCGCAGCGCGTAGTCGACGACCACCTCGCCGGAAAGGCCCACCAAAGTCAGTTGATCTCCCAGACGCAAAACCTGCACGAGGTACGGATAGCTGGTCGACAGCGTGGTTTCTTCGTCCAGCCGTTTGAGCATCCGCCGGGCGTGCTGCGCCTCGAGGCCGTTCGTGCCATTGGCTCGCGCGGTAAATTCATCGCGAGTCGGGATCGGTCCGTACGGCAGGGCGACTTCCGCGATCGTCCCCCGCAGCGTCCCCCCGAGCGGAATGAACGGCGTTTCAAGGGTTGCTTCGACGGCCGTGGCCAGGCTGCGGCCGTGCCGCTGGGCGAGTTCCAGCGTTCGCCGGGGATACGGGTTCTGGTCGCCGCCGCAACCCAGGACGAACATCGCCTGCACGCCGGGGTGGTCGGCTTCCAGATACTCTTGCGCGTAGCCGGCATAGTCGCCGCAGAACTTCTGAAAGCCCAGGGTCGTGTTGTGGCAGGCGTAGCCGAAGACCAGCCCGCGCACGGTTTTGTCATCTTCGCTGGCGATCCGCAGGACGGGGACGACATGGTCGACGGGGCCGTCCGGGTGGGGGCTGTTCTGATACCCCTTGTCCGTGGGAAGTCGGCGATTCATGGCGAAGCCGCAGCGGGCATGCGAGTATCCGACGCGGGCGGGTTGCAGGTCGCTCCTGGCACGGCCGATGACGTCCACCAGTTTGGCATACAGTTCTTGCGAATACTCGCGGGCCTGGACGGTGCGCTCGGCGGAGTTGACGGTGTCGCTGTCGAGGGGCTCGCGCAGTTCCGGTCCGCAATGGGTGTGCGAGGCGTTCAGAAAGAGGTGCGACGGCGTGATGCCGTACTTGGCCTCGACGTCGGTGGCCAGATCTTCCCGCAGCCAGCGGGGAATGCCGATCAGGTCCAGCGTGACAATCGCCAGTTGCGTTCCGTTGTCATCAGCGAGGACCAGCGCCTTCGCGTAGAGCGGCTGCTCGACGCCTTCTGACGGGGAGGTGCGGGCGGCGTAACCCGCCATCCACATGCTTTTGGTGGGCGTGATGTCCGCCTTTGCCAGACCGGCCTGCCAACCAGCGTGGGCGACTCCGGGTGCCAGGCAAACGATTGCCGCGAAAATCCATCGCATGTTGTTGACTCTTTCGTCGTGCCGTCGAAACCCACGGCAATCCGGCATTCCGCTTTCCGCTCGTGGCTTTCCGCCCAGCCACTCCCTATAACAGTCAACGCATTTGCGACGATTGATGCAACTCATTCCCTCAAAGGAAAGCTTCGGACGTGTTCGACCTCGTGATCTCTGGCGGAGAAGTGATTGACGGGACCGGTCGGCCCCGCTTTCGTGCCGATGTGGCGATGACCGACGGCCGAGTCGTCGCGATCGACAATCTGCCCGACGCGCCAGCCCGCGAAGTGATTGATGCGACGGGTAAAATCGTCGCGCCGGGGCTGATCGACGTTCACAATCACTCCGACGGCTGGATGCTCCGTTCGCCGCACCAGTTGCACAAGACGGCCCAGGGATTCACCACCGAAGTCCTGATGGCGGACGGCATCTCGTACGCGCCGGTCGATTCCCACACCGCCCCGGAATGGTTCGCCTACCTGCGCTCGCTCGATGCGTTGCGGTTTGATGAATACACGGGCTGGCAGACGCTCGACGAGTACATGGGGCTGCTTGATGGCCGGAACGTGCAGCATGCGGCCTTTCATGTGCCGTATGCGAATGTCCGGACGCTCGCCTGTGGATTCGGCAAGCGTCGGGTCGACGACTTTCAGATGCGGCAGATTCGGTACGAGATCCGTAAAGGGATGGATGCCGGCGCGGTCGGCGTCTCAACCGGGCTGGATTACCTCGACCAGTGGTATGCCAACACCGACGAACTCGCGGCCGCCGTCTCGGTCCTCAAGGAGACCGGGGGCATCTATGCCACGCACATTCGTTACAAGCTCGGCTTGTTCCCTGCCCTGCGGGAAGCCGTCGAAATCTGTCGGCGGGCAGAAGTTCCGCTGCACATTTCCCATTTGAAGCCGCTGGGGGATATTGAACCCGAGGAAGTCCTGGAGTTCATCGACAACGAAGCCCGCAAGCAGGTTGACGTGACGTTCGACGTCTACCCATATCAGCCGGGCTCGACGATGCTCAACTTTCTGCTTCCGTATGACGTTTACGACAAGGGAGCAACAGCCGCCCTGCACTACCTGGTGCAGCCCGAGTTTCGCGCGCGCTTTGAACGGGCGCTGGGTTGCCAGCGGCTATCGGTCGACCGCATCAAGATCGCCTGGACGTTGTCACGCGACAACGCCGTTCACCAGGGGAAAACACTCGCCCAATTCGCCGACGACGTGGGCAAGCCGCCGGGCGAAGCGATGCTTGATTTACTCCTCGAGGAACGGCTTTCGGTCCTGCTCGTCTTCCTCGAAGGCGACGATCGCAAGGTCTTTCCGATCCTCCAGCATCCCTGCTGCCTGCTCGGATCCGACGCGATTTACTACCCAGATTCCTCGGTCCATCCACGTGCATTTGGATCGGGGCCGCGGTGGCTGGGACATTGCGTTCGCGATCTGAAGCTGTTCACGCTGGAAGACGGGGTTCGTAGAGCCTCAGCCCTCTCGGCGGAGCGATTTGGATTGAAGGACATGGGCGTTCTGAAGCCCGGTGCTATCGCCGACGCGATGGTCTTCGATGCCGCGACGATCGCGGACCGCGCGACATTCGCGGAGCCGCTGCAACTGCCCGTCGGGATTGATGCGGTGATCACGGCAGGGCGGGTGATTGTCCGCGACAACGCGCCCGTGGAGATGGGCCGCGAGAACTTGCCGGGGCGGATGATTCGGGCGGAGTTTGATCGGTAAGAATAAAGACGAAGAAACGCTCTCCGTTGGGTCGCGGCTAAGGGGGATTCCGTGGATCGCGCGTACCATGTCATTTTCGGCGCTTATGGATTCTGATTGCCGAATGATCCCCGAGGGTCGTGGTCGACTTTCGTTGGGTCTTGGGAGCTCTATCGATATGGGTCGGCGACGAAAACATCCGAACGCCGTTCGGTTGCCGCGGTACGGCATGATGTCGCGTCACGATTGGCGGCGAAACGGTCGCTGAAATATCCGCCGGTTGTCATCGATGGCCCTCAGGCACTGTCGGTCGCGACCGGGTTCGGTCAATATGCAAAAAGCGTCGCGATGATGATCCACGCCTGCGCAGTTCTTCCGGATCACGTCCACATGGTGATTGCAAGTACCCACTTTGAAGCCAAAGTTGTCGTTAACCAATTGAAGGGCGCCGCGACGAAACGCCTCATGGCCGACGAACACCATCCATTGGCGAGTTTCGCCACGCCAGGCGAACGCCCACCGAAGGCATTTGCGAGAGGCCAATGGATCGTTCACCTCGACACGCCTGCTGACATCCGCCGCGCGATCCGCTACGTCGAAGACAATCCCGTCAAAGAAACTTTACCAGCCCAGCGCTGGCGCTTTGTGACTCCATACCCCCCAATAGCCGCGACCCAACGGGGAGCGCTTTCTTTCTCTCGCGATTCAGTACCACTGATACGCATACGACCGAAACGCTTCCCACGCCTGGTCGCGTTTCGCGACGGACCGAAGCGGTTCCCAGTCACTTTGTGTCTCTCGCAGGGTTCGGTGGAGGACACGCGGGGCGAGCTGGAACTTGGAAATCTCGCGCCACGACGGACCAACTTGCCACAAATCATCTGGCAGGTTACGGACTTCTTCCCAACGCCGTGAATACAAGGCCCGCACGCCGTCGCGCACAATCGGATCCGGGGCGTGGAGGAGCGGAGCCAACGCGATGATCCCCGCTTCGTCGATGGGATGAACACTGATTTGGACCGACGGAGCCGAGTCGCCCGCCATGATTCGCCGCGTGTTATACGTCATCACCAGCCAATCGACGGGCAAGAGGGCATAAACCAGGGCCATCGCGGTCACGGCCCAGAGGTCGGCTCGCAATAGCCATGCAAAGCTGCAAGACCGCGCGATCTTCCAGATCGCCAGGAGAAACCCGATCACGACGGCTGTCGTACCGAGAAAGCCGATCGTCCGCATGCGCGTCATGCCGTTGAAATCGACATAGATGCAGAGGCGATAATAGACGGCGACCGCCAGTAATAGATTGAGAGCGGACCAGATCCACGCCCAGCGGCGCAGCGAGCCAAGCCGTGCGTCACGAAGAATGCTGCCGCGAAAGATCAGGGAGAGCGTCGCCGTCGCGAGGGCAAGCGCGATCGTCAACCAGGCCGCCCCTTCGTGCGCGTAGCCCGAGTAGTGGAACCCTTTCGGAAACTCGCGAAACCAGAGCGTGCGAAACTCGAAGACCAGATATGCCGCGTACAGCAGACTGACCGACACCAGCGTGTTGCGGAACGGCACATACAGTTCCGCCGGTTTCGTTGTGACAGGCTCGGATTGGTCATTAGAAACCAATTCAGTGACTGAAGCCTGTTCCCGAGGAGCGAGGAGGCCAGCTGTGATCCAGGCCGTCGCGATCCACAGGGGAATCTCGATCACGGAGAAGTCCAGCAGCCAGTCGCGAACGCTTTGAATCCAGTGGCCCCACCACTCGGTCAATTGCGTGGAGAGATCGGGATTCGCGAGGACGAACAGTATCCCGAAGACGGTCAATGCCGCCAGCGGCAACAAAAGCGACAACGCCCAGACCGACTTCAATCGTCGCAGACTGCGTTCCAGCGACTTGCCGTATTGGTTGATCCGCTGCGTTCCGGCGGCGATCGCCTGACCCGCGAAGCCGCAACCTTCCAGCAAGTGGGGGCTGCGGCCGGACAAGGTCATGGCATATAGAACGAGCAGCCCGAGACCGAGACTGACCGCCAGAGGAGACCCGCTCCAGACCAGGCTCGCCGCCAGCAGTACGAGCAGGCCGAGTAAAAGCCAGCGGCTGATTGGCCGTCGCGCGCTACGCGGTGATCCGAGGCAGAAGAGGATTGGGGCGAGGATTAGAAGCAATCCCCAGCCGGAATATCCTGAACCTCGGTAAACCGTGAGGTCGCAAAGGACCACCATGCCGCAGATGGCCAGGAACTCCCGCACCAGCACCGGCGGCTGTTCGACCGCACGCGCATTCCCCGCCGCGACGTCGAAGTGGAACTCAGTTAGTTCTACGGGCGCATCCGTGCTCATGCGGAACTCCTCTTGCGACGCCGACCAGGTCGAACAGTCTCACAAGAGAATACGTGAACACGAGTCGCAATTCGACACGAATCACACCCCTTAGCCGCGACCCAACGGGGAGCGCTGCTTTTCTCGCAATGCGCTACGCGAGCAATTCCCGCACGATTTCGCCTTCACTCAACGGGACGGGGCGGCCGTCGGCGGTCGAGTACGTCGTGCCGTGCGGGTCATATCCCAGGGCGGCGAAGATGGTCGCATGGATGTCGGCCGGGGTGACGGGACGAGCGAGAGGTTCGCCTCCGATCTTGTCCGATTCCCCGATGACCTGACCGCCGCGAATGCCGCCGCCGGCGAGCACCATCGAATAACATCGGGGCCAGTGATCGCGGCCCCCTTCGGCGTTGAACTTGGGGGTGCGGCCAAAGTCACCCATCCAGACGACCAGCGTGGAATCGAGCAGCCCGCGCTCCGAAAGATCTTCCAGAAGCGCGGAGTAGGCGATCTCCATGGGAGGAACCAGCGCGTCTTTGAGGCGTTTGTCGTTGTCCTTGTGCGTGTCCCACGTAATGCTCGGCCCGTTGACGGTCGTCACCATGCGGACGCCGGACTCGACGAGACGTCGCGCCAGGAGGTGGGACTGGCCCCAGGAGTGTCGACCGTAGCGTTCGCGTGTCGCATCCGACTCCTTGGAGAGATCGAACGCCGCGCTTCCCGAATTCGAGGTCATGATGGCCCACGCCTTGGCCTGATTGATGGTCAGGTCGGCGATGGAGGGGGTGACGATCGGCTGGCCGCGCTGATCGAGCGAGGACCACAATTCGCGCCGCGCGGCGACACGTTCGGGCGGCACGCCCTCGACGGGGCTCATATCCCGCACCTGGAAGTTGGCTTTGTTCGGGTCGTCATTGAGCACGAACGGATCGTAGCGAACGCCCAGGCAGGAGCCGAACTGTCCCGGCGTCAGGTAGAGCGTGCTGTCGCAATGGGGAGCCGGAGTAATGACGTACGGGGGCAGCGGCTTGTCG
Source organism: Planctomycetaceae bacterium (assembly GCA_019636285.1). Lineage (GTDB taxonomy): Bacteria > Planctomycetota > Planctomycetia > Planctomycetales > Planctomycetaceae > JAHBXV01. The sequence continues at coordinate 42,160 of JAHBXV010000038.1, forward strand.
TAACCTTCCTGCTGAGCGAGCCAGCCGAGCAGCGTTCCGAAGCTGGGGTAATCGCTGGGACTGGGATTGATGAGTGTGCTGTCGATGCGATACGGGCGCCCGACGATCGACCAGTGCATGCCCGAATTGTGCCCGCTGTGCTGGTGATGCAGCGTGCGCACCACGGCCAGTTTGTCGGCGAGCTTCGCCATTCGCGGTAGCAGCGACGTCACTTGAAGGCCGGGGACCGTGGTATCGATCGGCTCGAACCGGCTGCGAATGTCGTCCGAGGCCAGCGGCTTGGGGTCCCACAGATCGATGTGGCTGGGAGCCCCGCAGTTGAAGATCATGATGACTGACTTGGCTTTGGAAGCCAGATTCCGCCCCGGCAGAGTCTCGGCCCGCAGCGGCAAACCGCCGAGAAATCCGGACGCAACCGCCCCAGCCGTCGCTGCCATCCAGCCGCGTCGTGACGTCGTGGCAGAGGCAAACCCCAAGTGGGCAGCCGGATTTCGATCGAACTGCGGCATGACAAGACCTCCATCGCCAGCGCCACGCGAATACAACCGCGGACGCATGCACAACATTTGATGCGATGAAGTCTAGCATGGGGTACGCGAATGGGCAAGACGGCCCCTTGGGGAATCCCCCCTAGCCGCGACCCAACGGGGAGCGCGTCTTTCAACAATTACACATGCAAGTGCAAAACCTGCTGGCCGTCCTCGTCAGTCTGCCAGTACCAGTGGGCCAGGTGACGCAGCTTACCGGGCTCTTCCGGCAATTCCAGGAAGAGAAAGGGATCGCAGGCAATCAACGACGCCGGGGCGATGACCAGTAGTTTGAGGGCCAAGAGCGGCGCGACAGCGGCGCCGGGCGTTGTTGGCGAAATCAGGTCATCAACGAGAAACGCGGATTCGAGGGCCGTCAGTGCCGCACGATCCAGCCACCGCGAGTTTCGACCAATGGTCACTTCTCGCATCCGGCCAGTCCGGCAGTAGTCCTGTTGCGCCTTGAAGTGAGCACGGGCACGTTGAATCGAGGTCTTGCGAGCCCGCCGAAACGCGGCGACGAAGCCACGCGGGACGGCCGTCAGAATAGACCAGACCCGCCGTACCATCCGCGCGCCGGCCGCCGGAGCAAGCAGGCCGCGTCTCAGCGACCGGTAGAACCATCCCCAGCGTAAGGCATGCTGTTGTGCTGCGCGCAACCGTCGGGCGGCTTCATTACGGACCTGGGCCGCCGTCAACGGGATGGGCAGACCTTCCGGAGTCTTCTCTTCCCCGAACACAGGGACTCCATACCACACCGTTGCCTGCGGATGCCAGGCATAGGCTCGGGTCAATGTGTCTGTGACCTCGACGGGCGGGTTGTCGGGAATCTGGCTGGGGTTCCTCGTCAACGTCATGACGAGATCGCTCTGCCCCTGAATCCAGAGCGACCGTTCGATGAGATGGACGACGCGATACTCATCGACCCAACTGGGGTGCCGCCGCAGGATCCCGGCGACGAAATCAAGATTCCGAATTTCTTTCCGTTTATAGCGCAGCGACAGAAAGACGGCAAACCGGCTGATGCAGTCGGGCTTGAGAATCTCCAGCACATCACGGTCGAAGGCCTGAAGTCCAAAGGGCGAGGCCTCTTCCCAGGCGAAGTCGGCCACCACCGGGGAACTGGCTGGGGAGGCGCCGGCAATCGCGCGGCTCTTATGAACCATCGTCGTTGGCATGAGGGCGCTCCTGAGAGCTGACGAAGAATTGCCCGATGTGAATGATCGAGGGATCCGCGACGCAGGAGCCGCTCGGTCGCGACCATCGAAACAGTTAACGCAAAGAATCGCGATCGGATCAAGAGAAATCCGGCAAATCTCGGGGGCTGTCCCGCCGGTGAGAGTCCGGACCCCGAATAGAACTGATGCCAGGCAGGTCTTGTTGAGGCGGGAATGGACCGAGGAGCGGTTGATTTCAACGCGTCGTCGGCACGTCGAATCGCGTGTGATACCAGGCGAAGCGCTCATCGATCTGGGCAGTGGTCAGGCCAAAGTCCTCGGCGGAGTATCGGTGGCGACCATGTTTGCCCTGGGGATGGGCGGACAGGTGCGAACGAATCCGGGCCGCATAGCTCTCCGGGAAATCCAGTTGTGCCTGTTCGCAAATGCGTTGGACCGTCGCGACCGGGTCCGCGACTAGGTCTGCATAGCTCACATGAATGACCCCCTTCCCCGAAACTTCGTCGCAGGCGTCGACAAACCGTCTAAGGCCTCGTTCGCACCATTCGATCGCGAACTCGGGAATGCGCTCCGCAAGCGCGTTCCCCTGCGTCATCAAGCCGGTGAACATGGAGATCAGGCTGCAAAACGAGGGAACCGCCTGGCTCATCCGACGGTGCAGATAAATGACCGTTGCATCCGGAAACAGTCTTCGCAGGGCGGAAACATGGTAAGTGTGAGCAGGCGACTTGAGCGCCCAGAAACCGCCGTCGGGCGCGGGCCGCTCCCATTGCAGGAGTTGCAGCAGCTCACGATAGACCAGGAATCGCTGGGCGAGTTCGTCTTGCGACAATCCCAGATACCAGTCAAGACATGGAGACGGAATGAGCGGCGGGACCGCGAGCGTATGGAACAGGAGCGGTGAATCCTCGTCCGGTCCCAGCGGATCGAATTCGTGAATCTGAGAGAATCGTCGGCCCAGAAGACCTTTGACTCTGTCTAATCTCTGGGCGAGCCTCAGCCGCGGGTCATAGTTGAGTCGACGTTCGGCCGGCGACAAAACGGGGCGCATGGCTTCCCAACCCAACAGCGGCCGCGCCAGCGGGTGGAGCGACAACAACCTGTGCGTCAAAGTGGTCCCGGTACGCGGCAGGCTGGCGATGATGATTGGTCTCGCAACGGACTGCCGTGCGATGGCAGGTTCCTCGTCCAGGCGTTGACGCAGTTGTGCTCGCACGACGAGCGTGTTGGCGGCACGGCGTTTCAGCGCCGCCTTACCGACGACGGTGAGGGGCGCGTCGCCATGCATCTGCTGCCAGTGAATCAGCCCGTCGCGTTCGGCCGCAGACAGTTCGAGCGGATGTCGTAGCGTGCGCTCGGCGGAGGCGATGACCCCGGGCAAATCCGTCCGACCGAGAAAAAGAGGGAGAAAGCCCGGAAGCTCGCTCGCCCGCGTGCCAGCCCATAGGGCACTGCGCAGCGCCCACGGTAAACGCGATGGGGAAATGGTACTCATGGCGGCCCGCAAGAAGTACACACGTAATTAAGAGAACGATCGGTCAACATCACCGTGCTGGAAGAGGATAGAGCTCGGATTGAGTCGATCCGCGAGTCGCAACGCTCCGACTCTCGCAATAGTTCGCACGACTTAAGAGGGGATCGATGAAGTGTCCTCTCGGTAATGACGTCTCGCAATGACAAACACTGTTTTGGTGACGCTTTTTGGGGCTGTTTTCTCGCTCTTTTGCGTGTAATCCCCAGCAAGCGAGGGCTTCCGCGAGGCGAAATTCGCTCGAATCGAATGAATTTCGACGATTGACGCGGTTGGGATGGCCTCGCACGATGATTTGACTGAGCCCTCCCTTTGCGAGAGCCCCGACTTTATGAGCACCCGAAAACTCTGTCCGCTACTGGTACTTGCCTTCATGCTCTTCTCCGACGCTTCGGCGACGGCGAAACCGCCGAACATTGTCTTCATCATGGCCGATGACCTCGGCTATACGGACCTCGCGTGCTTCGGAAGCGGGTACTACGAAACGCCGAATATTGATCGGCTGGCGGCCAATGGATTGCGGCTATTGAGTTATCACCATTGCCAGAACTGCGCCCCGACGCGCGCGGCGTTGCTGAGCGGCCAGTACGCCGCGCGAACGGGCATCTATACCGTCGGCGGCATCGATCGCTTTGACTGGAGCCAGCGCCCGCTCCGCCCGGTCGACAATGTCACCGATTTACCGCTCGACCGGACTTTGATCCCGGCGTCATTAAAGGACGCGGGCTATGCCACCGGGATGTTTGGCAAATGGCATCTGGGCGAGCGGGGGCCCTATCACCCCGGCAAGCGGGGGTTCGATGAAGCAATTTGCTCGGCAGGGAAGCATTTCGATTTTCAAACCAACCCGCCGGTTGACGTCCCCGAGGGGGCCTATCTCGCCGATTTCCTGACCGACAAAGCCGTCGACTTCATCGGCCGCCACAAGGATTACCCGTTCTTTTTGTATCTTCCGCACTTCGGCGTTCATTCGCCGCACCAGGCCAAGCCGGACCTGATCGAGACCTTCAAAGACAAACCGGCGGTCGGGGGACATCACAGCCCGGTTTATGCCGCGATGATCCGCTCCGTCGATGACAGCGTCGGCCGCGTGGTCGCGGCGATTGAAGAGCACGGCCTCGCGAAGAACACGGTCGTGATCTTCACCAGCGACAACGGCGGCGTGGGGGGCTACGAGCGCGAGGGGATCAAAAAAGGAGGAAGCATTACCGACAATGCCCCTCTACGCAGCGGCAAGGGGAGCCTGTACGAAGGGGGAACGCGGGTGCCCTTTATCGTGCATTGGCCGGGCGTCACCAGCCCCGGAGCCGCCTGTGAAGTCCCGGCGATTCATGTCGACATCTATCCGACTCTGCTGGAAATCGCCGGAGCGAAGCCGCCGTCGCAGGTCCTGGACGGGACGAGCCTGGTCCCACTGTTCCGAGGCGGGGACGCGCTGCCGCGCGACGCCATCTTTCAGCACTTCCCCGGCTACCTCGGAGCCGGGCAGGACACGTGGCGGACAACCCCGGTCAGCCTGATCCAATCGGGTCACTGGAAGCTGATGGAGTTTCTTGAAGACGGTCGTCTCGAACTGTACGACCTCGCGACGGACATCGGCGAAACCAACAACCTGGCGAAAACAATGCCAGAGAAGACAGCCGAACTTCACGGGCGACTCGTCGCCTGGCGCGAGGCAATTGGCGCCCCGCTGCCGACGAAGAACTTGGGAGAGGCAAGTCCACCATCGAAGAAAAAGAAGGGAAAGAAGAAGGCAAGTTGAGCGAATTTATCCGGAAAGCGCATGCCGGCCGTAGTGCCAGTCGAGAACTTCCTGGAGGACACAGATGGGAATTCCACTCGTTCGCGATCACACTGAGACTGTGGCCGGCGTCGCAATTCGCTCTGTTACCTGCGAACACTGCTGCGAACAGTTCGTCTATGTCCTCTCGCGAGAGGTCTCGGAAACGGCGGTGGGCCTGCTGACGGTGGAACCGAACGCCCGCGAAGCCGCGAGAGCGACCGCGCGGGAGAACCTGGATCAGCAACTTTCAGAGGGAGTCGATCCGGTCCCCTGCCCGCGGTGCGGCCGATATCAGGCAGCCATGGTCGAGGAGATCCGGCAGTGGAAGTACACCTGGATGTTCCTGGTGGGTCTGCTCGGATTCATTGCACCGTTCGGCGTCTTCGTCTACCTGATCGGGATTCGATTCCAGTTCGCGTCCCTGTCAACCACTGCGTGGACCGTGATCGCCGTCGCGACGATCGTCGGACCGTTGTTTGGCGGCATGATGTGGTGGTTGAGAGGCTGGAGAGCACGGCAATTCGACCCTAACTCGGACGACCTGCGAAACCCGTGGGCGATCGCCGAGGCACGGGCCATGACTCGGGAGGAATTCGAGCGCGATGGGCCGCGGCGATTACTCGAACCGATTGTCGAAGAACGAGCGAGCCGGGCTGCGAGCGATCTCTCGTTTACGCATTTCATCGCCGTGGCCACCGGGTTGGCCTTCGCGGGAATCGGGATCTGGGGCTTCACGGAGACGGGAGCCGATTTGTGGCAGGGCTTCCGTAGCAAGAACTGGCCGACGGCTCCGGCCGAGTTAAAACTCGCCGAGGTAGATACGGAAACGTTCCGCAAGAAGGAACAATGGGTCACACGCGAAACCTTGCGGATCGAGTACACTTACACCGTTCAGGGTCAGCAGTACACGGGATCGCGGTATCGTTTTGGAAAAACAAGTTCGACAAATGTCGGAGAAATACGGACGCTGGCAGGCGAGTTGAAGCGATCGCCCCAATTTGACATTCGTTATGCTCCTGGAAACCCCAAGGTTTCCGTCGTGGTGCCAGGCCTGACATCGCACCAGTCGATGGTGACTCTGCTTCTATTGGGCTGCCTTGTTGGCGGCGTCGGACTCTGCGGCGTCTCGCAATGGCATTACTCACGGCTGCGACGAAAGCAGCCAAGTCCCGCTTTCGAGAACGCCGTTTGAATGTCGTCATCCCCCGGATTTTTGCGGGAGGCTGGTGTCACATCCGTATTCTGTACAGGTTGGTTCGCACAAACCCTCGCGCTGACATTGTCGCTGGCTGTCACCCCGATTTTGCTCTGAACAAGATCGCACACATGAACAAGCCGGCAGTGAAGTCCATGAAAAAATTACGAAAATGTTTTGTTGAAAGCTAAAACTTCGCTGCGTTTACTCCGTAGGATGTTTCCCGCAGCTACCGGCCGAAGCACGCCCGCCAGCCCACCCGCCGCGAAAAGCACTCCAGGCCAATCTTCACGACGCCTCCCGCCGTCCGGGAAGCCGCCCAGAGATTGGACGCCCGAAATCACACCTTTTTTTGACGAACAGGCCTCCTAGTCTCCGAGTCCCCGTTACGAAATGTCCATGTGGGGCGTTTCCCTCGGAAACGGACTGGTCGTCGATAGATTGTTCTGGGAGAGCCCGTGAATCGATCTTTCCGTTCCCGTTCCGGATTTACGCTGATCGAACTGCTGGTGGTCATCGCCATCATCGCGATTCTGATCGCCCTGCTTCTGCCCGCCGTTCAGCAGGCGCGCGAAGCGGCCCGCCGTACCCAGTGCAAGAACCACCTGAAGCAGATCGGCCTGGCTCTCCACAACTACCACGACCAGTCGAACACCTTCCCGCCGGGCTACATCAGCACGCTCACCACGGCCAACCCTTACCAGGGATGGGGCTGGACCCTGCAGATCCTTCCCATGATCGATCAGGGGCCGCTGTACAACATCCTCGCGTCCAACGTGACCAACTTCGGTTTTAACCAGGTCACGCAGATTCCGACCGTCGCCACCGCTGCCTCGATGACGACCATTCCGTCGCTGCGCTGCCCGTCGGACACCGGCGAACAGTCCATCACGCCCGTGGTTTTCAGCACGGCATTCAACGCGTCGGCCACCACCGCCGCCGGCGCGCCGTTCGGTCGCTCGAATTACTTCGGCGTCCTCGGCTGGTCGGGCACCCCCAGCGCCACGGCTCCGACCGTCAACGCGACCGCGGTCAGCACTTCGGTGTTTGCAACCGCCGCTGCCTACCGCGGCACGTTCGGCCAGAACTCGAAGGTTGGTTTCCGCGACATGGTCGACGGTTCCTCGAACGTCCTGGTCGTCGGCGAGCGCTACACCCCGACCGCCGCGAACACCGCGACGGTCAACGCGATCGGCCACGGAACCTGGGTCGGCGTTCCCGATCAGACCACGCTCGCCGGTATCGCCTATGCCCTGGGCGATGTGGCTGCTGTCCAGAATCTCGCGCCCCAGGCGGACAGTGTCACCATGACGAACGCCTCATACCGCATCAACGGCAACAACGGCAACGGCGTCAGCCGCGGCCGGACGCTGGGTTTCGGCAGCCTGCACACCGGTGGGGCTCACTTCGTGATGGGTGACGGCGCGGTCCGCTTCCTCAGCGAAAACATCGACGCCAACACCTACCGCAACCTCGGCTCGATCAACGACGGCATCGTCGTGGGCGAGTTCTAGGCCCATCTCTCAGGGTGGCACGCCCCTGAGTCTTCGAAGGGCGTGGCGAATCTGCGAATGCCACGCCCTTTCGCAAAGCCTTCAGGGCGTGCCCCCCCATACCAACCGCACACCCTCCCGATGCATGGCCTCCGCGACGACGCGAAGGTCATGCATTTTTTTTGATTCAGCGCGCCGGACGCCCGTGACCGGCCACGGGTCCGTCAAAATTCGACGGAGTATCCGTGACCTGTCACGGCCGATTTCGCACCGAACGCGGCAGACCCCCTCAATTTCCTGCCTTTCCGCCAGCGGCATACGCTTTGCGTTCCGCGGCTTTGCCCCCACGGACCCGATGGGATTCCGTGTCGGCACAAGGTTGAAGGAACAGGAACACGGAATGCCCCGCCAATTACGCCCCTCGCCCACGAAGGGACAATCTTTTCGAAGAGCCGCGGTCGACACGTTGCCGGCGCAGCTTGTTGTCGTCTCGCTCCTGCTTGTGGCGATGACCGGATGCTCGAATTCGTCACCCAGCGCTTCGGGTTCGCCCGACACGGTGACGCTCCTCAACGCTTCGTATGACCCGACGCGCGAGCTGTACCGCGAATTCAACGAGGCCTTCGCCGCCAACTGGAAATCGACCACCGGCCAGACGGTGTCCATCGAACAGTCCCACGGCGGGGCCGGAAAACAGGCTCGGGCCGTGATCGACGGACTTCCTGCCGACGTCGTCACGCTGGCGCTGGCCTACGACATCGACGCGATCGCCGAGAAGACGAAGCTGATCCCGCCGGACTGGCAGGGTCAGCTTCCCAACAACAGTTGCCCGTACACCTCGACGATCGTCTTTCTGGTGCGCAAGGGAAACCCCAAGAGCATCAAGGACTGGAATGATCTCGTCCGATCGGGAGTGAGCGTCATCACGCCGAATCCCAAGACGTCGGGCGGCGCGCGATGGAATCATCTGGCGGCCTGGGGCTATGCCCTGCGGCAGCCAAACGGTACCCCCGAGTCGGCCCGGAAGTTTGTCGAAGCCCTCTACAAGAATGTTCCGATCCTCGATTCGGGAGCACGCGGGGCGACCACGACGTTCGTGCAGCGGGGAATCGGCGATGTGCTGCTGACCTGGGAAAACGAGGCGTTTCTGGCCGTCAACGAGTTTGGGCCCGAACAAGTGGAGATCGTTGTCCCGTCGGTCAGCATCCTCGCGGAACCGCCAGTGACGGTCGTTGAAGGAAATGCGAAGAAACACGGCGCGGAAGCCGTCGCGAAGGCTTACCTCGAATACCTCTATACGCCGGTCGGTCAGAAACTGGTCGCGGCGCACTACTACCGGCCGCGATCTCCCGAGCATGCGGATCCCGCCGACATCGCCCGGTTCCCCGACGTACAGCTCTTCACCATCCAGGAAGTCTTCGGAAGCTGGGAAAAGGCCCAGGCCGAGCACTTCGCGGATGGCGGGACGTTCGACCAGATTTATCAGCCAGCCAACCAGTAGCCCCCGGAAACCGCCACTCAGGCAACCCGCGTTACCCCGCCCAAATCAAACCCAGGAATGCGATCATGATGACTTTCGTTCAGTTCCCATCGACCGACGATCGCGAGACCCGAAGTCCTTCGGAGAGCGACCGCATCGCGCGCATCGCCGATGCCGTCTATCGCGTCGCTTTGAAGCATGGTTTCACCGGCTCGTTTGTCGACCTGGAACTGGCGATCTGGTCGGCCGTCCGCGACGAATTCTCCGAAGGGTTCGCCGATTCGGATGCGTTCCCCGCCGCCGAAAGCTGGCCGGCTCCCAAGTTCGATCCGCGCCGGATCAAGGGCTAGTCAGGAACGCCTGACAAAAGACAGGGTTCCGACGGCGGGGTCGTGGCGAAGCGAGAAAGCGGGACATGGCACTTCTCAGAAGACGGCATAGCGTCCTGCCGGGCTTTGGCCTGACGATGGGGTACACGCTGCTGTACCTCAGCCTGATCGTGTTGATTCCGTTGACAGCCCTGTTCGTGAAGACCGCGGGCCTGACGGCCGGCGAATTCTGGGCGACTGTTTCCAATCCGCGCGTGGTCGCGTCGTACAAGCTGACGTTCGGCACCTCGTTGATCGCGGCGACTATCAATGCCGTGTTTGGACTGATCGTCGCGTGGACGCTGGTCCGCTATCGCTTTCCTGGCAAACGCCTCGTCGATGCGATGGTCGACCTGCCGTTCGCGCTGCCGACAGCGGTCTCGGGAATCGCGCTCACTGCGATCTATGCCGGCAACGGCTGGATTGGCCAGTATCTGGAACCGCTCGGCATCAAGGTGGCGTTTACCTCGCTGGGGATCATCGTCGCGATGACGTTCATCGGGCTGCCGTTCGTGGTTCGCACGCTCGAACCGGCCTTGCAGGATCTGGAGCGAGAACACGAAGAGGCGGCGGCAATCCTGGGTGCCAGCCGCTGGCAGACGTTTCTGTTTGTGATCCTTCCCGCCATCTTGCCGGCCCTCCTGACGGGGTTCGCGCTGGCCTTCGCGCGGGCGCTGGGTGAGTACGGCTCGGTCGTGTTCATCTCGGGCAACATGCCGATGCGGACCGAGATCACTTCGCTGCTGATTATCTCGAAACTGGAGCAGTACGACACCGCCGGCGCGACCGCGCTGGCCACGGTCATGCTGCTGGCCTCGTTCTCGATTCTCTTCGCGATCAACGCCCTGCAATGGTGGCTGGGCCGCCGCTATCAAGGAGGGCTGTAAGTTGTCCACGGCAACAGCACTCTCGGTCGCTAACCCGACGGAAGTCTACACGGAGACCGAGACTGAGGTCGTCACGCCACCTGTCGTGCAATCGGCCACGTCGGAACCCTGGTGGGTCCGGTGGATCTTGATTGCCGTCTCGGTGTCGTTCCTGCTGTTCTTTCTGTTCATCCCCCTGGCCGCAGTCTTCGCCGAGGCGCTGCGGAAAGGGCTGGGAACCTATGTTTCGAGCCTCCGCGACCCCAATGCCTGGTCGGCGATTCAACTGACCGTGATTACCGCATTGATCGCCGTCCCGACCAACCTGGTGTTTGGACTGGCGGCGGCCTGGTCGATCGCCAAGTTCGAGTTTCCCGGCAAAAGCCTGCTCATCACGCTGATCGACATTCCCTTCGCGATCTCGCCCGTGGTGTCGGGATTGATTTACGTGCTGATGTTCGGCGCGCAGAGCAGCCTGGGGCCGTGGCTGAGTTCGCATGGCATCCAGATCATTTTCGCGGTTCCGGGAATCGTCCTCGCGACCATCTTCGTGACCTTCCCGTTCGTGGCCCGCGAACTGATCCCGCTGATGCAGGAACAAGGAACCGAAGAAGAACAGGCGGCAATTTCGCTGGGTGCCAGCGGCTGGCAAACCTTCTGGCGCGTGACGCTGCCTAATGTCAAATGGGCACTCTTGTACGGCGTCATCCTCTCGAACGCGCGGGCGATGGGTGAATTCGGCGCGGTCTCGGTGGTGTCGGGCCATATCCGCGGCAAGACGAACACCATGCCGCTGCATGTCGAGATTCTCTACAACGAGTACAACTTCGTCGCCGCGTTCGCCGTCGCGTCGCTGTTGGCTCTATTAGCCCTGGTGACGCTGGCGCTCAAGTCGCTCGTCGAGTGGCAGATGCATCGTCAGTCGCTGGAAACATCTCCATCGGAAGAGGCGTGAGCCATGAGCGTGGAAGTCCGCTCCATCGAAAAATCGTTCGGCAGCTTTCAGGCCCTGTCGGACGTGAATTTGTCCATCCAGGCGGGCGAGCTCATCGCCCTGCTGGGTCCATCCGGTTCCGGCAAGACGACGCTGCTCCGCATCATGGCGGGTCTCGAGGCCCCCGATCGCGGTTCCGTCCATTTCCAAAGCCACGATGTCACCCATCGCCCGGTCGGTGCCCGACGCGTCGGCTTCGTCTTCCAGCACTATGCTTTGTTCCGGCACATGACGGTGTTCGAGAACGTCGCCTTTCCGCTGCGCGTGCGGCCCCGGTCGTCACGTCCATCGGCAAAGGTCATCCGCGAGCGCGTCGACGAACTGCTGGGTCTGGTCCAACTCGGCGGATTGGCGAGCCGGTTTCCGTCGCAACTCTCTGGCGGACAGCGGCAGCGGGTGGCACTGGCCCGCGCCCTCGCCGTGGAGCCGGAAGTCCTCTTGCTCGACGAACCCTTCGGAGCGCTCGACGCCCAGGTTCGCCAGGAACTGCGCACCTGGCTGCGAGCCCTGCAGCGCAAGATCGAGATGACGACGATTCTCGTCACGCACGACCAGGAAGAAGCCCTGGAAGTGGCCGATCGCATTGTCGTGATGAACAAGGGACGGATCGAGCAGGTGGGGACGCCCGAGGAAGTCTTTCATCAGCCGACCGGCGAGTTCGTGATGAAGTTCCTCGGCCAGGTCAACGTCTTCCACGGCCGCGTCCAGAACGGCCAGGCCTCGTTCGCAGACATTTCATTCGATTATCCCGGCTATCCGCACGACGTCGAGCGCGAGGCACGCGTCTACATGCGGCCGCACGAACTCGACATCAAACGTTCGCCGGAGGGCATGCCGAGCCTGGGGGCTCGGATTGAACGCATCAATCCGGCAGGCCCCTCCGCGAAGGTGCGACTACGCACCGACCACGGACAAGAGGTTCTGGTAGAATTGAACCTCGACCGGTTCCGCCAACTGGGACTGACAGCCGGCGAACAGGTCTACGTCGTCGCGAAAGCTGCGCGCATCTATGTGCCGAAGAGCGATCCAGAATACATGATCTGAGCGGGCGTGTTTTGAGAAAGGTGAACTGAGAGGAAATCTCATCGAGCCGCCTCTTCGGCAGGTTTCCAGATGTAGAGATACCAGAAGACAGGCATCGCCAGCATATTCCCGAGGAATAGCACAACGGCCCATAATGCCTTTTGATCTTGTTTGACGAAGTCAGACTTGAACAAGAAGTAAATGTAGAAACCGATCAGGCACCAAACCAGGACGATGATCAATACATGGACCACGAACAAGAGCATAAATGAAGAACGGCTCATGGGTTCACTGCCAAGCACCTCTATCAGTATGATCGCCATGAAGAAAAAGAGATATGAGAGTGGCACACAAGTCAAAAAGCCAATAAGTGCCGCTACCGTCTGAGAAAATGGTTGTGTTCTTGGCTTTTCGACAGGGTCAACCATATTCTATTTTCTCCCAGCCCTGGACCGTCTTCATCCGCGACCTCGTCGCAGCTGTTACCGGAATTATCCGAGGTTCTTGATCCCCGACAGGTAGCTACGAGCCTCACGCCGTCGGCGGCACCCCCAGCAACTCTCTCGCTTCCGCCACGCCCGGCGCGGGGATGCCGTATTCGCTAGCGGTGACGCGGGCCAATGCGATCAGTTCACCATCGCGGAAGCGAGGACGTAGACGCGAGTATTCGTCGCGGACGGTCCAGTAGTATTTCTCCGCGTGCAGGGCGCCATCTTCGCTGTACGCATAGCGCAGCAGCGTGTCGAAGACGGCCCGTGGGGAATGGCCGGCCGCCAGGTATTTGCCGGTCAGGGCGCAAGCCAGATCCTGCTCCTTCGCACGGATAGCCGCATCCAATTCCTGGACGAGTTGTGTCGGATCGCTGGTTTTGATCGTCTCTGAAACCTCCGCCAACGGTCGCGGCTGCCAGTCGGCAAACGGGCGGTTCCGAGCATCGCGGGCAACACCCCAGGCGGAAAGGATCAAACTCGCCATGGCATTGCGTGGGTTGGAGACCGCGACGATCTGCCGCCAGGCATGAGCCGTGTCGGACGCATGCACGCCGATGGAGTCGCCATGAACGCTGCCGATCGGCTTGTTCGGCTGCGCCCATTCCTTCGGTCGGCCAGGGTCGCGCAGCACCAGTTGATTCGCCGTGATCGCGACGGCTTCACTGATGGCACGTGGATCGATACCAGCCGCAATGGCTTCGCCGGTCGCCATCGCCGCTTCCTCGGGGCCGATCTTGAGAAGCGAATCTGAGAACTCGGCGATCCAGACATCTTCGACGGAACGAGATCCCAGCGTCTGGCCGGCCAGACGGCAGCGGTCGAAGACATTCGCGATGAGATCGGCCGTGCTGATGTTGTTGCGCTTGCGGCCGCTTTCCACATTGATGCAGTAGTGCAGCGACTGCCGGAGCATCGTCTCGGCGTGCTCGCGGCCTACCAGGTCGAGCATGTCCCACGCCCGATGGGCAAGGACGACGCGATGGACTTCCGGCGCCTCATGAACAGCGGGCAACAAGCCGTTCCAGCCCTCTTCGGGAGACTGGGCGATCGCTCCGCCCAGCAGCGCGTCGCCGCGCGTTCTGTCCTGCTGATGAACGGCCTCGCGCAAGGCTTCCGACAGATGGTCGGCGGTTTGTCGCGTTTCAATGGGACGCAACGTGTCGTCATCGTGCTGGTCGGCTTCCTCGAGCCGGGCAGCCTGGCGATAGAGAACTTTAAGAACGGGCAACGCCTGATGTGTTGACGGAAGCTGTTCGGCCATCCGCAAGGCCGGGGCGAACGCCATGAAGGTGTGGAAGCCGACGTAGTCTTCGCCGCCAAACGCGCGGGCGTTGGCGAGCGAGGCCGCCGCGACGAGGTCTTTCAGGCTGGTTCCCTGGCGAATCTGTTCGACAACAACCGGCAGGAATTTGCCGACAGCCGTCGACTGCAACAGATCGACAAGACGATCGTGACCCTCGAAGCGAATGCGGGCGTCGGCCGCGGACTCAGCCGCGAATCCAAAATCGCGTGCCATCGCGCCGCCCAAACCGGCAGCGAGCATCCCGCGACCGACCTGGGAGAGAAATCGCCGACGGTTGGGATCGATTGGATGCATGGCTGTCTCTCTTAAGAAAGGATCGAGCGCGTAGAGGTCTCTCGCCTGCTTCCGGCAGCATACGCAGCCGCGGGCGATCGATCCAGAACTTTCTGGCGGCACCAAGTTTCCGATGGGACGAAACTCGCCGGTCGAGCGCGAACGCTCCGATCATGGCGATGGCTTCACCGGGCAGAGCCAGATGCCGCCTATTGGCTCTCAGTTGCTGGCGATGGTTGCGATTGCCAGCGGGAAATGCAGTCGCCGACCCAGGCCCGGTCGTTGTCAGTTAGTGGCGATGGACATTCTTCGATGCTGTATCGCACCCGCTTGCGAAACGGGCCGGCATCCCAGGCCCGATCCATGAGTGGTTGCAGATTGGCCTGAACCGTCCCGTCGCCAGGCAGCAGCGGGATACGTATCGCAGGGAGAGGGTTTCTCAGCGGGATCGGATAGATGCCAATCCGGTCGGGTCGATGAAACTCACGAATGCTGATGTGGTACGTTGGGTTCCCCGCCAGATTCCGCACGTACGATTCGGGAATCGCTGTGGCGTGTCGGCCGGCGCGGAGGAGATCAATCTCGACCAGGTGGACGCCCGCCGCCACGAGATCCTGCTGCTTGCGCATGTAGAGATCACGACCGCGCGATCCTTCGGCCTTGTTGGCGGGACTGAGTAGTTCAATCGTTGTCACCAACCGCTCATTCGGCTGCCGTCCCTGATAGATGTTCAGATACGTTTCGGTCGCCTCTTCCTCATCGAACGCCAGCCACAATGGCTCCTCGGCTGCGTCCAACGTCGCCAGTGCCGTTCCAGTGGCAATCCCTTCGCTGGATTTGACGGACAAATCCGGAATCGCGACGCGGCGCGATGGCGGGTCGTCGGCGGCCTCGATGTAGGTTCGCTCTTCCAACGACACCGAGTAGTCGGTCGGAAGCCGCCCTTGCAGTTGCTCATGCAGGTAGACGAGAAACACGTTGTGGAACGTCGGAAAGCGGTCCGGCGACTCCAGAAACGGGTCCATTCCAGGGAGCGGGGACGGCATGGTGCAGTTCCTTCTTTCACACCAAACTGGACTGCTTGACCTGATCGCGCAACCAACTGAGGTCTTCTTCGGCGAGTGGAGGCGGCGGGATCTCGGCGGAGTAATCGATTGATCGGCCAAACGCGGCGTCATCCCAGGCACGGTTGAAGACGGCCTGCAGATCGACCGTCGGCGCGGCATCGCCGGGCAATAGGGGGATCCGCACCATGGGCAGTGGAGATCGCAATCGAATCGGATAGACTTCCAATTGCTGTGGCTTCGCGAAGTCCCGCACACAGACATGATAGGAGGCTTCGTAGTCAATTGATCGAAGCGTTCGTTCTGGAACGGCCGTTGTGTGCCGGCCGCCGCGTAAGAGGTCAATCTCGACCAGATTGGCTGATCGGCTCATCACGTCGGCCTGCTTTTGCAGGTAGAGTGCCTGGCCGCGTTCGCCCGGACGCTTGTTGGTTGGCGACAGAACTTCGATTGCGGTGACCAGACGCTGATCCTCGACCAGCAAAATGTCGAGATACGGCTCCACCCATTCATCATCGGAGATCGAAACAATGACGGGAGCGGCCACGGCTGTTGAAACCGGCGATGCCGATTCATGCGGCACGGTCACCGGCGTTTCGCGAATCAGAACATCCGGTTCGATGTGAGAATCCCGCGTTTCCACCCAGGCCCGCTCGCCCACCCGTGCGACGTATCGCGTCGGAAGTTGTTTCTGAATGTCGACCCGCAGATAGGTAATAAACGTGTTGTGGAGATCGCGAAACGTGTTCGGCGACTCCAGAAACGGGTCCATTCCGGGGAACGGAGATGGCATGGCCGGCCTCCACACAGCGCTTCTCACACAACCTCAGTGCCGGGAAGTGTCTGCCCGGTCTTCCGCACGTTTCTGACAGGCACAACCGGTTGTGTCAGTTTTTCTCAAACTGCGACAGCCCTTCATTCTAGGTCGATCCTCCGGGCTTTGCAAAAGGGCGTTTCGGCTGGCACAATGACCAGTCCGGCACGATCCACGCGCACTTTTCAAGTCGCTTCACCTGCAGTCCGTCAACCGAGTATTCCTGTTATGGCCAGTGTCCAGTCGTTGGCGTCTGCCGCTCTTTCCGAAGGCAAAGGTGTCCTCCGACTTTCTCCCACCTGGGTGCCGCGATCGTTCCTGCAACCCGGCCGTCGTTTGAAATTGCACCCGCACGACTACTACGCGCTGGGAACGCACCGCGGCGGCATCGATGAGCGCTGGTTCGCATCCACGACCAAAGCCGATAATGGCCCGCTGACGCTGGATGACGAAGGCTTGAGCTACATCTACCACGAGGGCAAGCAGGTCACGCTGAAGGATGCCATCGGTCTCGCGGGCAATGACGTGCTCGGCAAGCAGGTCATGGATCAGTTCGGCGGCTGGATGATGTACAGCAAGTTCTTCGACAACATGTATCCACTGCCGCATCACCTGCACCAGAGCGATGCTGACGCCGCCAAGGTGGGCAAACTGGGCAAGCCGGAAGCCTATTTTTATCCCGCGCAGTACAACTTTGCCCTGAACACGTACCCGTACACTTTCTTCGGCTTTGAACCGGGCACGACGAAGGAGCAGGTGATCGACTGCCTGAAGCGCTGGAACGACGGCGACAATCAGATTCTGGCGCTGTCCAAAGCGTATCGTCTGAAACTCGGCACGGGCTGGTACGTTCCGCCGGGGATTCTGCACGCGCCGGGGACGCTCTGCACCTACGAGCCGCAGCGTGCCAGCGACGTGTTCTCGATGTGGCAGTCGTTGATCGCGGATTATCAGGTGGTGGATCGCGCTATGCTGGTCAAGGATGTGCCGCAAGATAAGTGGTACGACTATGACTATCTGCTCTCGCTGCTCGATTGGGACGCCAACATCGATCCTGAGTTCAAGAAGCATTACCATCTGACGCCGCGACCAGCGGGCGATCCGAAAGCGGCGCAAGAGGCAGGCTACAACGAACAGTGGATCGTTTACGGCGCGGAGTGGTTCAGCGCCAAAGAACTGACCGTTCAACCCGGACGCACGGTGACCATCCGCGACGCGGGCGCTTACGGTGCGATCACCATGCAGGGCTATGGGCGCTTCGGCGCACATCCGATCTCCGCGCCGTCACTGATCCGCTTCGGGCAGATGACCGAGGATGAGTTGTTCGTCACTTACGAGGCAGCACAGCGAGGCGTCACGATCACCAACCTGAGCAGCAGCGAGCCGCTGGTGATCCTCAAGCACTTCAACCCCGGCAATCCTGAGATGCCGCAGAGAGGCTAGAACGAAGCTCCTCACCTCTTATCCTCTCCCGCAGGCGGGAGAGGACGATCACTAATTTGGTCCGTGAACCGATGTCCTAAGTTACAGCGATTAGAAATCGAAATGACGATACGGATCACCCTCTCCCGCTTGTGGGATGAGGGCGGGGGGTGAGGGTCTCTACCCCCTTCTGAACCGATCCACCCAGACCGCGATCCCCGCCAGCAACACCAGCCCCGGCATC
>JAHBXV010000039.1 GCA_019636285.1 Planctomycetaceae bacterium
TGGCATCGGGGATGTATGAAGTCATACGTCAGGCACAGCCACAACCTACGCCTGATGCAACTCCCTCCAGACGCAGGCAAACCACATCAGGCCCGCCCGTTCCTGGCCGATTGGGGAGAAGTGGCGGCGGGACATGTTGCCGCCGCGGTTTTCGCCGGCGAGGATGTCGGTGTCCGGACCGGGGGCGAAGCCGGGTTCGTGCCAAAGCTGGTCGATCGCCGCGCGAATGCGGCCTTCTTCGACGGGCCTGTTATAAACGGTCGGGTGGAGCGTTGACTTGGCGAGCAGCCAGGGAGGTTCGAACCCCCAGTCTTTCGCAAGGCTCGTGCGGATGGTCTTGAGGCGTTCGACATAAGTTTCCAGCGATGTCCCTTCGATGACGTCGCTTTCTCCCTGCTGCCACAGCACCATTCGTGCGGGACCTCCTTTGAGTCCGCCGTCACGGAAGCGCTGATAGAGGGCTTCCCCCGGCATCCACTGTCGGCTGGCGGTTCCGCCGACTGCGACGTTGATGAGCCCCAGCGGCACGCGCAGCAGCGGTTGCAAGGCGTTCGCGAACGGTGGCCAGATCGTCCCGCCGGTGTCGACATGGGGAAACGGATCGTTCGCGGTCCGCCATTCACCCGTCACGAAATCAAAGAGCGTCGTCCGTTCGAGCGGGTCGTCGATCTTGAGATGCGCGTCGTTGGCGCCGGCCGCGTACGACTGCCCGGAGATCAGGATCACTTCACCGACGCCGAATCGGTCGACGGTTGCCTTGCCGATCGTGCCGCTGTCACTCCGCGTCTCAAGTTCCAATCGATACCAGCCCCCGGCCGGTACGGTCATTTTGTGCTCGAACGGACCAGGTTGTTCGATGGAACCAAGCTCGGTCCAGTCGACCCCGTGACCGGTGCAGCCCTCCGCGAGCACGGTGCGTGCCCACAGTCGGATCGGAATGGTTCCCGACCACGTTCCGCGAAAGGTGACGACGGCCTGCCCCAGTTCCGGCCCGCCGGGGTTATGGTCGTGTGCGTTCGCGGCGACATAGCCCTGCCGTTGAATCACCTGTCCGCTGACTGGTGACTGGATTGTGAGTTCCGTCTGGCGAACCGCGGCCATTCCCGTCAGGGCGACGGCACCCACGGCAACCGACTGGCAGAACTCGCGACGCGAGACGGGACTGGACGATTCAACAGGGAGACTGCTCATACAGGAGACACTCCAGAAGATGTGGATCGCGGCTGCCGTTTCGAAGAACTCGGGACAAGATGTCCCGACTGATAAACCTGACGAACCTGCAATCGCGACGACCAGACGACGAGGTCCGCTCGTTTTCCGATGGCGATGCTTCCAACGTCCTGGTCGACTCCCGCGCGCTCGGCGGGAGTTAGACTCGCCATGCGAAACAAGTCTGGCAACGGGGCGTCAGTCGCGCGGTGCATGTGGCGCACCATGCGATCCATGCCGGCGACGGAACTGGCGAGTGCCGATCCATCGGGAACCCGGCCGACATCGCCATCGCTGACGAACCACGAACCGTCGGATTCGGGTCCAAAGCGATACTGCCCCGGCGGCATGTCGACAGCCCGGCTGGCATCGGTTACCAGGCACAGCCGTGCTGGCCCCTTCATGCGGTAGGCGAAGTTCAACAGCTCCGGCGACAGATGGCAGCCATCGGCGATTACTTCGGTGCTCATTTCGGGTTCGAGCAGCACGAACTGCTCCATGCCGGCCTGCATGGGAGTACCGCATCGCGCGCGGAGCGAATCGACAGAGCTCATCACGCACCAGAAATGGTCGACGTGCCTGAGCCCCGCGCGGAAGCCGGCCGCCATTTCCTGATAGGTGCTGTTGGAATGACCGCAGGTGACCAGGCACCCCGCTCGTTTCGCGAGTCGATAGAACTGTGTCGCCCCAGGCAACTCGGCCGCGCAGGTGGCAATGCGGACCAGCCCCGTGTCGAAGTAAGCACGATACTCGGCGGGATCGGGCGGACGGCAACCGTCGAGGGCATGGCAGCCGACTTTGTCCGGAGCGAAGTAAGGACCATACAAATGAATTCCGGCGATGCGCGCTTCGTCCGAGCCGGGATGGTCCATCACTTCGCGGCAGGCGACGAACATCGCCCGCAGTTGCTCGGGCGAACCGGTCGTCGTTGTGGGAAAGATCGTCGTCGTGCCGTGCCGCAGATGGGTTCGGCAAACGGTACGCACGGCGTCGGCAGTGCCGTCCATGAAGTCGCCGCCACCGCCCCCATGGACGTGGATGTCGACCAGACCAGGCGTGAGCAGCGAGTTTTTGACATCAATGACCTGTATCGACCGTGGCAATCGCCCCCGGTCGGCTTCGATCGCCGCAATTCGGCCGTTTTCAACGATCAGGCGGCGATCATCCACGATCCGATCGCTTAGAACCAGACGTCCGGCACGAAAACAGATGGTCGAAGACATGGGTGCCGCCGATAATTGCCTGTTGCCGTGCCGCCCGCGCCAAACGTGCCGTGATGCATCAACTCGATTCGCGAATTCGCAGCTCCGTGGGGACTTCGCGACGTCCCGGAACGGGAGTGTCGAGGGCATTGAGATAGCCGAATGCTTCGTCGAGTAACTGCGGGAGTTGCAACGAGACCGAGGTAATTGGCGGGTCATAGTTGCCGGCGAATTGTAGATCGCCCCAGCCGACGAACGACAGATCCTCGGGGATCCGCAATCCCTGGCGACGTGCCGCGCGCATCAGGCCAACCGCCGTGAAGTCGGTATCACAAATGATCGAATCGGCGTTTCGTTCTTCGATAAGCTGCGTCAACAATTCGTCGAACCATGGCCGATGAGCGGGGTTGGAAATGCTCCAGCCGAGCGTGGCGTAGACAACTCGCGACGAGTCGAAAGGGATGTCGTGCCATTCCCCCGCGCTCGTCATGGCCCTGAGCCGACGGCGAATGTCGATCCCCTCTTCGCGCTCGCTGACAAATATTGGTCGAGACCTTCCGCGGCGGGCGAGATGTTCCATCGTCTGCGCGGCGGCGGTTTCGGGATTGCTGACCACGGAGGCAATCTCCGGGTCTTCCAGATCCCCCACGAGCGTGACGGAACGGGGGACGCCGCGGAAGAGGCGGCGCACCTCGGGCCATTGGTCTTCGTTTTCAAAGGCCACGTAAATCAGGCCGTCGATCCATTGCGCGTTCAGATCGAAAATCAACTGCTCGAGCGGTTCCAGGGAATCCTGCGCGGTGGCGGAGAGGACGCGACAGCCGTGCTCCTCGGCACAGACATGCAACCAGGCCAGGAGTTGCTGGCGGAGAAAGTTCGACCAGTTCCGCGAAACAATGGCGACAATTCCGCTGGGCTTACCGGCAAGTTGCTGAGCCGCGCGGTTCGGGCGGTAGCCCATTTCCGTGGCGAGCCGTCGAATCTTCGCGGCGGTTTCGCTGGAGACCCGGATCCTCCCCTGGCCGGTTCCCATGAGGACTGCGGAGACCGACATTCGTGAGACACCGGCCGCGACGGCAATGTCGATCATCCGTGGGGGAGACTTGCGCACGGAACTTCCTTACTCGAAATGCCCGGGACGGTCCGTTCGTTGGGCAGGAACAAGAGTGGTCAATCGTGACGAGGCTGCAACAGCGGGGTCTGCCGGGCGGACTGGGCGGCGGCGGCGGCCTGAACCTGGGCTCGAACCAGCGGGTACAATTCATCGGCGGTCACATGCAGATCGCGATCGGCATCGGCGGCGCCTTGGAATCCTCGGGCGACGGCCAGCCCGAAGAGGCCCGCGCGGGTCTTGGGATCGACGAGGCTGGTTTCGTCGTCGCCGCAGGCCAGCAGCACGCTAGCTTTGCGGAAGGGCGGGTCGAGCTTGGCCAGAACCTCGCGTCCCGAAACCTGCCGACGGGCGTCTCGTCCGCGAATGTTCGGTGTAATGTCCAACAGCACCAGTTGATCGTTCGAGGGCGAGTCGTTCAGGTGCCGAGCAAGTTCCGCGAGTGCCAGTCCGGTGCGGGCCGGGTTTTCCAGGTCGAAATCGCGCGGCGCGAGATAGACCTGTCCCTGGTCGTCGGAGTAGGCATGACCGGAAATGCTGATCACGATCTGCGTGCCGGGGTTCGCATTGGCGCAGACATCTTTGATTTCGGTTTGCCACTGGGCAAGGGAGGCGTCGAGCAGCATGCGGCCGCGCCGTTCGGAGATGGCATAACGCTTGGTCATGGCGGCGAAAATCGCGCGGGCATCCTCGATGGCCGAGGGGACCGGCGACAGGGACGAATCCTGGTAGGACTGCGTCCCGAGCACGAGCGCCCAGCGATCGGTCTGCGGCGGCCGCCGCGCGTCGATCGTCGTGGCCCGCAGAACATCTCCTTCGCGGCGATAGGCGATGCGAACCTGGTCGAAACGCCGCAGATCCACCGGTTGGATCGGCTCAAGCGAGAGCGTCAATTCGGCCGCGTCGTCGATAACAATCTTCCGCAACTCCCCGCTGGCGAGCGAGACGGAAATGGTGTTGGCCGAATCGTCGAGCGCTGCGATTACGCCATCGAGATTCTCCTGCCGCGTGGCAGCCACTTCGTGCAGTTCGGTGTCGTGCCGAGCCGAGATCCGATCTCCGGGCTTCAAGTCGGCGACCCCGCCGCTCGTGGGAGTCCCGTTAATGGTCACTTTGCAGTCGGCGGCCGCTGGCAGCTTGATGAGCGAGACGTTGGCCGACTGGCTCAGTTCGATCGCCAGCTCTCCGGTAGCGGGCAGAAAAGCCTGCACGTAGCCGACCAGCGTCACGGGGCGCTTCGCCGACAGCGTTTCGACGATGCGTCCTTTGCGGCCGTTTGGCTCGGCGAGATGGGTCAACTCGACGACGTCGCCGGTTTGCAGGTCGCGCAGGGGAACAGACTGGCGATTGAGCCGTAACTCGACCGATTCCGGAACGCGCAGCGGCAGGTCGTCACGCAGGTTTCCATCGGTCAACCCGACCACCAGTCGTTTTTCAGCAAGTTCCAGACTGCGCACGATGCCCGTATTGGAGACCGGACGATCGGCGATAATTCCATGCACTTGCGTCGGGTCGGTGGCGTCGAGTTCGATCACCACATGGTCGCCCGGCTGAAGCTCCCGGAGCAGAATGTTTTCCTTCCGATTCAGCAGATAGATGTTCTGCCGGCGCCCGAGGCCGAGTTCTTCGAGCGCCCCCGTATCGACATCGCGGACCACGAGGCGGTTAGTTTCGGGGAGAACTTCGCGAACAATGCCGAGCGACTTCTTGCCAGCGGCCGTCGCTGTCTGTTTTGGAGTGCTTGGCCAGAACAGGATGGCCGCACTCATGAGGAGCGACACCCCCAGCGCGCCGCCGGCAATCCAGAGTCGCCGGGGATCGGAACCGGGTTGAGTGGGCTCTTCGGCTCCGCCCACCAGCTTCAGGTCGACATTCAGATCCGAAAGGGCCTCATCCGCGGTACGGTATCGCTTCGCCGGGTCTTTCGCGGTCAACCGGCCGATGGCCTTCTGCAGATCGTCCGGAACATCCTTGAGCACGCGGGAGATTTCGGGAAGCTGCCGGTCGGCTGCGGCGTGCCACATCATCCACGCCATCTGCGGATTGCGACCGAAGGCATTGAGGCCCGGAAACAATTCGTCGAACCGGTTGCCGCACATCAGCTCGTAGGCGCTGAACCCCAGCGAGTAGAGGTCGCTTTGCGGTCCGACATCGCCGAAATCGTCCGAGACGACCTCCGGGGCCATGTACTTGGTTGAGCCTTTAATCAGACTCCCCGATTCGTCGCTGGCTCGCCGCGCCAGGCCAAAGTCTCCCAGTTTGACCCGCTTTCGCTGGTCGAGCATCAGGTTGCCGGGTTTCACGTCCCCGTGGATGATTCCCTGTGCGTGCAGGTACTTGAGGGCACGCAGACCGTGAACCAGCATGGCGCGCAACGCCCGGAGATCCATGGGTCGACCCTGCATGCGGTCGGCAAGGTTCCCCGTCATCAATTCCATCACCAGCCAGCCCTTTTCGCGAACGATGTCATAGATCGTCACGATGTTGGGGTGGTGCAGCGATGCCAGAAGCTGCGCTTCCTGCCAATACCGCGCGAGCCGCCGCGGGTCGGCGAGGTATTCGTCGTGCAACTGCTTGATGGCGACTTCGCGACCCAGTTCTTTATCGCGAGCGCGATAGACCGCGGCAAAGCTCCCCGAACCGAGTTTTTCGAGAAGTTCGTAACGGTTGCTGGAAGACACGGCGGCCTCGAAGTGTCGGAGATCAAGAGGGTGCAAACTCAGTGATGGGAGCTAGTGCTTAATCATGGCTGTATCTTCGTGTGCCATTGGCTCTGCCAGTGCGCCTTGAATTGAGTGCCTCTAATAAAGAGGCACTGGCGAAGCCAGTGACACACGATCGAGAAACCGTGACAAAGCATGGATCGCATTCACTCCAGCAGGGTGGCGAGCAGTTTTCGCAGCCGTTCGTCGTCTTCGACATGCCCGGTCAATCCGGTGAATCGATTGAGATCTTCGGAGTTCAGCATTTTGAGCACGCGCTGGTAGGCGGCCCGCTCGGCTTTGCGGTCGCCGCGCGAGTGGGCGAGCCCCGCCTCCCGCAGGACTCGCTGCCACGGCTTGAGTTCCTTGCCCGGTTCGCCCAGGAAGTCGCGAAAGACGGTGGCCCGGGCATCCGACACCGTCGATGCAGAGACCGTTGTTCCATCGGATTCAAGGACCAACAGCAGCAGCGATGACAGTACGCTGAATCCGAGAACTCCATACAGAACGGCCGGATTTCCCTGTTTTTTCGCGGCACCCCGCATGCGGGCGACGGTACGGTCCTGCTCGGCAAGTTGCAGATTCGGCAGATGTCCGTCTTCGCCCAGCCGGACCAGTGTTTCGCCGCTGCCTTCGGTAATGAACTTCGCGGTCTGCCGGGTTGCCTTACGGCTTTTCCCGCCAGCCGGCGCGGCCTTGGCGCGAATCCGCTGAAAATCGTCGACGGTCGATTTCCCGGGATCGATCGGGGCATCGCTCGGCTTGGGGACGGCAGCCGCGGCGGCTGACGAGAAGTGTAGCCGCACCGACGGGGAAACCGCGAGTACCGCTTGCGAGGGCAGCCAGACCCATTGATTACCGGGGACGGGTTGGCCGTCCATCACCAGGAGGTTGTCGTCCGGAGCGTGAATGGCATAGCGGCCGCCGCGCTGCACGATGGTCGCGTGCAAATCCAGAATGGCGGCATCGTCGATGACCAGATTGCAATCGGCGTTTCGTCCAATGGTCAGCACGTCGCCGTCAAATGCCGTCACCTGCCCGCGACCGGGACCGGTGGCGATGGTGATCTGGGCGGCGGCTGTTGCTGATGCCATGGATGGTTTGCCAGCGCGATGTCAAAACGTCTTATTTGGGAAGCGGTCTCGGGCAAGCGGAATCGGCCCCGGCGGACGAATCCGTTTATTCTGGCGGAGACATCAGGAATTGACCATGATGAAAAACTGATCGGTTTGCGGGACGGGAAAGATTCCTCCGGCCTCCGTCGTGGTGCCGCCAAGAATTCCGACCTTCGCCGCAGCCGATTCTTCGACGCTGCCTCTGAGTTGGATCAACGGGACGGACAGTATGGCAATTCGCGACTGGTGCCTGGGATCGCTGGTTCTTGTGCTGGGAGGGATGGGATCTGTTGTTGCCACGGCCGCGGAACCCTTGCGTTACAACCGCGATATCCGGCCGATTCTTGCGGAAAACTGTTTCGCCTGCCACGGGCCCGATTCAGCCGCCCGCCAGGCGGAATTGCGGCTGGATCGCTTCGATGACGCGGTGACCGACCGTGGCGGATCGGCGGCGATCGTCCCCGAGCAGCCCGCGAAGTCGTCGGTGATGGAACGCGTGCATGCGACGGATCCCGATCTGGTCATGCCGCCCCCGTCCACGAAGAAAACGCTCACCGCCGAACAGATCGCCAAGCTGGAACGCTGGATCGCGGAAGGGGCTCAGTACGAGCCGCACTGGTCGTTCATCCCTCCGGTTCGCCCGCAGCCGCCGGAAGTGAAGCAGATGGGCTGGGTCCGAAACCCCATCGACCAGTTCGTTCTCGCGAGGCTGGAGCAGATGGGGCTCGAACCGGCCCCCGAAGCCGATCGTCGTTCGTTGGCCCGTCGTGCGAGTCTTGACCTGACCGGCTTGCCGCCGGAACCCGCTGCTATCGATGCCTTCGTGAACGATGGCGAACCGGGAGCGTACGAGCGGTACGTCGATCGCCTGCTCGACTCCATCCACTGGGGCGAACATCGCGGCCGGTACTGGCTGGACGCCGCTCGCTACGCCGACACGCACGGTATTCACTTCGACAATTACCGCGAATTCTGGGCGTACCGGGACTGGGTGATTCAGGCGTTTAACAGCAACATGCCCTTCGACCAGTTCACCATCGAGCAGCTTGCCGGCGACCTGCTTCCGGCAGCGACGCTCGAGCAGCAGATTGCCTCTGGATTTAACCGCAGCCACATCACCACGAACGAAGGGGGCATCATCGACGAGGAGTATCTCGTCCTGTATACCCGCGACCGGACCGAGACGATGTCGACGGTCTGGATGGGGCTGACCGCGAACTGTGCCGTCTGCCATGACCACAAGTTCGACCCCTTGAGCCAGCGCGAGTTCTATTCGCTGGCGGCGTTTTTCAACAACTCGAACGTGCCGGCCCGCGACGGCAACATTAAAGATCCGCCCCCCATCGCGGCGGTCCCGCGGCCCGAAGACCGCGATCGCTGGGCGGCGCTGCAGGTGGCGATTCCCCAGGCCCAGCAACGGGTGGCGGAACGCAAGGCAGCCGCACGCTCGGAATTCGACGGCTGGCTGGCTTCAGCAACGCCCGGAGTCTTCGAAGAACGGATTCCGCGATCGGGAATGGAGCTGCATATCCCGTTTCAAGAGGCGGAAGGCGCGGCGAACATCACGGTTGATGGTACGGCGCGGTCGCTGACTCTGGCGGAAGGAACCACTCGCGAGCCAGGCGCATTGGCTAGCCCCGCCGTGGTGCTGAATGGGGCTGCTGTCGCGGAAATTTCGGATGTCGGCGATTTTGAAGGCGATCAGCCGTTTACTCTGGCGGCATGGATCAAACTGTCGGCCAACGATGGCGTCGGCGCGATCGCCGCACGGATGGACAATTCGGCTGAATTTCGCGGCTGGGACTTCTGGGTTGAAGGTCGGCGGATTGGGATGCACCTCATCAACCGCTGGAGCGATGACGCTTTGAAAGTTGTGTCGCGATCGCAGGTGAAGGCCAACGAGTGGACCCACGTGGTCGTTACCTACGATGGCTCGCGTAAGGCGGCGGGCGTGAAGGTCTACTTCGAGGGTCAGCCTCAGCCGACCAACACGCAGGCGGACACGCTCAAGAGCACGACACGGACCACCGTCCCCCTGAAGATCGGCTCACGACACACGGCGAACCCGCTCGCTGGCGCGGCCGTGCAGGATCTCCGCATTTATGAGCGAGCACTCCCGCCGCCGGATGCCGCGAACCTGGCGGGGGCCACGCGCCGTGCGGCGGTGATCGCCAAGTCCGCCGATCAGCGGACCGATGCCGAGAAGAACGACCTCTACGACTGGTGGCTGACTTCGCTCGACACCGAGTATCAAAATCGTGCGGCTGCTTTGGCCGGGCTGGAGCGCGAGCAGGCCGACATCAAATCGCGCGGGACTGTCGCTCACGTGATGACCGAGCGGACCGAACCGGCGATGGCCTTTATCCTCTCGCGCGGGGAGTACGATCGACGTCAGGACCAGGTCAGCGCGGCGACCCCGGCGGTCTTGCCGCACTGGGATGAGCAATTGCCGCGCAATCGCCTGGGCCTCGCGCAATGGCTGCTGCGGGCCGATCATCCGCTGACGGCGCGGGTCACCGTCAATCGCTTCTGGCAGGAAGTCTTCGGGACGGGCCTCGTGCGCACGGCCGGGGACTTTGGCATCACCGGCGAATTGCCGTCGCACCCGGAACTGCTTGATTGGCTGGCGGTCGAGTTCCGGGAATCGGGCTGGGACGTGAAGAAGTTCTTCAAGCTGCTGGTCACTTCGGCCACTTACAGCCAGGCCAGCACGCTGACACCGGAGAAACTGGCGGCTGATCCCGCGAACACGTGGCTGTCGCGCGGGCCGCGGTTCCGGATGGATGCCGAGATGGTTCGTGACCTCGCGTTGGCATCAAGCGGATTGCTGGTTCGCAAGATTGGCGGGCCCAGCGTGAAGCCCTACCAGCCCGATGGCGTGTGGGAAGCGGTCGCCATGGATGTCAGCAACACTCGCGAGTACCGCCGCGATTCGGGCGAGAACCTATATCGACGGAGCATGTATACCTTCTGGAAGCGTTCCGCGCCGCCAGCGTCGATGGACATCTTCAACGCACCGTCCCGCGAAACGTGCAGCGTTCGCCGCGAGCGGACCAACACGCCGCTGCAGGCGCTGGTCACGCTGAACGATACGCAGTTTGTCGAAGCGGCTCGTGTGCTGGCGGAGCGGGTGCTGGCGGACGCAGCGCTGGACGATACCGGGCGAATGAACGCAATGGCGGCCCGCATTCTTTCTCGACCGCTCGACGAAGCCGAGGTGGCCGTCGTGCGGTCGACTGTCGATGATTTGAGACAGTACTATGCCGCTCACCCGGAAGATGCCGACGCGCTGACGAGCGTGGGCGACATGCCGCGGCAGGGGATGGCGCCGGCCGGTGAACTCGCGGCGTGGACGATGATCGCGAATGAGCTGTTCAATATGGACGAAGCCCTGGTGAAGTAAGCAAACGTGAAGTGAGCGAAAGGGTCGGGATGTTCCCGCTGGTCGCGCAACAGGTTTCCACGGGCTTCGATCCGATGGCCGTTCTGGCATCGGGGCTGGTGGCGCTGTCCGTCTATCTGTTCGTGGTTGTGATCGCGAACACACTGGCCAGCGAAGACCCGACCCAGGACGACGAATGGCGGTATGACGTCGGGCGCATCAACGAGTTGCGCCGCATCAGTCCGTTCTACCGCATGCTCCAACCGGCAATTCAGGCGCTGGCCCGGTTTAATCGCGGAGCGTTTCAGAATCAGCTTCCCGATATCGGTCGGGAGATTCAGGCGGCCGGGCTGCCGCGGGTTTGGACGCCGGAAGAGTACCTCGCGCGGATTGAACTGATTTCGATTTTTCTGCTGCCAGCCTACGTCTACTTCATGACGCAAATGATGGGGCCGGCCGGAATCGTGCTGGCCGTGGTCCTCAGCGGAATTACCGGGGTCATGCTGCGTCGACAGCTCGCCGCGAGGGCGCGGCATCGGCTGGTTCTCATC
The DNA here is from genome assembly GCA_019636285.1 of Planctomycetaceae bacterium. Lineage (GTDB taxonomy): Bacteria > Planctomycetota > Planctomycetia > Planctomycetales > Planctomycetaceae > JAHBXV01. The sequence continues at coordinate 11,273 of JAHBXV010000039.1, forward strand.
AAGCGGCGGATGCCGTTTCTGCTCGACCTCGTCACGTTGCTCATGGAAGCCGGTTCGACATTTCTACAGGCGCTGCAGAAGGCGGTTTCGGAGTATCGGACGCATCCCGTGGGGGTGGAGTTTGGCCGGGTGCTGGCGGAACTCAACATGGGGAAGGGCCGCATTCAGGCGCTCGAAGCCATGCGCGACCGACTGCACGATGACGAAATCACATCGATCGTCGGTTCGATCATTCAGGGCGAACAACTCGGTACGCCGCTCGCCCGTATTTTCCGAACGCAGGCCGATGTCCTCCGCCTGAAGCGCAGCCAGCGGGCGGAGCGCATGTCGGGCGAGGCGGCGGTCAAAATGCTGCTGCCAGCCGTCCTCATCATGGCGGCCACCGTCATCATCATTCTCGGACCGTTCCTGCTGAACTTTATCTATTCGGAATGGATGGTTTAACAGGAATACGACAGGAGCGGACAGAGCCGATGGACGAGGCGGAGTCGAATCCCAACGCAATCGCCTGTCCCGGCTGCGGCGTTCGGCTACGTCTCGCGGCGAGCAAGAAGGTCTTCCGCGGCAAATGCCCCAAGTGCGGCTCGGTGGTTGAACGAAAGGCCGCGGTGCCGGAACTGGAACCGTCAGGGGTTTCCTTTCACCCCGCGCAACAGCCAGTCGATGAGCCAGAGCCACTGGCATTGCCAGCACGAGCGCAGAAGTCGCCCGCGGACGTCATGCGGAAGCTCCTGGCCGGCTTCACGGGGACCGTTCCTCGCCGCGGTCCAGGGATTGGATATCTCTTCGCGCTCTTGCTAACGGCTATCGTCATCGTCGTGCTGATCCTCGCGTATCTGGCGCTTGTCGCGGCCCTCGCTTACGGCGTTTACTGGTACGCGACAACGATCGCCCCGCTGCGGCCGATGTACAGCGGCCGTGCCATCGTCCTGATCTGGGCGTTTCATCTGGCCGTTATTTTCTCGGGGGGAATGCTCGTCATTTCCATGATCCTGCCCATCATTCCGCGCCGGCGGGGACGGATGGAGGGGAAACGCCTGACGCCGGGCGACGCGCCGATTTTGCATTCGTTCGCGGCGAAGATTGCCGAGTCGCTGGGGGCGCCGCCGCCGTCCGAAATCCGGCTGACGCTCGACGTCAACGCGAGTGCCTGCCAGATCGGCCTGTTTCGACGGCGACTGATCCTGTCAATCGGGGCACCTTTGATTGCCGGTATGAGCGCTCAGCAACTGGGGGCGATCATTGCCCACGAGCTCGGGCACTTCAGCCAGCGCGGCGGCTCGGGACTACACAGGTTTGTCCATTCGTTCGTGACCTGGTGCGCGACGGCGGCCGGTTATCAGCAAAGTTTCGGCGACGAATTCTTCGACCGGTCGGAAGCAGACACGGCGATCGAAATGATCCTCGCCTGGGTGACCTGGTTCGTGCAGTTCCTGGGGTCTCTTGCCGTCATGGGTCTGGCCTGGCTGGGGCTTCTGGCGACGATGTTCGTCTCGCGCCGCCAGGAGTACGACGCCGACCGGTACGAGGCCGCCTTTGCCGGGAGCGATGCCTTTTTCGGGACGACGCGCCGCCTCATCGAGCTGACACTGGGGCAGCAGATGATTCTCTCTCGCGGGTTTTCGTACATCGGCAGTGTTCTCAATGATTCTGACGGCGTGGAAAACTATGCCGCCGAGGTCGTGGCGGCGGCCGATGCCTTGGCCGAACACTCACGGGAAGTGGTCGAGAGCGACCTGCAAGCTCCGACCGGCTGGCTGAGCAGTCATCCGGGCAACCGGCAACGCATCGCCGCCGTTCGCGCGCGGCCGCAACCGGGAATCTTTCATCTCAAAATGCCCGGCTACCGGTTGTACCCCCGATTGAACCCTCACAGTGCTTCGTGAGGAGCGTTGCGAACGCGGTCGCATGACAAATGTGGTCCGTTCGGAGTAATTTGAGGAACGGTCGGGGCCATCCTGGGCACCGGCGACTCCATTGACCCGGGTTCTGTCCCAGAAGGTATACGGCCTCATGTCCGCTTCCTCAGCCACGGAACGACTTCAAGAAGAACTCGCGGCCGGCCCGTCAGCCGTGGTCGAACAACTCGTCCAGATTCTGCGAGACGAGAAAAACTATCACCGCCTGTTCGATGCGCTCCTCCTGCGGGAAAAGCTGGCTTTGGGAGCGCCGCTGACGCGTCCGACCGCCTTCGACGATGTTCCCGACGAGCGCCGGGACGACTTCGAGAAGGCGTACGTCGTCGCGGCGCGAGAAGTCGCGGACCTGCTGCTCGCGGAAGGGAAGCTGTCTCAGGCGTGGGTTTATTTTCATGCCATCCGCGAACTGACGCCGCTGCGCGAAGCGCTCGACAAGATCGTTCCGTCGCGCGAAGCCGATGACAAATCCGAGGAACTGATCGAAGTCGCGCTCTTCAAGGGGGTTCACCCGCTCAAGGGGGTGGAGACCATGCTGAAGACGCATGGAACCTGTAGCACGATCACGGCGCTCGATCAGCAGTTTGCCCAACTGAAGTCGGAAGATCGCTCGGCATGTGCCGCGGCCATGGTGCGGCAGTTACACGGCGACCTGATGCACAATGTTTCGAACGAGGTCAAGCAGCGGATGCCGTTTGCCTCACCGGCCACGTCGCTTCGGGAACTGGTCGCCGGTCGCGACTGGCTGTTCGCCGATTCGAATTACCACATCGATGTCTCGCACCTGAACGCGACCGTCCGCTTTGCCCGGGCTCTCTCGGCCGACCAGCCGGAACTCAAGCTGGCTCGCGATCTGGCCGAATACGGGGCGTGCCTGGCCTCGCAGTTCCAGTATGCGGGCGAGCCCCCTTTCGAGGAGTTCTATCCGGCTCACCAGCACTACTTCCGCTTCCTGCTCAACGAAGAACGGCCCTTAGCGGAAGCGTACTTCCGGCAGAAGTTGGAGCAGGAACCGGACGCGCAGGATCAGACGCTCATCGCGTATGTCCTGGTCGATCTGCTGGTTCGGGCCGATCGCTTCGACGAGGCCATTCCGCTGGCGGAACAGCACCTGGTAGACGCGGATGGCGATTTCGCCTCCGCCTTTGCCGAACTGTGCGAGAAAGCCCATCGGTTTGATGCCCTGAAACGGAGTGCCGAGCGACGCGGCGACCTCGTGACCTTCACGGCTGCATTGCTGTCGCAACCGGCTGGTTCGTGATACTTCGTTGACGATTGCTTAGTCGTCGCGTGTCTGAGGGCAGGGCGCACTGGCGGAGCCAGTGGCACACAGAGGTCACTTTTGCCGCAAGAAGCCAGCGCACATGCTCAAGAACATTCCTGCGGTACTGTCCCCCGAGTTGCTGTCGGTCCTGCTGCGGATGGGGCATGGGGACGATCTGGTGATTGCCGACGGTCACTTTCCGGCGGAGTCGTGCGGTCAGCGAGTGATCCGAGCCGATGGGCTGTCAGTCGCGGCACTACTGGATGCGATTCTTTACCTGTTGCCGCTCGATACGTTCGTGGACGACCCCGTCAAGGTGATGCAGCCGGTCGATCCCGCGACACCTGAGCCGTCGGTCTGGAGCACGTATCGCGAGATCGTCGCGCGACGGGAGCGGCCGTTGACGCTAAAACCGGTCGAGCGTTTTGAGTTCTACGAATTGACGAAGTCGGCGTTTGCCGTGGTCGCGACGAGCGATACGGCGGTCTACGCGAATATTCTCCTGAAGAAGGGGATCGCGCGGGGACTGGTGGAAGAGCCGTCGGCCGGTTGATATGAACCTCCGTCAAGACTCGGCTGGCGGCTCGGAAATCTCCACTGCTTCGGGAATATTGCGGACGTCCAGAGGGTTTTGACGGTACTACGTGGGTTGATCGTTCAAGAATCCGGGAGTTCTCATGTCGACTTCGGCGATGCTGTCGGAACTCCAGGCGCGCATCACGGCGGGCTACCCCATTCTGTTCTGCAAGACTCATGAAGAGTCGCGGTGGGAGCAGTTGCTGGCGGAAGCGGCCCTGGAAATTGATCGGGGTCTGATCGTCTGGATCGAAACGGCTGGCTGGTCGAGTGATCCCGGCAAGGCGATGGGCCCCGAGGGCTTCACGCAGCTCGAAGAGCTTCCCGAGGACCATGTCCTGTTGGTCAAGGACGCGCATCGCCTGCTCGACAGCCCCCTGGTGCTGCGACGGCTGCGCGATGCCATACCCCTATTGGCGGAAAAACGGCAGACGCTGGTCTTCCTCGATCCCGTCGGCGTTCCGCCGGACGAGTTGTCGAAACAGTCGGTGCGACTGACGTTGCCGTTGCCGTTTTACGAAGACCTGCAAGCCGGGCTTGATGAGCTGATTGGGGAACTTGAGGCCGCCAAGGTTTCCATCCCGGAACTAGCCGCCAATGACACGAATCGATTGATCCAGGGCGTGCTGGGGCTGACGGCGGCGGAGGCCCGCAATGCGTGGAAGCGGGCGCTCTGGCAGCGGCCGGTCCTGGATGACGAAGCGCTCTCGCTCCTCATCGCGGAAAAGCGGACGCTGGCCGGAGGCTCCGCGTTTCTCGACTTTTACGACCTCGATGAAAGCGTCGGCGACGTCGGCGGCCTCGATCAGTTGAAGGACTGGCTGAGCAAGCGGGCGGAAGCCTACACACCGCGGGCTCGCGAGCAGGGGGTGCCGCTGCCGAAAGGGGTCATGCTGCTGGGGGTGCAGGGTTGCGGAAAAAGTCTGACGGCACGGGCCACGGCACGGCTGCTCAGCTTTCCGCTGATTCGCCTGGAAATCGGCAACCTGCTAGGAGCCCAGCGCGGCGAATCCGAACGCAACTTGCGCTCGGTGTTGGCGCTCCTGGAGTCGATTTCACCGGTGGTGTTGTGGCTGGACGAATTGGAAAAGGGGTTTGCCGGCGTCGTGGGCGAGGAAGGAGTCGATGCGACCATGACTCGCCTCGTGGGACAACTCCTGACGTGGATGAGTGATCTCGACAAGCCCGTCTTCGTCGTCGCAACGGCGAACTCGATCAACCAGTTGCCGCCGGAAATGCTGCGCCGCGGCCGCTTTGACGAGCTGTTCTTTATCGATCTGCCGAACTGGGATGAACGGCGATCGATTCTCAAGATTCACTTGGAAAAACGGGGCTGGAAGTCCGACAAGTTCCCGCTCGACGAGCTGGCCAACACAACGGAAGGCTTCAGCGGGGCGGAACTCGAGCAGGTCGTGGTGTCTGCCTTGATCGACGCATTCGGCGAAGGCCGCATCGTCACAGCCGAGGATCTGGACCGTTCGCGCCGCACGACGGTGCCGTTGTCCGTGACGATGGAAGACCAGGTGTTCGCGCTGCGGCAGTGGGCGCAGGATCGCTGCCGACGGGCCACCAGCGATAACCGTGTCGCCCAGATGCTCGACTCCGAGAGCCGCCAGGGATTACTGGATCAGGACGACAAGGAAACCGATGGCGCCTTGCCTCCCTGGGCACAATTGGCGGCTCACGGCCAGATTAAGGCGGCGATTGTCGACTATGTTCGTCGCGAACGCGACGTTCTCTTTTCCGAGCTGACGACTGCATTCTTGCCGTACATCGAGTGCAACGGCGAGTTCGGCCTGGCCGTTCGGACGAACCCGAACATGGTCCTGTGGACGGGGCTCAGCAAGGAACTGTGCGACCTGATTTGCGAACTGGTGACGTCGAAACGGCTGTATGTCCATCCGACCGCGGCCTCGCGGTATGCGGGAACCGCATTTCCGGAACTGGTGCCGCTACGCGAATTGACGGACGAAGCCGTGCCGCGTCCGTCGTGGCTGGCGTCTTCGCTACGAGTGGCGCCGCATGCCGAGCATGCTGGTCGCCTGGCCCGCATCGGCCGCATGAAACTGGCACGTGGATAATTGACTCGAACCTCTTCGAGTCCTGCGAACTTTGGTGGAACGATGAATCCGATACGAGGCCTGTTGCGCGATACGTGGTGGCTGTGGCTGATTTTCATCGCCGCGACGATCGCGGGTTGCCTGTTTGTAACAGTCTTCTACGCGATCATGTTCCCGGTGCTGCTGATCCTGATCCCGTACTTCGCCTACCAGCGATACGACGCCGAGGGCAAGCCGCGCAAAGATATTTAGTGTTCTATCAGGGCTTGAATTTCGTGTGCCACTGGCTTTGCCAGTGCGTCTTAAGTCTCTTATTGACAAAAAGATGCACTGGCTAAGCCAGTGGCACACACCCGAATCTTTTACATTGACAGAGCACTCATTAAGGGTGGCGACGCATCACGACGGGCGACGGACCCAACGATAGGCCCGCGCGGCGTTTTCGGCGAAGAAGGCGCGGCGATCGGTCTCGCTGCGATCGGCCCAGTAAGCCTGGACGATGGCCAAGCCCTCGGCGTAGCTACCGGCCCGGAGCGAGACCGGCCAGTTGCTGCCATAGATGAGCCGTTCCGGCCCGAATACCCGCCAGCAGTGGTCGAGCCACGGACGGTAGAACTCCGGCTCCTTAGGAGCCGGACCGTTACGGCCCGCGCTCTCCATCAGGGCAGAGACCTTGAGAAAGACGTTCGGGCAGGGGCTTAGCTTCGCGAGGTCGGCTGCCCATGTCTCGTCCGGTCCCTGCGGCGTGATGGCCGTGTTCGCCAGATGATTGACGACGATCCGCAGGTCCGGCAGGCGCGTCGCCAGGTCTCGCACAATGGGAAGCATGTCCGGTCCGCCGTTGACGTCGACCGACAGGTTGGCTTCGTGGACCCGGCGAAAGTCCGCGAGAACCTCGGGCTCGTCGAGTTTGTCGGCGTACTCGCGTCCGGGAATGCGAAAGCCGCGATAGAGCGGATGTTTGGCGAACCGGGCGAGGTGTTCACCGAACCCGGCGGTTCCTGGCCGCAGGTTGCCGACGATTCCGACGATGGCCTGGGGATGACGATCGGCGAGCGCGAGCAGCCAGGCGTTGTCTTCCAGCCAGGGGCTGGCTTCGACGACGACTGTCCCGGTCACGCCGAGCGGGGTGGTCAATTTCGTGAACTCGTCCGGCAGGACCGGGCGATAGAGCAGGGGACTGTCCTTGGACGGCCAGGGGACACCCTCGGGGCGAGTCGGGTCATAGAAATGGGTATGGGTGTCGATGACTTCGGCGGTTGGCGGCTCGGCAGCCAAGAGGCCGGACAGCGGTCGGCCCGTGAGCGCCACGCCCGCCGCCAGGTGCGACAGCATTGTTCGACGATCCATGTTCCGTCTCCTGACAGTCGGTCAAAGCCCTCGGGACGACTCGGCTGGAGCCCGTTTTGGCGAGAATTTCGCGAGTTTTCACGGCGAAGTCGACTGGCTACGTTCGTTGATATTTTTCAGCAGGCAGGTGCTGCCCAACGTGGTTATACTCCGGGATTACCCGTTAGTCAGGGACGGAGAGGATGAACGTCGTCACGATCACCGATTCGCTCACCGGATCCACGGCCCGGATCGCGGCCGGATTCGGTTTTAACTGCTTCGATTTTCAGGCTCGGGTCGGGAACGAAGTCGTTTCGGTCCTCGATTGCGAGCCGGGATTTCCCGCCGAGGGAATGCGTCCCAGCCGCAGCGGGATTCCAATCCTGTTTCCGTTTCCCAACCGGATTCGCGCGGGACGTTACTTTTGGGGCGGCCGCGAATACGCCATCCAGAATCTGACGCCGCAGGGCCACGCGATTCACGGGTTCTGCCTCGACCGCCCTTGGCGGGTCATCGCCCAGGGAAGCGATTTTGTCACCGGGCAGTTCCAGCTTAGCGTCGATGCTCCCGATCGCCTCGCGGACTGGCCGTCGGACTTTGTCCTCGAAGTCGACTACGAGCTGACGCACAACCGGTTGCGAGCCAATTTCCGGGTGATGAACCCCGGCGAGACAGACTTGCCGTGGGGGCTGGGAACACATGCCTATTTCCACCTGCCACTGTCAGCGAAAAGCCAGCTAGAGGCGGTCACAGTGGAAGCCCCAGTCACGCGGATGTGGGAGTGCGCGGACAATTTGCCGACGGGTCGGATCGTCGACATTCCTCCCGAGAAACGGTTGCGCGATCCGGTCGGAGTGAAGTCGTTAAAACTCGACGACGTCTTCACCGATCTCGATTTCGAAGGTCCGCAGTTCGATTGCTCGATCGTCGACGAACGGGCGGGCCTGCAATTGACGCAAACGTGCCCACCCATCTTTCGCGAGATTGTGGCGTTCACACCGCCCGAGCGGGCGGCGATCTGCCTGGAACCCTATACCTGCGTGACGGATGCCATCAATCTCGCGCGGAGTGGCGGCGATACCGGGCTGCGAGTTCTGGCACCCGGAACCGAATTTCACACCTGGATCGACTTGGCGGTGAGCCGGATCATCGCGTGACCCACGCCGAACGAAGAACTCCTCTTCCCCGATTCGACCAGGAGGCGTAGTATCCATGGGAGAGAGTTCAGAGTGAGTCGTCGAGTCGTTCCCGATTTTTTTCAGTTCCATCGAAACGATGGTGAGGAACGCGAACGTCGTACCGAGGGAGCGCGGCACTCGATTCAGATTTGATTTCGAGGTTGGTATTCACCCAACGATGCCGTGATCGCCACGCACATGCGTCTTGTCAACACCTTAGCTGTTCTGTTGGTCGCCATCACGCTGGTCTTACCACCGCGCTGGTGCTGCGCGCTGTTTTCGAATGGCGGACAAACTCTGTGCGTCGCCTCGTCAGACGCAGGCTGTGCGGCCGTGTCCCCGGTCCTTCGCAATTCGAACGGGAATTGTCGCGGCTCGACCGGTAACTGTTGCCGGAAGTGCGCACCACGCGGACGCACGGCCCTGAAGGGCGACAGTCCGTCCGTTGAGCCTCCCGGCGAACCGGTCAACGTCTGCTTCTGTCCTGGCGTTCGAAATCTGGTGGTCGAACTGCAGCCACGGTTCGACGTGGCCGACATGGTCGCCACGCCGTTCCCTTTCCCGTTGGGCTTTGCAAGACCCATGGCGAAGGTTGAGGTCCCGTCAATTCCGTTGGATCTCGTTCGGCGCGAATGCCGCTTATGTCGCTGGCTTTGTTGAGAGTCCTTGGCAATTTCTCCGAGTTGCCTTCGATCCGACAACGTCGAGTCGGAGGATGTGGGACCGTCAATTGCCCAAGTTTTCTGGCTGCGAGCGCTGCTCGCCACCATTTCTTGAAGGATTCTCCATGTCTCAAAACCTGATCAATCGTCGCGCGGCCCTGGCCGCTGCCGCCGTCGCCACTGGTAGTCTGCTAGCCGTTGGTCACCGTCGTCTGTTCGCAGAGGATAAAAAGTCGCTCGCGGACTGTGCCAAGGCCTGCCGCGAATGCGCCGCGGAATGCAAGGACTGCAGTGTTTGTTGCAAGAAGGATCGACCCGAATGCAGCGAAATGTGCGAAGCTTGCCATCACATGTGCCTGGTGTGTGCCTACACCTGCGAAAAGAACCACGACAACCACGACGCCATTTGCAAGCTCTGCGAAGAGTTCTGCCGGAAGTGCGCCAAGTCGTGCCAGGAATGCGGTAAGGATTGCTGCAAGAAGTGCGCGGAAATGTGCCTGAAGTGCGCCGAAGCCTGCAAGGCGTGCCGTGCATAATTCCTGGAACTGACGTACGGTTGACGGAAGGCCCGGGGATTCTAATCCTCGGGCCTTCTTAATGACCAGGAAAAGGACACTCCTGATCGCCGATAGTTTTTCTGGCAGCCCATCACCATGTCGGACTCGGCCGTCACCCGGATACTCGCGCGTCTGCAAGAGGGCGAATCGGCATCGTCAGAGGAATTGTTACCGCTGGTCTACCAGGAGCTGCGCCGACTGGCTGCGGCGCGGCTCGGGCAGGAAGCGGCCGGTCAAACCTTGCAGCCGACGGCACTCGTCCATGAAGCCTACTTACGGCTGATTGGAGACGATTGCAGTGATGTTCGCTGGGATCACCGCGGGCATTTCTTTGCCGCGGCAGCCGAAGCCATGCGCCGGATTCTGGTGGAGTCCGCGCGGCGCAAAGGGCGGTTGAAACATGGGGGAGGGCGGCAGCGCGTTCTTGAAGCGGACATTGCCGCCAGGATCCCCGAAGGCCCGGAAGACCTTCTGAGTCTCGATGAAGCACTGACGGCGTTCGCCGAGGAATCGCCCGACAAGGCGGAACTTGTGAAGCTGCGCTATTTCGCGGGACTCTCGGAAGCGGAAGCGGCCCAGGCGCTGGCAATTTCCCGCGCGACGGCCTCGCGGTGGTGGACCTACGCCAAGGCGTGGATGTACGACCGCCTGCGGAATGCCGATGGGGAATGAGCGACCGTTCGATCGCCGCAAGCCCCGAGCGGCATCCGCGTTTCCGGCGACGCGCCGGCGGCGCTACTTCTGCATCGGGATCTTGAGAGTTTGAGTTTTCCCGTCACGCATCAGTTTGATAGCGACCTGATCACCCAGTTTCTTCTTCGTGGTGGCGTGAAAGAAAATGTCCTGTTCGCGCGTCAGATCGTCGCGGCCATCGAATCCGATCAGGATGTCATTCTTCTGAACACCGGCCCGTTTGGCGGCTGCATGTTCGCCGTACTGCCCGACATGCTGCACGCGCAGGGCCATCTTGCCGTTCGGAATGCTGGCAGCCTTTCGCTCCTCGTCGGTCAACTCTTCGAGTTTGAGCCCGCCGAGCGCCATACGCCGCAAACCCCAGGACGTGACGCGCCATTCAATATCGCTGGCGCGCCGCCAGCCTGAGGCGAGACTCATCGTCAGCGGTTTTTCGGCACTCTTCCGTCGTACGACGGCGGCGACTTGTCCCCCCTCGGCCGGAACCCGGTGCAGCACCCACTGGACATCTGCCATCGACAAAAGCGGCTGCCCGTTGAGCGAGATAATCTCGTCGCCCCCGAGGAAACCGGCTTTCGCAGCCGGGCTGTCCGGCGTGACTTCGGCGATCGTCGCTTTCTCGTGGGGATCGAGAACCAGCCCGATGGACTTGGGATGCGGGTAAGGGAACAGCACCGTCTCGGGAATTGGCTGGCCTTGAGCCCGGTAGAACTCGCGCTGGGCATCACCAATTTGGTGGCAGTGAATGCAGCTTTGAACGACGTTCCCCTCGTAGTTGAGCGTGGAGGTGAACTTGTCGCGCAGGGAGGGGAATTTTTCTGGCGTGGAGAACTCGGGAGTCGGCCCGGTTTTTCCGGAGAGAGACGCCTTGTTGGCGGGATACCCGGCGTGCAGGTCGAGTGCTCCCTGGAGAGCCGCAGCCATCCCCTTGAGAGAGACGTCGCCAACCCATTCCGTGCGGTGCGAGCGCGTTCCGAAGCGACCGTAAATGGTGCGGTCGGCATTCAGGAGAAAGACGGCGAACGACTGATCGGTGTCGTATTGAAACAGCGAAAGATCGAGCCCGTTTGTTCCCACGACACGGACGCAGACAAAGCGGTCGAGCAGGGGACGAATGACGGGGTCTTTTTCGACGAGTTCATCGTCGAGCTTCACGCATTCTTCGCAGGGGAGGCAGCGCAGCACGACGAGCATGGGCTTGCCGGTCTTGCGGGCTTCCTCGAAGCCTTTCTCGAGGTCGTTGTAGATCCAGAAGCCTTCGGCCTCGACCCGCTGTTTGTCGGCACGGACTTTCTGCTCGCGCGATTGCGGCGGCGCGGCGAGGAGCAGGGGAGCGATGAACAGGATGCATCCGGTGGCGATCAGGCTGCGGGGCATCGGGGAGTCTCCACGAGAGAACTGGATGGACAAGTGAGTGAGCGTCGGGAAGCCGAAGGGCATTGAGTGTTGCCAGAACTGTGTGGCATAATCCTTTCGAGGGAGAATTTCCATGTCGCCGACCGTCCTCGCGCAGCCCGCGATCGAAACGCCGCCCGACTATCTCTACGAGATGGTTGACGGTCGGTATGTGGAGAAAGTGGTTACCAGCTACTCTGCCTGGGTGATCAGTGCATTGAATGGCATGCTCTGGGACGTCGTCAATTCGCAGGGATTGGGATGGTTGCTGGTAGAAGCAACATTCTCGCTGGAGCCGAGTGGTCGGCTTCGCCGTAGGACCGATTTGGCGTTTATTTCAGCTTCCCGTTGGCCGCTGGATCGCCCGTTGCCCTACCGCAGCGAAATGCCAATCATGCCGGATCTGGCGATCGAAGTCATCAATCCCTCCACGACTGTGAACGAACTCGTCCGAAAGCGCGACGAGTACTTTCTTCACGGCGTGCGGGAAGTCTGGATCGTCATCCCTTCCGCTCGCGTCGTGGAAGTCTGGTCGTCGACTGGCTGTCGGCTCGTTCGCCACGATCAGCTTCTCACCAGCGAGCTTTTTCCGGGAATCCCCGTCGATCTGTCGAAGATTCTTCGCGAAATCGATGCTGTCGAATCCACGGAAGACGGTGACGCTCGCAACTGACCTCAAGCGGCGTGAATTGCAGTTTCGTTGTCGATTCAATCGCGTGAGGCGCGCCAGACGTGGTTGTCGCATGAACCTTCAGCCTGCAATGATGCGGCTTGGAGAATGCGCTCATGTCTGAACAAATGCTTCCATCCGGCGAGTCTGCCAATTCGCCCCAGCGGCGGGTCAACCCCGAGTCGATCGAAGGGCTGTTTCTGGAAGCCCTGGAGATCACCTCAGCGGCCGAACGGGTGGCGTTTCTGGATCGCGTGTCCGAGGGTGATCCGGTGCGCCGTCGCCGTTTGGAAGCGCTGCTGCGGGCCTACGACGATTCGGGAAGCTTTCTGGAGCATTCGCCGGTTGCAGCGGCTGAAGAGAATTTCGATTTTCTCACGCCGAGCGACAAGCCGGGAACGCTGGGGCTTCTGGGCCACTACGAAGTGATTGACGTGATCGGCCGCGGCGGTATGGGGGTGGTCTTCCGGGCTTTGGACCCCAGGCTGAATCGCGTGGTGGCGATCAAGGTGCTCGCGCCAGAACTGGCGGCAAGTCCATTGGCCCGCCGCCGTTTCCTGCGAGAAGCCCAGGCGGCGGCAGCCGTCAGCCATCCGCATGTGGTCACCATACATGCGGTCGATGAGCAGAAGCTGCCGTACCTGGTGATGGAGTGCATTGTCGGCCAGTCGTTGCAACAGAAGATCGACAACGTGGGACCGCTGCGCCTGACCGAGATCTTGCGCATCGGCCATCAGATCGCCGAGGGGCTGGCGGCCGCCCATCGGCAGGGGCTCATTCACCGCGACATCAAGCCGGGGAATGTGCTGCTGGAGAACGGCGTCGAGCGGGTGAAGATCACGGATTTTGGCCTCGCTCGCGCGGCCGATGACGCGGCGATTACGCGGACCGGCGAAGTGTCGGGGACGCCGCAGTACATGTCGCCGGAACAGGCAAAGGGCGAACGGGTCGACGCACGCAGCGATCTCTTCAGCCTGGGCTGCGTGATGTATGCGATGTGTACCGGACGTTCGCCATTCCGGGCCGACAGCATGGCCGCCGCGATCCGTCGCGTATGCGATGACGCACCGAGACCAATCGGGGAGATCAATCCCGAAGTTCCGGGCTGGCTGATCGAGATTATCGGGATTCTGTTGGAAAAGAAGCCGGAGAATCGCTTTCAAACGGCCGAGGAAGTTGGCACGGCGCTGGCGGCCTGTCTGGAGCGCATGCAGCGGCAGGGAGCGATCCGGACGACACAAATTCCGCTGCCTCCACGTCCGGCGACGGCTAGCGAGGAAACGATTCCGCAGCCGCTGGCGGAGAAAGATTTCACGGATCGCTCGACGACCGCGTATGACGATTTCTTCGATCGCGGCAAGACTCCGGTTGCCGGGTTGGCGACGTTCTTGGGCGGTTTGATGACGGCACTCATAGTGGGTTTCTGCGGCGCGATGTCTCAGGCGATGCAGCTGACGACGAATGGATTCTCGTCCACGGTGGAAGTTGTCGCCTTCATTATGTTCATCTTCTTTGTGACGTCGGCCGTCGGGGTCGGTCTACGGACCGATTTCACGAAGCGGGGAGACGGGGGGCTTCCGATCTCGCCCTCGCTGATTCTGGCGACCATCGCCACGTGGATCGTCGCGGTCTGGATGGGTTTTCTTGCTGCCATTCAACTTTGCGAAGCGCATGGCCTCTCGGCCATTGATGCCGCAGGCTTTCCCCTGAACGCGGCCTTGTTGCTCTCCACGATTCTGATTGTCGTGCTGACGTTGGGGACAAGCTGGTTCTGGGTCAGGGCGGGCATGGCGGCCAATCCCGATCCGCTCGCGGTCGATGCCAGACGCGCCGGCCGATTTCTGGTGGGTTTCGCGTTCTTCTCCTGGGCATCGCTCGTCACCTGGTGGACGGCGGTCGCGATTGGCGTGGCACAGCCGGTTCCTCTCGGCTCGCTCACTGAGCTGATGCCGGTTATCGGTGTCGAAATCGTGGCGATCGGCGCTATCCAATTGACGGTGGGACTCGTCCTGCAACGGCGACTCTTCGGACTGAAGACTTATCTTCAGTTGGGCAGCAGCGCCTTACTGGCAGGATTCGCGGGGGTCATGGTCTTGGCGGGCTTGGCGGTGCTGATGTTCCTGATGCCCTTCATCGCCTCCGTGGCAGTTAACAGTCATCAGTCTGAAACGTTCTTTTCCGGAAGGATCGGTTCGATCGGCGCGCTCGAAGCAATCGTCCTGTTGTTGGTGACTCTGGTCATGGCCAGTGCGGTCGCCGCCATCTGGAGAGTCTTGAGTCCGCCGCGCGGCTCTGTTCCGCCGCCGATACGCCGGAACACCGGGTGGCTCCGGCTGACCGTCATCGTCGCGATTGTGCTGTTTTTGATCCCCACTATCTTCGTCGTGACGGCTGCCGTTTCACATGACAACCGGCTCGCGGCGGCTCGTCGACAAGCGCTCGAGCAGCAAGCCCGAATGACCCGGCAGCAGGAGATCGCGCTCCAAAACCATGTCGTACCGCAAGTCGTCCATGTTGTGCCCGACGAAGAGTCCAACTGGGGAGCCGTGCTGATTGACTTCGGCGATGGCGTCTCGGCTGGGCTGCCGGGCAGCATGGGGGGGATGTCTCCATACTCCGGTCGGCAAGTCGCGATTCGACTGAGACCAGCAGGTGTTCCAGTCAGCACGGACGATTCCTCCGAGGGCTCGGGCTTTGCGGGAGGAATGGGGGGTGGGGATATGATGGGGGCCGGCATGTGGCCCAGCGATGACGTTGTCTTCCGCCGTGACGGGGAGTCATTCCGCCGCAGCCATGCGATTCGCGAGTCTGGCCTTTATCGTCTGGCTCCCGGCAAATACGACGTCTGGCTGTATGACTGGGAATTCGGCTGGGTCAATCCGGCTGATACCAACGAGATGGCTCCTCAGACCCCGGTGGCTCCCCAGCGGGGCGGATCGAAGCGTTTCTGGGGAAACGCCGAAATTAAAACGGGTGAAATCGGGACCATACAGGTCCGCGAATCCGACCCGGCCGCCTTATACAAGGCGGTTGCCGAAACACGGCCGAAACTCGAAGCATCCGATCGGTTGCGGACGTTTCTCTGGAATACGAACAGCTACACGCTGACGGAGCGACAAGCGGCCATTGTGCAGAGGTTGCTCGTGGCGGCGACCAAGGGGCAGCCGTTCGTTGAAGAGTCTGAGTTGCTTCAGCCGCTGGAGAAACCTGGAGTCGGGCAGCTTGAAGAGAATCCACCGACGGAGGTTCCCCAACCGGTTCCGCCGGTTGAAACTCCCGCGAGTTTGCCAGCGGTCTTCAACGACGGACGTCATCCCGCGATGGCGATCCTGCAACTGGCGAACCCTGACGAACACGAAGGTCGTCGGCTGTGGCGACTCGCCGAACCGCGCGGGTTGCCCAAGCGAGTGACTTTCGGCACAACAATGCCTCCCGGTTCCATGCCAGCCTTCTCCGATCCGCTTGCTCCTGGGATGCCGGGGATGCCGCCTGGGACAACGAAGCAAAAGCCAGGGACGAACATCGAACACCTGGTGATTCCGTTGGAGGGCGGCAAAAAAGCCGGTGCCGCGCCCATGCCAGCCGTTCCGGGAGGGGCAAGGTTCCCGACTGTTCCAGTCGATGCCGATCCCCCGGGGGAGGGTGACAGCAAGAATCCCGCTGCCGCTTCCGACGCACCCGTCGATGCGCTGAAAGCCGAGAACTCTCCGTCGCCTTGATCGACACGGCGTTCGCCGCTTTCCACGGGCAGGATTTCCGGGCAGACTGGGGATGTTTTCGCACCCGGTCTGTTACGGAGCTGTTACCGATGCCCCGTGTTGTGTCGTATTCGTGCCTGGCGGTGCTGGCCATCCTGGTCATCAACTCGCCACTTTTCGCCCAGGGAAATCGAAGTTATCCCCCCGAACTCCCCGGCTCGCAAACCGAGGTCTACAAGACCATCGGTAAAACGAAGCTGTCTTTGTGGATCTTCACTCCCCTCGATCATCGGCCGTCGGACAGTCGTCCGGCGATCGTCTTCTTCTTTGGCGGCGGCTGGCAGAACGGTTCGCCCGGCCAGTTCGAGCAGCAGTGTCGCTACCTGGCATCACGCGGCATGGTGGCCATCACGGCCGATTATCGCGTTGGCAGCCGCCATGGCGCGAAGGTTGTCGACTGTGTGCGTGATGCCAAATCGGCGATCCGCTACGTGAGGACCAACGCGGCACGGCTGGGGATTGATCCCGAGAAGATTGCGGCTGGCGGCGGATCGGCCGGCGGTCATCTCGCCGCTTGCTGCGGTACGCTGAACCGGTTTGATGAACCCGCTGAAGACAAGGCGATCAGTTCTCGTCCCAATGCGCTCGTCTTGTTCAATCCCCCCCTTCAATTCGCCCCATCCGACCGCGACCCTATCGATTCGCCGCGGTGGAAGCAGCTTATCGAGCGGATGGGTGAGACACCCGGCGAATTGTCTCCCGCCGATCATGTGACGAAAGACATCCCGCCGACGCTGATCTTGATTGGCACGAAAGACTTGCTGATCGATGGCAATCGCGAATTCGCGAAACGTATGCGGGCCGCTCAGTGCCGCTGCGATCTGGTGGAATACCCCGGCCAAGAGCACGGATTCTTCAATTTTGGCCGGGCACAGAACACATATTACCGCCAGACTGTGATCGCGATGGACAAGTTTCTGGAGTCGATCGGTTATCTAAACGGTCCCCCGAAATACGCAAATTAGCGGGCACGGACGATCATCTGGAATGACTCCCAATCATCATGCAGGCCACACGATGAACCGAATGATCAGCCGCGTTTGCCGATTGACTCTGCTGGTGCTGGCGGTGAACCAATGTCTGGACGCCCAGGCCCCGGTCCTGAAGACCGAACACGGCGACGTGGCGATCTTTCCAGCCGATAATCCCTGGAATCAGGACGTTTCCCGGTTGCCCGTTCATGAACGCTCGCGGCAGTATCTGGAGTCGGTTGGACTCGGGAAGCCGCTGCATCCCGACTTTGGGACAGTCTGGAATGGCGCTCCCAGCGGGATTCCCTATGTCGTCGTGGGGCCAACGCAGTCGAAGCAGACTGTCGAATTCGAGTATCCCGACGAGAGCGATGCCGGGCCGTATCCGATTCCCGACAATCCTTCCTTGGAAGGGGGGCCGAACGCACCGCTCGACAGCGATCGCCACATTCTGATGATCGATCCAACCGCGAAGAAGCTCTACGAGCTGTTTCATTGCGTCCGGCAGCCCGATGGTCGCTGGAAGGCGGGTTCGGGGGCGATCTTCGATCTGACCACCAACAAGTTGCGACCGTCCGGTTGGACCTCGGCCGATGCGGCCGGCTTGCCGATCCTTCCGGGTCTCGCGCGGTACGACGAAGTCGTCGAGCAGGGCGAGTTGCGGCACGCGCTGCGGTTCACGGTGCGCAAGACGCAGCGGGCTTACATACCACCAGCCACGCACTTCGCCAGCCGATCGACCGATCCGAATCTGCCGCCGATGGGACTGCGGGTTCGTCTGCGGGCGGACTATGACATTTCGCGTTTTCCCGCCAGTGCACAAGTCATTCTGCGCGGCTTGAAAACCTATGGAATGATTCTCGCCGACAACGGTGGGGACTGGTTCGTCAGCGGAGCTCCGGACCCGCGCTGGAATGACGAGGAACTGGGAACGCTCAAGCGCGTGAAGGTGAGCGACTTCGAGGTTGTCGAAACCGGCCCGTTGGTGACGCGATGAGCGCGAATCTGCGAGAATGACCGTCTTTGCAACGTTCGTGATTGGGCAGTTTCATCAGGCCAGACCGTCTGAATCGCAGCGGCAGAGCGAGCCAATGAAAACCTGGGAGAACGGCATGCAGTTGATGCGAATTGCGGGCATGACAGTGTTGCTCGTGTGGGGAGCGAATCTGGCGATTGCCGCAGAGGCAAGTTCTCCCGCCGACACAGCCGCGGCTGATGCGAAGCTCGCGGCTTACTTCGCGGCCGAGACTGCACGCTTACGCGATGCCTGTCTGACCGATCTCAAAACGATTGACGACTGGACCGCGAAGCAGGGGGAGTCTCGGCGGCAGTTGTTCGAGATGCTTGGTCTCGACCCGATGCCGCCGAAGACTGATCTTCAGCCGGTCGTAACGGGAAGGGTTGACCATCCCGAGTTCACGGTCGAGAAGCTCCACTTTCAGTCACGTCCCGGACTGTATGTGACCGGCAACCTGTATGTTCCCAAAAACCTGACCGGCCCGGCGCCGGCCGTCCTGTATGTGTGCGGGCACGGGCGGGTGGTGAAGGATGGCGTGAGCCTGGGGAACAAGACGCATTACCAGCACCACGGCGCCTGGCTGGCCCGGCATGGATACGTTTGCCTGACGATTGACACGCTGCAACTCGGCGAGATCGAGGGGATTCATCACGGGACGTATCGCGAAGGCCGCTGGTGGTGGCTCAGCCGTGGCTATACGCCAGCCGGAGTCGAAGCCTGGAACTGCATCCGTGCGCTCGACTATCTGGAAACCCGGCCCGAGGTCGACGCCACCCGCATGGGAGTGACGGGGCGGAGCGGAGGAGGGGCCTATAGCTGGTGGATTTCAGCTCTCGACGATCGCATTCAGGCCGCCATCCCTGTCGCCGGGATCACCGATCTCGAGAACCATGTCGTTGATGGCGTGGTGACCGGGCACTGCGACTGCATGTTCATGGTCAACACGTACGAGTGGGATTATCCGCAGGTCGCGGCCCTCAACTATCCCCGCTCGCTGCTCATCTCCAACACCGACCGCGACCGGATTTTTCCGATCGACGGAGTCTACCGCACCTACATGAAAGCTCGGCATCTGTACGACCTGGGAGGGGTTCCCGACAACATCGCACTCAACATCACGGCTGGCGGGCACGTCGACACGCAGGAATTGCAGACGCATGCCTTCCGCTGGTTCGACCGGCACTTGAAGCAGTCCGATCGACTGCTCGAGATTCCCGCCACGAAACTCTTCCCACCGGAGTCGCTGAAGGTCTTTGATGAACTTCCCGGCGATGAACTGAACACGAAGATTGATGAGACGTTCGTTCCAGTCGCGGGGCCGTTCGAGGCGCCGAAGGACTTTTCCGAGTGGATTCAGCAAACCGACGGCTGGATGAAGACTCTGAAGGAGAAGACGTTCCGAGCGTGGCCCTCGCAGGTCTCACTGGAGATCGAGGCACGCGGCCAGGCAACCTCCGATGGGTTGACTCTGCAGCAGTACATGGTGAAGCCCCAGCAAAACGTCGAACTGACGTTGCACATTTTGAAGCGTGCCGATCTGGAGAAACCGGAAGTCGTAGCTTTGAAGATTCTCGATCAGGCCGAGTGGGAGGACTTTTCAGCGATCGCGGCTGCCCTGTTTCCAGGAGGGGTGGGGGGATTCAGCGGGGAAGCCGATCCTGAGGAGGTCAATTCCCTGAAAAAGCTACTCAACAATCAGCCCTGGGCGATGGCTTATTTCGCGCCGCGCGGAGTCGGTCCGACGCGGACGAATCCTGACTCGAAAGTCGAGACACAGAACCTCCGCCGTTACTACCTGCTGGGACAAACGCTGGCAGGGATGCAGACGTTGGATATCGTCCACGCAATGGAAGCCGTGCGGCTGGAAGATACCCTCGGGGACGTACCGCTGTTCGTAGAAGCGCGGGGCAACATGGCGGTTCAGGTCGTGTATGCGTCGCTGTTCAGCCGCCAGGTCCGTCGACTCGACCTGTACGAGGTTCCGACGTCGCATCAGCCAGATGGTCCGGCGATGCTGAACGTGCTGCGTTTTCTGGATGTTCCGCAAGCACTGGCTATGGCGGCTTTCCGGAACCCCGTGGTTCTGTACAACTCACCGGAGGACCAATGGGGCTATCTGACGGCGACGATGAAGTCGCTTAAGCGTTCCGAAAAGCAGTTGCAGTTCCGCGAACTTCCCAAGGCTGCCGCGGCGGAGACGAAGTGAGTCTTAGCGTCAGGCGAGCCTCGGATCTGCAAGTTCGCCTCGAATCACTCGGCTATTTGGAGGTAGTTGCTATCGGGTGGCACGCCCTGAGTCTTCGAAGGGCGTGGTGAATTCGCGAATGCCACGCCCTTTCGCAAAGCCTTCAGGGCGTGCCACCCCGACTCGGATGATACGCTCTGAGAAGTTTTGGGGAACTTCTTGGTTTGTCGATGCGTCCAAGGTGCAATCTGGAAGCTGGACCGACGTGGAAACGACACTCGACCAGGAACTGATTGAACATAGCCTGAGCGGTCGGACCGAAGCCTTTGGGCTGTTGGTAAACCGTTATCAGCCAAGGCTCTATCGCGCGCTGGTGAATGTGCTGGGATCGCGGGAAGACGCGCTCGATGTCTCTCAGGATGCTTTTGTTCAGGCGTATCAAAAGCTCTCGTCGTTTCGGGGAGATTCGGCGTTTTATTCGTGGCTGTTCCGGATTGCCATGAACGCCGCGGTGAGCACGCGGCGGCGAGGCCGTAAGCCAACCGCGTCGATCGAATTGCGGCGCGAAATCGCGGGGGAAGAGCCGATCGATGGCCATGTCGATCGGGCCCCCGAACATGGCCTCGAACAGCTTGAGCGGCAGCAACTGGTGCAGCGGGCGCTCTCTTCGTTGAGCGAGGAGTATCGGACGCCGCTGATTTTGAAAGAGATGGACGGCATGCGGTACGAGGAAATTGCCGAAGTTCTGGATTGTCCCCTGGGGACGGTGCGCAGCCGCATTCATCGTGGACGGACGGAACTGCGGGAGAAACTTCGCATTTTGCTCCAGTCGGAAGCGTAAGGGCAACCGGGCAGCGGACGCTGACATTTTCAATTCGGGGCATGCCATGAAAGTGGATCGAGTCGAGTGTCGAGAGACGAGAGTCGAGAAAGACGAGGGAATTTTTCGGTCTCTTTCACTCGACTCTAGACCCTCGACTCTCGACCTGGCGGCAAAGTCAGCCGAGGGTGAGTTTCCCAAAGACCCGAGGGACGCTGACGTCCGGTCGCGGACTGTGGAATCGAGACAATGAACCAAGACGGAAACGACGATCTGCTGACGGGCTTCTTCGACGGGGAACTGTCGGCGGCGGAGCGCGCGCGGGCCGAAGAACTGTTGAAGAATTCGGCCGAGGCCCGGCACGAGTTGGCCGAGATTGCGCGGCTGTCGGCCATTCTGCGTTCGACGGGGGATGCGATCCCGGTCCCGGAAGGGCTGTTGGAACAGACTCGATTACAGGTGGAGCAGGCCGTGCAGGCAACTCCGTTGTCGGCGATGCGCGGCTGGCGGCGTTATCGTCGGGAGCTTCTGGCGGGATGCACGGGCGTGCTGGCGACTGTCGCGACGCTGATGCTGGCGTTTCGCATTTCCGCGCCGTCGGCTCCCGCCGATTCGATGAGTGTCGCCACGCTGGAACCGGCGGGTAAATACACGGATCTGGCGGTGAGGGACTTTGTTCTCTCGGAGGGCTATCAACCCGAGCGTGAGGCCATGTTTTCCCGATTCGGGACTGGGAGTGGTACGGGTGACTTTGGCCGGACGGCGCCAAACGCGGCCCACCTGGGTGGCACCAACTCGACGGTTGATGGTGTCGCGCTAGGTTTGGCGGTGACTGCACCCATGCCAGCACCGGCTGCTGCGGGAACGGCTGGAGCGAACTCGTCCAACGACGGGCTGGAGGCCGCGATTTCTGAAAAGCTGGTCCGCACCAATACCTTCGAAGTTGGGAGTATCGTTCCCTATCTGAATACCAGCGGCCCCAATGGCGTGGCCGTGATGGAAGTGCTGACCGTATTGGACGTCGAGCCGGCTGCCGACCGCGTGCAGGTGCTGTTGACGCGGAACGGATTCGCGACCGTGCAGGACGAGCGGGCCGCGGGGGCCGAGACGCCAAGGCGGGTCAAGACAACACCTGGTTCGAGCGAACTGGTGACCGTGCTGGTGGATGCCCCGGGTGACCGGCTGGCGCGGGCGCTGACGGAACTGGAAAAGGAGCCATACGTGGAGCAGGTTCGCCTGATGCCGCCGCTTGAAATGCCCGTTGTCGCGGAAAAGGAGGAGCAGGAGAGTAAGGGCAAAGCGCTGATTGGCCGCCAGACGCAGGAGAACTTGAACCAGCAATTGGCGCAGACCCTGGCCGATCGTGAACGGCAATTGGTCAGACGAGGTTTAAGCGAGAGCGAAGAACGTGGCATGAAGGCGGAGGACCGGCCGCTCTCTGTCGGGGATGAGAAGCAGTCAGCACGGCTAGACGAAAACAAGCGTGTCGCGAAATCGGTGAACTCGCCGACTTCTGCCGAATCGACGCAGAGCGTTAGCGGTGATGAGTCGATCGCGTACAACCAAAAACTGTCGTTTGACGTTCCGACAACCGCCCTCGCGCAGAAAGGCGATTTCGCCCGGTTTTCGAAGGACAATCTGAATTTGTCCCGGGCGAGAGGCTCGGTTGCCCCGGCAGACCGATTTTACTGGAACGACGCCGAGGGGACGCCGCGGGTGCGCATGCTGCTCTTGTTTCAGCGCTCGGCGAACAATGCGTCATCGACGAACTGAGTCGAGCTTTTTGGAGCGGGGCTTGGTTCCGGATCAGCAATTCACCCAGGTCTGATCGACGAGTGATTGCCGGGCCGCCAGCGTGACGCGCGTGTTGGCGATGGCGTCGTCGATGCCGCAAAGAGTCTGCCGATTTTTCGAGCGGACGGCCTCGACGAAGGCGAGGAGGGCATCGCGGGTGTCGTTTCCCCGGGGAAGAATCTCCAGCGGCTTGCCGCGCGGTGCCCAAGGATTGATGGCTTCTTTGAGAGTCTTCCCAGCGGTCACGAGCGCGGCATTCGCGCCCTGCTGGTCGGTCCAGGCGACGCTGGTTTCCGGCGCTTCGCGGTAGAGTTCGCCGCGCACGGGCGAAAGCCGGAGCGTGCCTCGCGTGCCGTAGATGGTCTCCGACGCGCCGGCGAAACCATTGCCTTGCACGGAAGACCAGGTCATGCGGGCGGTGTAGGGAGCAGTGTCGGTTTCGCTCACAGAGGCTCCGCGCCTGGGGGCAGGGGGTGGTTCGAGAACGAAATCGGCCACGCAGGTGACATTGTCGGCCACTTCGCGACCATCGCGAAAAATGTCGATTCCTCCCGTGGCCATGATTCGCCGGGGCGGCGTGCCGAGGAGCCAGGCGATCAGGTCGAATTGATGGCTGGCGAATTCGGACAGCAAACCATGCGAACGGTCGGCGTACAGCCACCAGTTCATTTCCCGGTCGAGGTTCCGATATTCGGGGTCGTCGCGCTTGACCGGAATCGGGCGCCGCCAGGCCGTTTGCCGATGCCAGCGACAATCGACAGCGACGATCTTGCCCAGGAGGCCCGTCTCGATCATCGCCCGGGCTTGTCGATAGACGGCATTCGCGCGCAATTGCAGGCCAATCTGAAAGATCGTCTCCCGGTTGTTCACCGAGTCGGCAATGCGGTTGGCCTCTTCAAGGCTGTAACACAGGAGCTTTTCGCAATAGACGGCGGCACCGGCGGTGGCTGCATCGATGACAATTTCCGCATGTGTATCAAGCGGTGTCGCGACGATGACGGCATCGGGCTTGAGCCGCTCGAGCATGGGGCGGTAGTCGGCACCGCTGCTGGCGAAGGGGCCGGCATATTGCCAGCCGCGTTCGAGATGGGGACCGTACGGATCGGCGACGCCAACGATGGACACGTCGTCGATGGTCGTGAGCGTGCGGATGAGCTCGCAGCCGCGTGAACCGCAACCAATGGCGAGCACGCGGAGGGCTTCGTCTTCTCCTGCGGCGGCCATGGCAAGCGACGACATGGCCGCGAAACCGGTCGACTGCAGGAATTCCCGACGGGATGACGACGCGGGTGGATTGCTCATCGCCGAACGACTCGCGGCGAATGGGGTGGGGGCGTCGCCGATCGAGACGTCGGCAACTGCTGTTGCCGCAGGACGATCTTCACCTGCGGATCCTCGATGCTGCGGATCGCCCGAGCGTGTCTGTCGCTGGGGATCACGAGTAGTGCCGTAGAAAGTATCTCGGCCAGCGTCGCGGTTCCCGCTTGGACCGTCACGAGGCGTTCGCCTTCGAGCGGTTGGCCGGTTTGCGGGGTCAAGACGTCGCTGACTTTCTGGGTCGGGTGTTTCGTGGCCGATGTCGACAGGGCGGCGTTCGCGAGTTCCCAGTTGAGATCCAGCACCGGCAGGGCGATCGGCCAGCCGGCGGAATTTTCGGGGCTGCCAAGGGCAAGTTGGGAACTGCCGCCCGCATTGAGCAGGGCGCGCTCGACACCAGCCGCGAGCAGGATGCGACGCGCCCGATCGAGCGCATAGCCCTTGCCGACACCTCCGAAGTCGAGCCGTACGCCGTTCGCCAGTTTTGTGAGGCGCCGTCGCGAGGGATCAAACTCCAGGTCGGCCCAGGTCAGGGGCTGGCCGTCCTCGCCCCGCGAGCCGGCGACGGGATCAAACGCGCCATCGAGCGTCTGCCAGGCCGCCGCGCAGACCGCGAGTAGGTCGTTCAACTCATGGTCGATACGCAGCGACTCGCCGACGTCGGCCCGGTTGATCCGCGAGGTTTCGCTGTCGTGCCGAAAACACGACAACCAGGCATCGATGCGCGAAATCTCGTCGAGAGCCGTTTCACCGGCGGCGCGGAGGTGGACGCGATCGTCGCCGACAAGCCGCAGTTCGCAGCGGCAGCCGAGGACGAGGCGTTCGCATCGGACAGTTTCGAGCATGACTCTCTCCGAATCGCGGCGCGGCAAATCAGGAACTCTCGTGCTTTGTCAAAGTTAAAAAATTAGTGTGTGCCACTGGCTCCGCCAGTGCATTCTTTTGGGGGATGAAAGATCCAAGACGCACTGGCGGAGCCAGTGGCACACGAAAATCAAATCCTGACAGAACACTACTTCATGACGAGCGGCCGCAGCACTTTGTCGAACTCGACAGCCTGTCGATAGAACCCAAGATCGTTCGGATGGGACGAATCGACGGCGCCGTCGTTGTCGTCTCCCAACAGGTCGTCGCCGCCGAGGTAATAGAGGTTCTTGACGCCGTCGGCGATCAGTTCATCGTACGCCTTGCGGAGCGCTTCGTGGTTGCCGTCATTGCGCGCGGCCTTGCCGGGAATCAGCCAGGCATCGGTGTAGCGGCGATCTTCGACGAGCAGAATGGGGGTATCGGGCTTGGCCGCTCGCAATTGCTCGACGAGGGGCTTCGTTCGCGCGGCGGTCTGGTCGCCCGAGAGATTGGGGCAGCAGTCGATGACATAGACGGCTGCGTCGAGTTCGGTCAAGAGGGCAGTGACTTCCGGCTCCATGCGGCCGTTGCCGGAAAAGCCGAGGTTGATGATCGGACGCTTGTACCAGCGGCCAAGAATGGCGGTGTGGACCATTCCTGGACGGGACGCACAGGCGCCGTGTGTGATCGACGTTCCGTAGAACACGATGGGCTTGGCCTGCACGGCCGCATAGTCGGGAGCATCTGTGATCGTCTGCCCGGCGGGAACGCCGATCTCGACCGACGTGACGCCGTTGTAGAGCGGGAAGTAGATCATGTACTCACGCTCGACGGTGGGAAGACCGTCAATCACCTTGGCGGTTGATGTCTTGGCAGTGGGCCGGCCGATGGAGACCCAGCGCCAGGTTCCCTTGTCGTCCTTGGCGTAGAGGTCGAGTCCGCTGACACCCGTGGCGGGCATGTGAACCATCGCGAGGTTCTCTTTGGTCAGCGTCCAACGGGCATGAATGGCGGGCGAGGCCGTCACGAAGCGCACGCACATGCCAGCCGAGTCGCGGCTGAGATTCCAGACGTCGTCGCGAACAACTCCCTGGGCTTTCTTGGGGAGACGGTCGTAGATGCTGGTGACATCGGTCCAACCCTGGCCTTCGACTCCCAATTGATGAGCGTCGTACCAACGGATCCCATCCGCCTCGTTGGAGACCAGTTCCGCGGCGGACAACGGACATGCCAGCGACAACGCAATCAGCAGGCGCGCGAACGACATCGATGACCTTTCCCGGGGAGCAACATGAGACTGGGCTCGTTGGATTCGATGTTTGACGTTCGATGAAACGCGACGGGAAGTCAAGGGGAGGGGGAGGTGATGGGGGGCGAGGGTGAGGGGGAGATGGGGTGAATCATACCACGGCGGGTGCTGCCTGCTCTTCGCTCTCGACACTCGACCCTGGACTCTCGACTTCGCACGACCCGCGTGGCAACTCGTGACGGCGCGATCGAACGGTGGAAGTTCCTTGCTCGCGTGGGGGGAATGACCGATAACTGCCGGTCGAGAGGGCCAGTTCACTTGAGAGAAGGAAAGCCAGGCATGATCGATCGTCGGCAGTTTCTCAGGATGGGTGCGACGGCTGTGTCGATGGGCGTGCTTTCGCGAGCCTTGCGAGCCGCGAACGCGGATCGGCCGGCATATGTCGACATGCACACGCACATCGGCACCTACACGAACGGCAACAAGGAACTGACCGCGGCGGACCTGCTCAAGTGGATGGACGAGCATCACATCGAAAAGGCGATCGTTCTGCCGCTCGTTTCCCCCGAATCGACGACGTATTTGCAGACGCCGGAATTCGTCTTGCGGGAGACGAAGCCCCATCGCGATCGCCTGATTCCATTCTGCAGCCTCGATCCGCGGGCCCATCTGTCGGGCGGGCAGGAGGGGATCAACGGCATCATCAAGAAGTATGTGGAGCAAGGAGCCCACGGATTCGGCGAACACAAGGTGGGGCTCGACATCGACGACCCGCTCATGCTGCGCATCTATGAAGGTTGCAGCGAAGCGGGGATTCCGCTGCTGTTCCACATGGACAACATTCGCGGCAAGGACAAGCCGGGCCTGCCGGGGCTTGAGCGCGTGCTGAGTGCGTTTCCGAAGCTGAACTTCATCGGTCACGGTCCCGGCTTCTGGGCTTCGATTTCGGGCGATGTCGACCAGAAGGGACTGGGTGGGTATCCCACGGGGCCGGTCGCTCCCGGCGGCGCGCTCGACCGATTGATGGCGAAGTATTCGAACCTGTTCTGCGATTTGTCCGCCGGGTCGGGGTCGAACGCCATCAGTCGCGACCTGGCGTTCGGGAAAGAGTTCCTGATCCGGAACCAGGACCGAATTTGTTTCGGAACCGACTATCTGCAACCGGGGCAGGAAGTGCCGCAGTTCCAGGTCTTCGAGGAACAGTTGGAACTTCCGGCCAATGTCTTCGCGAAGATCGCCCGGGGGAATGCCCTGCGGCTGGTCGAACGCCCGGCGTGAGTGCGTTCAAAGATCGTTTTGGAACATCGTCCGATTTCATTCCCACGAAGGAACTCGTTCATGCTTCGTTGTGTGTTGCTCGTCGCCACGATCGTGGTTGTGTCGGCCGTGTTCTCTTCGTCGCCTGCAATTGCGAGCGATTGGGAACTGGTCACGCCCAAGGCCGAGTGGCAGGCGCGCGATTCCAGTGCCGAGATGGTTCATGCCGGTCAGATGTGGATCATGGGGGGCTGGTTCGATTCGTTTTCGGAGCCGCCGAGCGACGTGTGGAAATCGGCTGATGGCAAGAACTGGGAGCGCGTCGCCGCGCGCAGTCCCTGGAAGCATTCGGACTTTCCCATGGGTGTTTCCTTTCGCGACCGCATGTTCCTGATGGGAGGCTGGCACAACGGACGCTTGCCGGATGCCTCGGCGAGCAACCAGGTCTGGTCGAGCCGGGATGGCGCGGACTGGAAGCTGGAGACGAAAGACGCGGGCTGGTCCGCGCGGATGGCAGGGGCCGTTGTGGTCTTTCAGGACAAACTGTGGCTCTTGGGCGGGATCCAGAAGTATTACTTCGGCGACAATAGCGATCTCAAGAACGATGTCTGGTGCTCGGACGATGGCGTGAACTGGACGTGCGTGACGGAAGCCGCGGCGTGGCCGGCGCGAGCCTATCACCAGGCCGTCGCCTTCAACGGCAAGCTGTATGTTTTCGGCGGCGGGAACTATCTGCCGGAGTACCAGGTTCGCAATGACGTCTGGTGCAGCGAGGACGGCAAGACCTGGACTCAATTGACCGAAGCCGCCGAATGGCCGCCGCGGATCTGGTTCGGTTCGGCGGTGTATCGTGACAGGATCTGGGTGCTGGGGGGCTGGTCGAACAATCCGGCGAGGAACTGGAACGACGTCTGGTCGTCGACGGATGGGAAGACCTGGGAACAATTCAAGACGCCGACCATCTGGAAAGAACGGCACGAGCACTCGGTCTACGTGAAAGACGATGCGATCTGGGTGGCGGGGGGGCACGCGCAGCCCCTGTCGAACGAAGTCTGGCGGCTGCGGTTGCCCTGAGCGGCGGTCACGTCAAGGAATGTTGATCGGATCGCTGTCCGTCGGGTGCTCGCTACACCGGTGTCGCGTGGTCGGGTAACGTACCGGTTGAGCCGGTCGTCTCGTTTCACACGGAAGGTGTATTGCCCGTGAAAGTCCAGCAGTTCCTCGAGCATCAGGGGTTGTCGCAGAATCCATTCAGCCAGGAAGACGCCCAGACCGATCCGCTGTTCAAGCAGTTTTGCGCGAAGGACATTTTCCATCCGGCGTGGGACAAAATTTTCGGCGACGCTGGGCAGCCGGCGACGTCGGTCGTGTTCGGCGAAAAGGGGAGTGGCAAGACGGCGATGCGGTTGCAGATGGTGCAGCAGATTTCCGCGCACAACGTGCAGCATCCCGATGACCGCGTCTATGTCATTGAGTACGACAACTTCAATCCGTTTCTGGATGCGTTTCATTCGCGGATGCTCCCCGTCGCCCGCAGTCCGGAACGGACGCTGTCGAAATGGCGGCTGTGGGATCACATGGACGCGATCCTGTCGCTGGGCGTGACAGGGCTCCTCAACGATTTGTTAAGCGACAACACGTCGGGCGAACCCGGGCCGAACGAGATTCATTCCGAAAGGCTGCGGAAGCTCAGCCGCTCGCAGCAACGGGATCTGTTGCTGTTGGCGTCGCTGTACGACCACAGCCTGGGACAAAGCCCCAGCGATCGGTGGACGGCGACGCGGCGACGGGCGGGGTTCGCGAACTGGAAGGTCTGGTGGGACTTTTCGCTGGGGCTCTCGGTGTCGCTCGTTCTGTTCCTGATCCTGGCGCAGTCGGGAAACCTGTCGCAGTTCGGCGAATTCTGGCCGTGGCTGTTGATCCTGGTCGCCTGGGGACCGTGGTTGTGGCGGCAGGCCCGCTTGTGGTGGCTGTCGTGGCGAATCGCGCATCAGATTCGCGTCTTCGAGCAGCCCGTCAATCTTTTGCGGTCGATGCTCGCGCGGTTCGAGTCGAAAGACCTGGTCGGTCAGCCCATGCCAAGCCGCGATCGCAGCGACGACCGGTATGAACTCCTCAGCAAGTTTCAGGGAATTCTCGGCACCCTGGGCTTCGCCGGGATCACGGTGATCGTGGACCGTGTCGACGAACCGCACCTAGTGAATGGCTCGGCGGAGCGGATGCGCGATTTGTTGTGGCCGATGTTCGACAACAAACTGCTCAAGCATGCGGGGGTGGGGTTCAAGCTGCTGCTGCCGATCGAAGTCAGCTTCTACCTCGCGAAGGAAGATAAGACCTTCTACGAGAAGTCGCGGCTCGACAAGCAGCACCTGGTGCGTTCGCTGGAATGGACCGGCGAGTCGCTGTACGACCTTGCGAATGACCGGATTCGGGCTGTTTCGACGTCGCCGAGTTCGAAAACGCTTAAGAACTGGTTCGAGGATGGCATCACGGACGCGGAACTGATCAGCACGCTGGCACGGCTGCGCGTGCCGCGACATCTGTTCAAGTTCCTGCATCGTCTGCTGGTGGAGCACTGCCACCGTTACACGGACGATGCTCCGCGGTGGGACATTGCCCGCGAGACGCTGCACTCGACGCTGGCCGTCTATCTGCGCGATCTGGAAGCGTACGACCGGGGATTGGGGGCGGGATGAGGCCGAGGCGCCAGGGGCTCGAAGACTCGTCCTTGGCCAGACCCTGACGAGAATACCGTCCCGGGAACGAAGGGGAGGCGGTCACGTTCCCCACCAGGCGGTCCAGATGACGCTCGGCCAGCCGTGCGACAAGCCGTAGCCGATCAGGGCCAGGTGAATGGCGACGGTCAGCCAGAAGACGGCGCGGAACGAGAGCTTTTGCGTTTTGTGGCGAAACAATTGTTGCCCGAGTTGCGCTCCCGGCCAGCCGCCGGCCAGGCTGACCAGGTGGAGCGTGTTCTCCGGAACGCGGCGGGAATCCTTGAGGGCGCAGCGCTTGTCCCAGCCGTAGAGGACGAACGCCGTGAGGCTGAGGACGATCGTCAAGAGGGCGTACAGGGCCAGTGTCCAAGGAAGCGAGATCCCCGTTCTCAGAAAGGCTCCCGCCAGGAGCGAGACGGCCAGCAGAAACCAGATGCTCCCCATGAGGGTGACCCAGTTTGCGGGGGAGAGGTACCAGCGAGAGCGGGCGCGGTAGGTGGTGGCCACAAGAAACGTCCGGTTGATTGAACACGGCAATTGAGGGTGACAGTATAACGGGTCGAGGGCGTCGGTGGATCATTGAGTCGAGAGACGAGAGTCGAGAGTCGAGCGCGACGGGGTGAGGTCTTCGTTTTTTCGACGAGTTCCATGGTTTTCGAGACGCCAACCGGGTTTTGAAACGAGTTCCACAGAGACAGCGAGCACTTTTCGATGACCGAATTTCGGACCGAACACGATTCGATGGGTGATGTGCGAGTTCCCGCGAAGGCTTACTACGGCGCGCAGACGCAACGGGCCGTCGAGAACTTCCCGGTTTCTGGCTGGACGCTCCGGGGCGAGATGATTCACGCGATGGGGCTGGTGAAATATGCCTGCGGCGTCGCCAATCGCGACCTGGGCAAGCTGACCGGCACCGGAAAGAACCCGCTCAAAGACAGTCAGGTCGAGGCGATGCTGGCGGCGGCCCGCGAGGTCGCCGAAGGAAAGTTCGATGCCGAGTTTCCGATCGACGTCTTTCAGACGGGCTCGGGGACGTCGAGCAACATGAACGTCAACGAGGTGATCTCCAATCGTGCGATAGAGATGACGGGGGGCGATCGGTTTTCGATGACGAAGCCGATCCATCCGAACGATCACGTCAACATGGGGCAAAGCACGAACGATACGTTCCCGACGGCCATTCATGTGGCAGTGGCGATAAGCATCCAGCAGCGGCTGATTCCGGCGCTGGAGAGTTTTCAGGACGTGCTGAGCCGGAAGGCGGCCGCGTGGGACAGGATCATCAAGATCGGCCGGACGCATCTGGCCGATGCAACGCCATTGCGGCTGGGGCAGGAGATTGGCGGTTTCGCGCGGCAGTTGGAGCTGTCCGTCGCACGGGCCAGGCAGGCACTCAAAGCGGTCCTGGAGTTGCCCGTTGGCGGGACGGCCGTGGGGACGGGGATCAACACGCATCCCGAGTTCTCTCGCCGGGTCGCGGCGGCGCTGGAGCAGGAGACGGGGATTGGGTTTGTGGAAGCGGTGAACCATTTCGAGGCAAACGCGCAGCGGGATGGGCTGGTCGATTGCCATGGTCATTTGCGGACGATCGCCGTCACGCTGTTCAACGTGGCGAACAATCTGCGCTGGCTCTCGTCGGGACCGCGGTGCGGGTTCTATGAAGTGATGTTGCCGGACCGTCAGCCGGGAAGTTCCATCATGCCGGGGAAGGTGAACCCGGTGCTGTGCGAAAGCCTGATGCAGGTCGCCGCCCGCGTGATGGGGAATGACCAGACCGTCTCGTTCAGCGGGGCGACCGGTGGGAACTTCCAGCTCAACATCATGATGCCGATCATGGGGCATGCGACGCTGGAGAGCGTGGCGATCATGGCCCAGGGAACAACGGCGTTTGTCGACCTGTGTGCCGAGGACATGGAAGCCAACGAAGAACAGTGCAACGCCATGGTCGAAAAGAGCCTGGCGATGGTCACGAGCCTGAACCCGTACGTGGGCTATGAAAAGGCTGCTGCCCTTGCGAAAGAGGCGTTCAAGTCGGGCAAGACCGTGCGGGATCTTTGCCGCGAGCAGAACATTCTGCCCGAGGATCAGCTCACGAAGGCGCTCGATCCCTGGAGCATGACCGAACCGCAGGCCTGAAAAGCCGCCGATGCCATCGGCGGAATTCGTCGACTGGAGAAATCACCGTGTCCACGGCCACGAGATCGGACGGCGGAAGCGTCTTCCTGCAGAACGTGAGTTGGGAGTTATACACCCAGCTTCGCGATGATCCTGAGCGCGACCGTGTACGGATGACGTACCAGCAAGGAGTCCTGGAACTCATGTCTCCATCGGGCCCGCACGAACGCATCAATCGCATTCTCGAACGACTGATTGGGGTGTGGTGCGAGGTGCATGAGATCCCGATGGCGAGCTTCGGCAGCACGACTTATCGGTCCGAGCGGCGGCGACTGGGGCTGGAACCTGATTCGTGCTTCTACTTTGAAAACGAAGCCGCTGTACGCGGTCATGAAGAAATCGACCTGACCATTCAGCCGCCGCCTGATCTGGCGATTGAAGTCGATATCTCGTCGTCATCGACCCGGCGGATGTCGATCTACGCCGGGCTGGGCGTGCCGGAAGTGTGGCGGACCGATGGCGAGGGATTGTGGATGTTTCACCTTGATGAGTCGGGCGAGTATGTCGAGATCGCCGAGTCCCAGGCGCTGGCGCGTCTGCGCCACGATGATTTGACGAGCTTTTTGGCGAAACGACTGGAACTGGATGACACGACTTTAGGGCGTCAGTTTCGCGAGCGTGTCCTGTCTGGCGAAAATAAATAAAGGCACACTGGCAGAGCCAGTGGCACACAGGTAAGAAGCCGTGATTCAGCGTTAGCTGAACAACGGCAGTGCGTCGCCCACGCCGACGATGGTCAGGTCCGGGTTTTTCGCGAGATCGACGATTTCGACGTCGTGGTGCTGGCCCGTCAGGTCGATGGCTTCGACGACCGGTCGGGCGAAGAGGCCGTCGTTGGCTCGCAGGACGCGGGCGGCCCGTCCATCGCTGAGGCGAACAGCGGAGCCGACCGGGAACAGCGAGACCGTGTGGAGCAGGGCTCTGACGGCGGGGCTGTCGAATTCCCCGGAGCGGCTGGCTTGCAGAATCTTTTCGATCGCCTGATAGGGCTTGAGGGGAGCCCGCTGCGCGCAGGAGGAGACCAGCATCAGGTAAGTATCGGCCACCATGGCGATGCGGGCCAGGGGATGAATCTGCTGGCCGGAACGCTGCTTCGGGTAACCCGAGCCATCCAGGCGTTCGTGAATCTGGTAGGCGACCATCTTCGCGTGATGCGAGACGGAGTTGAGTTTGTTGAGGACGTTGGCCGTGTAGATCGGATGCTTGCGGAATTCGATCTGGTCGGACCAGGTGAGTTCGCCGCGCGCTTCGACGAGACGTTCGGGTAGCAGGGTGAGCCCGGCGTCGTGCAGCAGACATCCAAAACTCAGGTCTTTCAGTTCCGAAGCCGTCAGTCCCATGACGGTCCCCATGCCTGCGGCCAGCATGGCGGTTTGCAGGCTGTGGCGGCTGGGGTAGTCGTGCAAGATCGGCTGGGCGCTCTGCGTGATGAAGAGGGGGAGGTTTTCGCAGATCGACGAGAGATGGCTGACCGCGACCCGGACGACGCGTTCGGGGTCGACCTTCCGCTGTTCGCGGAACTCGGAAAAGATCTCGCGGGTCTGTTCGGTGTCGTGACGATACGCGGCACTGAAGCGGTCGAGGACTTCTCGCGAGGGTTTGGGATCCTCGCAGGGTTTGAGCTGATGCAGAAACGAGTCGGGCCGAACCATCCAGCCCGGTACGCTGGGCGAGCGCGATTCCGGGGCGGGCGTGCTCCCGCGAACATCGCGAATGAGCTTGGGACCATCGGCCCCGTTCGTCAGTCGTTCGACTTCTCGCGGGTCGACCAGGACTTCCGACACACCGCGCCGGCGGAGGAGCGCCAGTTGCGATGCCGTTAGAACGCGGCCGGATGCCAACAGCAGGGGGCGATTCGGTTTGCCGCCGTCATAGATGGGCGACCGCAGTTTGACGCCCGTGCGCAATTGCGACAGCTTCAGGACCGCCATGCGATCCGGCGGCGGAGCGATGGTTCCGGAATTGGCGGGCAATGTGATCGTGTCCATGGTGGTTAAGCCTCGACGGAGTCGCGGACCAGGAGCGACACCTTGAGACGAAACTTAGCCCAACATTTCCGACACTAAAAACCGCTCAGCGGGCGTGAACGAAAGACGCCCCCGACGGGAAGAGGTCCGATCGAATGTGCGAGTGATGACGATCAGGCCGATTGTGACGATCGCGATACGGCGACGGCTTCCGCGAGTTGGAACGCGCCGTCATACAGCGCCCGGCCGATGATCGCTCCCACCAGTTGCGGCTGACGGCGATGAATGTCCGCGAGCCGTCGAATGTCGTCGAGACTGGTGACGCCTCCCGAGGCAATAACCGGGAAGCCACGGTCCGCCAGCCGTTCGAGGTCTTCGAGCGTCGCGGGGTCGATCCCCTGCATCATGCCGTCGTTGGCAATGTTCGTGTAGATGACGGCCGCGAGCGGCAGGCCCGCGAACTGGTTCGCCAGGTCGAACGCCGATGTGTCAGAAACATCGAGCCAGCCCTCGGTCGCGACGCGGCCATCGCGAGCGTCGAGCCCGAGGGCAATTCGGTTGGGAAAGCGTTCGGCCAGGCTGGCGAACCAGGCGGGGTTCTTGAGGGCCGCGGTGCCGATGATCGCGCGATCGATCTTCAGGTCGTTGAGGACCAGTTCGACAGCAGCATCGTCGCGAAGGCCGCCGCCGAGTTCGCAGGGAAACGAGACGGCCGCGGTGATGGACCGTAAGGCGTCGAGGTTTACGGGACGCCCGGCTTTCGCACCATCCAGGTCGACGAGGTGGAGCCGGTCGCCGCCTCCTTCTTCCCAAAGCCGGGCCATCTCGGCGGGAGTGTCAGAAAAGACGGTTTCGCGTTGGTAGTCACCCTGCTGCAAGCGGACACAGCGTCCATTTCGCAGGTCGATAGCGGGAAGAATCTGCAGCATGGCGGTCGATCCAAATGTGGCACCATCCGAGGGACGGCGCGGACTCGATGAGGCTTATGAAAACCAGATCGGTGCTCGGCTATGGCTCCCGACACGGAATCAGGAAAGCATGGTCGTCACGCGGGGAGGTTCGCGAAGTTTTCCAGGAGCTTCAGCCCGACGCGCTGGCTTTTTTCGGGATGGAACTGCGTGGCGAACAGACGTCCGCGGGAGACCATGGAGACGAAAGGTTTTCCGTAGGTCGTCTCGGTGGCAATCACCGAACTGTCAGTTGGAACAACATGGTAGCTGTGGACAAAATAGACTGACGGCGATTCGGGCAGTCCAGCCAACAGCGGGTTCGGGTGGACGACGTCCAGCGTATTCCAGCCCATGTGAGGCACCTTGAAGCCCGGGGCCGATTCGAACCGCCGCACTTCGCCGGGAATCACCCCCAGGCCGCGATGTTCGCCGTCTTCGTAGCTGACATCGAACAGGAGTTGGAGGCCCAGGCAAATCCCCAGGAAGGGGCAATCTTTGGCGAGAGCGTCGAGCAACGGTTCGACGAGATTGAGTCGCTTCAGTTCGGCGATCGCATCGCGAAAGGCGCCGACGCCGGGGAGGACGAGCTTTTCCGCCGTGGCGATTTCCTCGGGGGCGTTGCTGATGCGGGCTACGGCGTGAACCTTTTCGAATCCCTTCTGCACGCTGCGAAGATTGCCCATGCCGTAGTCAACGATCGTGATCATCCGGAATCCAGCACGTGAAACGACGAAAAAACGGAGAGCCAATACGGTCGAGAGTCGAGGGTCCAGAGTCGAGTGAGTAAGACTGAAGAAGCCTTTTGTCTTCTTCGACTCTGGACTCTCGACCCTCGACTTGTCCCGCAACACAGTACCAGAGTCCGCGCATTTCGGGGAGGTTCGGGCTAGAATCCAGCGGGTTAGCGGTTCGATGCCGGCAGGGTTGGTTTGGCCGCGGAACGAGTATCGGCGGTCGGAAGAAGGGGAGAGACATGGGGTTCCTCAGTTGGGCGCTGTTCGGGCTGATCGCGGGGGTTGTCGCCCGCATGATCGTCCCGAGTTCACAGCCGGGGGGCTGCATCATGACGGCCATTCTGGGAGTTGTCGGCGCGGCGATCGGGGGCTGGATCGGCACGCAACTGGGCTGGGGGACGGTGCAGGGTTTCGACATTCGAAGCCTGGGACTGGCGATTCTGGGAGCGATTGTCCTGCTACTGGTGTTGGAAGCGATCCGACGTCGATAGCGGTGGACAAATAAGGAGATCTTGCGATGGGATGGCTGGCTTGGATTGTGCTGGGACTTGTTGCGGGAATCCTGGCGAAGCTCGTCATGGGTGGGAGCGGTGGAATCATCACCACGACCATTCTCGGGATCATCGGGGCGTTTGTCGGGGGTTGGCTGGGGACGCAACTGGGGATCGGGGACGTCAAGAAGTTCGATCTGCGCAGCCTGGGACTGGCGACACTGGGGGCGATCGTCGTGATCGCCCTGGCACGAATTCTGAACGGGCAGGTGTAGCGGCCTGGCGATGTGAAAGAGACGGGTGGGAGCGGGTGGCCCCCGCAAGTGCATCTTTTCATGGGCGAAAATCTCAAGACACACTGGCAGCGCCAGTGGCACCCTACGCTGTTAACGCTTTGGTGGATCAAGAGCTGCGAAAAACGTTTGGTCCCCGAAAGCCCCGGCGGGCTTGTCCCGCCGGACGGAAAGTTTGAAGGCTAGAGCTTTCACGCCAGATCTCTCTGCTCCCCTGCCCGGCTTGCCCGGCAGGAAGCCAAGTCTGCCAGACCAGGGTCGTTGAAGACCAGCCCTCAAACTTTTGCTCCGGCCAGACAGGCTGGCCGGGGGCGGACCGGGAACGGATCGTGGTCTCGCGATAGCTGTCAATCTCCCGTTCCCACCGGTCAAGCCGGTGGGGGCGGCAGCCAAGAGGGTTAACGGCGTAGCGTGGCACCCGAAGTCTTAGGCCATGGCAGGGCAGTCGTGGCCTGGCAGGTGCTTCGCGCTCAGCAATCAATTGCCCGGCCGCGCGCGATTCTTCGTGGTCGACTGACGTGTTGCTCCGCAGGGAGTGCCGTTCGCGAGTCGTCCCATCAACCGTTCACCGCCGGGCTGGAGCGTAACAAGAGCCGTTCCGCCCCACGAAGCGGTGATCGTGTAGCGGTCATCGCCACTCTTTTTCCACATGGTTCCTCCCGGTTCTCCGCGACCATTTTTCTTCAATTCGAGGTTGAAGATGCGCTGCCGTTCGCCGGGTTTCCCGATCACAAATCGCCAGGTGCCGACAATCGGATCGTCCGGAGCGTTGGCAGCCGCTTCGGCCGCCTGGGCCTCGGCGTCGAGTCGGGCGATCCAGAACTGAATGGGTTTCTGATCGGCGACGTCACTCAGAAGACGCCGGGCGAGGCCTCGATCGCCGGAGTCATCGACAGCGTGGAGCATTCCGGCGAGGAACTTGTCGTCAACGGACATGGGGCTCGCCAAGTCGGCGAGAGTCAACAGGTCGGCCGCGCGAACATCGTCGAAAGTGCGGGTTGATTCGCGGCCTCCCGAGGCGAGTTTCACGACGACGCGCGACTTTCCGTCCATGTCGTCCCGCTTCACGACCTGATACGCGATGCCGGCAAAGGTGACGCGGTCGCCAGCCTTCAGGTTGTCAAACTTCTCTCGTGCCCGACGTTCGAGGGTGGTGAGATCTTTGAAGATCTGAACGTGTTCTTCGATCAATCTTATAGGTCGGCTCGATTTGGCTGACTTATCAACGAGCTGACGCTGCCGCTCGAGCAGTTGAATCGCGGCGCCGTACTCGCGGTTGCCCAGCAGCGGCTGAATCTTGGCCCAGAGTTCGGGGCCTTCCATCGGTTGCGGCTGGGCCCATGCGATGCCCGCGCTGGATAGGATCGATCCGATCATCGCGGCCCTGATGAGCCCAGGCGTATAACCGAAACGAACTGTGCGGACCGCTGATTTTGGCTTCACGGAAACGTCTCCCGATACCAAACCTCAGAACAGGACGGGGTGTATCAGTGGTCGTAGTGTACCAGCCGCTCCGGGAGCGAGCACGTTATTCGGAAATCTTCACACGACCCTGTTCGAGTTCAACCGTGATTGTGCGGACATGATTCGGGAGAAACCTTGTTGCCTCGGCCAAATTCGCCGGAGTTGCCGGTGTCACCAGGGTGATACGCCGTGCAAGGCAGGAGTTTCAGCCGGGTGATGTTGCAGGGGCTGGCGACGATTCTTTATTTCCTCGAAGTGGGCCTGGTCGGCGCGCTGGCGCCGTCTTCGCGCAACTTCAGGGATCCGTTTCGATGTTTCGGAATGAACTGCTGGCTTACAGCGTCGCAACCCTGTGCGTGGCGGCGACGGTGTCGGGCTGTACTTCCACGAAGACAACGAACACCGCACGAACGGCACGCGAGCAGCTCCTGCTCTCGAATGCCGTCGACACATCGCTCGCAAAGGTCGATCTGAGTTCGTTCGCGGGACAGAAGGTGTTCATCGAGGAGAAGTACCTCGACTGCGTCGACAAGGGGTACCTGGTCGGTTCGATTCGTCATCGGGCGATGGTGAATGGAGCGACGCTGGTTCCCAAGGCGGATGATGCGGACATCGTTCTGGAACTGCGAGCCGGGGCGCTGGGAACCGATTCGGCGGACTCCTTTCTGGGAACGCCGGAGATTGCCCTCCCTGGGATGCTGACCGTTCCCGAAGTCCGGCTGGTGTCGCGGATGCGGCAATCGGCGACCGCGAAAATCGGCCTGGTGGCCTACGACGCGAAGACGAACCAGCTTCTGGGGATGGGGGGCGTTTCGTCCTCCATGTCGGACGATAACAACTGGTTCGTCATGGGCGTTGGTCCTTACCAGTCCGGGACGGTGAAGAAGGAGCTGGATCGCACGACGATCGCGGCTCCGGGCGCGTATCATACGTTGCCCAGCACGGTGGCGTTCAGCGCTCCGCCGACTCAGCAGGCTCCCGATGCCGGATCGCCCGGACGTCTGCAACTGACCTCCGAAGAACAATCGACGACCCGCTGATCGACGGAGATCGCGGTCGTGGAGTTCTGGATTCGCGCGCGGGCCGATACGATGAGCGGGACGGCGGCGGGGCTGCGACCCCGTTGCCCAGATGCTCAAGGAATCGTTCCCGGCGCGCGATCTTCGCCGGGCAGGGGGGCTGGCGATGTCTCGAGTCGACGCGCTTTCGGACGACGACTTTCTGGACGCACCGCCCGGCTTCCGCAGCGAAGCGCATAAGACGCGCGCCAGCACGTGGATTGGCATGACCGCCGCGGTCTACTTCCTGGTGCAGATGGTTCTGCCACAGGTGATTAACTTCACGATGATGCCCGGCTTTGTCGGACGTCCGTTCGGGATGCAATTTCCGAACTTCGCGATCGCCGCCGTTCATGACGAGCGATTGTGGTATGTCATCTTCGATGCCATGGCGGGTCCGTCGGCCTCGTCGAAATTGAAATCGATGACGCTCGACGGTCAGTCGGAGGGAAGGGAACTGTCCGTCGGCTTCGATGTGAAGGGGCTGGCGTCGCTGGATGGCGCGTTATGGGCCGTGGGTAATTCGCAAGTGGCGATGATTGTCGAGGGATCGCCGGTGGTGATCCATCCGGCTCGTTCGCTGGTTCAGCCCTCGGCGCCGTTCCGCTGGGGGACGGAACTTGGCGTGATCGACCGGGACGACCAGGGACGGTTTACCCTGTTGCGACTGAGCGACGGGGAGTGGCTTGATCGTGGCGAGATCGTGTGGCCGGGCGAGGAAGATCGTCCAGCCGATGCTTTGGAGCCCGAGACGGGGCCCCCCTCGGCACGTGAACTGGCCATGCGCAACTATTCGCAATCGGCAAGTGGCGCTTCGGAGCGGCATCTGTGGGTGGTGGGTGATGGGGAGCAGGGCTACCTGTTCGCCGCCGAGGGGCCGAATCTGGCCGGATCACCCTTTGTTGGCAGGTTCACCTCCTTGTCGTACGGAGCCCGGTACTGGTTTCGTCCGTCGCGGTTGGACGATGGCGACCCATCGGCGTGGATCGAGCTTCGGCTGCATCCGAACCCGGCGACGGCAGCGATTGGCGACATACCGCCGGCGTTCGCGCTGCTGGACGGCGAACTCACGATGATCCGGCTGGTGAACGACTCGACTTCATCGAGCACGGGGACGCTGGAAGCCTTGCATGTCGACGAGGCGACGGCCGAGGTGACGAGTTTTGCGAAACTGCCCATCTCCGGCGCGAGTTCCGTTCGCGGTCTGGCGGATACCGAGGCCGATCGGATTGTCGTCGTGTGCGACACGTTGACAGGGGGCGCGGAACTGCGGCGACTTCATTCCACGGGGTTTGACGAAATTCGCGCGAAGAATTCGGGGATGCTGGGCGAACTGTTTCGTCAATATTGGCCGGCGTACCTGGCACTCGCGTTCGCGACCATCGTCCCGATGCTGATCTTCGTGGTGACTTCGGATGTGCTGATGCGGAAGGCTCGGACGTTTCTGACACGTCGCGGCAAGCGAACGGTCCGGCAGTCGACGCTGCTGCGGAGAGGCGTCGCTCGGTTTATCGATGGGATCGTCTTCAGCCTGCCGACGACGGTAGCGATGTGGGCTTACTTCTGGACGCTTGATCTGAACGACCTGGTCGCGCGGTTTCGGAACGACTGGGCGCCAGTCGTCATCGAATTCGCCTGGTTTTTCGGGATTCTAACGGCGGTAGGCTTCGGCATTCTGATCGTGATGGCGATCCTGGAAGGTTACTGGGGGATCAGCCCCGGCAAGTGGATTTGCGGATTGCGCGTGATTCGCAAGACGACGTTGAAGCCGCCGGGATTCCTTAGGGCCATGGCCCGATTGATCCTGCTGATCGCCGATTCGATGTTCAATTACATTCCGGCCGTGGTGCTGATTGGCCTGACGGCCGACCAGCAGCGGATTGGCGATTTCGCGGCCGATACCATTGTCGTGACGGCTGACAGTTACCGGGCAAGTCAGCCTGAGGCGATTAGTTTTGCGTGATCTCCAAAAAAATGCCGTCATCAAATACTCTTTTGCCGGGACCGATCATGATCCTGTTACGCCCGATCCAGTGCCTGCTCCTTATGACGTTGGCGTGCGTCTCTCCCGTTATGGCCAATGACTGGCCGCAATGGATGGGGCCCGAGCGCGATGGAGTGTGGCGAGAAGAGGGGATTGTTGACACGCTGCCCGTCGGGGACGATCGCGTCTTGTGGCGGGTGCCGATTGGCGGGGGGTATGCCGGACCGGCGGTCGTCGGCGAGCGGGTCTATGTGACCGATAAGCAGCTCGTTGGCGATGCCCGCGATCCCGATAACCCGTTTCAGCGCGGGTCAGCGAACGCGACCGAGCGGGTGCTGTGCCTCGATGCCGCGACGGGGGAGACGGTCTGGAAGTATGAGTATCCTTGCGCTTACACGGTCAGCTATCCGGCTGGCCCGCGGACGACGCCCGTTGTGCGCGATGGGCGAATGTATACGCTGGGAGCAGAGGGTCACCTGGTTTGCTTGAATGCTGAAACCGGCGAACTGGTTTGGAAGCGGCACTTCGCCACCGATTATGGCCGCGAGACATCGCCCGTGTGGGGCTACTCGGCCAATCTGCTCCTCGATGGAGACCGCCTGATTGCGCTGGTGGGCGGAAAGGGGACCACCGTTGTCGCCTTTCATAAAGACGATGGCCGCGAACTGTGGCGAGCCCTGGATTCCATGGGAGAACATGGTCCCGGTTACAGCAGCCCGATCATTGTTGAAGCGGGCGGGACGCGGCAATTGATTGTCTGGCATCCGGCGGCTCTCTCGTCGCTGAATCCTGAAACGGGAGAGGTTTACTGGAACCAGCCCTTTGTGCTGAAAGCGGGCCTGGCGGTGGCTACGCCGCGGGTGCAGGGCGACCTTCTGTTTGTCAGTTCGTTCTACAACGGTTCGCTGATGATGCGGCTGAATCGTGATAAGCCGACCGCCGAGGTGGCCTGGCAGCGTTCGGGACAGAACGAACGGTTAACGGACTCACTGCATTGCATGATCTCAACGCCCGCTCTGGATGGCGAATTCATCTACGGAGCTGACAGCTACGGGGAGTTCCGTTGCATCGACCGGGATACGGGGGACCGGATCTGGGAAACCTTCGCTCCGACGAGCGGCCAATCAGCACGCTGGGGGAATGCGTTCTTGGTTCGTCACGAAGATCGCTATTTCCTGTTCAGCGAACAGGGCGACCTGATTCTGGCGAAGCTGTCCCCCGAGAAGTACGAGGAGATTGGCCGCATGCACCTGGTTGACCCGACCGGGCCTGCTCAGCGTCGCGACGTTGTCTGGACCCACCCCGCCTTCGCCCGCAAATGCGTGTTTGCCCGTAATGACAAAGAAATTGTCTGCGTGTCGCTGGCGAAAGAGTAG
This sequence comes from Planctomycetaceae bacterium, assembly GCA_019636285.1. GTDB lineage: Bacteria > Planctomycetota > Planctomycetia > Planctomycetales > Planctomycetaceae > JAHBXV01. The sequence goes on from JAHBXV010000039.1 coordinate 53,997, forward strand.
GGACGTTGTTGACCACTTGCAGATGAGCACGTCATTGCCCGAACGTCGCCGCATGTCCCGGCGTCGCCTTCTGGCGGCTTCGGTCGCGGCGGCGACGTCGGCTCTCGGCCTGTATGCGTGGCGAATCGAGCCGCATTGGCTGAGGGTCGAGCATCGCCCGATGCCGATTCGGGGCCTGCCGACAAATCTCGTGGGAGCGCGGCTGGTGCAGATCAGCGATCTGCATATTGGCCCGCGTGTCGACAGCGACTATCTCTTGCGTGTGTTCCAGACAGTGCGCGAGCTGAAACCTACGATCGTTGCCTATACGGGCGACTTCATCACCGCGAAGTCATCCATCGACGACAACGCGCGGCGGGTCTTCGACAAGCTGGTGCAAGGTTCGCTCGGGACGTTCGGAATTCTTGGGAACCACGACTATGGACGGGGTTGGGAGTCGTTCGACGTGGCTGAGGAGGTGGTGAGCCTGTCGGCAAAGGCGGGGGTTACCATTCTTCGTAACCAAGTCGCGAACGTCGGGGGGCTCTCAGTCCTCGGATTCGATGATCTCTGGGCCGGGCAGTTCTCGCTCTCCGAAGGGATGGCACAACTTCAGCCAGACGATCCGTGTGTCGCGCTAGTTCACAATCCCGACGCGGTTGATGAACCGGGCTGGGGCAATTTCCGGGGTTGGATTCTGTCTGGCCATACTCATGGCGGGCAGTGCAAGCCGCCATTTCTGGATCCGCCGCTTCTTCCCGTGAGGAATCGCCGCTATACGAGCGGGGAATTTGAATTGTCGGGCGAACGGCGGCTTTACATCAGCCGCGGTGTGGGCCACCTGATTCGCGTGCGATTCAATGTCCGACCAGAAATTACTGTGTTTGAACTGGAGCGAGAAAGCGATAATGGTCAGCGTTCCGTGTGAAGGCTGAGCTTTCTTACAGAGTGCGCACCTCGGCCGGCTTGCATGTCACGCATCACCCCCTCGCAGGCGAAACGCATTTTTGCCATCGCGGCGACGGTCGTTGTCTGCAAGGTGCTGGTCGAAGTTCTGCGGAATTATCCGGACTATTTGCCGCCCAATTTCACGGCTGATTTCCTGCTGGGGCGTGAAGAATACTTCTGGCAGGGCTATCACCTGCCGTTTTATGTCCACTTGACCGTCGGGCCGGTCACGCTGGTGTTGGGGATGCTGCTGATCAGCGACCGATTCCGCAGCCGATGGCCTCGCTGGCATCGGCGGTTAGGTCGGGCTCAGGCTTCTTTCATTCTGGTGCTGCTGGTCCCAAGTGGATTGTGGATGGCGGCGTATGCGGCGAGCGGGCCGATTGCTGGGACAGGACTGGCGGTGTTAGCGGTGCTGACGGGAACGAGCGTGGCACTCGGCTGGCGGGCAGCCGTCTCGCGCCGGTTCAACGAGCACCGCCGTTGGATGATGCGGTGTTATCTCTGCCTGTGTTCGACGGTCCTCCTGCGGCTGATGGGGGGCGTGGGGACGGTCCTGGAGATCGCCGCCCCGTGGTACGGCATTCAGGCGACCTGGACGAGCTGGGCGATTCCGCTGCTGGCGTATGAAGTCTGGCTGCGCCGCACGGGGTTGCCGTTCGTTGGGACGGGTTTGTTGGGGTCTCACAAAGCCGCGGAGGCACGGAGAATGCAATAAGAGCGGCTTCGTCTTTCTCCGTGACTTTGTGACTTTGTGAGACTCTCTTCTTTGTTGTGAGCCGAGCCCGGATGCCAACTGGCATCTGCGACGTGTATAGAGGGCTGAGGTTAAAACTCGTCGATCGTCTCTCCACCGGCCGCGGTGGCTAGTGCCTTGACGGTTTCTAGTGGTGTTGTTTGGGAGAGAAATCGCACGGCGCCATCCATGGGCAGGATGTGGCGTCCGCCGGTATGCGATTCCGTCGTCTTCTGGTCAAAAGTGAGGAGCGCGGCTTCATCGAGATCTCGGGGCTCCATCCACGGCACCGCCTGGTTTTGCCGGACTTCGACGATGCACATCGTGTTGGCGGTGCCGTCGGTGATTTCTGACAAAGTCAGCGACCGGATGGGGCGGAGGCAACTGGACTCGGTGACGATCGCCAAATAGTTGGTCTCGAACTCTCCGTGATTGGCGCTGGGGCATTGAAACGGAAACAATCGCTCGTTTTCAAAGACGGCTGCGTTCTCGGGGGTGTTCCAGGGCTTCGTCAGGTCGAGACGGTCGTAGAGATCCTTCTTGTTGAGATAAGGGAGCAACAGGGTCCGCCAGCTATGGAGTGACTTGCCGTCTGCATCGACCGTGTAGGCGGGAGGCAGTTCGCCGTACTCATCGTGGTAGTTGTGAAGCGCGAGGCCGATTTGTTTGAGGTTGTTGCGGCAGTGTGTTCGATGGGCGGCCTCTCGTGGATTGCGCACTGCTGGAAGCAGCAGTGCGATGACGACGCCGAGCATCACGAGAACGAGGATCAGCTCGATGAGCGTGAAGCCTGCCCACGAGCGGGCGGCGTGAAGTTTGGATGAAATGACTTCGGACTGCTGGCGATCGGATATCGTAAGCATGTTCTCGCGACCCCCTTCAATTCTGTCGTCCGTGCTTCGATCACTCGTCCTCGATCGTTTCTCCGCCTGCCGCGGTGGCGAGTGCGTTGACGGTTTCGTATGTCATCTTTGCATGGAGCGGGATCACCGCTCCGTCCATCTTGATGGCATGCCTGATGCCGGAGTGCGGATCGGAATCGTTCTGTGTCACCGCGAGCAGGATCGCCTCGTCGGCATCTCGCGGCTCCATCCAGGGGACTGCATAGTCGGCCGTGACTTCGATCACACCGATGGTGGCGTGCTTTTCATCAGTGATTTCCGAGTAGGCGAGCGAGCGAGCCGGGCGTAGACAACTGGTGTCGGTGACGATTGCCAGATAGTTGGTTTGCGACCGGGGTAAGTCTCGGAGCGACGGACATTGCATCCAGGCTTCATTCTCGAAGACGCTGGCGTTTTCCGGAGCATCCCACGATTTTGCGAGATTGAGACGGTCGTAGAGATTCTTGCGGTCAAGATAAGGGAGCAACAGGGTTCGCCAGCTATGGAGTGGCTTGCCGTCGGCGTCGACCGTATACGCGGGGGGCAGTTCGCCGTATTCGTTGTGGTAATTGTCGATCGCCCACCCAATTTGCTTGAGATGCCGGTTGCATTGCATTCGCCGTGCGGGTTCTCGCGCGGTCCGAACGGCAGGGAGCAGCAGGGCAACGATGGCTGCGAGGATCACCAGAACGACGAGCACTTCGACCAGCGTGAAGCCACTGCGATCGCGGTCGGCCGCCAGACGTGTCTGCGCAAAGCAGCGGGGCGTTTTCCAACGCCGCATGGACCGGGAAGGTTGTCTGGCGGATGTCATTGAAGCAGATCCAGTGCGCTGGAAGTGGACGAGGCCGACGCAGCGTTCAGGAACAGTTGCGGATCGCGGATGATCCGGCGCAGCGTGGCAGTGCCATTCACCCGCCCGGTTTCAGTGGTGTGTTCGACCGCCACCGTCAGGAGCAGCGTGTCGACATGCGGGCCGCTCTCGACAGTCAGCGACCACTGCCAGGCGGCATCGTCTTCAAACGACTTCCGTTCCGCCTGCAGCGGCACAATCCCCGCCACGGCCTCGGCCATGCACGATTCCGCCCGCAGCGTGGCCTCGCTTTGAAACTGGGCCCGGGCCGAGGCCCGCGAACCGGTGCTGATGATCTGCGTAATGACCGCCAGCGCCGCAATGAAAATCGCCAGGGCCACAAAGACCTCCAGCAGCGACATGCCGCTTCGATGCGGCCGGGCCGGAACAGTCGCCAGGCGATGCCGCTTCATCGACCCGCCTCCTTGACGACAGGCCCCGTCGTGACCCCTCCCGTCAGTCCCCGCAGCGTCAACGTCTGCGAATGC
>JAHBXV010000004.1 GCA_019636285.1 Planctomycetaceae bacterium
GCAAATCGATGCCGGCTGCCAGGCCGTGCAACTCTTCGACAGTTGGGCCGGTTGCCTGTGCCCGGCTGACTACCGCAAGTACGTCCTGCCCTACACCAAAATGGTGATCGACGGCGTGCGTCCCGGAACACCGGTCATCAACTTCCTGACCGGCAACCCCGCCCTGCTTCCGGCGTGTGCCGAAGCCGGCGGGCAAGTGATTGGCATCGACTGGCGCATCGAACTGGCCGATGCCTGGAAGTTGGTAGGGTACGACCGGGCCGTGCAGGGGAATCTCGACCCGGTGACTCTCTTTGCCGATCTCGACACGATCCGTCGCCGTACGACCGACATTCTGCAACAGGCGGGCAAGCGCCCGGGGCATATTTTCAACCTGGGGCATGGCGTCCTCCCGGACATGCCGGCCGAGAACGTGAAGGCCCTCGTGAAAATGGTCCATGAACTCGGTGCCGCGTGAGGTTTCGGGAAACAGGGAATGTCTGAACCGCGGCGGATCGTGATCGTCGGGGCCGGTCTGTCCGGATTGGCGGCTGCTCATCGTTTCCAGGAACTGAGTGTCGAGCGACAGGTGCCGCTCGACATCGTGCTGGTGGAAAGTGGTCCCCGCGCCGGCGGCGCGGTGGGAACGATTCGCGAGCAGGGTTACCTCGTCGATACCGGAGCCGATTCGTTCCTGACGAATAAGCCGGGAGCGGTCTCGCTGTGCCGACGGCTGGGGATCGAAGATCGACTGATCCCGACGGATACAAAGTATCGGGGAGCGCTCGTGCTCTACGAGGGACGGCCGGTGCCGGTTCCCGATGGGTTTCAGCTCCTCAGCCCGACCGCGTTATGGCCGATGGTCACCACTCCCCTGCTCTCTCCGTGGGGCAAGCTGCGTCTGTTCGCGGAATACTTTGTTCCACCGGCCAAAAATTTGATCGATGAGAGTCTCGCCTCGTTTGTTCGTCGACGGCTCGGGGCTGAAGCCCTGGATCGACTGGTTCAACCCCTCGTGGGCGGCATCTACACCTCCGATCCCGAAACCCTGAGTCTCGCCGCGACCATTCCTCGTTTCCTCGAGATGGAACAGCGGCATGGCAGCCTGATTCGTGCTGCGCTGGCCGATCGCAAGAAGCCCTCGGCGGAATCCTCGGATCGCACCTCAAGCGGAGCGCGATATGGTCTCTTCGCGGGGCTGAAGGGCGGGCTGCAAGACCTGGTCGATGCCCTGACAACGAGCGTTTCAGCGAATTGTGCGATTCGCCTCGAAACGCGGGTCACGTCACTCAAACCGACTGGCACTGGATGGCGACTGGGCCTGTCGACCGGCGAGTGGTGGGACGCCGACGGCGTTCTGCTGACGCTCCCCACGCATGCGGCCAGCGAACTCGTCGACGATTTCGACAAACCGCTGGCGGGGCTCCTTAGCGAGATCGACTATGCCTCGTCCGCGATCGTTGTCACGGGTCACAAATTGGCAAATGTCCGCCATCCGCTGAATGCCTTCGGATTGGTCATTCCCGAGCGAGAACGACGAAAGATTCTCGCGGTCTCGTTTTCCAGCCGGAAGTTTCCGGACCGGGCGCCGGAAGGCTGCGTCCTGTTGCGAACATTCGTTGGCGGCGCTCTGCATCCCGAGGCGATGTTGCAGACTGATGAAGAAATGATCGCCACGGTCCGCGAAGAACTCGCGAAGACTCTTGGCGTCACTGGCGAACCTGATTTTGCCAAGGTTTGCCGCTACGTGCGGGCGATGCCGCAATACACGCTGGGGCATCTCGACCGTGTGGCGGCCATCGAAGCGGGCGTGAAACCCTATCGCGGCCTGGAACTGGCTGGAACCGGTTACCGCGGCGTCGGTGTCCCGGACGCCATCGAGCAGGCGGAGCGGGCTGCCGAGCGTGTTTTTGAAGGATCGTGAAGACCGCCAGTGGCACTGGCGGCTTTTCATGGCGGGCCGAGCACCACCGCGCCGTCAGTTTCTCGCTAGACCCCGGTTTTTTGTATCCAAGTGTCCATGGGGCATGACATCATGCACTCATGAAGCCGTGGTCTTACCGTCGGGACATTCGGCCCGACCTTAACGTTGCCGGGAGTGAAGAAACCCCGGCTGGCTTGTGACGGAGACCGGTCACATCTGAGACAACCCGTTCCTGTTCGTACGATCCGACTTCGTTCCGAGAGGGAGACGCACCATGTTGGTCCGACAAACTGAGAATTGGCTCTCGAGATGCTTCTTCGGTCTCTGCCTGACCGGACTTCTGCTTCCCACGGAACTCGACGCGCAGCCGCCGTGCGATCCCAAAGTGGTCTGGAACAACAGGTATTCTCAGCGCGCGCAGAGAAGCGCCCAGATCGCCCTTGAAGTTCGGTTCATCACAGTCAGACAGCGAATTCTCAAGAACATCGGCGTCGACTTTGATTTCGATGTCAATGCCGCGCCCTGCGATCCTGAGTTCAACGGTACGGGCGACTCGTTTCCGTTCGGCGAGTTGCCGACACCGTCGCCCAATCCATTCGATCAACCGAATCTCCTGGGCCTTCCCGCTCACACCGGGATCGACTTCGCCTTGTTTCAACTCAACTCGCTCAACGAGAGGCAGCAACTTCTCGACGCGATTTCGTCGTTCCAAGATTCGATGGTTTATCTCGTGGAAACGGAATTGGCGGACGGCGACGTCGTGACGCTCGGCGATCCGGCGAATCAGGCAGAATTCCAGGGCTGGAAACTCCCCAGCCTGGGAATGACACTTAAATCGGCCGTGACGACGGACCAGGCTCATGTCTGGGTCAGCATGCAGCCGTTTTACCACGGGCTGATTCCGACAACGACTTTTTCGCCGTTGGGTGGCGAAATGCAAGGCGGCACCGGCAACCCTGTTTCAAGTTTCCCCCAAGGCCCGCTGGCCAAAGCCCGATCAGCGGCGTCGGTTGTGATGCTCGGCAATGACCAGACGCTCGTGCTGGGGGGACTGACTCGTCAGCCCGCCGACCGTGACCGAGCCGCGGGCGCGCTGGCGAATGTACCGTTCATCAATCGGCTCTTTCAAAATGTTGGTCTTGGGCGTGAGTCAACCAGCGTGATGCTGATGGTGACTCCAAGGATTATCATCGAGGAGTGACACTCTTGGCGGATGGTCACCTCGAAGGATGACTGGCGTCGTCAGCCGTGAAGTTGGCTATTGAGCAAGTCCGAGATCTTCGTAGATTGCGTCATTGATCGCCCGGACGCGGCGCTGGTGTTGACCCTCTCCGGGACGGCCGTTGAAGGCGTACGCCACCGCCAGTTCGTGGCCGGGATCGCAATAGCCCTGCGCGCATTGGGCGCCGCCATGTCCGAAGGTTTCGGCAGAGGCGTAGCGACCATATCCGTATGGAACCGTGTCGACGCCATACTTCGCGCCGTTGATGAGAAAGCCCAGACCGAAGTCGACGGCGTGTTGTAGCGTCAGATCGTGTTCACTAATGCGGTGGCGGGCGGTGAGCGCTTCGACGGTTGGCGGGCGGAGAATGCGTGCGAGGCCGTGGCGTCCCTGTTGACGCAGCATTTCGTAAAACACAGCCAGTTCACGAATTGGTCCTCGCAGGCTGCTGCCGGGCGATGGGCGATCACGTCGCGGCGGGGCGTTCCAGGGCAGCTCGACCAGTTCGCCCTGTTGCCGCTCGTACAGCGGGGAGTATGTCGCGCTCTCTTCATTGGCCGTCAGGCTGACCTGCGTCATGCCGCAAGGAGTGAGCAGCTCTGTCGTCAGAAACTCCTCGAACGATCTTCGTGAGACGCGACGGACCACTTCACCCAGCACGAACCAGCTCGACATGGGGTGATAGGCGGGAGTGACTCCGGGGACGGCATCGTGATCGAGCCCCGCCGCGCAAATCCGTCGGACGGTTTCATCCCAGGTCACCTCCGGCCAGCCATGGTCGACGTCGCGCAAACCAGCCGTGTGAACCAGCAAATGCTTGACGGTGATCGCTTCCTTGCCGCGGACGCCAAACTCGGGGAGATAGCGGGCGACGGGGGCGTGAATGTCGACGAGGCCCTCTTCCCACAATCGGGCCAGGAGGACCACAGTCAGCGGCTTTCCGGCCGACAGCCACATCATCCGATGTTGCGTCGTCAGCGGCTCGCCTGGACGTGCCTCGCCGATGGCTGTGTCCAGCACGACATTACCACGATGAAACACGCAAATCTGGCAGCCATGGTGCAGCCCGCGCGCCCGACCCGCTTCGACGACATCAGCCGTGCGTGTGAAGTTCTCGACCATTGCTTCTCATTTTGGGATAGCTGCCAGCAGCCAGCTACCAGCAGCGAGCGGTCAGCTACTAACCACTAACTACTGACCACCGGCCACTTCCGTAGCCTCAGTCGTCGGTGAGCCGGATTTCGACGCTCGCGCTGTGAGCCGTCAGTCCCTCGACGGCCGCGAGACGGCAGATGTCTTCGGAGGCCTCGTCGAGGGCGGCGTGGTTGTACCAGATGACGCTGGATCGCTTCAGGAAGTCGTTCGAGCACAGGCCATTGGCGAATCTCGCTGTTCCGCCCGTCGGAAGCACATGGGACGGCCCGGCGAAGTAATCGCCGACGGCGACAGGCGTGTCGTGCCCGAGGAAGATCGCTCCCGCATTCTGGATGTGTTCTAGCGTTTCGTCGGGATGCCGAGTCGAAATGTGCAGGTGCTCGGGGGCCAAGAGGTCGGTCAGTTCGCACGCCTGGGCTTCGTCGCGGGCCAGGATCAGCGCCCCGTACGCGTTCAGGCTAACGAGAGCGAGATCGCCGCGCGGCAGCTTTGCGAGTTGCGCAACCAGTGCTTCCCGAACCTGCTCGATGAGCGGAGCATGCCAGGTGATGAGGACGCCGGAACCGGGGCTGTGCTCGGCTTGCGAGATCAGGTCGGCTGCGACGTAGTCTGGATGAGCCGAGTCATCGGCGAGAACAACGACTTCGCTGGGACCGGCGATGCTGTCGATATCGACGGTTCCGTAAACGTGCTGCTTGGCGAGCGCGACAAACAGGTTGCCGGGACCGACAATCTTGTCGACTCGCGGGATTCCTTCGACGCCATAGGCAAGCGCCGCCACCGCCTGGGCTCCACCGACGCGATAGACTTCGGTGATGCCGAGTTCAGCGCAGGTGGCCAGCAGATCGGGATGATAACCGCCGAATTCCGTGGGAGGGACGACAACCACAATCTCACGCACGCCGGCGACCTTGGCGGGGACGGCAGTCATCAGCACGGTTGACGGATACGCGGCCGCTCCACCCGGCACACAGATGCCGACACGCCGAAGCGGGAGATACCGCTGCCGCAGTTCGACCCGCGACACTCCTTCCTGGCGAATCAGCCGGACGTCTTCGTGCAGAATCTTCGATTGGAACTCGATGATGTTTTCGCGGATGTTGCGGATGGTACGCAGGAATTTCGGGTTGGCGGCCTCGTGAGCCGCTTTCAGTTCGTCTGCGGAAACGCGCATCGACTCTTGCGTGAGCTCCTTGCCATCGAGCTTCTTCGTGTAGTCGAGGAGCGCCGCCAAGCCCTGCTCGCGGACGTCGCCGCAGATCTTCGCGACGACCTGCCGGGGCGACAGAGATTCTCCGAAAACGGCGAGCGTTTTTTGACGACCGGCCTCGGAAACAACGTCGCCCTGCGGGCTGAGTTTCTGCCGCAAGTCCTGCAAGAGGGGCAGCGGATCGGCCTGAGAACAGTCAATGATGGGAATGGTGAGATCAGCCGACACAATTGCCTCAATGCACGGTTTGCGAAGTGAATCCAGCGTTCGGTAGAGTTTAGGCGTCCGACAAAAGGTTTCCCACCATTCACGAATCGGGTTCGCGATCGGGTGCCACGGACGCGCCGATGGACGTTGCTCACCCAAATTCAAAGAGGTCTCCAGGGTTATGATCGACCTTCGCAGCGATACGGTGACGAAGCCGACAGCCGGCATGCGGGCGGCGATCGCGGCGGCGGAGGTGGGCGACGACATGTCGGCCGAGGATCCGACGGTTAACGCCCTGGAAGCCCGCGTCGCGGACCTGTTGGGGATGGAAGCGGCCGTTTACAACTGCTCCGGGACGCAGTCGAACCAGATGGCGGTTCGCGCCCACTGCCAGAGCGGCGATGAGTTACTGATCGAGGAAACGGGCCACATCGCCAATTATGAGGCCGGCGGTCCTGCCATTTTGAGCGCGGTGACCTGTCGCACGATTCGTGGAAAAGACGGCCTGCTGGACGTTCCCGACCTGGAGGGGCGCATCCGGGCCGAGAATCAGCACTTTTGCACCACGCGAATCGTGTGTGTCGAAAACTCGACCAACATGGGCGGTGGGCGAGTCTACCCGCTCGCGCAGTTGCGGCGAGTTTGCGACTGGGCTCATGCGAATCGGTTACAGGTCCACATGGACGGCGCGCGGCTGTTCAATGCCTGTCTGGCTGGAGGTTACTCGCTTCGCGACGTCGGCAGCCTGGTCGACAGCGTCTCCATCTGTTTTTCCAAGGGCCTGGGTTGCCCAATGGGCTCGATCCTGGTGGGGCGAAAGGAATTGATTTATAAGGCGCGGCGGGCGCGGAAGGTCTTCGGCGGCGCGTTGCGCCAAGCCGGCATTGTCGCCGCTGCGGCGCAATACGCGCTCGATCATCATGTCGAACGGCTGAAAGAAGATCATGCCAACGCCAGACGTCTGGCCGACCGATTGGCGAAGATCAAGGGAGTGACGATCGATCCCGCTCGGGTGGAAACGAATCTTGTCTTCTTCGAGATCGACCCGGGGTGGGGAACGGCGGCACAGCTTTCCGCGGCGCTGCGCGAGCAGGGGGTCCGGATCAATCCATCCAGTGGGCCGCAGCGTCTTCGGGCCTGCACGCATCTCGATGTGGACGCGGCAGCCATCGATGCTGCTGCCGAAACCGTGGCGCGGGTGCTGGCGAGTCCCCTCCGAACGGATTCCGCGTCTCGCCCGGCAAGCTCCGACAGCCCGTATGCGGCCTCTCGCTGACGAATCGCGGCAGGACGCATTTTGAAATCTCGATGGGAAGTGAGTCACTTCCAAATCCACGAATTGAGCTCCGTCAAATCTTTCGCAGCACGATTTTGGCAGAAACCCGGCCAAGGAGTCGCATACCCGTCAGCGTCGGCAGGACGCGAGGCGATCCGGTCGCAAGCCCGCGATTTCGGAGGGGCGGGCTGATTGCCGCGAGTCGACAGGTCGATAACTTCTGTCAGCAACGGACGCGAGTAACGCCAGATTGGCTGCGATGATGCAGCTTCAATGGTTGTAACACGTTAGCAAAAGTCTCGGGAAAACGAGGTTCCCGATTTCGTCCGCCGGTAGCGGGAGGATCCCGCCGCTCGGACCAGATCGTGGAGCCTGTCCATGTGGATCGAAACGAACCCCCGGTTGTACCGAACGGCCTGCATCGGCTATAACTGCCGAAGTGGGAAGTTCTTCGCCCAGCGTACGTTTGGCGAAGGCTTTCACCGTTCACCGAGAGGGGGCAGCGACATGGATGTTCGCGGACTCGGCGCGACTTCGGGAGCCTATCCGCTTCGGTCGGCGCAACCGTTGTCCAAGTCGGATGATGCGAAGTCGTCCACGAAGCCGACTTCTCCCCGCGATGAACTTGATCTGTCTGCGGCTGGTAAAATGCTTGAACAGATTCATTCCTCTTCGTCTCCCGGCGAACTGCGACAGCAGCGATTGGCCCGCATCAAGGCGGAAATCGATGCCGGAACGTACGATACGGATGAAAAGCTGGAAGCCGCCTTGTCGCGCATGCTCGATACGCTCGGGTTCGGCGAGGACGATTGAGATTGGGTTTCGTGGTGAGTGACGTGATTGAACTGTCGGCTGTCGATGTTGCGGTGACTCCGGTCGAAAAATTCCGGGAGTTCCTGCTCACTCGCGGCATGCGCCTGACGCCGGAACGCGAGGCCATTGTCACGGCCGTTTATTCCACGCACGACCATTTCGACGCCGAGCAGTGGATTACCGACCTGACGCGCCAAAAGGGAGCGTCGCGCGTCAGTCGTTCGACCATCTATCGGTCGTTGAACCTGCTGGTGGAAGCCGGGCTGATCCGAAAAGTGGCCCGGTCGAATGACCGCGAAGTCTACGAGCACGACTATGGCTATCCCCAGCACGATCACCTCATTTGCCGCAAATGCGGCACGATGATCGAGTTCCTCAACACGGAAGTCTCGGAGCTTCTGGAGCGGATTGCCCAGGAGCGGGGATTCCGCATGGCGGGCCATCGCCTTGAAGTCGATGGCGTGTGTGCCGAGTGCTCGCGACCTCCGAAGCGGCAGCATCGCAAACTCGACATGATCTGAGCCGCGCAGGTTTCGGCGATCCGCCGCGTTCAGGCTCCGACGGCATGTGCCTCGAGGTCTTCCAGCGAGACGAACTCCAAGGTTGAGATGTGCGTGGCCTCGAGGACGACGGACGGCGCATAACCCGCCTCAAGGGCCTCTTTCCAGCGCTGGACGCACAGGCACCATTGGTCGCCGGGCTTGAGACCGGGAAAATCCCACTCCGGAACGGGAGTGATGAGGTCATTCCCCCGGGACTGGGAAAATTCCAGAAAGTCCTGGGTCATGCGGGCGCAGACAAGGTGCAGGCCGACGTCATCGGCGCCGGTTCGGCAGCAGCCGTCGCGATAGAATCCTGTCAGAGGGTCAAATCCGCACGGCTGCAGATCGCTACCGAGAACATTTTTGGGCACGGTGATTTCATTTCGCGAAGGGTCGATCGGTTGCGGTCTATCGTGTTTGCACCGGAATCTATCGACCCGCCGGAGGGTGGAGAGATCGAGAAACCGACCATGGCCCGTGGTCGTTTCTCGCAGTCCTGAGCGAACAATCCCGCTATGCCAGAATGTCGGCAATCGGGTCGCCATGGTCGAGCACTGGCATCGGTCGACCCGACTGACTCATCACGCGCATATCGGGATCGATTCCCAGAACATTGTAGATGGTCGCGGCCACATCGGCGGGACCGTAGCCGCGGGTTACGGGAAAGGCAGCCTGGGCATCGCTTTGACCAACCACCTGCCCCGTCTTGATTCCGGCGCCCGCGAAGAAGATCGAGCCGCACATCCCCCAGTGATCGCGACCGCCATAGCCGTTGATTTTCGGCGTGCGACCGAACTCCGTGAGATAAACGACGAGCGTCGTATCCAAGAGCCCCCGCTGGTCGAGGTCGCGAATCAGGGCGGCGAATGCCCGGTCCATCCCCAGCACGTTGTAGCCGCGCATCGCCATTTCCGAGACGTGCGGGAACTTCTGCTCGGGAACATTGTGGATGTCCCACAGATTACCGTAATCGGGGTCGTAGCCGTAATCGACCATGACAAACCGGGCGCCGGCTTCAACAAGCCGCCGTGCCAGCAAACAGCGGCCGCCAATTTTCGTACGGCCATAATCCTCCCGCAGCGGTTCCGGTTCATCGGTCAGGTCGAAAGCCTGGCGCACCTTGGGAGACATGAGCAGGTTGAGCGCTCCCTGGAACTGCCCATCCGCGGCCCGTTCAGTCAGGGCTCCGTCGATCGAGGCCAATCCCCGTTCGAGGGTGTCCCGCAAACTGGCCCTTCGTTCCAGCCGTCCGAGGGGCAAGTCTTCGGGGAAGCGCATTTCGGGAGGATTGAGGTTCTCCTCCGCGAGGGGATGCGGGTTGTCGGATTTTTCGCCGACGGTGAAATCGGGCTGATCGGGCTGCCCGCCGACGCAGAAGGGGGCATTTTCGCGTCCCAGCCAGCCGCCCACGAACAGGTTGTGCGGCGGCGGTCCCGGACGGGTGATTCCCGGGACGGCGATATATCCAGGCAGCCCGTTGCGTGAACCCATCAGGTGCTGAACAATCGCGCCGATGTTGGGTTCCGAGAACAATTGCGCGGGAGTGACTTTGCGGCCCGAGAGCGTGTAGACCTGGCTCATCAGGTGATCGTTGCTGTCGTGCGAAAAGGTTCGCAGAACTGCCAGTTTATCCGCGACTTCGGCGAGTTTTGGGCACGCCTCGCTGAAGGCCACGCCGGGGAGTTTGGTGGGAATTGCCGACAGCGTGCCGCGAACTTCCTGGGGAGCATCGGGCTTGGGGTCGAACGACTCTAACTGAGTGACTCCCCCGCCCATCCACAGGAAGACGACGGATTTGGCACGAGCCGCCGCGAGGGCCAGCGATTCGGCTGCTGCTATCGACGGGCGAATCAGCCCCGGCAGCAGGTTGGCTGAGAGGGCAACCGTGCCGACTTTCAGGAGGTCGCGGCGGGCGACGATGGAATGGAGTTCGGCTCGTCGGCTGGCGGAAATTCGCATCTGGCGGGTCTCGGCGGGCGATTGGCAGGATCAAAACATCACCACCTGAGTGCCCCGTTAGTATCGTCACACCGGCCGGGCCGATCAAGGCATGAATGCTTTTTGATGGACAAATCCCCATCGAATTCGGGCGTCCTGCCCGTCTCGCGCTCAGAAGCCGAGACCATTTCCGGTCAGGAGGCCGGTCTCCACGGTGCCGTCCTTGATATCGAACATGCCTGGGAACGACTTCACGAAGAGTTTGTTGCCGCTCGGGCAAAACTGACGACCGTTGCCTTCAATCGCGGCGATCGAGGGGATCCGCGCGGCGAGGCTGGCGGAGTGGAGGAAGCTGTAGCCAGGGCAGGTCAAATCCTGCACGCAGAGAAACATGCCGAATTTCTGCGCGGCGGCCCCCATCAGCAGGGCCTCGGTTTGCCCCTTGCAGGCTTTGAGAGCCACGCCCGAATAGCCCATTTCGCGGCAGAGGAGCAGCGCGTCGTAATCGACGAGCGATTCGTCGATGACCACGGGTTTGAGCTTGGCGGCCTCGTGCATGACCTGGTCGGGATGGCCCTTCAGGTCGCGATGCGTGGGCTGTTCAATGTACTGAATTCGATCGTAGGCGGACGGACTGTCTGACTGAATCTTCTTGAGCAATTGAACAACGTACTGGGCGTTTTCGCACTTTTCGTTGAAATCGAGCGAATACCACCACTGCGGGCAGCCGCGCTTCGCCTGGGCGGCCGTCGTCACGCTCTCCACGGCGAGGACGCGCTGGGTATCCCATTCGAAATTGTCGCCCGCGAGCTTGATTTTGAAGTGAGTCAGGCCGTTGTAGGGGATCCACTGCTCGAGCGTCTCGGGGAGTCCATCGTTCGCTTTTTGAATGATGTCCGCATCGGTGAGAGCGTCGAGCGCACCCACGAGGTGGTAGAGCGGCATGCGCGGTTTGGGATCGCGCAGCGTGTACTGATCGAGGTACTCTCCCTTGAAGGAAGCGTCGAGGTACTCGGACAAGTCGAAGTTCATGAACTTCGAGGACAGCGTGTTGTAGCTGTTGAGTTCGAGCGCGCGGCCGTAGGCGTCATGCACGGCGGCATCGAGCGGGCTTGCGGCAACGAGTTCGGCCAGCAGCGGCATCGTTTCCGGGAGCTTCAAGCGGCTGGCAATCTGCTTGCCAAGATGCTCGTACTCCGCCGACAGATGGTAGATGAGGTCGATGGGGTGACCGAATTCCGGGCAATCGTTCGCCAGTTCGACCGATTCCTCGACGAACAGCTTCATTGCCGCTTCGGTCTGATCGGGCGGAACGGTGGCGGATGGCCAGGCCCACAAATGGCCCAGCGGCATGCTTCCCAGTCCCGATGCCCGCCGTTTTCCGTCGCGGCACTCGACCACGACGTCGACGTTGATCAGCAGGAACCGGTCCATCACCCGCCCGCCGAACTTCAAGGGAACCCGAAAAGACACCGGCTCGAATGAGCACACGGCGCTTTTGATGCGGATGTCCGTCGCCTTCGGCATGCTGATCGCCCGTCTTATCCCTGGAAGTTCTCGATGGAAGATTTTTTGAACGCGCGGGCGAGTCTAACTGTGACGGAAAAAACGATCAAGAACGACCGGCCCGAAGTGGGGCTTCTCCCGGACAATTCGCGGCGTACCATTCCCAAATCGCAAGACTGCGGCGCTGAAGTTCTTCCCGGCAGGCGGCGACCGAGCGCGCCGCGGCAAAAACGGTGCACACGGGGTCACCGGTTTCCACAACGGTTCCGGCTGGCGAAATATCGGCGAGGGCCGGAAGTTCGTACCCAGTTGCGAAATCCGTGGGGACGGGCTCAGCCGCGAGCCTGCATGCCTGCCGTGCATACACGACTTGCTTGCCCACGATCCGCGGCTTTTTGCCGAGATGCGGAAGTTGAGAATCAATTTCACCGCGACCTTCGCACGCCGCTCGATGCCATCTCAGAAATGAAGACTGGTACGCCAACTCCACGACTTCCACGGAAGCCGTGTATCGCGGATTGATCTCAAGCGGCCAGACAGTCGCTCCGTCGAAAATGAAGTCGACGCCAATTAGCCCCGCCAGCCGACACGTATCGGCAACGACGCGCAGGGCCAGTTCGACGTGTTCGATCGCCGCGCTGGGAAGCTCGACGGGAGTGATGGCCCCGGCAAAGCGACAGGTTCCCGGTTCGAGGATTTGTTCCGAGACGGAAATGAACCGGATCCCACACCCTCCCCCCACCTGAGCGGGCGACACCAGAAAGAGGGCCGATAGCGAATCCCCCGGAATCCGACGCTGAAAATAGACGTTTCTGGGAGAAAGTGGGCTGCTGTCGCAAGCATCGCGCGGAGTGCCGATCCATTTGCGGATTTGCCAGCCGCCCGAACCGCGAATGGGCTTGAGCAGCCAGTTTCCGTCGCGCGACGGGGGTCGATCCGCCGGAAGCATGTCGGGAACGGACAGGCCTTGGCCGCGCCAGAGTTCCGCGACTCGAAACGGGTCGCGACATCCCGGTAGCGCCTCGGCCCCGACGCCCCAGAGTGGCCCAAGCCGGCCAGCCTCGTCTTCGAGACGCGCGATGACTTCTGGTTCGTTTTCGAGACCGCCGGTGTAGCACCAGGCGTCGGCGCGCAGTTGGGCCAGGTCATTGATGAGGGAGGCCGGGTAGTCGCGGATCAGGACCGAGCCGCCAGGCGCGTATAAGTCGCGATCACCAAAGGGATCGGCACAGAGGGGGATCCATCCCGCGCGCCGGGCGGAGGTCGCCATGGCCCGGCAACTCGCTCCGACGAGCAGCACGCAAGGCGCGCGTTCGGGCGTGTCCCGTTCAAGGGACGTGCGAGTGGAACAACCGGGGGAAGCGATTCTTGCGTCGTCGAACATACATGAAATCCATGTCGTGCCAGCCACTGGCAATCTCGACGGGAAGTTGCTATCACGTCGACAAAGTTACCGTCCTGTCGACCGGCCGGGAAATTCCTGTGGTCGGCAACGTCTTGGGTGGCCGGCACTGGGTTGGCCGTGGTTGCTCACAAGGAGAGTCTCAGCATGTCGTTCTACGTTGGTGAAGCGCTGGTTGGCGAAGGCAACGAAGTCGCGCACATCGATCTGTTGATCGGCGACAAGACCGGTCCGGTCGGGGCGGCATTCGCGAATGCCCTGGCCGATCAGAAGATGGGACACAGCAATCTGCTCGCCGTCCTCGAACCGAATCTAGCCGTCAAGCCCAGCACGGTGATGATCACGAAGGTGACGATCAAGGGTGCGAAGCAGGCCGTGCAGATGTTTGGCCCGGCGCAATTCGCGGTGGCGAAGGCCGTCGCTGACTGCGTTGAACTGGGAATCATTCCCAAGGACCAGTGCGAGAAGCTGTGCATCGTCTGCGGAGTGTTCATTCACTGGGAAGCCGCCAGCGACAAGAAAATCTACGAATACAACTACGAAGCGACCAAGCTGTCGATCATCCGCGCGATGAAGAACGAGCCGGGCGCTGACGAAATGCTGGCCAAGAAGGCGACCGCGAAGCATCCCTTCTCGGGTCTCGACTAGGTCGTTGCTCGGTAACGCGAATCGAGCTGGAGTCGCTGACGCCGAACGCTTCGCGAAGGCCAGATGCATGTCCGAGATTGAAGCCCGGGGGGCCAAGACACCCGGGCTTCGTTCATATCGGAAAGTGATAGACGATGAAGAAGCTGCTCATCCAGTTGGATACGGATCCCCTGCCCAGCACGTTTGATCGAGTTGTCGCAAGCGACGCGGGGGCGGACGAGATTTTTGCCTACGGCGGCGTGACGCCGCAAGCCGTCACCGCGCTGGTTCATGGGGCAATCTTCACCCGAAAAGCGAGCGAACTCCATAACACGGCGGTTTTCGTCGGTGGCAGTGAAGTCGAGGCGGGCGAAGCCATCTATCGCGCGGTTCGCAAAGCGTTCTTTGGTCCGCTGCGCGTTTCGGTCATGATGGACTCGAACGGATCGAACACGACCGCGGCCGCCGCTGTCGTGTCGGCCGCCAAGCATCTCGATCTGTCGCAAATCACCGCGACGGTTCTCGGAGGAACAGGTCCGGTCGGAAGTCGTGCCGCCCAGCTTCTGGCCTCGCTGGGCGCGCGTGTCAACGTGGTTTCGCGGTCGGAAGAAAAAGCAAAAGCCGTCTGCGAGCGATTGGGAAAAGAGGTCGATGCCTCGCTGTTGACGCCTGTTGGCGCGACAACGACCGAGGCGTATCTGGAATCCGCTCGTGACTCGAAACTGCTGGTTTCCGCCGGGGCGGCCGGGGTTGAGATGCTGCCTGCCGAAGGGTTGTTTTCGCTGAAGAGCCTGTCCGTCGCCATCGACGTCAACGCGGTTCCTCCCCTGGGACTCGGAGGGATTGAAGTGATGGACAAGGGTAAAGATCGTGGCGGGGTCATCTGCTATGGGGCCATTGGAGTCGGGGGCACGAAGATGAAGATTCATCACGCCTGTCTCCGTAAGCTGTTCGAGGCGAACACCCACGAATTCGACACGCAGGCTATTTTCGCCGTCGCACGTGAGAGCTAGGATCAAGAGCGGCGGCGCCGCTCCGGCGAAGCGAGGCCGCAGAGCGGGCAAGCGTTGGTTAACACACGGCAAGTCTGGTCATGGCGTTGACGGACGAAGAACTGATGCGTCGCGTTCAGGCGGGGGAGTCCGTCTGGTTCGAGGAAGTTGTCCGCCGCTATCGGACTGTCTTGACGCGTGTCGCCGCGAGCAAACTCGTCGATTCGGCGACGGCCGAGGATGTGGTCCAGGAGACCTTTCTGGCCGCATTCGCCTGCCGGCAATCGTTCAAGCCGAATCTGTCGCTACGAGTCTGGCTCGTGGCAATCCTGTTCAATGCCTGCAAACGGGTTTGGCGACAACGGCAGCAACCGACCGGGCAGCCCTTACCGCTCGATCCAGCGCTGGCCGGCGAAACCGGCGAGCCGCACGAGGGAAACCTTCTGGCGGCGGAACGGGACCATATTCTGCGGGCGGCGTTGCGACAATTGCCGGAGCCTCAGGCCGACACACTGAGGTTGAGATTCTTTGTCGGGCTATCGTTCGACGAAATCGCCGCTTCGATGAATTGCAGCGTCAGTGGAGCCAAGCGGAGGGCGAAGTTGGGGCTGGAGTCGCTGGCCGGCTTGCTCCGATCTTATCAGGAACCGACGCGATGAATTGCGAAACCGCATTCGACTATCTCACGGACCCGGTCCTGAACAGCTCGCCTGAATTGCGGCGACACCTAGACGAGTGCCCCCGTTGCCGGGAGATGGAAGAGGTCCTTTCCCCGGCGCTGACTTGGATGACCGAGGCAGCGCTCGACGACGAGGCCATTGATTCTCCGCGGCCGTCCGCTCCCTTTCTGACAGCGGAAACCCTGGCGGTTGCCGATCGTCTGGCCGCGCAACTGGCTCGAGACAGCGAGACTCGTCGCGAACTCGTGCCATCGACATTCCAACCGCAATTCGCGAGTCGCTCGTGGTCGCGCTGGCGGGCCGGTGGTGTTGTCGCGATGCTGCTGTTGGCGGGCTTCGGTGGCTGGTTCCTGGGTGCCGCCGCGAACCCGGACAATACGTCGACATCGGCCGTTTGCCTCTGGACGAATCGAGAGTGGAGTGCCGCGGCGGTCGATCAATCGGCAAAAGCGATTACGATGTCCTGTTTAGCATGCCATTTGGCGGCCTCGACATCCTCTCTGTAGAAGTCGTCTCAAAACCCGCAGGATGACGGAGGCACTCCATGAATTTTTGAGACGCCAACCGGGATTTGAGACGTGCTGGGGAACCTGACCCGTTGAGTATCTTGCTGCCGCCATCGGGCCGGACTACAGTCATATTCGGAATAATTTGTGAGTTGATGGTTTCGCGAGTGAGCGGCGGCTTGCCAGCGAAAATCAAAAACGGAGAGCCAGAGATTCAAGAATGGATGGGTTTGGCTTTGAGTCGATGGCTTCCTGCCCGGTGTTCGGTGCCTTTTGAAAGCAACCTCACCGTCGTTTACCTCACAGTGGTTTAATTGCCCTTTCTGGCAGCAACAGACGTCTTCGGAAGGAACCTGGCGATGCGGGTGTGCCGACAGCGAATTCAGTCCTGGGGAGTTCTCTCCGGAATAGTCGCCCTGTTTTTGGCCACTGTGCTGCCGGCCACCGCGCCGTCCGTGCAAGCCGCCCCGGAAGACGAATACCACGAACTCATGAAATTGTTCGTGGACGCGTTCGAGGAAATCGACCGCAACTACGTGACGCAGGTCGACCGCCGGGAGCTGGTCGAAGCGGCGATGCGCGGAATGCTGATTAAGCTCGACCCGTATTCTTCGTATATCGACCAGGAAGACTTCCGGGAATTCAACGAACAGGTCGAGCAGGAGTTTGGCGGGGTTGGCATTCAGGTCACTCTTGATCCGAAATCCCGGCAATTGATGGTGATGACGCCCCTGCCCGGCACGCCGGCTTACCAGGCCGGAATCAAAGCGGGAGACCGAATTCTGGAAATCGACGGTCAGAAGACCGCCGAGTTTCCGGAAGGTCAGGAAATGGAGAACGCCGTCAAGCTGATGCGCGGCAAGCCTGGCGATTCGGTCAAGGTGAAAGTGGGAAGACAAGGCACGGACGAGCCGATCGAAGTCGCGATCGTTCGGGCCGTCATCAAGACACCGACGGTTTTGGGAGACCACTACGAAGCGGGTGGAGCATGGTCCTATTTTCTGCCGGGCGACCAGAAGATTGGATACATTCGCCTGACTCACTTCAGCCGCAACAGCGCGGAGGAATTGGAAGCAGCGCTTCAAAAGCTGACCAAGGATGGCATGAAGGGCCTGATTCTCGACTTGCGGTTCAATCCGGGCGGTCTGTTGACGGCCGCGACCGAGATTGCCGACCTGTTTGTCGAGGACGGCGTGATTGTCAGCACCAAGGGGCGCAACACCGACGAACAGGTCATCAAGGCCCGGAAACCGGGTACCTATGTCGGTTTTCCCATGGTGGTGCTCGTCAATCGATACAGTGCTTCGGCGAGTGAAATTGTCAGCGCGTGCCTGCAAGACCACCAGCGCGCGATTGTTGTCGGCGAGCGAACCTGGGGCAAGGGTAGCGTTCAGAACGTCATCAATCTCGATGGCGGCAAGAGTGCCCTGAAGCTCACGACGGCCAGCTACCATCGTCCCAGCGGTAAGAACATTCACCGCTTCCCCACCAGCAAGGAAGAAGACGAATGGGGCGTGGTGCCTAATGACGGGTACCTGTTGAAGTACTCGCCTTCGGAAATGGAACAGTATCTCGACTATCGCCGCGATCGGGATGTGATTCGCGAAGGGGACGAGAAGCCGAAGGTGGAGTTCGAGGACAAGCAGCTCGGCAAGGCGGTCGGGTATCTGACCGAGCAGTTGGCCGCGCCGCCGACCCAGAAGCCGGCCGATGTCGATGCCAACAAAGGCGAGAAGAAGGACGAAAAGGCGGGCGAGGCTCCCAAGGGAGGCGCCAGCATCGAGTTTTATCGGCGGATTCCCTGGCGACCGGGTCGTTCAGGATGATTCGCCAGGATTCGAGTCGGTTCGACGGCACATCGCCTGTTTTCACCTCGCAGCTTTTCGCGTGCAAGGGGGCTCCGTGAAGGACGTCCTCCTCGCGATCGAGTCGTCATGCGATGAAACAGCAGCGGCCGTCATCGATCGGAATCGCAACATTCTGTCGAACGTCGTGGCGACGCAGACCGAGTTGCACGAACCGTTTGGCGGAGTCGTTCCGGAAATCGCTTCCCGCGCTCATCTGGAACGGCTGGTGCCGGTCGTCGATCGGGCGCTGCGCGAGTCCGGAGCCGAACTCGGCGATCTTTCGGCGATCGTGGTCGCAACCGAACCGGGATTGGTGGGGTCACTGCTGGTGGGCCTGTCGGCGGCGAAGGCGTTGTCACTCGCGCTCGATGTACCGCTAGTCACGATCAATCATGTCGAAGCCCACCTGTATGCCTGCGGTCTGGAAACAGGCCGCGAGCCGTTTCCAGCCATCGGGCTGGTCGTCAGTGGCGGGCATACGAATCTGTACGATTGCCGGAGCCCCGTGGAGTTTGAGCTGCTCGGCAGCACGATCGACGACGCGGCGGGCGAGGCGTTCGACAAGGTCGCGCAAATTCTGGAATTGGGATTTCCCGGCGGACCGGTGATCGAAGCCGCCGCGCGAAACGGTGACCCGCGAGCCTTTGCGTTTCCGCGTTCCATGCTGAACGATCCGCGCCCCCTGTTGAGTTTTAGCGGCCTGAAGACGGCAGTGCTCTACACGGTTCGTGGAACCCCCGGATCGTCGGCCGAGGTTCCGCCGCTGACCGACCAGCGCAGGGCCGACATCGCGGCCAGCTTCCAGGCCGCCGTGGTCGATGTGCTTGTCCGGAAATGCGAACAGGCTCTGCGCCAAGGGAATCGCCAGCGGCTGCTCGTGGGTGGCGGCGTGGCGGCCAATGGAGTCTTCCGGTCGGCGCTTGCCGACCTGTCCGCGAGATCCGGCTGCGAAGTTCTGATTTCGCCCAAAGAGTACTGCACGGACAATGCGGCCATGGGGGCGCTGGGTTGGGCGCGCCTGGAACGGGGACTTTTCGCGGGTCTCGATGCGGACGTAGTTCCCGGACTTGTCCGCAAGAAATCAACGGAATAACCGGTCAGCGTTTCGCCGAATGGCGCGCCATTGGTCCTGAAACGGACGAGTCGGCCTTGCAAATCCCCTTTTGGTGCGGGACGATTTTTGGTCGAGCGATGGGTTCTTCCGGCGCGGAATCCCTTTCGACGGATTCCACGCCGGTGAATGCCACGGCGTGAAGAAGCACGGGGCCTGTCACACTTAAGATTCGGGACGAGAACATGTCGCGCGGGCGGATTGCTGGCGGTCTGGGGTTATTGCTGGCGGGTTACGTGGTTGGCTCGGTGATGCCGCTGATTGCCACGACGGCGGCAGCTCAGCAGCCCGCCGCTCCGCAGCTTCCCGATGCCACGGTTTCTCGGATTCGCGAGGCCAACGACGCCCTGAAGGTGGCCATGGAAGCGCTCAAGACCGATTCCCTGTACGTCCCGGCGACCAAGAGCATGAATTCGCTCGCCGTTCTGGGGGGCGGCGTGAACGCGATCGACGATCTGGAAGCGGGACGCGGGGTCGATCCGGTGACCTTTGCCGGGTTGTACGCCGGCGACGCCATCGATGATGTCAAGGATCACCTGGGATTCGACGCGGAAGGGCGCGTGACCTACAAAAACAAGGTCGTCCGTCTGTACCCGATTTCGCGGTTGAAGAAGTTCTACGCTCAGCGAATGGTGGTGCTGGGCGAGATTGATGCCGACGGGGCTCCGTAAAGGGACTCCGCCCTATCGATCGCCCTTCGCCGAAACATGGCGAGTGGCTCTTCTTTCGACGGAGGCGACCACCGCGCGGTGACTTCGCTCCAGGTTTTGAAGATCTCCTCCTCGTTTCGGCCGAGCGCGGATTTCAAGTTCTCAAGACCGGTCGCGCGGCTCTCGATCAGTCGCCGGGCGAGCGCCAGCGGCTGACCGTCGCTCAGTGAGTGCAGAAACAAAAATGCCGCGCCGCGGTCGGCCCCCGAGCGCCACCGCTTGCCGGCGGCCGCGTGTTCGACCATCCAGCCGTCGACATCGGGACTGTCGAGGAACTGACGGACGCGATCTTCCAGCACGGGGGTCAGCCCGGCGATTTCCTGCTCGACGAGGTGGGCCAGTCCTTCGTTCAGCCAATCCGCCTCGACGAGCGATCCGCCCGCCTGCCGTAAACTTTCCGCCCGCAGCAGATGCGTCCCCTCATGGGCCAGCAGTGCCGCAAGGTCGTTCGATTCGTACGATCGCACGACGAGATAGACAAGATCCGCCTCATTCGACGCCGGATGAACTTCGCGGGGAAGCAAATCGTTCGCGAGAACGAAACCGCGCAGCGGATCGCCGGGAATTTCGGGGACCAGTTTGTCTGGAAGCAGAACGAACGCGGTTTGACCGTCTCCATCAGGATCGGGCAACGAGCCCAAGGCCGCCAAACGTGGTCGCACCACGGTTTCCCAGGTGTGGATCACCTGTCGCGCGAGGTTGGGGGGAAGTCCGGACTCGGACAATTCGCCGTAAACCGTGGAATTCATGCCGCTTGCGATCTCGCGGCTTTCCAGGGCGTGGCGTGCGACAATTTGCCCGCCTGCATCAATGAGGGGAACCTGCCAGATCCGGGTATGAGGCCGGACGCCTGACCTCTGAAACCCGCTGACCGCTCGACCATCGTTCCAACTTGGCGATGACCGAGATGCTTCGTTCACGGCCGGAAATTGAATAACCGGCAGAATCGCCAGACTGGCTGACGCGACGATCAGCCCGGAAACCGCGGCGATTTGCATCAGGAAATGGGTGCGGCCCATCACTCAAGTCCCCCCAATCGTCAAGATCGACCAATCCGGCTGGATCGGGCCAGCAAATCCGTTGCGGTGCCGCAACTCGGGCGGACCAATCGGGGTTGGGAAACACCGGTCGTACCGACTGCACTTCGGGCAACCAATGGATCGCCCTCACGAAAACCATGGTGGCCGAATCCGCTCGAGGGACGATGGAGACGAGGCGAAAGCGTGCGGAAACCGGCGTTTCAGGGTGAGAGACGTCGTGAACCGGTGCGAGCCTTGGAAGTTGAGGGAATTCAGGGAAGCAAGCCGAGAATTTGCTTCAAACACGATTCCTGGAGCTTATAGAATCACGTGAAATCGCCGCGCGAGGGATCTCCGGGCATTCGCTCCGGCTTTCCATGGGTGGCAGGTCTGCCGATCTTCTGGAGTGACAATATGTTAACTCGCCTGGTCCGCCGCTGGAGTTGTTGCTCGGCCGTGGCCACAGCCGTCATCGCTTCAAGCGTCGTCCATGCAGGGTCCGAGGGCCAATCGGCCAGAGTGCTGGTTCCGCAGGCTGGAAGTTCGGATGATGTGTTCGCCGTCCTGATGCGGGCGGATGCGTCCACCCTGCCCGATCGCGGCCCGTCCGACCACATCGTGATTGTTGATACGTCGGCCAGCCAGGTCGCCGGATATCGTCGAACCACGCTGCAGTTCGTGAAGACGCTGCTGGAATCGCTTCCGGCGACCGACCGCGTGCTGCTGATGGCTTCCGACGTTCAACTGGTGGCGCTCCAGGACGGTTTTTCGGCTCCCGGAAGTGAATCATCGAAGAAGGCTTTTGCCGCACTCGAAAAGCGAGTCCCGATGGGGACTTCGAAGCTGCTGACAGCCTTGCGCGAAGCGGTGAAGCAACTGCCGGCCGATCGCCCGGCGGACATTCTTTACCTGGGCGACGGACAGAGTACCGGCGAACCGATCTCCGCTTCCGACCTGCGTCCGTTGATCGCCGAACTGCGAAGCCGCGAGGTTCCGGTTCACGGATTCGCGGTGGGACCGAGCCAGAACCTGCACCTGTTTGGCACGCTGGCTCATCAGACCGGCGGCTATGTCGGCATGGACCGCGTTCGCGACAGCGAGGCGGCATCGGGCGAAGCCACCGCGCGGGAAGTCGCCGCGGCAATGTCCCACGGAGTCTTCTATCCCGAAAAGCTGGAAGCGCCCGGACACCTTTCCGACATCCTGCCCGGACCGTTGCCGATTCGCAGTGACCGCGAAACAATTCTTCTGGGACGAGGTCGTGCGACCGATGCGGACCAGTTGCAGTTGATCGACCAGGAAACAGGCGCCCGGCTGACGTGGACTCTGACTGGAAGTGAACAGCATCCGGCGGCCTCGTTCCTGGGCCGGTTCCGCGAACAGGCCGCGATGGACGGCGGATTGAGCAACTCGCTGGCGGGATGGCAGCTCTTCTGCTCCGCCGACGAGGAATTCCAGGTGCGATTGTCGCAGATGGTGGCGTTCGCCCAGGAGCAACTGATCGCCGCCAACCCGAAGGAAGCCCTGCGGGTTGCCAACGCCGTGTTGCAGTTGGACGGCAACCATCGTGACGCCCGCGTGATTGCCGGTCAGGCTCAGCGCCTGGCGGTTCGCGACACGAGCTTTCAGCCGGACGCCGCGCCGCCGGAACCCGCCGCCGATCTGGATGGTCGGGCCGCGCCGAATCTGTCGCGGAATCTGCTCGACGAACGTCGCCAGTTGCAACAAGTTCGCACCGAACAGCTTCGGGTCGTGGTGAACAACGCAATTAAAGAGGCCCGTTCGCTGGATGATACGACCATTGCCATCGATCAGTTGCGTCAGGTTCTGAACGCGGTGAAGTCAGCCGCCGATCTGGCTCCGGAAGATCGCAACGCGCTGATCAAGACGCTGGATAGTGAAGTTCAGGCGACGATGAATCGCCGCGACCAGGTCGACCAGGCCCGTATTCGCCGTCAGCAGTTGCAAGCTCAGGAAGAGGCGCGAACCCGGTTGGCCGACGAGATGGTCGTGGATGAACAGCGACTGGAAAATCTGATCGACCGCGTGCGCTCGCTGATGATCGAAGGTCGACACGGCGACGACAACGCGTTCGCGGAAGCCGAGGCAGTGGCCAGAGTGGCAGTCGACCTGCGTCCGCAGGCTGGGGCTCCGGCCGCGGCCCGATTCAACGCGGAAGCCGCTTTGCAGTTGCGTCGGGCGTTCCGCTTGCGGGAGCGTCGAGCCGACCAGTTTCTCGAAACCCTGCATCAGGTCGAGCTTTCGCATATTCCGTTCCCGGACGAACCTCCCATTCGTTTCCCGTCCGCGGAAGTCTGGAAGGCTCTCACCGAGCGTCGCCGCAAGTACAAGTCGGTCGACTTGAAGCGAAACAGCCCGAACGAAGAGCGCATCATGCAGGAGTTGTCGGAGCCAACCGACCTCCAGTTTACTGGTCAGACTCTACAAGATGCCGTGACCTTCATCGAAGACTTGCATGACATCAATATCATCATCGATGAAACGGCCCTGAACGACGAAGGGATCGCTCCCGACACCCCGGTCGACTTGCAGATCAGCGGAATTTCGCTGCGAAGCGCGCTGCGGCTGATGCTTGAGCCGTTGCAGTTGACTTACGTGATTCAGGACGAGGTGATGAAGATCACCACGCAGACCGCGGCTGAAGACATTCTGTCGACCCGCGTCTATCCGGTGGCCGACCTGGTTGTTCCGATCAGCAGCGGATCGCAGGGCGGCCTGGGCGGTGGAATTGGCGGCGGCCAGGGTGGAATTGGCGGCGGTGGCGGATTTGGTGGCGGCGGCGGTGGATTTGGCGGCGGCGGCATGGGTGGTGGCGGTGGGTTCTTTAGCGTTCCCGCTCAAGCCGTTCCGGTCGATGCCGGCAAAAAAAAACCGCAGTAACACCAAACGATCAGCCGACCCAGTCTATCCGGGTTTCGCAGACTTCCTCGGATAACAAGCCGACCAAGAACCGTGACCGTTCCTCCGGGAGCAGTCACGGTTCTGTTGTTGTCGATGGCTCCTCGGCATCCGTGACGGTGCCCGGCGAACCGGCGACAGACTGGGATCGCTTCTTCTCCGGTCGAACGATCCCGGCGGACGAAGTTCGATCGCTTGTCAGAGACCTGAGCGAGAAGCGTCGCCACGAGGATGTGATTGCCTGTCTCGAGGCCGCTGTTCGGGCGGGTCAAATCCAGCCCTGGATGTATGAAGTTCTCGCGCTGTCCATGCAGATTGTCGGACGTCCCCCGGCGGACGTCGAGCGCGTCCTGCTTTCGAGTCAGGATGTTGTCGCGCAGGATGTCGACTCGCTGTTATTCCTGGGAAGCCACCTTGTTCGCCTGGGGCGCGACGA
The DNA here is from genome assembly GCA_019636285.1 of Planctomycetaceae bacterium. Lineage (GTDB taxonomy): Bacteria > Planctomycetota > Planctomycetia > Planctomycetales > Planctomycetaceae > JAHBXV01. The sequence goes on from JAHBXV010000004.1 coordinate 24,022, forward strand.
GCAGGCGGTGGCCGTGTATCGGCAGGCATCGCGGCTCCAGCCGACCCGGTACGAGCCGTATGAACTCGCCCTCCAGCCGTCCGCGCGCACTCAAAAGCCGGATCTCCTGGCGTGGTCCGCCGCCGGCCTGGCCCGTTACGACTGGAGTTCCCGCCGTGACGAACGACTGAAAACGACCCAGTTGCTGGTGACCGCGATGGTGGGCCGGCTCGCGGCCATGGGCGACCCGCTCAACGCGACACGGCTGGAACAGACCTTTCGCCAGGCGCTCGCGCGCGATGTCGCCGTCCGGTTGGAGTGGAGCGGCCATGGCGATCTTGATCTGGAGATTCACGAACCGGGCGGAACGGTTTGCAGCGTCGACGAACCACACACTCTGGGTGGCGGGGTCTTCCTGCACGACGGATTTGGACCCCGGCCGGAAAACTGTTTCGAGCACTATGTCTGCCCGCTCGCGTTTCCGGGTGAGTACCGCGTTGTCATTCGTCATGCCTACGGGGAAATTGTCGGCAATCGGGCGCGGCTGGTGATTACGCGGGACGCGGGAACGCCTCAAGAGCGGAAGACGCAGTTCCAGATTCGCCTGGGGCCTGAACCCTCTGAAGTTCGCTTCGCCCTGCCGGGAGGACGCCGCGAGCAACCGGGTGAAGCTGGCGGGCGGGAAACGAGTGATCGTGCTCAGCGGGGGTCGGCGGCAATGGTCTCGCGTCAACTCCATGCCGCGGCCCGTGTCCAGAGCCAGACGAGTGCAGGCGGCGTGACTCCCGCGGTGGGAGGGGGGGCGGTCGGCTATCAGCCAGTCATTCAATTTTTGACCGACGGAATCACGCTCACGGCGACAGCGACCGTGAGTGCGGATCGAAGGTACGTCCGAATTAACGCGCGCCCCGTCTTCTCGGCCGTGACGGACTTATTCACGTTCAGCTTCGTGCAGTGATTTTTTATGGGCGCGGCGGTCATTGACCGCGAGGCCGTTAGCCTGAGCGCGTCGCTCAAACGCGTATCCGCCGGGCGAACGCAATCAGCTCGGCCGCGTCGGTCACGATGCGTTCGATGGCGGCCTCATTGCAGGCCTCCTCCAGGGAGCGCGCCTTTTCAGACAATTCCGGGAATCCAAACCCCCCCCCTGCCCCTTTTAACTGGTGAGCCATGCGGGAGAGCTCTTTCCAGTCCGCCGCCGCGAGCAGCGTCTCGACTGTCTGCAATCGATCGGGAATGGCGACGGCGAATTCCTCGAGCAACTCTCGAAAGTCTTCGTCGTCCTGGAATTCCGAAAAAACAGGGGTGGCTTGGGGCATGAGAGGTCTACCTGGCGGCCATCGCGGCCAATCAAACTGTCAAGATTCCTTCAGATCTTGAAGGATGCCGATAACCTGACCAATTCGTCGGCAACGCCGCCGCGCGCACGGCAACGGTCGATCCGAGTTTGGTGACGAAGCGCATGATCCAATCAAATCGTCGCGGCCGCCATCTGGAGTCGGTGACAACCAAAGTTCGTGACAACCTGAGTCGACTGTGCCCGAGCGGGGAACCCCACCCGATGTGGAAATCCGGGGGACGAGTAGCACATGTGGACGGTTTCGTGTTCAGGCCGCGCGTTGGTGGTCAACATTGCCTGGGATTGATGAGGAGATTTGCCCTCGTGGAACCGGGGAAGTGGCCGATCGACCAATGAAATTCAGAATCCAATGACTCAGCGCGATCATGAGCCCGCAGCCCAGAAGAATGACCAACTCGCTGATTGCGGAGAGCCAGGGTGCCAAGTTCATCAGACTCCCTTTTGGGCTTTCGGCCACGCCGCGTACCCGTCGAGCATCGATTTGAGCGAAATTCGTGAAATGCGATCGCTCAAACGATGGCCGAACGCCGACTGGCTCTGAGAGTGACTTTCGGCCACGGACAATCGGGTTATTGAATCGAATCTGATCGAGCGGCGGCAAATCGCATCGGCGTCCGTCGATGGTTTCGGTCGTGACTGCTATCTCGTCTTAAGCATCCATGAGGAATAAGGCCGGGACGCCCTGCCGCGTTCTGGGGCGGCGGGATGTCCCGTCGTCACTGATTTCACTGAACCTTTTGCCAGGAATGAACTTGACACGTTTGCCGCAATTCCTCTAAACGATCGGCGGTTCAAAATGGGGGGGCGGCTTGTCCGCGCGCGGTTCGCGGAGATCACTCAACGGATCGTGACAAGGTGACGAGCCCGCTGGATGCCTGTCCCCCGATAGGGACGGCCTTCGGTCACCGCAGAATACTTCGCATGCGCCTGCTCGAACGCTATGTCCTGGCGGAATTGCTCCGGGTCTTCCTGACCCTGGTGGTCGTCTCGACGTCGCTCCTCGTGTTCGCGGGGGTCTACAGCGAAGCGAAAGAGCATGGGCTGGGCCCGGCTCAGATCTTCCAGATTCTGCCGTTCGTGGCCCCTAGTCTGCTGCCGTACACGATTCCCTCGATGATGTTGCTCGCCGTGTGCGTGGTGTATGGACGAATGTCCGGTGACCGGGAAGTGATTGCCGCCCGAGCGGCCGGCATTCACGTGTTTCATCTCATTCGTCCGGCTGTGTTTCTGGGCGGGCTCTTCAGCCTGATCTCGCTGTTGATTACCGATCAGGTCATTCCCTGGTCGTTCGCGAACATCGAGCGCGTCGTCACGCTGGCGATGGAGGACATCTTTCTGGACCAGTTGCGCACGCAGAATCACATGAATATTCGGGAGCAGCGCGTTTCGGTCCGCGTGACCGACGTGAAAGACCGAACGCTCGTCATGCCGACCATCTGTTACACCACGAAAGGGGGACAGACCGTCACGATTCAGGCCCAGCGGGCTCGCATTGAGTTCGACCTGGCACGTCAGCAGGTGACGCTGCACCTGGTCGAGGGTTACCTCGCGATGCCCGGTAAGGCCCAGACCTGGTTCGAGGAAATTCGTCGCGCCTTTCCCCTGCCCTCGGGACGGCAGCGACTGAAGGCCCGCAGTCTCAGGCTGCAGGATGTTCAGGAAGCAATTGCCGATGCCGAGCAGTCCGCGATTGATGCCCGGCAGAAGCAGTCGCTGGAAGCGGCGTTTGCGATGGTGACGGGAAATCTGGCGCAACTGGGAGTCGGCGGCATGCAGCCGCACCAGTATGAGCAAACTCTCGCCACGAAACAGATGCTGCAGATGCGGACGGAACTCAATAACCGGTTCGCGATGTCGAGCAGTTGCTTTTTCTTCGTGCTGGTCGGCGGACCGTTCGCGATTTTTCTCGGGAAGAACCAGTTCCTGACAAGTTTTCTGTTCTGCTTCATTCCCATCCTCGTCGTGTACTACCCGGTCTCGATGATGACGCAGAACATGAGTAAGACGGGCACGCTCGACCCGACTTGGGCTGTCTGGTGCGCCAACTGTCTGATGCTGGCGGCTGCCGCCTATTTCCTCCGCCGCGTCACGCAAAATTGACCGTCCGGACTGAGCCGAGATCGGCAGTTCCATCGCCCCCGGCGACGTGAATGGCAGAGGCCGGCGTCGGGCCTCGTTGCGTTCGCCGCGGCGACAAATCGGTCGTGATACCCGCACATGCTTCAGAACCGAACGCCACATCGCTACTCTGAAATGGAGTGCGAAATGGCTGCGAAATGCGATTTCGCCGGGAACAGGTCTTACAGACAGACGCCGCGGGACCGGTTCTGATCGCGCCGACAGAAAGTCCGGAGCGCGGTATCGGCGGGCACGAGAAATATCAACAAGGGATGAAGCATGCGCTGGGCGAGTATCTACGTGACAGGAATTGTGGCAATTGCGGGGCTTTTAGGAGGTTTTGCGTTTGCTGCCGAGAAAGCGACAGCCGAAGAACTCGCCGAATGGAAGACCCTGGCGGCGCGAAAGGCCGAACTCATCGACCAGTTGACGAAGCTCCAGATGAGTTTCCCGAAGGCAGAAACGGACGAAGAACGAGAAAAGATTCGGCTCGCCTTCACCGCCGCGCGTGAAGAGTTTCAGACCAAGGTCTATCCCCGGCTGACTGACTTGGCCGAGAGCGTTTACGCTGCGGAACCGGAAAATCTCGATGCCGCCGAAACGGTTCTTGAGAATGCATTCTCGTCGAATCGCTACGACGAGGCGGTGAAAGTTGGTGACCAGTTGCTGGCAGCCGGACGAAAGTCGGTTGTCACGCAGAACGTGACCGGCGTTTCTCACTTCGCCGTGCATGACTTCGCCGGGGCCAAGAAAATTCTGACCGAAGCCGAAGAGGCTGGCAGCCTGCATCCGCAATTGGGCGCGCGCTACCTGGCCGAGTGCGAACCGTACGAAGAGTTCTGGAAGACGGAACAGGCGATTCGTGCCAAAGAGGAGAAGGCCACCGGCGACGAAGCACTTCCCCGCGTCGAGTTTGACACCACCAAGGGGAAAATTGTCATTGAGCTGTTTGAAAACGAAGCGCCGAACACGGTGGCCAACTTCATCAGCCTGGTTGAAGGAAAGAAGTACGACAAGACGAAGTTTCATCGCGTCATCCCGAACTTCATGGCCCAGGGTGGAGATCCCAACAGCGTGGACGACGACCCCAGCGATGACGGAACGGGCGGACCCGGATATGTCATCCCCTGTGAGTGCTATGAGAAGAACGCCCGCAAGCACTTTCGGGGAAGTTTGAGCATGGCTCACGCCGGCAAAGACACCGGCGGCTCGCAGTTTTTCATCACCCACCTGCCGACCTCGCACTTGAACGCGGACAAAGAGGCTGGTCGTGGGCACACGGTCTTCGGTCGCGTGGTGAGCGGGCTCGACGTCGCGGCCGCTCTGGAAGTGGGCGACGTCATCAATTCCGCCAGCGTCACCCGCAAGCGGAATCACCCCTACAAGCCGATGACGCAGCCGGATGAACGGGTGAAGTTCTGAGGAAGTCGCGAGAGGGTGATGGGGCGAGGGGGAGATAGGGAGACAGGAAGAATTGACGTGAGTCCGGCTCTCCGCGTCTCTCAGTCCCCCGTCTCCGATTCTTCCCGAACGGCCCCTTGACCGTTCGCGGTCTTCCGTTACCATTCCCTCTGCGGCGACCGTTTTCTCGTGAGGGAATCGGGCGACGCGAAGTCCGGGGGCGACTGGAATCGACTGGATGGTTGCAGATCCCGGTGGCGTGTCGTGGTTGATCAGTTGGCCACGTAAAAAGCTGATCAAACAATAACTGCCAACACTGGTAGCTATGCCCTCGCTGCCTAAGTAATTAGGTAGCGGCGACTGCGGAAGCCCAGCCGATGGCGTCCAAAAGTCGCTCGCAAAAGTCGGCTGGCCCCCGGTCAATGAGACCTACGTCGGGGGCGAGACTCGTGGGACTCTGGTCATGGTCAAGCCCAGTCCGAGGAGCTTGCCCGCGATGAGATTGATCCGCGGACTACACACGTAGATGCCGAGTTCAAGACGTCACAGGACGCGGGTTCAATCCCCGCCGCCTCCACTGAAGCCGACTTGCGAGCAATCGCAAGTCGGCTTTTTTGTTGGATGTGCGTCATTGTCGGAAAGCAACTTCGGAGAACGTCGCCTGCCAAGTTCGCGGTGGAAGGCCGTGGTCAGCGAAGCTATTGGAGATGGACAATTGCGGAATTCGCATCAACGTGAGCGTTATTCCGCGACTCGAACCTGCGAGAAAAATGTCCAACCCTTCTCGACCGGCAAGTCGTTGGCAAAGCGAATGGCGGGCCGGTCCTTCCACGGGTCGCGGATCCCGAGTCCCAGGCGGTATCTGCCTGGCGGAACGTCAAAGGCAAGTTCCGTGCGTTCCGCGAATTCGCCGGGGAGCCACTTGCGGATGTCCCACTCGGCTTTGGCGATGGAGACCGCCTTGCCGTCGGAATCCAGAAGCGCCCATTCCACCGACCAGGGGTAGTAGAATGGGGCGACGCCGTTGTTTTTCCCCTTCAATGACAATCGAGCAGTTTGCTTCCGGCCTATAGTCGCGGGGTGGGTGACCTCCGTGATCTGGAACTCATAGCCCATCTTGCGGACGAGTTGTTCGCTGTGCTCGCGAAACGTCTCGTCCTTTGTGCTTTCCAATGCCGGGCAATAGGGGCCGACCCAGGAGAAGTGAGAGCGCGCCAGCATTTTCCGTGTTGTCTCGAAGTCTTTGCCGAGCCACTGTTCGGCCTTGCCGGGCACCATTTCGCCGCCGATGACGGCGACCTTCCAATTGTCGGCTCGCCTCGCTTTTCGGATCCCCGCGAGAAAGCTCCAGTCCTGGCCGTTGTCCGTGTCTTCGGGGAACATGTCATCGTGAAACCCGATCCATTCCTGCTGGCCGGCATGTCCTCGGGCGTAGCGAACCATCAGCGACTTGTCGGGAAACGCCTTGCGGTAGGCGTCGATCACCCGGCGTTCTGTTTCAGGCGAAGCGTAGAGTTCCGTTCGGGGATAGGTGTGCCACTCGCCCCAGAAGCCCAGCAAGCCCAGTTGGATAAACGCGATGCGCGAGTTTTTGTTGTAGCGTTTTCCAAGGGCGGCAATCAGCCGTTCCATTCCGTCGATCATGCGTGGGTCGTTGTAATCGGGCGACTGGCCACTTCCATAGTCCTCGTAGGCAGACTCTTTGACACCAGCCTTGCGTAGCCATTCGGGAAGTCCCGATGGCATGCTCGGGTAGTCCACGTACACCCGGAAAATGACGTGTTTGTCCTTCGCCCCCTCGCTGTTCCAGGACGCTTCCCATTCGTCAAAGCGGAATTGGCCCGCGACGGGTTCGAGTTCCCGCCACGAGATGTATTGAAACACCATCGAATAGGGCTGGTGAATCGTCCCTGCATTGGTATACGGGCACCAGCCCTTCAGCGGATTGTCCAGCGGGCCGTCGGCTGGCCGTGGCCGAACGACGACGTCTTCGGCCGGGAGGCAAGCGGCTGGGATGACGACAAGGGCAATGCTCAACACGGTTCGGAGCAATGGCATGAGGGATTGCATTGTTGATTCAGACACGAGGCACTTCGTCATGATTGAGTACGAATCATTGAAAAACTGGGGGCTGACAAAACCTTCCGGATCCCAGACAGCCGAGTGGAGTAGGTGATCCAGGTGAGAAGCCAGGCACGGGCAATATCTTCGAAGTCGTAATGCAGAGGGAGCGACAACATCGTTTCATGATGAAAGTTGTGAAAGGGGAGAAGCAACTGGGACAGGGAGCTTACGCTCCCCGCTCGCCTTGGGGGATGTGGAGGTCAGTTTTTCTCATCCTCGCGGAAATCAAACTCCGGTTGAGGATTCCCCTCCAGAATCTGATCGAGAATCGTCAAGCTCGCGGCGTCCTGCTCGGTGGGAGTCCATTCGGTTTCCTCCTTTCTCAGGCTATTGGCTCGTTGGGCCAGTCCTCCGAGAAAGAAGGCGCAGAATTGAAGGCGACCTTGCGGCGAAGTGATTTGAGAAAAGACTTTCGCTGCGACATCAAACTTTTCCGCCTCGCCCAAGCCGCCGGCAAATGATGATAAATAGTCGTCGCCATACGGAGAGTTCCGCATCCGCTCAGCCAGGTCGATCAGGTCGTCGGACGTGAAAGCCATCGCGATGGCCCGCCATTGGGGTTCTCGGCCGAGACCAACTCCTGGTGGTAAGATCAGTGGCTGTCCGTCTTCGTCTCGGGCTGCAAAGATCAAGTCAAACATGTCCGCAAAGAACGTGCGGGCTGTCTCGGTTTCATTGAATTCCGTGCAGACCGTTCCGAGGCCGAAGAGCAGAGAGCATCGGTCGTTGAATTCAAGTTCTCCTAATTCTTGCTTCGCTTCTTTGAGAATCGAGTCGAATTCCGGTCGATTCTTTGCGTTGAGAGCAACCTTCGCCCGAAGCGTGAGGCGAACGATGCCCTCTTCATGTTCGGACAGGTGAACGAGAAAGAAGGGGCGGGAGCGTCTCGCGAGTTCTACCGAGCGTTCGACGAAATTCGGGTGACTGACTGGCAATTTCTGTCGTTCGAAGTGCATCAGAACGCGCGCATCGCGTCGATCCGAATCGGCGGTAATTCCAGCATAGTGGTGCAGGCAGTCGTGGTAGCGTTTTCGTTTCAGCAACTCGAGAGCGAGGTAAACTCTCGCGCCGTCACGAAACTGGGAAGTCGGTAATTCTTCAATCACTTTGGCAGCACGAGTGAAATTGCCGCGCTGCGCGAGACGGATGGCGATCAGCCTTCGGGCATTGTCGGCCGCAGAATCCTCTTCAAGTAAGGCGGCTGTGCGTAGTGCATCGGCGGGGTCGCCGCTATAAGCCTGTGCTGCTGAGATCATCGTGAGTGCGCCGGATTGCGTCTTTCCTTCGAGATGCGTCCGGGCGAATGATATCGCAAGATCCGGTCGATTTGATGATGCCAGAGTGACGGCGCACATCAGGCCCGATGTTGCCTTTTCACCCGACGTGACTTTCATCGGCCCGGACTTCAGCTTCCGCCTTCAGAAGGCGGTCGATCCAGACTTCGACGTTGCGTGATGCCGTGTCGGGCGCAGTGGCAGGAGAATCACCGTCGGCGCCGAGGCAGAGGAGCAGAATCCAAGACGCGAGAAGCGACATGTGAGGAGCCTTACTGCAAAGGCGTCAATCGGTCGTACTCTCGCTCGTGCCTGGAGTGGTCTTGAACAGTCGCGCATTCTCCCAGGCGAGCGGGGGGCATCAGTTCCCTGTGTTCCTTCGCTTTCCCAGACGACGAGGGGGGGGCGCTTGTCGCAGGATGTAACGCCGCACATTCTCGAAATGACTCGTGTCTTTGATTTTCCATTTTGACCCCTGCTCTGTCCACCATGTCCCACTGGCGGGTCTGCCGGACAGGTGGTTGAGACAGCGGCTGGCATAACTTTTGAAGTCTCGCAGCAGGATCGACGGATTGAGATCGCCCATCGCGCCGACGAGCAGGCGGAGATGACTCGTCAGAATCGCCCCCACGCAAATCTGCCAGAATCGTGTCGTACCGTCCGACATCCAAGGGGGTGGACTTGCTGCCCGTTCTGGTCGAAATCGTGCTCTGGTCCGCACGCTACGAAAAAACCGCCGCGCCGCCCACGTTCATCGATCGGATGAGCAAAAACCGAGACCCAATCACTTGGGAAATCCGGCTGCGCCTTGCCGAACCACCGGGTGCGCACCCAAGCGGGTATCTTCTCATCGGGCCCGGCACCTTCCTGTCCTGTTCGTCCGTTGGCCGGTTCAATAAAATGCGTCGGAAGCAGCGGTCACTCAGTACACACGAGGAACAGCATGATGAAATCCCGCAGAGTGGCCCTGGTAATCGCCGCCGCTGTCATCATTGTCTCGACGGCCGCGGTAAATGGCACGGCGGAGGCACAGGCAGAGGGTGGCAATCGAGCCACCACGCCAGCCAAGGAATCTACGGCCCCGAAAGGTGTGCGAGTGTTCTACGCTTCGCACAGCCTCATGTGGTACGTTCCAACACCTCTTGGCGAGATGGCAGAAGCCGCCGGGATCGAAGGCCACGCTCTTGTCGGCCTTCAGCCGATTGGTGCGTCGAAAACAATCCAGCACTGGAACCTCGCCGACGACAAAAATGACGCCAAGAAGGCTCTGAAGACAGGCGAAGTCGATGTCTTCGTGATGTCGCCGATTACGTTCCCCGATGAAGGCGTCGAGAATTTCGTCAAGCTGGGCTTGGAGCATAATCCCGACATGCGATTTATCGTCCAGCTTTCATGGGGCGGCGGCGACATCGACAATCAAGACTTTCCCAATGGGGCCTTTGACAACGTCGACAAAGAGAAGACGCCGGAACAACTCAAAACCTACAACCAGAGAAACATCAAGGCCGGAGAAGCTCAGGCCGACGAGATCAACAAAAAGTATGGCAACGGCAGGAAGATTCTTGCCCTCGTCCCCAGTGTTCAGGGGATGGTGGCGCTCCGGACGAAGATTGCCCAGAACGAGTGGCCCGGCCTGACGAAACAAGGCGAACTGTTCGTGGATGCGGTCCACCCGTCCGCCCCGATGGAAGCCCTGAATACCTACATGCACTTCGCCGTGCTTTATGGAAAAAGCCCCGTGGGATTGCCAATGCCCTCGCTGCTAAAGAACGCCAAGCGGGAAGCATGGAACGAACAGTTCAATCGCTCTTTGCAGGAACTGGCTTGGGAAACCGTCACGACTTATCCCAAAAGCAACACGGGCCGGATGAAATGCGTGAACTGAAAGACGAGATCCAGCGGCTGCGTGCCGAGGTCCGGGAACTCCGCCAGAAGGTTGAGCAGCAATAATGGACTGGCTGACTTGGTACAACAGCCTCGTGAAACCCTCGTGGACGCCTGCCCCGGCGACCATCGGACTCATCTGGCAGATCCTCTACCCGATCATCCTCGTGACGTTCGGATTCGTCTTCGTACAGATGTGGCGTGGCAAGATCGGGTGGAAGACTGCCCTGCCGTTCGCCCTCAACCTCGTGGCGAATCTGATCTTCACGCCGATCCAGTTCGGGATGCGAAATCTCCCCCTCGCTGCCGTGGATATTTTGATCGTCTGGGGAACGATCATCTGGATGTCGGTGGCGATCTGGAAGCATTACCGCTGGGTGAGTCTGGCCCAGATTCCGTACTTCGCGTGGGTGTCCATTGCCACGGTGCTGCAATTGTCGATCACGGCGATGAATTGGGGGCGATCATGAACCATAAGTTGCCGACGCTGCCCTTGTTGATCCTGATGGGGGCGTTCGTCATGGCCGAGGACAAGCCTCAATCCCTGTTTGAATTCACCGGAGCCGACGCTGCGAAGGATTGGCAGCCGGTCAACGATGGCGTGGTGGGCGACGTTTCCGAAGGGAAATTCCAGATCACCGACATGCAGACGGTGCCTAACCGCATGTATTCGCGCGAACCCCGGCTGCCTATAAACTCCGCGGGAATCTAACGATGCGCGCGGAGGGCTTCGGGGTTGGCGACCGTGCCGCGTGTTGGAAAATGAAGTTCGGATGAGTGTGTCCGCGAGGGAATCAGGTTGGAACCCAATGGCTCACCGAACTGGACTCCCGGCTGCTTCCGCGAGCTGCGTCTTCAAATCGGTGGTTTCCACGGGCTTGATCAGGTGTGCGTCGAATCCCGCCTCTTTGGATCGCTGGAGATCTTCTTCCTGGCCATAGCCTGTGATCGCCACCAGCCGAGCGGTACCAATGTGCGGGTCTTGCCGAAAGTGCCGGGCGACTTCGTAGCCGTCCATATTGGGGAGTCCAATATCAAGAAGGACGATATGGGGCTGAAATCCGGCTGCTCGATGAAGGGCATCCGGCCCATTGTGGGCGATGCGCACTTCGTGTCCCCAGGCGCGCAACAACATCGACGAAATCTTGGCCGCATCCACGTTGTCGTCGACGACGAGAACGCGCAGCGTATCGGTCTTGATTTCCGAAGAATCCGGGCGCGGGAGTTCATGAGTGACTTCCGACGTCGATGCATTCGGCAGACAAACAACAAATTCGCTCCCCTTCCCCATGCCTTCGCTCTGAACTGTGACGGTGCCCTGGTGCAATTCGACAAGGTTTTTGACTAGCGCCAGCCCAAGGCCCAATCCGCCTTCGCTCCTGTCGAGGGACTTATCGGCCTGGGTGAACAAATCGAAAATGTAGGGCTGTAGTTCCGCGTCGATACCGAGGCCATCGTCTCGAACACGAACGATGGCTTTATCGTTTTCGCGAGCGACGGTCACCCAAATGTGGCCGCCGACCCGGTTGTACTTGGAGGCGTTGCTGAGCAGATTTCCGAACACCTGTTCGAGTCTCGCTGCATCGGCCTGAGCCCAAATGAGCTCGTTCGGGGTGACGAGCGACAGGTTTTGCTGGTACTGCTCAACGATGGGTCGTATTCGTTCGACCGCCCGTTCGACAACCTCGTTCAGTGCAACCCTCCCCGTTTGCAGCCGAACTTTTCCGGTGGTGATCCTGGAAACCTCGAGCAAGTCATCGACCAGCCTTTTGAGGTGTCGCACCTGGCGCTCGATGACACTGCGGGCCGTTTGCAGTTCTTCGCTTTCGTCCCCGTCCTGTCGGATCAAATGGACGGCGTTCAGGATCGGAGCCAACGGATTTCGGAGCTCGTGGGACAACATTGCCAGGAACTCGTCCTTGCGACGGTCGGCGTCCTTGAGCGATTCCTCCATCCGCTTACGTTCGGTGATGTCCCGCAAAATTTTGGAGAAGCCGCTGAGAGTTCCAGCTGGATCGTACGTCGGCGTCACGATGCCCAATGCCCAGAAGAGTTCTCCGCTCTTGCGCTTATGCCAGCGTTCATCCTCGGCCCTTCCGTCTTTCCGGGCCAATCGAAGCTCTTCCTCGGGGATGCCATGCTCAATGTCCTCGTCGGTAAAGATCAGCCGGAAGTGCTTGCCGACCGCCTCTTCCTCGGAATAGCCCAAAATGCGTTCGGCTTCGACGTTCCAGCTCGTGATGTGGCCGCCGTTGTCGAGCGTGAAAATGGCGTGATCCCGCACATTCTTCACCAGGCAGGTGAAGCGGGTTTCGAGTTCTCGCCGCTCTTCCTCGAGACGACGGCGCTCAGTGATGTCCTCGATTCCCAGCAGGATCAGATCGACTTTCTCATCGGCCCGGTGTATGCGGCGAGCGTGGAGAAGCATGTATCGTCGACCGATGGTCGGGAAGCTGTGTTCGACCTCGAAATCCTCGAAAGACGAATTTCGCGGAAGGATTTCTTCGAGCAGGGTCCGCAGGTGCGGGATGTTCCATTGGCCGTGGCCGAGTTCATAGACCTTCTGTCCGTGTGTCTCTTCCGGGGAAACGTCGAACGTGCGGAAGAAAGCATGGTTGGCTGACTTCACTCGCAGCGAGTCATCGAGCACGAGGAAAGGATGCCGCAACGTGGCAATGATGTTTTCGGCATAGTCGAGAGCAGCCTGCTTTTCTCGCTCCGCCTGCCGCTGATTGGTGATGTCTCGAAAGACCACCACGGCTCCCGCGACTGCTCCATTCTCATCTCGGATGGGGGCTGCCGAATCGCTGATGGGCCGTTCAGTCCCGTCTTTGGCGATGAGAATCGCGTGGCTCGCGAGTCCAACGATCGCTCCGTCCCGCAGCGCTCGATCGACCGGGCTGTTCACGGCCTGACGGGTTTCTTCGTTCACAATCGTGAAGATTCGAGCCAGAGGTAGTCCATCCGCCTCGGTCGCTGTCCACCCCGTGAGCGATTCGGCGACCGGATTCATGAACGTGACGATGCCATCGGCGTTTGTGGCGATGACGGCATCGCCGATACTGTGGAGGGTGACTCCCAGCCACTCGGATGCCAGATGCGGGGGCAGAATCGGCGGCTTCATCCCGTCGTGTTGGTCGCCTCCGTTCGGTTGATGCACGTCGCCCATCGCCAGAGTTCTCGCTGCCAGGTTTGGCGTTCACGGGGTTTGACTGGACACACTATCGCGAACACTAATGCTATCGACTGCTCGGCGGCTTTGCGACGACGCATGTAGCTGCCGGACAGTCGGCATGGGAAGCGGGAAGGTTTGATCGCACCGAGCATGGGAAGGCGAGCGGTGAACAAACAGGAATGTGTTCGTGTGTTCAGTATTTTCCGGGCGAGCGTGCGACACCCAGACGGACGTCTGTCTTAACGAGGCGAGTGATCCCGCGCGAAAGATGTCTCGCTGAAGGTGCGCTGTTCGGAACGCCTGTGCTTCGTAGCGGACGGGCGCCCGATAAGAACGACAGAGGAGTCTGGTGTTCCTCAGTCAGCCGGCCTCAGTCACGCTCTGCACCAGTTCACGAAATGTCTTACGCAAGGATTTGTGAAGGAATCTTGCAAAAGAGCTGTTGAGCTTGCGAGCGACAATCAGTTCGACAACATCGGCGAGATCCTTATGCGTTCGACGAAGATTCCCCGTCGCACATGCAATTTTGATTTCAATCAATCGCGACAATCGAAGGACCGAGAGCCCTTCGATCTCTTCGACATTGATGTCTCCGAGTGGTTCCGGCAGGTGGACTTCGGATCCCGTGCCCGCCCGGTCGCCAGTCAAGAGAAACTGAATCGGAATGCCGCTGGGTGTACGAAACTCGTGCTGAGTCTCATCCCATGTCATGCCGGCGGCAAGCAGTGCCTGTTTCACAAGTACTGAGTCATTACGGCGGATGATGAGATCGAGATCCACCGTATTTCGCTGGTATCCGTGCAAGCAGACTGCCACCCCGCCACAGACGGCGTAGGGAATATTCTGTTCACGAAAAATGCCGTCGCACGCCTTCGCCGTTTCCCAAAGGTTTTCGCTGCCCAGCATTTTGTACGTCTTCTCGGCAGAGAACATGAGGATCCCCCTTGACCTTTCAACTCTAACGAAGTCAAAGGCGAACGAGCAAATTCGCAAGCGAGGAACGTCCGTCTCCGGGGCTTTCGCTTTCCCAGACGACGAGGGGGGGGCTTGTCGCAGGATATACCGCCGAACGTTCTCAAAATGGCGCGAGTCCTTCACTTTCCGTTTCGATCCCTGCTCGGTCCACCATGTCCCGCTGGCGGGCTTGCCAGACAGGCGGTTGAGACACCGGCTTGCATAACTTTTGAAGTCTCGCAGCAAGGTCGACGGATCGGGATCGTCCATGACTCCAACTAGCAGGTGGAGATGATTCGACAGAATCGCCCCGACGCAGATCTGCCCGTTTCGATGACATGCCGTCTCTGTGAGCTGTTGCTTAATCGCGTCCGCTTGCTCCTGGTTCAGGAAGATGGTTCACCCCGAACCTTTGATGCGGCGAACTCCTGAAGATCGGGGCGATTGGCGTCGTAGTGTGTTTGAGGAAGATTGTTTCGGGGCTCCGCCGGCGAGCGATCAAACTTCGGGCTGACGAAGCCTCGCGCATCGCCCGGGAGCCAGGTGGCGTAGGTGGTCCAGGTGAGAAACCAGACGCGGTGAAAGTCTTCGAAATAGTAGCGTGAGGGGGGGCGACAAGGTTGTTGCGCTTCGACAGTGAAGTGTTAGTAGGAGCGACTGGGACAGGGAGCTTACGCTCCCCGCTCGCTTTGGGGAATGATGATTTTCAGTTCAGTTCGTGCTCAGGCCGCCGTCGACGATGAAGACGGATCCTGTTGTCCATTTCGCTTCTGGCGAGGCGAGGTAGACCGCGAGGTGGGCGACTTCTTCGGGTTCGCCGAGCCGTCCCAGGGCGAAGGATTGCTTTACGAATTGTTCATAAGCCGCTTTGCGCTCGTCCGAGAAGGCGGCGATCATGTTTCGGGTGAGAGATGTTCGGACGGTGCCCGGCGCGATGGCGTTCACACGCACTCCTTGCGGGCCGAGTTCGAGGGCAAGGGCCTTTGTCAGCGAGTTGATGCCTCCCTTGGTCATGGCGTAGATGGAAGCGGGGCGGCCAGGGATCAGGCGATGGGCTGATGTCGACGAGATGTTGATGACGCTTCCCTGTGCTGTCAGCAGTCGTGGAAGCAGTCGTTGAGTCAGGAGGTACGGCGCGAGCAGGTTGAGCTGAACCTGAAGCTCGATCTCCTCGGTGGTTACGTCGGCGAAGTTCGTGTAGCGGGCCGTTCCGGCGTTGTTGACCAGCACGTCGAGCCGATCCCATGCCTGGGCGATTTCTTCGCCGACTCGCTCGATGTCAGCAGTGTTCGTCAGATCGGCCGCCGTGAACCGAACTGTGGCCCCGGTGGCTTTCAGGGACTCCGCCGCCTTGGCGAGTTTGTCGGCGCTTCTCGCGATGAGCCACACTTCGGCTCCCTGGGCTGCGAAGGCACTTGCGATGGCGAGTCCCAGGCCGTCGCTGCCGCCGGTGATGACGGCTTTGAGATTCTGAAGTCTTTCGGACATGGTGGCTCCTGTGGGTGTTCACGATTCGACGGATTCTGAGTGTCTAACGAATCCTGCCGAACCTTGGCTTGGTGAGATTGTCTGGGAGCGAGCGGAGGCGTTTGCGAGACACGAGAGGAGTCCAAAGGTTCATGGAACCTCATTGGCTTGTCAAAAGTTAAGGAGTCATTGCCTTGAACGGAGCGAAGCTGATTCAGCGTCTCCACCAGCACCGCATGTGGGTGAACCACAGGTTGTTGATAGCTGTGCGGACATTGGATGACGGTCAAATGCGTCAATCATTCGCGATCGGCCAAGGCTCTGTGTGGCAGACGCTGACGCATCTGCTTGCGGCCGAGTACGTCTGGCTGGAGACGTTACTGGGACGGGAGTCCGCGGTTCTGCCGGGAGATGTCGCCGGAAAGCTGCCTGGAAACCAGGAAGGTGAGGGGGCTTTCCGGTCTCTCGATCAACTGACCGATGCTTGGGAGCAACTCGATCGGCAATGGAATGATTACCTCTCCGGCCTGACCGATGAAGGGCTCGAAGAAATTGTGTATCGCGTCAGCACCAGTTCCGGAGCCGGGAAACGCTTCGGGACCAAGCGGGCGGATATTCTTCTGCATGTTTGCACGCATGCGCAATACACCACGGCGCAGCTTATGAACATGTTGCGACAACTTGGGGTTACACCGTTGCCCGAAGTGATGCTGATCTCACTGGCACGGCAGGAAGCGCGCGGTTGAGGATGCTCCCGGTTGCTGCAACCGGGGGCGAAATGGGGGCGTCGGCTAGAACGGCGCGGGGAGCAGGAGCGCCGGGTGTTCGAAGAGGACGCGGCGGCCGTAGGCGCTGATTGCGGGGGTCAGGAACAGGAGGAAAATGTAGATCGCGAGAAGTGGCAGCAGAACCAGCCGCCAGGTCCACCGCCAGATCAGCCAGGTGCGGTGCTCGCGGCGAATGGCCCGGCTATAGACCCAGGCGATGAAAATCTTCGCCGGGTACAGCAAGGTGAGAAAGACCGGGGTCATCAAAAAGACGGCGTCACGGGGCGGGACTGCCACTTTGAAGAAAAAGAGCGGCAGCGTGACCGCGTAGAGAATCACCACGGCCAGCGTGAACAGGAATGGGCAGCGGCGGTACTCTTCTCGAATGGTCCGCAGTTGCAGGAAGGCTGACATCCGCTGCTCCATCGCGAACCGGCATTGCAGCCAGGGGACCCAGGCGAGCGTGGGGATCAGCAGGACTCCGCCGGCGAGGGTCACTAGAATTTGCCCCGGCTTCTCGACGTCCCGCAGAGCCACGAACAGGGCCGTCGGGATCGCGATCCAGGCGAACGTGCCGAGATAGCCTCGCAATCCCAGCCAGAAGTGATGCCGCAGCCGCAGCGCGGCGATGAAATCGCGAATGGCGAAATCGGCCGTCTGGAAATAGGTTCCTTCGCGCAATTGTCCGATCAACCAGCGCACGTTTTTGATCGGGCGGACAAACGTTCCCAGCGTGCCGCCGCGCGCGAGGGCCAGCAGCAGGTGAATGCCGATCCCGACTGAGATCGTGACCTTGGCAACTTGCCAGCCGAAGGCGACCGGGGAGGCGGGAGCGATGAGGGCAGCGTCGGCGGCTGCGTCAGAAATCAAAACGATCGGCAACAGCCACAGCGAGACGCCCAGGGCGATCGATCCCAGCCGGGGCGCGAGCGGCAACAGGGGCACGCAATAGGTTAGGCGCCCGGTCCGTGCGACCCGCCCCTGGGCCTCGAGGAGGTAGCCAATGACGAGCAAATTGAGCACCGGAATGGCTGCCAGGATGCTGAGCAGCGCGACAAGGCTGACGAGACCAAACGAAAGCCGGGCGATCCAGGCGATTGAGGCGAACGGGCGCTGCCAGGGACGCGGAAACGAGGGCCATTGGTCAAACGAGAAGAGTCGTTCATCCGGCGAAAAATCATCAAGAATGAGCGGATCAGGCAGAAACTCCTCGAGTTCCGCAGTTTCGCGATCGTGGGCGAGTGCCGTTGACATGGACGAATTCCAAACACGAGCTGCCGTCGGAGCCGATCGGCTTCGACAAAAGATACCCTACCCCGATCCAGTTCGTTGCAGAGAAATCCCGAAACGAATCGAACTCGGGTGAGGTAGAATCGGCTGATGACCGGAAATCGGGATTTGCTTCAACCGATTGAGCCGGTTCGGGTTCAGCGATCAGGATTTCGCCATGCCTGCCCGATTTCTTGCTGTTCCGCTACTGGTTGTCGTGGGCGTCTCCGGCTTGATCGCCTGGGCGGCCCGCAGCCCGGTGGAGCCGGTCCGTCCCGCGCGGAATCCTGAAAGCGTGGCTTCGGGCCTGCCCGACTCGATTGTGAAAGTTGATGACTATTTCGCGAGCCGCTGGCAGGATGCAGGGATCGACCCAGCCAATCCGGCCTCTGATCTACTGGTGCTGCGACGCCTGACGCTGGCCTTGATGGGGACCGTCCCCTCGCTGGAAGAGATTCGCGAGTTCGAAGCCGATGCGGGGTCCGACCGACTTGCACGCTGGACCGACCGCATCCTGAACGACAGCCGGTTTCACGATTATTTCGGAGTTCGGCTGTCTCGAGCCCTGGTGGGTGCCGAACAAGGGCAGTTCATCGTCTTTCGCCGGGATCGCTTCAACACCTGGCTGGCTGAGCAACTGAAAGCGGACCGTCCCTACAACGAGATGGTGCGCGACATGATTGCCGCGCGGGGCCTGTGGACATCGGATCCCGCGTCGAATTTCATCACGGCCGGCGTTGTTGATGAAGTGGTAAGTCCGAACAAACTCGCTGGGCGCACCGTGCGGGTGTTCCTGGGACAGCGAATCGATTGTGCCGAATGTCACGACCATCCGAACGGAGTCTGGAAGCAGGCGGAGTTCGAAGGGTTGGCGGCCTGTTTCGGACAGACGGCGACATCGCTGGTCGGCCTGCGAAATATGTCGAATAAGAAATTTGAAGTTCAGGACCGGTCGACGCTCGAGAATCGAGTCGTCGAACCCGCTGTGCCTTTTGTTGAGGAAGCCTGGACCGATGAGGGGGCGCTGCGCGAGCGGCTGGCGACCTGGGTCATCGATCCGGCGAATCGGCGGTTCGAGCGGGCGATCGCGAACCGGGTCTGGGGACTGATGTTTGGCAAACCGTGGATCGCCCCGGTCGATGATCTCCCCGATCCGCCTCAGGAGGGAGAGCCGCAAGACCTGCTTGATCTTCTGGGGCAGGACTTGCGTGAGCACGGCTATAGCCTGCGACGGATGATCGCGGTGATTGCCGGTTCGCGACTATTTCGGATGGAGTCGCGTCACCCGCTGGTGGACGAGGGGGGCGACGCCGAGGTGGTCGATCAGGCTTGGGCCATGTTTCCGATGGTCCGCCTGCGGCCGGAGCAGATCATTGGCGGCATGTTGCAGGCGAGTTCCGTGAAGACGATCGACCAGAACTCGCATCTGGTCTCGCGGTTTTTGCGATTGGTGCGGGAAGTCGACTTCGTGCGGGAGTATGGCGACTACGGCGAAGACGAACTGGGCGACCATAGCGGGACAATTCCGCAGGCGCTCTTGCGGATGAATGGGGAGTTCGTACGGGAAACGAGCGCGGCGACCCCCTTCACCGCGTCAGGACGGATTTCGGGGATGGCTCCGTCGAACGAAGCCTGCCTGGAGACCGCTTATCTGTGCGTCGTGACTCGTCGCCCCACCGCCGCGGAGGCTGCGTACTTTTTGCCGCTGTTGGAAGCAAGCTCCAAAAACGAGCGATCGGGCGTGGTGGAAGACATTTTCTGGTCCCTCTTGAACTCTCCGGAGTTCTGTTGGGGGCACTGAGCAAGAATTCCTAACACAACCTCTGTGCAGTGAGACGTTTGCTCGGATTTTCGCAGGTTTCTGACAAGCACAACCGGTTGTGTTAGGGGTTCTTAATATCCAACACAACCTCTGTGCGATGGGGCGTTTACGTGATGCTCACGAGGTTGTCGACAGGCACAACCGGTTGTGTTGGGTGGGCATTGAGGGCTGTTTGAGGCTTTGGAATGCTTCCGGTTGAGGACAACCGGGAGCGAAATGAAGGCGGGGAGGCGGGTGATGTTCGATCGACGGACTTTCTTGCAAGCGGCGGGTGCGATGGGTTTGACGTTCAGCCTGCCGCCGCTCATTGGGCGAGCGGCCGAGCAGCGCGGACCCGAACGGGCCAAATCGCTGCTGACCATCTGGCTGCAAGGGGGACAGAGCCAGCTCGAAAGCTGGGATCCTCACCCCGGCACGAAGATCGGCGGGCCGACCAAGGCGATTGCCACCACGATTCCGGGCGTCCAGATCGCCGACCTTTATCCGCGCACGGCGGAACAACTTCATCACGTCTCAGTGATCCGATCGCTGATCTCGAAGGAAGGCGATCATGAGCGCGGATCGTACCTGGTGAAGACGGGTTACCGGCCGGAACCGACGCTGCTCTACCCCGCCGTAGGCGCGATCGTGGCCCATGAGCGGCCGAATCCCGATTTGCAGATTCCCCAGTATGTCACCGTCGGGCCGATCGGGATTCCTTCGCGGGCGGGCTACCTGGGGACGCAGTTCGATCCATTTCGCGTCTTCGCGCCCGGCAATGCTGGTGGCAATCTGCGGGCGGGTGTCGAGGAAACGCGACAGCAGCGGCGGTTGGGCGGGTTGGACGTTGTCTCCCAACAGTTTGCCCGCGGACGAACGATGAAGGTGGAAGAGACGCTGCATCAGCACACCGTGGATGCTGCCTTGCGGATGATGACGTCGCCGCAGCTCAAGGCGTTTGAACTCGATGACGAAACCGCGGAGGTCAAGGCAGCCTATGGGGACCACCAGTTCGGGCGCGGCTGCCTCGTCGCGCGCAGGCTCTTAGAAACTGGAGTCCGGTCCATCGAGGTCGCGCTGGAGGGATGGGACACGCACGCGGAGAACTTCGAGGGACAAGGCAGTCAGGCCAAGTTGCTGGACGGCCCGCTGGCGACGCTTCTGAAGGACCTGGCCGATCGCGATCTGCTACAGTCGACAATTGTGCTGGTCATCAGCGAGTTTGGCAGGACGCCGAACATCAATCCGCTGGAAGGCCGCGACCATTGGCCGACGGGGTTCTCCTGCCTCATTGGTGGCGGCGGCCTCCCGGCGGGACGCGTCCTTGGTTCCACCGACCCTGAAGGCGTCCAGAAGAACCCGACCGATCCCGTCGAAATCGCCGACCTCTATGCGACTGTTTTCCATCGCCTCGGCGTCGACTACGAACGAGAACTGATTACCCCGATCGGCCGACCGATGAAGTTGTGTGCCGGGAAGCCGATTGAAGCGCTTGGCTGAGCAGCCAGCGGCCAGCAGCGAGCCGCCAGCGAAGAGGGAGGAATCAGCCATCAGGAATCAGCTATCAGTGGGATTTCCTGATTCCTTGATACTCGCTGGCCGCTGGAAGCTGGCGGCTGGCCGCTCATGCATGACGAGCCGACACTCGCTACAATCCTGGCCATGAACCGGATTCTGGAATCGACGGTCGTTATTGTCGGCGTGGGCTTGATGGGCGGGAGCCTTGGGCTGGCCCTCAAGGCGCGAGGACTGGCGCGCCGGGTGGTTGGCGTGGGCCGCGATGCTGCCCGGCTGGAAGCCGCCCGTTCCGCCGGAGTGATTGACGAAGGGGTGACCGATCTCGCCGCGGCTGCTCGCGAGGCCGATTTGGTGGTGTGTTGCACGCCAGTCGACCGGATCGCCGCCGACGTGCAAGTGGTACTGACTCACGGGCGTCCGAGATTGCTGGTAACGGATGCCGGCAGCACGAAGCGTACCATCTGCCAATCGGTGCCGAGCGGTGCGTTGCCAGGGGGGGAGTTTATCGGCTCGCATCCGCTGGCGGGTTCGCATAAGCAGGGATTTGAATCTGCCGATGCGAACCTGTTTCAGGATCGTGTCTGCATTCTGACGCCGTTGGAAAACGCGACTGCCTCCCAGGTCGAACGGTTGGAGCGGTTCTGGGCGGCGGTGGGAATGCGAACGCTGCGGATGACTCCCGAGGCGCACGACCGGGGTCTGGCACGGACGAGTCATTTGCCACACGTGGCGGCTTGTGCCGTGGCGAACACACTGCCAGCCGAGTTAGCAGAGTTGACGGCCACCGGTTTTCGAGACACCACGCGAATCGCGGCGGGGGATGTCAATTTGTGGGCGGCGATTCTGTTGGCGAATGGTCCCGAAGTCGTCGCGGCGATTGCCGAGCTGGAGGAATGTCTGGCCCGGTATCGGCAGGCGATTCAGGAGGAATCTCGCGAGTCCTTGAAAATGCTGCTGCAACAGGCGAAAACCACGCGCGAGTCGCTGGGCTGAACCGGAGGTCGCCGTGGACTTTAGCGGCGGATCCGGGCACGAGATTTTGAGTCGAGAAAGAGCAATCGGGAGGATGTGATCGTCCTTCCGGCCTAGAGAGTGGAACCGAGCATGCTGTGGGAAGTCGAAATCCGGTGTCTGGCCAGCGAAGTCGACCGGGAGGGGGAGCGGGTTGTCCACGAATCGGCTGGCCTGGGCGTGCATGGCATTCACGATGTCACTTCAGCCCGTCTGTTTCTGATTGAAGCCGACTGGCCGCTGGAGACGGTGGAAGAAGCCGCCCGCAGGCTGCTCGTCGATCCCGTGACCGAGTCGTGTTCCATTCAGCGGATTGATGACAAGACCGAACGAGCGGCGGCCCCGACGACCGAATCTCGAAAAATCGTGCTCAACGTGCTGCTCAAGCCGGGCGTGACGGACAACGTGGCACAGAGTGCAGCGCAGGCGCTGGCTGATGCGGGATTTGATGCGAAGGCCGTGGCCACGGGGCGACGGTACTGGCTGCCGGTTGATGTCAGCGACGATGACATCGCGAAGCTGACGCGGCGGCTGCTGGCGAACGATGCCATCGAACGGGTTTCGTCCGGTCAGCTTTCGATGTCGACGCTGCTGATGGGCGAGACATACCTGCCCAAGCTGGTCACGGTCCCGCTGCGAAACATGTCCGATGACGAGTTGATGGTGCTCAGCAAGACGGGGCAGCTTTACCTGAGCCTCGTTGAAATGCAGACCATCCAGAAGCATTTCGCGGACATGGACCGCGATCCCACGGATATCGAACTGGAATCGATCGCCCAGACGTGGAGTGAACACTGCTCCCATAAGACCTTGAAAGGCCGGATTCGTTACCGCGATGAAAATGGCGAGCAGGTCTTTGAGAACATGCTGAAGGAGACCGTCTTCGCGGCGACGCAGACGATCCGCCAGCAGTTGGGTGAAAACGACTGGTGCGTGAGCGTCTTCGCGGATAACGCGGGGGTCGTGACGTTCAGCGATCGCGAGCATGTCTGCTTCAAGGTCGAAACGCATAATCACCCCAGCGCGATTGAGCCTTACGGCGGCGCGAACACGGGCCTGGGGGGAGTGATTCGCGATCCGCTGGGAACAGGACTGGGGGCTCGCCCGGTCTGCAATACCGACGTCTTCTGCTTTGCCCCGCCGACGACTCAGGCGGACGATCTGCCACCGGGAACCCTGCACCCGCGGGTGGTGATGAAGGGAGTCGTTTCCGGGGTGCGGGATTATGGCAACCGGATGGGGATTCCGACCGTCAACGGTGCCGTCTTTTTTGACGAGCGGTATCTCGGCAATCCGCTGGTCTACTGCGGAACGGTGGCGATGCTGCCGGTCGACCGGACCGAAAAGCAGGTTCATCCAGGTGACCTGATTGTCGCGGTGGGTGGAAGAACGGGGCGCGACGGGATTCACGGCGCGACGTTCTCGTCGGCTGAGCTGACGGAAGAGAGCGAAACAATCTCGGGTGGTGCGGTGCAGATCGGCAATGCCGTTATGGAGAAAATGGTTCATGACGTGGTGCTGGAAGCCCGCGACCGGAACCTGTACCACGCGATCACCGATTGCGGAGCCGGTGGGTTCAGCAGTGCCGTCGGCGAAATGGGCGAACACTCCGGAGCGGAAGTCTGGCTCGAGAAGTGTCCGCTCAAGTACCAGGGGCTGACCTACACCGAAATCTGGATCAGCGAAGCCCAGGAACGCATGGTGCTCGCCGTTCCCCCCGCAAACTGGGACGCGTTTCGTGCGTTGTGCGAAGCCGAAGGGGTTGAGGCGACTGCCTTCGGCACTTTCACCGGCGACGGACGTTTGCGGCTGAAGTATGGCGACCTGCTCGTCGGCGACATCCCGATGGCCCTCCTGCACGATGGCCGGCCCCCGGTCATTCGCGATGCCGTCTTCCAGCCGGCTCCGGCCGAGGCGGTCAAACCGCCGTCGAAGAGCCATTACGATGAGGACGTGCGGGCGATTCTCGGGTCGCTGAATGTTTGCAGCAAAGAGTGGATCATTCGCCAGTACGATCACGAGGTGCAGGCCGGAAGCGTCGTGAAGCCGTTGGTCGGAGTTGCCAGCGATGGTCCCTCGGACGCCGCCGTCATGCGACCGGACCTGACGCTGCAGCGCGGTGTCGTCGTTTCAAACGGAATGAACCCGCGGCTGGGCGATCTGGACCCGTACTGGATGGCGGCGAACGCCATCGACGAAGCGGTGCGAAATGCGGTTGCCGTGGGAGCAGATCCCGATCGGATCGCCATTCTGGACAACTTCTGCTGGGGGAACACCGAGCGTCCCGAGACGTTGGGATCGCTCGTCCGCGCGGCGCTCGCGTGCCGGGATGTGGCGATTGCGTATGGGACGCCGTTCATCAGCGGCAAGGACAGCCTCAACAACGAGTTCTCATTCACCGACGAAGCATCGGGGGAACGCCGGACCGTCGCCATTCCCTCGTCGCTGCTGATCTCCGCGATCGGCCAGATCGACGATGTGCGGCAGGCGGTGACGATGGACGTGAAAGAAGCGGGGCACCGACTGTACCTCGTCGGGCGCACAACGGGTGAACTGGGGGGCAGCCATTGGCTGATGGTCAATGGGCTCTCGGGCGGCGATGTGCCGAAGGTGGATGTCGAACTCGCTCCAAAGCTGTTCCGGGCGTTGCACACGGCGATCGTCAAGGGAACCGTCCGTGGCTGCCACGACTTGAGCGAAGGGGGGCTGGCGGTTGCCGCGGCCGAGATGGCATTCGCCGG
This sequence comes from Planctomycetaceae bacterium, assembly GCA_019636285.1. GTDB lineage: Bacteria > Planctomycetota > Planctomycetia > Planctomycetales > Planctomycetaceae > JAHBXV01. The sequence goes on from JAHBXV010000004.1 coordinate 48,865, forward strand.
GGGACTCGGCGCTCGGCTCGATCTGGAACCTCTTTCGCGGACTAACCCTGCCCTGCCCGATGCCGTATTGCTGTTCGCGGAGTCGCCAACCCGTTTCCTCGTTGAAGTGCCGGCCGCGCGCTCAACCGACTTTGAGGCGTGTTTCCAGGGGCTCCCGGTAACCGGCGTGGGCGTAATCACTCCCGATCAGCAACTCACGATCCTGGGGCGCGACGGTGTGCCGATTGTCGACAGCGAGTTGTCGACTCTAAAAGCCGCCTGGCAGAAGCCGCTGGACTGGGAATGACCGCAAGAGCGACGAGGCGATTAGTCAAGGACCACTCGAACCGGGTTCATGCACGTAGTCCCAGGAAACCGGCGCTTGCGTCTTGATGGTCAGCGGCGCGAGGTGAACGGCGCGCGTGCCGAGCAGCTCGACGGGGTCGGTGAAATAGCCGGTCAGAGATTTGGTGGCGTCGTTCGTTGCCGTGGGGGAATTGGACTGGGCGATTGCCGATAGGGCGACAGCCTGATAACGGCCCGGTTTTGCGAGTGACCCCTGATACGCACCCGCTGCGTCGGTCTGGGTTGCGAAACCACCCCACGACTCGATGACGGCGGCCGCTGCCGCGAAATCGACGTCGTCATCCCCCGGGCGCAGGCCGATCGTGGGCAGGCGGAATTTTCCCGGCGGTTGTTCCGGCAGAACCACCACGATCGCGCCGGCATCCGCTTGAGTCGATCCGTCCGCGCTGCGGACGCTGATCTTGCCGCGCACGGGTATGCCAACACTCGTCTCGACCACTGGTTGAGAACTGGGTTCTACGGGAGCAGGCGGGCGTCCCAGACCTGCCGCGAGTCCGACGACGGCAGCGAGGAGCAACGTGGTAATTCCGCCCAGCAGAAACATGCGGGCATCGCGCGATCGCACGATCGAATTGCGGGTAACGGGTCGATCTGCCGGGGCCGCGCCTACGGGGGCCAGCAGGCCGATGAGATCGCGAAACTGGTCATCGCGCATCGTCACCTGATAGGCGACCGGTTGGGAGTCGCCCGGTTGTTCGCGATCCAACTCCTCCAGCGAGTTCCATTCCGATTCGGCGGAAAGCACGATGGGTTCGACTTCGCCGGCAATCTCGAGCGGAATGGGCTCGGGAGGTGCGAGTGACGTGCCCTCTTCCGGTTCGCCTGCGTGGGAACCATTCGAGTTCGGCTCGGGTTGCAGCAAAACGGCCAGTTCCTGCAGGGCGGTGGCGTACCCTTCTCCGCCGGGTGGCGTCTCTGCCGCGGGCGCTTCATGGGACGTCGGGCTGCCGTCGCCGGGAATCTGGATGGTTCGCCCGCAGGTTGGACAAACGGTCAACTCCCCGGCGCGACTGCGGGCGATGCCCAGAAACTGGTGGCAGTAGTGACAGCGGAACTTGATCAGCAAGGTGGTGCCAGGAGTCGGGGTGTGCTGAAGTTCTCGTGAGTCGACAAATCTCGGCCGATCAGCCGTCTGATCGTTGCTGAGTCTGGCCGACGAATTCCGTATCCTGCAAGTCATCGGTGGCGCGAATCCATTCCCGTAGGGACAGGAGGGTCACAAGGGCGATCAGTGACAACAGCGTTACCGCAGTGGCAATCCAGGCAACTGCTCGCGCCGCCGCCGCGCCGGAAAGATCCCCCGCCGCGAAGAGAATCGCTCCGATGGCCGCCGCCAGGATCACGAGGGCAAACGATCCCCACATCGCGGCGACGAGGCCCAGGAAGGCACGCGGTGCCACCCGTCGCAGGAGGTCCGTCAGTGTGCGGTCGTCGTCCATGAAGCCTTCCGGGGTTTGATTTGGTACTACCGAAGCTGATGGCGCTTGAGCAATTCGGCCGAGGCGACGTAGGCTTCGCGGACCCACGCTTCGATCTGGTCGGGTTCGGGGGAGAATTCCAGCTCGACGGAAATGGTTCCCGTGAGATCGAGTGTCTGGAGAACCGAAAAATAGTCGTCAAACGGAACGACGCCTCGACCGGGTGGCAGATCACCGTGAACTTTGCCATCGCAGTCCGAGAGATGGACATGGGCGATCCGGCCCGAGAGTTTGCGAATCTCCTCGGGTTGCACCCCCGCGAGCAACAGGTGCGAAATGTCGAGATTGGCGCGGACGGCCGGGTGATTCACGTCGTCGAGAAACGCGGCCATTGCATCGACCGAGTTCAGCAGCGACAGGGGAAATGGTTCAAGCTCAAGGGCGATTTCCAGGCCGAGTTCGGCGGCATGATCGCCGAGGGCGAGGCATTGCTCGACAGCCCAGGCCCATTGTTGGCGCGGCGGAATGACTTCGCGATTCCAGATGTACTCGCCCAGGACCAAGAGGAGATTCCGGGCGTTGTATTCGTACGCCAGGTCGAGATGCTTCCGCACTCGATCGGCATGAAAGCGGCGGCAGCTCGGGCCCAGGTCGATGAGTCCCGTCGCCACGCAGCACAGCGAAACGATCGGCAGGTCCAGTCGTTCGCACTCCCTGGCGATCAGCCGTCGTTCGCGGATGTCGATCTCCAGCGGATCAACCAGCAGATCGACCGAGTCGAAGCCAATCTCCTTCGTCTTCTGTAAGCCCCAGGCCGTTTCCCGACCGGACTGCATCCATGCGGAATTGATGAGCCCCAGTTGCACGGCGATTCCTTGTCGGTGTCTCAGGGTGGGATGTTGGCCGCGGCATTTTGAGCAGCAAGGCTGGCTGGAGTGTAACGGCATGGCCAAGGGGCGACAAAGCGACCGCGTCGCGATAACTTCGAGGCCACGACCTTGGCGGTTTCTGGACTTGGTTTCTTTCGCTCGCGGTGATCTTCGATGACATTTCGGCCTCAGCGATATTTGCCCACTCCCGAGCATCCCTATACGGCGATGGAACTGGACGATTGGAAGACGGAACTCGCGGGGGCCGTGCAGCCGGAGCACCGATATCGCGCGCTGATGGCGGTTGCTTACCTGGCCGCGCCGCAGGATGCCTGGCCGCTGCAATGCCGGGCACTCGGCGATGCCGACGGCATGGTCCGTTCGCTGGCGGCAAAGCAGATCGGACAATTGCGGCGTGCGGAAGCCGGCGCGCAGATTTCTGATGAAGATTGGCGGTCGGTAGTTCCGCAACTGGAGTCGCGTCTGGCGGACAATGATCCCGACGTTCGATTCGAGTCGGCCCGGGCGCTGTTGCGGATCGCGAATGACCACGCCGGGGCAGCCGCAATTATTTTTGAAGCCCTCGCGGAAGAGGGGACGACGCCGCTGATGCTGGCCGCGCTGGCCGATGTGCTGGGTGATGTCGCCGTCGACACCGGGCGAGTCGTCGATCGGCTGACGGCGTTGTTGTCTCATTCCCAGGCGGAAGTGCGGGAAAACGCGACCAGTTCTCTGCTGAAGTTGGGATCGGTCGCTCAGCCAGCGCTACCGGCAATACTCCGGCTCGTGGATGACGAGGAACCTTGGGTCCGGGAAAACGCGGTGAAATTCCTCGCGCAACATGGCAAGGCGACGCCGGAGGTGCTGGCGGCGCTGGACATCGCCGCGTCGGACGAAGACACACAGATTGCCGAACTGGCAAAGTCGGCACGGGCGGAGGTTTCGGCTCGCGGGGCTGAGTGATCTTCGGAATTCCCAGCCGATTCTGGAAACTTTGTCCGTTTGATCGGTCTCTTGAGGCAGCGGCGGTTTCGTCCCGAGAAACCGGCTGGCGTGATTTCAGGACTGCTCTCGCGGGAACTGGTCGATAGAATCGGGAGTGTCGATCTGAAATTCGTGATCCGTTAATCTGCTCATCTGCACAGTGTGTGACGATTCCACGGGATCTCCCGGCTTCTGGAGGACGGAATGTCCGCCACGGTACCTTCGGCCAATCGCTCGGGCGACTTGGGGCAGTACATCGATCAGCAACTGTCGCGGGCGCGGCAATCGCTGAAGACGACCGACGTGCTGACAGCCGGCGCGCTCCTGGGAGCGGCAATCGTTGGCTATGTGCTGCTGTTCATTGTCCTTGACCAGATGATTCCCGGCGGGTTGCCATCGGGCCTGCGGTGGGCGCTGCTTATTGCTTGGATTGGGGGCGTGCTGGCGTGGACCTGGTGGACGCTGGTTCTGCCCGCGTGGAGAGCGCTCAATCGGTTGTATGTGGCCCGCGAACTCGAACGGGCGGAACCGGGGCTGAAGAGCAATCTTCTGAATCTGGTTGATCTCCAGCAGGCCGGTCGTGCGGTCGATCCAGCCGTGCTGCGAGCCATCGAGCGGCAGGCAGCGATCAAGCTGTCAACGCTCGACTTGCAGCAGGCGATCGACCATCGACCGTTCATTCGGTCCGCCTATCTGCTCGTGGGACTGCTGGCCGTTCTCGCGTTTTATGCGATGCTGTCCCCCAAGCGGCTGGGACCGACGCTGCTGCGGATGATTCCGTTCGCGGACGTGCAGGCGTCGACACGGACTCAGATCCTGCGAGTTGATCCGGGCGATACCCAGACAATTTCCGGTCGTCCACTGGAAGTGCTCGTCGACCTCGCGGGAGAGATGCCCAAATCGGCTACGTTGCTGTTCACGACCGATGACCTGCAATACCGCGACGAAGCGCTCGAACTCCGGCCGGAGTCGGAACAGGGACAGCGCTATCGCGGCATGTTGCCAGCCGAAGCGGTGCGACAATCGCTGAGCTATACGATCGAGGCAGGTGACAGCCGGTCGCGTGTCTATCGCGTGACCGTTCATCAGCCGCCGTCGGCGACCATCGAACAGGTAGTGATTACACCTCCGGCTTACACGAAGCTGGAACCGGTGACGGTCACCGGCGGCGCCATTACCGCCTGGGAGGGGAGCGATGTTGCCCTGCATGGCGGCGTGAATCGGGAAGTCGCGCGGGCGAAGATTGAACTGCTGGACGAGGAACGGAAAGCGACCGGTGAAGAACTGCCGCTGACCGTTGCCGAGGGGAGAAAGCTTAATGCCAATTGGGCAATGAAGTTACGCGGCGACGGCAGCCATGCCCCGAATTACCGACTGCAGGTCGAGACCGAGCAGGGCGAAACCGATCCGGCACCCACCGTTTATCCGCTCACCATTCGCGCCGACAAGCCTCCTGAAGTGGCGCTGCTCGATCCGACGGAGCCGCAGGTGGTTCCCGCGAACGCCGTCATCCCGTTGATGATTGCCGCCCGCGATGTCGACTTCGCGCTGACATCAGTGCAGATTCGCGTGGAGAAATCGGGCGAGACGATCTACCTCGAAAACCTCTTCACCGGCGAGCAGCGGGAGTTTTCGAAGCAGCACGACTTCGCTCTTGAGCGACTGGGGCTGAAGGCCGGAGACCAGATTCACTTGTGGATCGAAGCGGTCGACAACCGGCAGCCACGGGCGAACCGGACCAACTCCCCTCGATTGGCGATTACCGTTCAGGAACCGGTCAGCCGACAGGAAGCCCGCGAACAATTGGCATCCGCGAAGGCTGAGCAGCAGAAGCGACTGGACGAAGCACGCCAGGAACAGAATGAGCCGGGTGAAGAGCGACAGCCGATGGACGCCGGGATGCCCGAGTCCCCCCCCCCGGCGAATGCGGGAGACGACACAACACCCACGGAAAGCCCGGCGGAGAAGCCGGACGAGGCTCCGGAAGGCACGGGCGAGAAAGAGGGAAAGAACGGCGACCCTGGCGCGAGTAAAGATCCAGGTGCGAATGGGAAAGACGGGAATCGGAACGACGGCGGAATGGAAGGTGACAAGGGAGAACGCCCCTTGAGCCCGGCCGGTGAAGATGATGCCGACGTGCTGAAGTTCTTGAATGAGCAGTTGAATCCCGAGAAAGAACCAACGTCATCGCCAGATCGGCCGTCATCGTCCGAGCCAGGTGCCGAAGGGACTAAGCCGAAAGGCGATGGCGAGAAGAATTCGTCGCCGTCTGGTTCGGACGACATGCCTGCGGACAAGCCCGAGGGGGATAAGCCCCAAGGCGATAAAACCGAGGATGGCAAGACCAGTCCAATGCCGGGCGAGCGGTCCGATTCACCGAAATCGAAGCCGAACGACAGCACTTCTAAACCGCCTGCCGAGCGCCCGATGCCGTCGGAAGAGCCGACCGGCGACAAGCCACCCATGCCTGGTGAAAAGGGCGACACGCCCCCTGCACCACCGAAGGACGAACAGAGACCCGGGGAAAAGACGCCTGAGCCGAACGCAAGCAAGCCACCGGAACCGGGTGCCGGCAAGAAGCCGATGCCGGAATCTGGCGATATGCCGCCCGGCGAAAAGCCGGAGGGAACGCCCGATGGCATGCCGCAGGCCGACAAGCCCAATTCCCCTCCTGAACCGGGAGGGAAGCCCGATCCCAACGCGAATGGCGGAAAGCCGGATGACGCCACGAAGCCCGACGGCATGACCGGGACGGGTGAGAAAGGGATGGGTGCCAAGGGAAATCCGTCGGACGATCCGAACGCGAAGTCGCCGGAACAACCGGGTGCCAACGGTGAGAAGACTCCGGCCGGTCCGAAGGAGAACGGAGCCGATCCGATGCCCGGTTCCAAAACCGATAAGCCGGGCACACCGGACGGTCGCGAGCCGCCGATGAATGATCAGCAGCCTACCAAAAGCCAGCAACCTCCGCAGGACGGAGCCGAACCAACCGGCACGAAGACGTCACGTCAGGAGGCGATGGACGACCAGAAGCCGACGGAGAACCCAACTGACAAGGGCTCCAACAAATCAAAGCCCTCGGAACGGCCGAACAGCGAAGCTCCGTCGGGGGCCGACGAGGCGAACCCAGGCGAGGGGAAGGCGAATCAGAAGTCGCGAAAGCCGAATAGTGGCGAGACGGGTCGTTCTCAATCCGCCAGCGAAGGCGAAACGGGAAGCCAGGAACGGGGCCCAGGCGACGATTCCGGCAAGGGCTCGATGAAGTCGAGCAACGAGAAGACGGGGTCGGAGTCCAAGGGCGGTAAGGACGCCGGCAAAGACGGGACTGGTGAACCTTCGAGCAACACCGAAAAAGGCGCCGACAAAGGCTCGGACAAGCCGTCATCGAATAGCGATGACTCGCCCGGGAAGAGTGAGGATGGTGCCAAGGGTGAAGAGGGTAAAGGCGGCGACAAGCCGAAGGACGGTTCCGCTTCCAAGCCAACCGATGGTGGGAAGAAGGGCGAGGCCGACGGCGAGGGAGGCGAAAAGGGAGAAGGCGGTAAGGAAGGTGGGGAGAAGGGGAACGGCGGAAAGCCTATGCCGGGAGAAGCGGGAGGCGATAGTCCTGCGAACGAGCCGGCCAAGGGCGAAGGGACTTCTGGCGGAACCCAATCGGCGGCGCCGAAATCGGGCGGACAACCGGGGGCGTCGAGCAGTGGCCACGGATCGGGAGCCGGTCCCGCGGTGCCGGAAGAAGCGCGCCTCGAACACAATCGCGAAGCGGCCAACCTGGTGCTGAAGAAGTTGCAGGACCAATTGGAACGGGGCGAGGTCGATCAATCGCTGCTCGATAAGCTGGGTTGGACGGCTGATGACATGCGAAAGTTCGCCGACCGTCTGCGAAACCAGTTGAATGAACCACTCGAAGAGACGCCGATCGACGCTGCACGACGGCTGCAATTCGAGGAGATGCTCAAGCGTCTGGACCTCGATCGCCGTTCTTCTGTCCGGCGTTCGGAAGAGGGCCCCAGCCGCAATGTGCGACAGATCGAGAGCCGCCGGTTGCCGGTCCCGGGAGCGTACCGCGACCAGTACGAGGCGTTTTCTCGCGAATTGTCGCGACAGGCGCCGCCCGCGAAGTGAGTGCGTGTCTGACCCGGTTCAGGGCTCGCTCACTCCCCGTTTTGTGGCGTTTTGGCAACCTTCGTTCGCCCTGGTCGGCGGATTTGGAACTAGGTTCCCTACGGGAAGCGTCCTGCGCGGCGATGTGAGCCGTTACACATGGCAGAATCCGCATTCCCGGACTCTGGGGAACCTGTGGCCATGTCTGCGTACGTTCGGCGCGGTGAAGTTCTGGTCTTCGGATTGGCCACGTTCCTGAGTGCGTTTCTGCTCTTTCAGGTGCAGCCGCTGCTGGCCAAGTGCATTCTTCCCTGGTTCGGCGGAACGCCCGCGGTCTGGACGACCTGCATGCTGGTGTTTCAGGTGCTGTTGTTCGCGGGTTACGCCTATGCGCATCTCTTGTCGAGCCGTTTGACGCCGGGGTGGCAACTCGCCGTTCATCTGGGGCTCCTGGTCGCGGCTCTGTCGCTGCTACCCATTCTGCCGGGTGATGACTGGAAGCCGACCGGCGACGGCAACCCGGTTTCGCAAATCGTCCTGCTGCTGCTCGCGTCCGTGGGACTGCCTTATTTTCTGCTGTCGGCGACCGGTCCCCTGTTACAGAGCTGGTTTCGCGGGGCGACGGGCGGAGCCGCTCCATACCGGCTGTATGCCGTGTCAAACTGCGGTTCGCTGCTTGCGCTCGTGAGCTACCCGTTTGTTGTCGAGCCGAACTGGTCGGTCGGGCGGCAGGCGATCGTCTGGTCGGCTGGTTTCGTTGGCTTCGCGATCTTGTGCGCGGTCAGCGGCTGGCTGGGACGACGCATGGTCAACCTGCCCGTGCAGGAAGTCGCCAGCGAAGAGGCAGTTATCCCTCCCTCGACGAATACCATCCTCTTGTGGTTTGGCCTCGCGGCCGTGCCGTCGTTGTTTCTGCTGGCCGTGACCAATCAGGTCTGCCTGGACGTCGCCGTCATCCCGTTTCTGTGGATCGTCCCGCTCACGCTGTATCTCATCACGTTCATTCTCTGTTTCGATGGCGAGCACTGGTATCGGCGGCGTTCGTTTGTCCTGGCGACGGCGGTGACGCTCGCCTGCGTCTGCGTGATGATGATGCAGGGAGCCGGAGGATCGATGATTGCCCAGGCGATCGTCTACTTCTCGGGACTATTCTTCGCGGGCATGGTCTGCCACGGCGAACTTGTCGGGCTGAAGCCTCATCCCCGGTATTTGACATTGTTCTATCTCACCATTTCGGCCGGAGGCGCGGCTGGTGGATTGTTCGCGGGACTGGCAGCGCCCGCGTTGTTCCACGGTTACTTTGAACTGCACGTCGGCATTCTGGCATGTGGGCTGTTGTGCCTGGGGCTCTTCCTGCGAGAAGACGGGGCTGTTTGGGACCGCCTGCCGAGATGGCTGCCCGGAACTGCGGGCTGCGTCATTCTACTGGGGGCGATTTTCGGCCTCTCGCGGATTGGCGGAACGACTGAATCGATGCTCACCGTGACTCGTAATTTTTATGGCGTGCTGCGCGTTGAAGATCAGGCTGCGGACGGGCAACTTCCCGCACGGCGGGCTCTGTTACACGGGCGGATTATTCACGGCGTGCAGTTGACCGGCGACAATTCCCAGACTCCGACGGCTTACTACGGCGAAAACTCTGGCATCGGGCGGATTCTGCGAGCCCTGGAAAAGAGTGGCCCTCGTAAGATTGGCATGGTGGGCCTGGGAATCGGGACGCTCGCGACCTACGGGCAACCGGGAGATGACTTCACGTTCTACGAGATCAATCCCGATGTGATTCGCCTCGCGAATGATCACTTCACGTTCCTCAAAGACTCAGCCGCCCGCGTCGCGACCGTTGAAGGAGACGCGCGGCTGGTTCTGGAGCGAGAATCACCGCGCGATTTTGACGTGCTGGTCCTTGATGCGTTCTCGGGCGATGCGATTCCCGTCCACCTGCTGACGGTCGAAGCGATGGACGTGTACCGCAAGCATCTTGCCGAGGATGGCATTCTGGCGATTCACATTTCGAATCTTCACTTCGACCTGCATCCGGTCCTGGCGGGACTCGCCGAAGCCGCGGGCTGGGAACTGCGCACCATCGTTTCGCCGGGCGATCCGCGCCTGGCGACCCAGACCTGTTTCTGGGGCATTCTGGGACCGAACGGAGCCGCGCTCGATGAACTGCTGGGAGACGCCCGACGACTTCCGACTCCCGAGCGGCAGATTCGCTGGACGGACGACTTCAGCAACCTGTTTGAGGTTCTCCGCTGAGGAATCAATCGATCAGTGTTGCTTGATGGGTGGCGACGCGCTATTCTGTTCAGGTGTTTCGATCGACGCCCGGACGGAGACTCGCATGCACCCGGCGATTGTCGAATTGTCTCGCCGCCGGCTCATTCAACTGGGTGCCGGCGGATTCGGATCGCTGAGCTTCGGGAGTCTGCTGCGCGCCGAATCGGCTGCGGGAGCGTTCAAGTCGCCATCAGCCATCCGATCGTGCATTCTCGTCTTCTACTACGGCGGCCCCAGCCAACTCGAGACGTACGACCCCAAGCCGGAGGGCCCCAGCGAGGTCCGCGGCGAGTTCTCCCCCATCGCGACGAGCGCGCCAGGGATCTTTATTGGCGAGCATCTGCCACACATGGCGAAGGTGATGCATCATGCGTGCATCATTCGGACGATGACGCACCAGGCCCGCTTACATGATTCCGCCTCCATTCACGCATTGACCGGCCGTCCGTTGGCGGGGCCCGATCGCGAACTGTTCGAGCCCCTGCCGCAGGAGACGCCGAGTTACGGCAGCGTGGTGGCTCATCTGCGGGGCTCGTCCAAACATTCGGTTCCGTTTGCCGCTCTTCCGTATCGGTTCCGGAACGTCCACGAGGTCCCCTGTCAGGGGGGCGGCTTTCTCGGGCGAACATACGATCCGTTGGAGATCTCGCAGGTTTTCAAACAGTATCGCTACTCGGCCGAGATGATTGTTCCCGCAGAAGGTGTGGGACCGGGACGTTCATCGGCCCGCAGAGAACTGTTGTCGCTGCTCGATAGTTCGCACCTCCCCGGCGGCGATCTGCCGGGGCTTTACCGCCGGGCGTACGAACTGCTGGATTCGAGAGAGATCGCGGCGGCGATTGATATTCGGCAGGAGTCCGAAATCACCCGAGATCACTACGGATACGATCGCGAACCGGTTGCTCCCGCAACGCCCGAAGATCGGCCCGGGGCGGGACTGGGCCGCGAGATGCGCGGTCAGAATCTGCTCCTGGCGAGGCGTCTGGTGGAGGCGGGGGTTCCCTTTGTCAATGTGTACGACTTCCAGCAGCAGGGAACGAACTGGGACGCTCACTTCGGGTGTTGTCGGCAGCATCGGGAGTATCTGCTCCCGGCCGCCGATCGCGGACTTGCCGCGCTGGTGACGGATCTCGAGGAACGGGGACTGCTTGATTCGACCCTGATTGTCGCGATGGGTGAATTCGGGCGCACTCCGCACTTCAACGGGTCGGCTGGTCGCGACCACTGGCCCGATTGCTATTCGGCGCTGCTGATCGGCGGTGGCGTCAAAGGAGGAACCGTTCACGGCAAGAGCGACAATCTGGCCGCGTACCCCGATCGCGATCCCGTCACGCCGGGTGATCTGGCGGCCACCATCTTCTGGCGATTCGGGATCGACCCGGCGACCGAGATTTTCGATTCGCTGGGGCGTCCCCATCGCGTCGCGAGCGGTGAGCCGTTGCGGCATTTGTTTCGGGTTTGAGTGAGACGGGGAAATTCTCCCCGTTGGATCGCGGCTATGCTTGAGGAAATTCTCGCGGGAATAAAAATTTCCGAGAGTCGCGGGAACGGCCGGTCGACGTAGAATGAACAGGTGTCTCGATTCGCCGAATTGATTGACGTTCCCGGCTGAAGCGGCCCTCGCCATGAAGACATTGACCTTTCTCGCGGGCTGGTTGCTGGTAGGAATCGGGTTTCTGGGAATTTTTCTCCCGCTACTGCCCACGACGCCGCTGCTGCTGTTGGCGAGCGCGTGCTTCATGCGGTCGTCGCCCCGCTGCCGGCAGTGGCTCTTGGAGAATCGCTGGTGCGGTCCCTATCTACGGGATTGGGAAGAACATCGCGGGGTACGGCGAAGCGTGAAAGTGGTGGCTGTGGCCACCGTTCTGGTGGCCGTCAGTTTTCTCTGGCTGCGTTCTGGCCCGGTGTGGATTCCCGCGGTTGCCAGTAGTCTGGCTGCCGTGGGCCTGTACGTGGTCTGGAGATTGCCGGTCATTTCGGAGCCGGCCGTCGTCGCTCGCCCAGCGGCGGGAACGGCCCGAACGATGCAACTCGACGGCGAATCGACGGCAGCGTGAGGGGAATCAGCCCCCGGCGCGGACCGCATGCGACCGCCGACGGATCGGCCGATTTCGATGGTTTCCCGCCTGCCGGAAATCTGGGCAAATGTCAATCGTGGGGATGACTGGTCCCTGCCCCCTTGGCTAGACTGGCCGCTTCCTGACGGTTGCGCGGTTCTCCGGGGGTGTCGACGTCAGCGACAGGCCCCTCTCCATTCAGACAAGGTATTAGGATTCCATGGCCGACCTGATTGCTCCGCATGGCGGGCTGACTGAACCCGTGTGCCGGACCGTTCCCGCCGCCGAGATTGAAGCGTTCAAAGCGGAAGCCGCCTCGCTGCCGCAAGTTCCAGTTTCGGCTGCCGACCTGTCGAGCGTCTACCGCCTGGGCGATGGAACCCTCAGCCCGCTGATTGGGCCGATGGACAGCGAAGTTTATCATCGCGTCCTCGACGAAAGCGTGATTATTCATCACGGCAAGAAGTATGCCTGGACCATTCCGATCGCCTTCCCGGTCACGGCGGAAATGGCCAAGACCATCAAGGAAGGTCAAAAGGTCGCCCTCGTCGGTCCGGACGGCCAACTCGCCGCGACGGTCGATGTGAAGGACGTCTACCCCTGGTCGAAGCTGAAGTATCTTCAGTCGGTCTATCTGACCGACCGCATCGACCACCCCGGCGCCGCGATGGTGCTGCAAGGGGATGCCGCGAATTCGCACCTGATTGGCGGCGAGATTCGTGTTCTACCGCAGCCGAAGAATCCGGCATTCGGCAAGTACGTGCTGACGCCGCGCGAAGTGCGGAAATTCCTGGGTGAAAAGGGCTGGGATGCGGTCGTGGCGTTCCAGACTCGTAATCCCCTGCACCGCGCCCACGAGTACGCGCTGGTCCACGGGCTTGAGACGCTGCTTCGCGAAGGCAAGAACGCCGGCGCGGTGCTCAACCCGCTGATCGGTGAAACGAAGGGCGACGACGTCAACGCCGTCATCCGCATGCAGACCTACGAAGCGCTGATCGACCAGCGGCAACTTGGCGACGGCGACAGCGATGCCTCGCTGTGGGGACCGCGCAAGGAGTCGGTGCCCGATCGCGTGTCGCTGCTGGGCCTCGATATCAAGATGTTCTACGGCGGCCCGAAGGAAGCCGTGATGCACGCGATCTACCGCCAGAACATGGGGTACACGCATATCATCATTGGCCGCAAGCATGCTGATGCCCCCTATGCCAACGGCGAAGCGATCTGGGGCGACTTCGATGCGCACCAGATCTTCGACAACCTGGGTGGTGAGCTGCTCATCCAGCCGCTGAAGGTCGGTTTCGCGGCTTATTACGACTCGATCGGCCGCGTCGACCTGACCGAGCGTCATCCGAATGAGAAGCCGGTGTCGATCTCCGGCAAAGACATTCGCTCCACGCTGCAGAAGGGTGAGCAAGTCGATCAGCGCGTCATGCGACCGAGCACGTCGACCATTCTTGGTGCCGCGATGAAGCAGGGTGCGTAACGCTCCTTCGGTCGGTATCAGGGAAAAATGAAACACCCGCCGGATTCGCCTGGCGGGTGTTTTCGTTTTCAAAGGGTGCAAAGCCCGAGATGGAACGACGCCGGAAAAATCTTGATGAATGGATTGACGATAAATAGTTGATGTATAAAATATTGATGTCGAGACAAGATGATATGCGGGGTCGGTTACTGATGTGCCGTCGCCGCTCGCTGGAAACTCTCTGCCATGAACAAGTTGCAAGCAGAACTCAAGAAACGGCAACCATTTGCCCGCGTCGAGGAAGAGGCGGTTCTGAACCTCGCGCGGACCAGCGATCAGGTGCAGCACCGTTTTGAACAGCTCTTTCGAGCTCACGGCCTCACCGGGCCGCAATACAACATCCTGCGGATCCTTCGCGGCGAGGGAAAGCCCCTCCCCATCCTGGAAATTGCGAGTCGGATGATCACGGTCGTCCCGGCGATCACGGGCATTGTTGATCGCCTGGAACGGGCGGAACTGGTGGTGAGGCGGCGTTGCGAGAAGGATCGGCGCGTCGTCTTCGTCGAACTGACCCCGGCGGGCGCGACGCGATTGGGAGAAATCGATGCCCCGCTCGAAGCCCTGCACCGCTCTGTCATGTCGGGACTTTCCGAAAGCGAACAGCGTCAATTGATCGGCCTCTTGGAGCGAGTTCGCGAAACGCTGCCGACGAATTGACCGAGGGCGAGGTGCTCTTAAGAAGACGCTCGAAAGTTGGTGGTTCCATTTCTCATCTCAAAGAAGGACTCAATCATGAGTTTGAAGGATCGCGTGGCATTGGTGACGGGTGGCGGTTCGGGCATTGGACTGGCCACGGTACGGCTGCTGGCCGAGAACGGCGTGCATCTGGCGATTGGCAATCGGAATGTCGAACTGGGTGAAGCGGCCGCGGCCGAAGCGAAAAAGCTGGGCGTCGAAGCCGTTTTTCAGAAGACGGATGTCACGCAGCCGGCCGATGTCGAAGCGTTGGTGCAACTGGCCGTCAAGAAATTCGGCAGGCTCGGACTCGCGGTGAATAACGCGGGTGTCGAAGGTCCGTCGGTTCCGCTGCACGAGCATCCGATCGACGTAGCGCGGCATATCATGGATGTGAATGTCCATGGCGTGTTTTTGGCGATGAAGTACGAGATTCCGCTGATGCAGCGAGCGGGCGGCGGCTCGATCGTCAACACTTCGTCGATTCTGGGCGTGAAAGCCGTTCCCAATTTTTCGATCTACAACGCCAGCAAGCACGCGGTGATCGGGCTGACCCGTTCAGCGGCGCTGGAGTACGCAGCAGACAAGATCCGCATCAATGCGGTCGCGCCGGGGCCGATCGAGACTCCCATGTTGAACAACATCACCGGTGGAAATCCGCATGAGTTCGGCAACCTGACGCCCATGCGGCGGATTGGGACGCCCGAGGAAATCGCGGCGGGCATTGTGTGGCTGCTATCCGATGCGTCGTCGTTCATGACCGGCGGGATTCTCAACATTGATGGCGGAATGGTGGCGGGCTGATTCGTGGCGAGGTCACGAATTGAGTCTCGTCGAACAAAGACCGGGATGAGCGGGCCGAGCCTGATCGTGAGGTTCGGCCCGCCCCTGGCGGGAGATTCTCAAATGCTCAAAGTTTATCGCGGCAACGAGCGGGGTCACATTGACCATGGCTGGCTCGACACCTATCACACGTTTTCGTTTGGCCGGTATCAGAATCGCGAGATGATGCATTATCGGGCTCTGCGCGTGATGAACGAAGACGTCGTCGCGCCGGGAACCGGGTTCGGCGAGCACGGTCACGAGAACATGGAGATCGTGACGGTCGTGCTCTCGGGCGAACTGGAGCATCGCGACAGTCTGGGGTCGGGCGAAGTGCTCACGCCGGATGAAGTTCAATGGATGTCGGCTGGATCGGGAATTCGGCACAGCGAGTTCAACCCGTCGTCAACCTCGCCGGTTCACCTGTATCAGATCTGGCTGATCCCCGATCGTCCGGGATACTCCCCCGCCTATCGCCAGCAGCGGTTCGAGCGCAACCAGCGAATGAATCGGTGGCAGATGCTCATCTCGCAAGACAGTGCGGACAATTCACTGACCTGGCGGACCGACGCCAGGTTATGGCGTGCCGAATTGGCGAACGGTGCGGAGCTCGCGTTGCCGGTGCCGTTCGAGCGGGCCGGGTGGTTACAGGTTCTGAAAGGAGAAGCACGAGTCGGAAGTGAGAGTCTAGCAGCGGGCGACGGCGTGGCCATGGCGGACGAGTCATCGCTCGTGGTGAAAACCTCGACCGAGGCGGACCTCTTGCTGTTCGAACTCGCCTGAAGTTTGCCGGGATGGTCGGTAGAATGTCGGGAAGAGAATTCGACGATCGGGCAGTTGACATTGCCACAACCGGAGAAGGAAACGACAGCCATGCATCGCACCAGAAACGACATGGAAGAGCCGTTGCGGAAGAAAATGGTCAGCGTGCTGAACGCGCGGCTGGCGGATCTGATTGATCTGAAGTTGCAGACCAAGCAGGCGCACTGGAACGTCAAGGGGCCGAGCTTCTTTTCGCTGCACCAGTTGTTCGACCAGTTTGCCGAGACGCTCGACGAGCATGTTGACAACGTGGCGGAGCGGGTCGTGGCGCTCGGCGGGGTTGCCCTCGGTACGGTGGAAGCGGTCGCCGAATGGTCGGAACTTCCCGAGTACCCGAGCGATATTTCTTCGGGGTCGGCTCACGTCACCGCACTATGCACTTCGGTCATGCAGGCCGCCAAAACAGTGCGTGCCGATATCGACATCAGCGCCGATGCGGGGGATGCCGGAACGGCCGATCTGCTGACGGGCGTTTCGCGCGATCTGGACAAGTACCTGTGGTTCCTTGAATCGCACACGCAGGCCGACAGCTAAAACGAGTTTCCCCTGTATGCAGGAAAATTCGTGAGCAATCGTTGGTGCTTTATCAGGGATTGGTGTGTGTGCCACTGGCTTTGCCAGTGTGTTTTTCCATGGATCAAGAACTTAAGGCACACTGGCGGAGCCAGCGGCACACGCCCGTATCATTATCTTCTCGAGGCGACCACTGGAGACCGGGTGAATGCAGCTCTGGCTGATGCGCCATGGTGAAGCGGTCGACGCGGACGAGGCCGGTTCCGACAGCGCCCGCTGGCTTTCGGACTGGGGTCGCAACCAGGTGGCATCATTGGGGGCCTGGCTCGCGGCGCGCGCGCCGGCTCCCGATGTCATCCTTCACAGCCCGCTGGCGCGAACCACTGAAACGGCCGCGATTCTGGGTGCGAACTGGGGACGCGGCGAGGTCACGTCCGAATCGGTCGATGCTCTCGGTCCGGGAATGCGAGCATCCCAGGTCTTACGGCTGTTGTCTTCTCGGCCAGTGGAATCAGCCGTGTGCGTCGGGCATCAGCCGGATGTTGGCATCACGCTGGGCGAACTCGTCGGTTCATCGCGGCTGGCCATTTCGCCGGGAACGATCGCATGCATCGAATTTCGCGGCCCCATTGTCATCGGCGGCGGAGCCTTGGTGGGCCTTCTGTCGCCCGACTGGTTTGGGTGAGGGAGGAGAGTGGTTGGTGGTTGGTAGTTAGTGGTTGGTGGAGGAACATAGACTCGCGTTACCACGGCAGCAGATTGAGCGGGCGGACGACTTCGATCGCTAGCAAGATGCCGAAGATCGCCGTCAGGGCCAGCAGGCCGCGAAGAACGAGGGGTGCCCGTTCTTCGCCGAACCAGTGCCGCAGTTGTCTTCCATATCGCGAATCGACCAGCAGTCGCTGCTGATTGAGAAGCAGAATCAGGCTGACAAAGACAATTCCCAGCCCCATCGCCACATGTTGTGGAACCATGCGCTGACTTCGCATTCCAATAGGAAGAGTCGTGCGTCGACGATGGTTGTCGCGGCGGCTTCGCACGACGAAGTTTCGAAGGATCGATGATTACGATCCATAGCCTTCAAAGGCGGCATCCATCAGTTGGGAAATCTGCTTGAGCCGGGCAAGATCGCCGCCGCCCACTTCCGCGGTTGCCCAGCCCGAATAGCCAATGTCCTTGAGCGCCGCGAGCACGGCCGGCCAGTCGCAGCCGTCGTCGCCGTGGCCGATCTCGGCTCGGAAGCCCTTCCCGACGCCTTCGTCGTTGGCGATCTTGCGGCTGTATTCCTTGATGTCGAGTTTGCCGATCCGCTTGCCCAGCGTGTGAATCCAGTGTTCCGGCCAACCGTAGCGGACGACGTTACCGACATCGAAATAACAGCCCACCCATGGGCTTTCAAATTCGTCGATGTAGCGCGCGGTTTCCAGCGGGCTAAGCAGGAAGTTGTTCCAGACATTTTCAAAGAGAATGGGAATCTGCAATTCGGCGGCCAGCGGCAGCGCCTTGCGGATCTCGGCTTGCGAACGCGTGTAGGCGTCGGCGTAGCTGACGCTCTTGTTAACGACGGCCGGAACGAGCAGAACCGAAGTACCGCCGTACGCCTTGCAGTCTCGCAGCGCGGTCAAGAGTCCCTGGAGGCCTTGCTCGCGGACTTTGGGATCGTTGTCGGAAAGCGGCAGCCGCCAGTGGTCGTAATCGACGACACCATGCACGATAAGGCCGCTGGCCTTGGCGGCCGCGTTCACTTCGTCGTGGTCGGCCGGGGTGTTCATGTCGACCCCTTCAAACCCAGCCTCCTTCGCGATCTGGAACTTCTCGAGAATCGGAGCGTTGCCGCCGATCATCGAGTACTTGACCGCTTTGCGGAGCCGTAATTTTTCAGTCTCTTTGGCACTGCCGGTGCGAGTGGTCGCCACGGCCGTCGCCGCCAACGCTGCCTGCAAGAACTGACGACGATCGAGGGACCACGCGTTCATGGCGAATGACTCCAGGACAACGGTGTAGGTGATTTGGCTTCGGACTGAGTTCCAGCTTCATGGACTCTAGCGGCGGATTTCAGGCGTTGCAAAGCGCACCGGCATCAGGAATGGTCGTCGTCCGTACACAAACTACGTCGGTTGAGAGGGATGACAGGACATGGCGGGCCGCCAAAGGCTCGCATTCGGTCCGGTTGATCCATTAGATTAGCGGAAAGGAATACGGCGACGTATTTCATGCGGAGGCCGGACGAGCGCCGGCCGGCCAGATTTCTTTCATTTGAGTTCGGACGGGACAAAGCCACGATGGATGGGACGACCAACAATTCTCGCCGTGATTTTCTGAAGTCGAGCGCGATTGTCGCCGCGGGGTCCGCGAGCCTGATGTCGCGAATCTCGGCGGGTGCGTATGCCGGCGGAACGGAACTTCTGAAGGTGGGTCTGGTTGGCTGCGGCGGGCGTGGGACCGGCGCGGCGAAGCAGGCACTGAGCGCGGACCCGCAAACGCGGCTCGTCGCCGTCGCGGATGCATTTCGCGATGCGATCGATGGCAGCCTGTCGAATCTGAAGGCTCAAGAAGGGGTCGCCGATCGCATCGTCGTTGACGATGACCACAAGTTCGTGGGGCTCGATTCGTACCTGAAGGTGATCGAGACGTGCGATGTGGTGCTGCTGGCGGCCCCTCCGGGATTCCGGCCGCAGCACTTCAAGGCGGCCGTCGAAGCGGGCAAGCACATCTTCACCGAAAAGCCGATGGCGACGGACGTCCCCGGCATTCTGTCGACGATGGAGTCGGTTGAACTCGCCAAAAAGAAAAAGCTCGCGGTCGTGGCGGGCTTCTGCTGGCGGTACGACTCCGCGCGCCGGGAATTGTTCAAGCGACTTCATGATGGCCAGATCGGCGACATTCTCGCCGTGTATGGCACGTATCTGACCAGCCCGGTCAAGCCGATGCCCCCCGCGAGTGCCCGACCGGATGGGATCAGCAATTTCGAGTGGATGGTTCGCAACTGGTACAACTTCACCTGGCTGTCGGGTGACGGACTGGTGGAACAGGCGATTCATACGGTCGACTGGCTGGCGTGGACCAAGAAAGACGTCGTTCCCAAGAGTTGCACGGCTGTGGGCGGTCGTCAGATTCCCGCGGAAGGTGGGAACATCTTCGACCATATCGAAGTGAACTACCTCTGGGACGACGGCACGCGCGGGTTCGTGGCACAGCGCCAGATCAGCGGCTGCCACAACGAAAACAGCCTGTACGTGCTGGGAACCAAGGGAACGGCCCAGATCGGCGGGCGCGGCGTGGTGATCGAAGGAGAGAGCCCCTGGAGATACCAGGGACCGAACCCGAACATGTACGACGTCGAGCACCAGGAACTGTTCCAGTCGATCCGCGAAGGCAATCCGATCAACAACGGCGACCGGATGTGTACCAGCACGCTGATGGGCATCATGGGCCGCATGGCCGGCTACACCGGTAAGCAGGTCACCTGGGACATGCTGATGGGTTCGCGGGAATCGCTGGTGCCGGAGATCACCAACGGCTGGGACACGCCGATGGACTTCCCCGGCTATGCGATGCCGGGAGTCACCCCGTTCGTCTAGAACGTGCTGCGGGAACATCGATCGGATTTCGACCGTTCGTGTTCCCGCAAAGTCCGTGAACGGCTTCAAGGGGGGCGGCGGTTTTAAAAGGACCGCCGTCCCCTTTCCGTTTTGTCAGCCAGGGACGGAACTGCCGAACGAATTCCGCGCTTTGTGTGTCGAGTGGCTGGATTGGTATTCTGTGGCTTGTCACAGCCAACGAAGACTGTGTTTCCGTTATTCAGGATGTTCGGGCTCAATTCCGGTCGGAACCTGAGCCGCCAAGGTTGGTATTCCATGTCCAGCTCCCTCCGGAGCGGCGAGCAAGCGGCGAAGGGACGCCTCAAGCTGATTGTCCGGATGACGGCAATGAGCTGGCAGTTCTCCGGGGCCTGCGTCCTCGTGGTGGCCCTTCATGGGCTGTTGCTGGTCTCCAGTCTTGGGCTGTTGGCCACAGCCGGAGTGGGGATCGATATTCTGCGGGCCGCCGTTGACGGAACTACCCCTGCCAAAGTTGGCTGGCAGACGGTTTTGGGGACTTCCCTGGCGGAACCCTATAGCCGCGTGGCGGCGATGGCGGGCGTCGTCCTACTGTTGGCGGCTGTCAACGCGGCGCTCAAATATGGGGCGGCGGTCGCGACAACTCGCCTCGCGCAGCAGATCATCGTGCAACTGCGGACCGAAGTTTACGCCAAGCTTCAGCGGTTGAGCTTTCGGTTCTACGACCGGCAGGACAGCAGCACCATCATCAACCGGGTCGCCGGGGATGTCCTGGCGATCCGGAACTTCATCGAAGGAGTGCTCGTCAAGGTACTGACGGTCGTTCTGTCGCTGGCCGTCTATTTCACGTACATGTTTTCGCTGCATGGACCGCTGACGATTGCCTGCCTGGCGACCTCGCCGTTTTTGTGGACCGCGGCCGTCTGGTTCAGCAACAAGACGCGACCCTGGTATCAGCGCAGCAGCGAATTGGGAGACGCGCTGATTCTGCGGTTGTCCGAGAACATTCAGGGACAGCAGGTTATCAAGGGATTCTCGCGCGAAGCCGACGAGATCGCGCGCTTCGAAGCGGCGAACGAGCGGCTGCGCGATCAGAAGTCGGAGATCTTCCATGCCATCTCCCGATTTCAGCCGTGGACGGGACTGCTGACCCAGATCAACATGCTCGTGCTGATTGGCTATGGCGGCTGGCTGGTGATCGAGGGAGCGCTGCCGCTGGGGGCGGGCCTATTCGTGTTCGCGAACCTGCTGCACGAGTTCGCGAATCAGGTGGGGCAGATCACCAACATCGCCAACAGTATTCAATCGAGCCTGACCGGCGCGGAACGCGTGTTCGAAGTGCTCGACGCCGACGATGAATTGCCGATTGCCGCCAGCCCCGTGCGGATCGATCGCGCGAAGGGGGCGATCAGGTTCGAGAACGTCAGCTTTGAATACGAAGCGGGCAAGCCCGTGCTCAACGACGTTTCGCTAGCGATTGAACCGGGGCAATGCGTGGGCTTCGTCGGCGAGACAGGGTCGGGTAAGACGACGCTCTTAAGCCTGATTCCCCGCTTTCATGATGTCTCTCGGGGACGGGTTCTGGTCGATGGCATTGATGTCCGCGACTACGATCTGGCGGACTTGCGGCGGAACATGGGCCTTGTGTTTCAGGAGTCGTTTCTGTTCAGCAATACGGTGGCGGCGAATATTGCGTTTGGTCGTCCGGGAGCTGGGATCGAGGAGATTCAGGCGGCAGCCGAGCGTGCGGCGGCCGCTGAGTTTATCAGCGGGCTGCCCGAGGGTTATGCGAATCTTGTCGGCGAGAACGGGTTAACGCTATCCGGCGGTCAGCGACAGCGGTTGGCAATTGCCCGCGCGCTGTTGCTCGATCCGGCCATTCTGATTCTGGACGATGCGACGGCCGCCGTTGATGCCGGGACCGAGCAGGAATTGCGGCGCTCGCTGGTCTCGGCTCAGGTGGGGCGGACGACGCTGGTGGTTTCCAATCGGGTTGGTCTGTTGCAGCATTGCGACTGCATCTACGTGCTGGATCGGGGACGCATTGTGCAGCAGGGGCATCATCGGACGCTGCTGCACACTCCGGGCGAATACCGTCGTCTGGCACAGCTTCAAATGGTGGATGAGTTCCTCGCGCCAAGTCCGGAAGTGGCCTGAGAAATCGCCGAGGTCGTATGTCGCTGGGGGTAACTGATGTTGGGCTGACCCGCCTGGGAAGACGCGATGAACCCGAGGTTCATCAGCGGCCGCTCGACTTTCGTCTGATCTCGCGACTGATGGAATACACCCGGCCATATGCTTCCAAGCGGAACTGGCTGGCAGTCCTGGTCATCCTCCGCTCGATCCAACTGCCCGGCCTGACTTGGTGTCTGGCCGCGGTCGTCAACGGTCCCATCGCGGACCGCGACGTTTCTGGTCTGGCGTGGGGGGCTGTCGGGTTTCTTTTGCTGGCGATCAGCACGCAGATTGTCATGCACTATCGACAGCTCCTGGCATTGGAACTGGGAGAGAATGTCGTGACCGACCTGCGAAATGCCATCTTCCGACATTTGCAGATCATGCCGATGGGATACTTCAATCGCACCAAGGTCGGTCGAATCATCAGCCGAATGATTGGCGATATTGAGGATGTCCGGATCGGCGTGCAGGAAGTCTTGTTCGTCAGCCTGGTGCAGCTCGGGCAGATGCTTGTCGCCGCCGCGTTCATGCTGTGGTACGACTGGCAGCTTTTCCTGCTGGTGCTGGGCCTCGCGCCGATTTTGTGGGGGCTGAATCGGGCATTTCACCGTCGGCTCAGCCATTCGCTGCGCGTCTTGCGGGAGTCCTTCAGTCGGATTACCGCGACGCTCGCGGAATCGGTCCTCGGGATTCGGGTGACCCAGGGATTTGTCCGCCAGGAGGAGAACGCCCGGCAATTCGGGGCACTGGTGGAAGATCATTCGCGATACAGCACGGTGGTCATGCGGACGCAGGGATTGTTTTTGCCGCTGTTGGACCTGAACAGCCAGGTCTTCCTGGCGGCCCTGCTCCTGATTGGTGGCGGGCGGGTTCTGGCTGCGGAACCCAGCATGACGCTGGGCGAACTGGTGGGCTTCATGTTCATGGCCAACCTGTTCTTTGCCCCGATCACCGTGCTGGGGAATCAGTACAACCAAGCCATGACCGCGATGGCCGGAGCGGAGCGCTTGTTTCATGTGCTGGACACGCCGCCTGAGTGGGAAGACGATGCCGATGCGACCGCCGCACCGCCCTTCGCGGGCCGAGTCGATTTCGAGAATGTGACGTTTGGCTACGATCCCGCGCGGCCGGTCGTTCACGAGATTTCGTTTACGGTTGAGCCCGGCCAAACAGTCGCGCTGGTCGGTCACACGGGGAGTGGGAAGACTTCGATCATCAATCTCTTGTCGAAGTTCTATCAGCCGCAATCGGGCCGGATATTGCTCGATGGCCAGGATCTCAGGCTGCTCACCGGTTCGTCCGTGCGTTCGCAAATGGGAATCGTCCTGCAGCAGAACTTTCTGTTTCAGGGAACGGTGGCCGAGAACATTCGCTTTGCGCGACCGGATGCGACGGACGACGAACTGAGGACAGTCTGCGAGCGGCTGGGATTCTGGGACATGGTCAGTTCGCTGCCGCAGGGGCTTGATACGCCGGTCGGCGAACGAGGGGCGCAGCTTTCGCTCGGGCAGCGGCAACTGGTCTGTTTCGCCCGGGCGCTATTGGCCGATCCTCGGATTCTCATCCTCGATGAAGCGACGAGCAGCATTGATGTGCAGACCGAACACCGGTTGCAGGAGGCCCTGCAGCAACTCGTCACGGGGCGAACGAGCTTCGTGGTCGCCCACCGGTTGAGCACGATCCGCAATGCCGATCTGGTCCTTGTTCTGGACCATGGGCGAATCGTCGAACGCGGCAAACATCTCGATCTATTGGCCAGCGGCGGCATCTATGCGGACATGTATCGCCACTTCGTTCAGGCAAGCGGTTGAGCGAGTGGGTACCAATCGCGATCAGGTTCGCGCGCGAGCTTTTGCGAGGAGGCCAGGAGCCAACTCGGCAGTCTCTTTGGCAAGCGGTCCCATTTTGGGGTGAACTGGCTCGATATCGACAGGAAACCCGAGATCCGTCAGCGTCTCACTCGCGGTGGGGCCGATCGAGGCGATGACGCATTGCTTCGCCGCCTGGAACCAGGATTCGCGCAGGCCCAGGCGTTCGGCAACTTCCAGAACATGATGGACCTGCTGGGCGCTCGTGAAGGCGAGAACATCGAACTCACCGGCAATGGTTCGATGAATTGCCGTTTCGAGCGGGCCGCAGTCTTCGGGAAGATCCCAGCGATAGACGGGCACGGGCATCACCCAGGCGCCGCGTTCTTCGAGAGCCGTCATCAGAGCGGGATTGGATTTCCCATATTCCTGAATCGCGAGCCGCTTCCCGTTGACGGGAGCTTCGGCGTCGAGCGTGGCCAGGAGTTCTCGCCAAGTGTTCGGCTCCGGTGCCCGATGATCGATCTGAATACCCCACTCGCGGAGCACGACGGTTGGCTTCGGCCCGCGCACGACCGTGACGACATTCTTGAGAGCCGCGAAGAACTGCTCGCGTGAAGAGTAGTGCTCGACGGCTTCGAGCAGATGGCGGGCGCCGACGCCGGTCAGAAAGATGACCATGTCCAGCTTGCCGGCGTAAAGCAGTTGGCAGAACTCGGCAACGGCCGGATTCTCTTTCAGGGGGCGTTCGCGCATCGACGGCGCGACGAAGACTTCGCATCCCAGACGCTGGAAAAGAGATGCGATCTCCGGCCCGCGCCGACTTTCAAAACTGCAAACCCGCAACATGACCATCTCGCGCTCGACCGCACTCCCGCCACCTGCTTGAAGGAACCGATCGGCCTGAGCCGCGCCTGGCTTCCATCAACCAACACTGGGAATTGTCGCAGGAGCCGTGCTGAAGGGGAATGCACGGAGTGGTTTCGAGGGGCGCAAGAAAAAAGGTAGACGGCTGGAAGCATAGGCGCTCGCCCGGTCCTGGCCCTACGACCAATTCCGGCTACACTTCCAGCCGATCTACCAATTGGAGGAGTTGCATCTGCGCTTCAAAAAGAAGTCCGCGTCCTGCGGAGATGCGGCGACGTCCCATCGCAACGGAAGCAAACAGCAACCGCTGTGCCACACAATTCCCGGCGAGCGTTCAGTGGCTGCAAATCATTCGCCGTCAATGTGTTGCAGACGAGGCAGGTATCCCGTTGATTCTGGGCCACGCGTGGCCTGCGCGGTCCTTGGGCAGCGATGCCCGACAGAGTATCGCATGAGTCTGGCCCGCTGATGACGTCGCGGAAGAGCTTACGGCACACTTCGGTGGAGCTTGTCGATCAAGTACACTCGACTGAGCATCCAGGGATGAACTCGAGCGTTGACGACGTTTCGGTAGGGAGGACCGCGAATCGATGGCGGAGCATGTGTCTGGTGAACTGGTGCTGCTGGGGACCGGGACCAGTCACGGCGTTCCGGTCATTGGCTGCCAGTGCCCGGTTTGCCAATCGGGCGATCCTCGCAATAACCGCACGCGCACCGGCGTCGCGATTCAGTCGCCGCGCGGAACCATCCTGATCGACACCTCGCCGGAACTGCGGATCCAACTGCTGAGAGAAAAGATCAGTCTGGTTCACGCGGTGCTCTATACGCATTCGCACGCGGATCACATCTTCGGCATGGACGACCTGCGGCTGTTCGGCTACCACCTCGGACATGCGGTTCCGCTTTACTGCGAAGAGCCGGTGGAAGAGCACTTGCGGCGGGCCTTTCCCTATGCCTTTCAGCCGCCCCATCCCGAACTCCATCACGGCGCGGTTCCCCAACTGGAGTTTCACCGAATCGGCGAAGAGCGATTTGACGTCCTCGGCATCCCGGTGCGCGCGCTGCGATTGCTGCATGGACGATTGCCCGTGCTGGGATTTCGAATTGGTAACGTCGCGTTCTGCACCGACGTCAGCGAGATTCCCGAACAAACCTGGGAGCATCTCGAGGGGTTGGACACGCTCGTGATCGACGCCCTGCGCGAAAAGGCACATGCCACGCACTTCGGGATTGCCGAAGCACTGGAGGTGGTTCGCAAGGTTCGACCGCGGCAGACGTTTTTCACCCACGTGTCGCACCATCTTGACTACGAAGCGACCAACCGAGGATTGCCGGACGGTGTGCAACTGTCGTACGACGGTTTGCGGATTCCGTTCGCGACCTGAGGGTTGTGAGGTACGGGCACGACGTCCGCGACGGAACCATCGTTTAGGGAGAAACGGCTTTGAGCCATTCCGAATCGAACATGGTCTGGTATCTGCGGCTGGCGCATGAGAGTTGGTGCCGCAAGCAGATCATGCCGAGCGACCGCTTTCTGATCCTGGCGGGTGCGGCCGCCACGGAATCCGGCTGGGCCTCGATTGCCGCGGCCTGCCAGAACGTGCTGCGAGAGCATCAGCCGCGCCACCAGCTTTGCCAGTTTCCGGACTTCGCCCATGCGCTGCGCGATGCCGATTTCCGGACATTCATCGAACAGCTTCGCCGCCGCTGCCCGCCCGAAACGGCGGAGCACCTGGTCGCCACATCCGGGGCGCCGGGACCGGCGAACGACGACCTGGAACGCTGGGCGCTGAGTGTGATCCAGGATTGCTCGAGCGAGTCCAACGGATCGGAGCCCCATTCGCGGGATTAAACGTCCTTCCTCACTCCTCGGGATGTGCCGACGCTGAATTAACGCCGTGTCCCGACGGATTCACGATCTGGTTGGATGGCGATGCGCTCCATCGAATTTGAGGGGACCACGGGAACCTTCAGCTTGACCCCTTCGGGAACGTTGTCGGGACTCGAGAGGACGTCGCGATTGAGGAGATAGATCTCTTCGTAGCGATGCGGCGAACCCAGGTATCGACTGGCCACTGAGGACAGTGTCTCGCCGCGGCGGACTTCATGCTCGCGCATCTCCGGCTGGGTGGCTGACCGGGAGGCAACCTTTGATGTCGAGGCGGCTTGAGGAGCGGTCTGATTGGTTGCCCCCGCCAATTCCGCAGCGCCACCGGGAGGCTTGGAACCAGGAATCAGCACTCCACTTTCACCAATCGAGGCGAGCGGTTCACCGGTAGTCGCCATGGGGATCGCTGTCGCCGTGTTCACGGACTCGTTGGGGATCCCTGCTGTCGTGTGTCGATCGGGATACGGGCGATTGTCGCGGGCAGCGATCAGGTCATCAAGCTCATCGCCCACGGCTGCCTGGGCGACGGCGGGGAGTTCAGGCTGATGGCGGAAAAACAGCGACGCAATCACTCCGGTCAGGAGGATGCCCATCGCCAGCCCGACCTTTTGATCGTGGTGCATCGTTCGCAGCCTGTAGATTGTCCCATGCGAAGAATCGACCAACCGGCCGATTCGGCCGCAGTCGAAGCCGCGGGGAACTTAGAACCGGACCAATCTCGCGCCAGTCATGACGAAGCGGCACGATTTAACGACCGGATGGTACTGGCTTCGCCAGTGTGCCTTCCGATTGCCCATCATCTAAGACTCACTGGCGGAACCAGCGGTGTCCGAAAATGAAGCCGTAAGGAAGCATCTACGGCTTCGCGGCACCCACTGGCAAAGCGGCCGGCGGAGTTGGCACCGCGACCGGCTTGAGATAGAGACCTCCCAGCGGTGGGATCGTCACCTGGATCGAGTTCGGGAAGCCATTGCACTCGATCGGTTCCGAATAAACGCCGCCCGAGTTGCCGACGTCTCCCCCGCCGTAAATCGACGCGTCGGAATTGAAGAATTCTTCGTAGTAGCCGGGACGCGGGACGCCAATGCGGTAGCCATGTCGGGGAATGGGGGTCGCGTTCATGACGACAATCACGACGTCGGTGGGATCGATTGCCCTGCGGAAATAGGCATAGCAACTGTTCTGGCGGTCGTCGCAGTTTATCCAGTAGAAGCCTTCCCCGGCGTGGTCCTGCTCGTGGAGCGCGGGCTGCTCGCGATAGTGCCGGTTGAGGTCGGCCACGAGCTTGCGAATGCCGTCATGGAACCGGTGCCCCACGAGAGCCCAGTCGAGTTCATCGTCGTGGTTCCACTCGGTCCATTGCGCGATTTCGGCGCCCATGAACAGGAGTTTCTTGCCAGGGGTCGAGAACTGATAGGTATACAGCAGGCGCAAATTGGCGAACTGCTGCCAATGATCGCCGGGCATCTTTGAAAGCAACGATTTCTTGCCGTGCACCACTTCATCGTGCGAGAGGGGCAGCACGAAGCTTTCGGTGTAGGCGTACATGTTGCGGAATGTCAGTTCGTTGTGGCTGTACTGGCGATAGATCGGGTCGCGGGAGATGTAACGCAGCGTGTCGTTCATCCATCCCATGTCCCATTTGAAACCGAAGCCGAGTCCCCCGGTGTAAACCGGTCGCGAAACGCCGCCCCACGCCGTTGATTCCTCGGCGAACGTCAAGACGCCGGGAAATTCCTGATAGACAAGCGTATTGAAGTCGCGGAGGAACTGAATCGCTTCGAGATTTTCCCGGCCGCCATGGGCATTGGGCACCCATTCCCCGAATTTGCGGGAATAGTCAAGATAGAGCATCGACGAGACGGCATCGCAGCGGAGTCCGTCGAAGTGGTATTCCTCGAGCCAGAAGCGCGCGCTGGAAATGAGAAAGTCGCGGACTTCGAAACGCCCGTAATTGAAGATCAGCGTTCCCCAGTCCGGGTGATAACCCTTGCGGGGATCGGAATGCTCGTAGCAGCAGGTGCCGTCGAACCAGCCCAGCGAATGCCCGTCCGTCGAAAAGTGAGCCGGCACCCAGTCGAGGATGACGCCGACTCCGGCCTGGTGCATCCGGTCGATGAAGTACATCAGGTCATGCGGCGAACCGAAGCGGCTGGTCGGGGCAAAATAGCCCACCGCCTGATAGCCCCACGAACCACCGAACGGGTGCTCCTGAATCGGCATGAGTTCGACGTGCGTGAACCCGAGGTCGGAGACGTAGGGGGCGAGCTGGTCGGCGATTTCGCGGTAATTGAAATACTCACGGCCATCCTTGGGACGCTTCCAGGAGCCCAGGTGAACTTCATAGATCGAGACGGGGCTCTGGTAGGGTTGGCTTTTGGCTCGACGCTCCAGCCAGGTTGCATCGTGCCACTGGTAACCAGAGATGTCGTACACGACCGACGCGCTCTTGGGGGGCGTCTCGGACCAGAAAGCGTAGGGATCGGCTTTCTGCAGAGTGAAGCCCTGCTGCGTGCGGATGCTGTACTTATAGGCGGCGCCGATGGCCAGACCCGGGATGAAGCCCCACCATACTCCGTTCTCACTGGGATTGAGCGGATCCGATCCGTGGGACCAGCCATTTCCGTCGGTGAGGACCGAAACTTCCCGTGCGTTCGGCGCCCAGACCTTGAACCAGACGCCGGAGCGGCCGTCGGAAGTGCCGGGGTGAGCGCCTAAATCTTTGTAGAGCGTGGAATTCATGAATCACACCGTCGGAAAGTCAGGGTGGCTCAGTCGGGTATCGCGCGGATTCCTCGGAAACGACCGAGGCGGCGGAGGGGGACGGGGAAGCGGATGGAACAGGAAATTACCGCGCGACTGTCGACACGGCGGGTTGACTGGGCGGGTGAATCTTGAGCGGAGGGTATTGGGAGCCCTTGAATGCGTTGATGCATGAACTGGATCTCCGGCCCAAGAGTTTACCGGAACCGTTTCTCGCCGACAACCAGCGAGAAAACCACTCCGTAAGATGAGAATTCCGTCACCCTTCGTGCAAGATGAGGTAAGTTTCCGTCACTGTCGGCATAGATTCTCCAAAATATGCCCGTCGATTGATGCCCCGTGCGTCCCTTCCCAATGGTTCCAAGATGTGGCGGATGATGGTCCTTGCCGTCGGCCCGATCGCGCTCACCGCGATCTGCTATGCCGTCGCCGCTCCGCAATCCGAAAATTCCGTTCAATCGCTGACGTCGCCGGTACGGGATCGAACCGCAAAATCGGATTCCGCAACGACGGACGAATCCGTGGCTGCCCTGTCTCGGATGGTCCTGTCTCGGATGATGGTGCCTGAACGCGAGCGGCTGACCCGTTTATTGCCGAGCCCCACGAATTTTTTCGAAGCGTCCGAGTTCCTGTACGCCGGCGATGTCTCGACGCGAGTCTTGCGCCAGATCCACGACGATTGGGTGGCCCCCATCCGTCGTTCGCTGGAAGTCGACTTCTTCGATCATCGTCCCACTGGTCCCGTCGTCGTCGTGGTGATGTCCGACGACGATCGCTACCGCGAGGCGAGCCTCGCCCTGGAGGGAGCCGAGCGACAGGAGTATGCCGGTTACTATTCGCGGCCGGCGCGCCGCGTCGTGGTCAATCTTTCGACGGGCTCGGGAACACTGACGCACGAATTGACCCATGCGCTGGCCCATGCCGACTTTCCAGCGATGCCTGAATGGTTCGACGAAGGTCTGGCTTCGCTTTACGAAGAGTGTGAATACTCGGCCGAAGGCAACCAGTTGCGCGGGCAAGACAACTGGCGTCTGCAGGTGCTGGCCGAGGCGCTTCGCAAGGATCGGCTGCCCACGCTCGACGAAATGCTGCTTTCGACGTTCGGCCGATCGAGCGACCCGGCGGTCGAATACGCGCAGGCGAGGTACCTGTGCCTGTATTTACAGGATCAGGGATTGCTCGCGGCCTACTATCGCAAATGTCGCGAAATCGACCCCGCTGGACGTGCCACTCTGGCCGGACTATTGGGGCTCAGCGATGTCGCCGCCGTGGATGCAGCCTTTCGAAGCTGGCTGATGGAACGAATCGAACGTCTGGATGCCCAGACCTCCCGCCGGATCGAGGCGCCCGAAGTTCTACGTCAGGCCGATACGATTCATCGCCGCTCCGTCCCTCGCTAACCGCGCCGTGAGCGTTCCGCCAATTGTTTCAGCCGCAGACGACTGAAGAGATTGCGATAGGGGCGGTCTCCGGACGGCACCGGCGACTCATCCGATTCCGCGGACCATTGGTGGTCCTCGGCTGGATTCTCCAGGTGTTGGAGATCCGTCGGCAATGGCGGACGCGCTGTCTCAATCACGGAATCGGCGAGACTTTCGGCGGCACGATTCCCGCTCCCTTCGTGGATGCCCGGCTTGGCGAAAGCGGCGGTCTCGGAACGCAACTCAACGACACTGCGATGAATCGCATCCTCCGCTGCTTCTTCTTCGACAACGCGCGGCCGAGAGGCAGCCGGTTGAGCAGCGTCTATCGGGCCAGCCGGCGGTGCGGGATTTTGGTTTGAACCCGCGGAGGCAACAAGCGGAATCAGCCGCGAGATTTGCGTATCGGGTGGTGTGAATTCGAAGGCGTCGAATTCATCACTGAGCGACGTGTCGTCGTCAGCTCGCGTCGCATCGGATCCGGCGATTGGTTCCGCGACTCGACCCGACTCTGGCCGCGCGTAGGGATCGTAGACGACCTCCTCTTCTTCGAGGTCGACATCGTTATACGATTCGTCGAGATCACTCCTCGACGGGACGGATGTTTCGAGCCGCGATATTCGCGGCACGCTGGTGAGTTCCACGAACGAACCCGGGTCGATCGATCGCAGCGTGTCAGCTTCGTCTTCGCGAGTTGGAGTTGGTTCGTGGTCGACGGTTGGAAATTCCTCCATGGAGTCGAATGCGGAACTCGATTCGCTGGAAGCGGGACCGTCGAAACCAATCTCCACCGCGGACATGCCCGACTGGTCGGAGGTGACTCGCGTCCGGGTGAACAGATCGCTGTCGGCTTGCGAGCGTGGCGATCGCCATGGCAGCGGGAGATGTCGCAAATCGTCCAGAGCTTCTTCCACGGCCAGCCGCGCGACGGGCTTCTGCTCGGCGACATAGGAAAGGAGCAGCACGTGATCGCCCAGTTGATTCAGGCAGCGCGGCAAGCCGTCGCAGGCCTCGACGATGGCCTCCAGGGCCGACTCATCGAAGACTTCCGTGAGTCGTCCGCCCGCCCAGGTCAAACGGTAATCGATATATTCACGCGACTCTTCTCGCGTGAACGTGGGCAGACAGACGTGCGATCGCAACCGTTGGTTCAGTGGCTGAAGCTGGGGATGAGCGAGTGTTTCTTCGAGGCGCGGCTGCCCCGACAGCAGCAGCCGCACCAGGGGAGTTCCTCCCTCCGCCAGATCGGCGAGCATCCGGAGTTCTTCCAGCAGTCCTTCCGAAAGGTGTTCGGCTTCGTCAACGATCAAGACGAGGCCGCGGGTCGACTGGCCTCGCTCGCGAATCGCCGGGACGAGGCGCAGCCGCAATTCCTGCTCGCCCAGACTGGCGTAGGGCTGTCCCAATTCGCTGAGCAGCGTTTGCAGAAGAGCTCGGCGACTTCCAAAGCCGGAATGCGTGAGCGCCACGAGGGAGAATTGGCGGCGGAGATCTTGCGCGACCTGCGAGCAGATGAGTGTCTTGCCGCTCCCCGCGGGGCCCAACAACAGGGCGACGCCCTGCCCCGATTCCAGGCAGACCGTCAATTCGTCGACGGCGCCGCGCGTTGCCTCGGTCGAGAAGAAACAGCTCGGATCCGGAGTCGCGGAGAACGGACGTCGGGACAAACCGAACCAGGCCTCGTACATCGTCAGGATCCTTCCGTCGCGAACGCCTCTCGGCGGCAGCCGTGAGGAATCGTATCGTCGCACCACGCCCGGAGCTCGGTCTCCACGGCGTCCACGAGGGAAGCGCGTGTCGATACCGGTAGACACCTTCTTCAGGCTGATCGAGCCCCCGGGGGTTTCTTCTTGAGCACAACCGATACGGAATGGAATCTCTCGTCAGGCTTCCCATTTTTCCTAATCCTCCTGTGTTGGTGTTCAGAAGAGGACTTCGGAATCGTCGGATTTTTCGAAAGCCTTTTTGAGATAACGGTTTTTGACGACGCAGGGCGGGTGAAAAGGAGGTACATGAGAAACCATTTCTTCATCTCCGCCGCGCTATCGCGACAAACTCGTTGATTGCGGAGGGGCTCCTGTCGGGTACGATAGGAAACGGTGTTGAGTTCCCTTGTCGGTCACGGGAGGCGGGATTTGTCCGGTCCATCCGAGGCGCGCGTGCAATTTCGCGACCTGGAACAGGTGCGCGCCCTGTTGGGTGTTCAGGATCGCAATCTCCGCCGCTTTCGCGACGTCCTTCACGTCGAAGTCGTCGTA
The DNA here is from genome assembly GCA_019636285.1 of Planctomycetaceae bacterium. Classification (GTDB taxonomy): domain Bacteria; phylum Planctomycetota; class Planctomycetia; order Planctomycetales; family Planctomycetaceae; genus JAHBXV01. The sequence goes on from JAHBXV010000004.1 coordinate 82,016, forward strand.
CGCGGCGATGAACTGGTTGTGCAGGGCGAATCCGAACCGGTCAGTCGCGGCGCCAGAATTCTCAGTGAGTTGCGAGGCATCCTCGATCGTCAGGGTTCGGTTCCCGACGACGAGTTCGATCGCATCCTGTTCCGCGCTCAGTTTGAATCCGATCCCACGGACACGGGCATCGACATTCTTCACAAGGGCCGTAAGGTGACCCCGATGAGTTCGGGGCAGCGGGACTATGTGGAGGCGATGCGGACGCATGATCTGGTCTTCTGCGGCGGGCCGGCAGGCTCCGGAAAAACTTATCTCGCCGTCGCGATGGCGATTCACGCGCTCCGCCGCGAACTGGTCCGCAAGATCGTGCTGGTTCGGCCGGCGGTCGAGGCGGGCGAAAAGCTGGGGTTCCTGCCCGGCGATATGTTCGCCAAGGTGAATCCCTATTTGCGACCGCTGCTCGACGCGCTGGGCGACCTGCTCGATTTCGATACCGTACAGCGGTATCTCGAGCGTGATGTCGTCGAGATCCTGCCCATGGCCTTCATGCGCGGCCGGACGCTCAATCACACATTCATCATTCTCGACGAAGCCCAGAACACGACCGTCACGCAGATGAAGATGTTTCTGACGCGGATGGGCAATTATTCCAAGATCGTCGTGACGGGGGATACGACCCAGATCGACCTGCCGGAATCGGTCCCCAGCGGACTGATCGATGCCCTGCAACGCCTTGAGCAAGTTCCAGGCGTGGCGGTCAGTCGGCTTTCTGGTGAAGACATTGTCCGGCATCCGCTCGTGCGTCGAATCGTGGCTGCCTACGATAGCGATCTTCCAAAGCCGTCCGGTGGCGGCAATTTTGCCCATGAGCCGCCGCGCGCATGGAAGGAACGGCCGGCAAAAGCTGATCTCGAAACGCGGCCGAACCCCGACGCTGCCACTGAACCGGCATCGCCCGACAGTTAGCGGCTCATTGTTGAAGCCCGTTCCGGGCGAGGGAAGCCTTCGTGAATGCCACGAGATTGTCGGAAGCCCGACCGGGTTGGTCGGCGAACCACGCGTTCGTGGTGCCCGCGAGGAGTTGAAGACCTGTGAGTTCGCCGCGCAAGTCGCGTCTGTCCCGCACCGCTCCGATGAAAGCGCCATCGGGACCGTGGGCGCGCGTGCGTGCCGCGCTGACCGACGCCGACCTGCTGTTGCGGCTGGCCATCACGGGACTGGCTCTGGTGATTTTGACCGCGCTCCTCGGCGGCTGGCGGATCCCGTTTCCCTACCGCCTGGGGGATGAGGCGACGAACGGAGTCTCCGCGCGGATCGATTTCGACCGGGTCAACGAACGAAAGACCGATCTGGCTCGTCTGGAAGTCGAAGACCAGATTGTTCCGATCTATCGGTATTCGCCGCTCGATCTGTTCGATCTTCAGTACCTGCTGCGACAGGATTTGTTCGAGGTCGCGCCAGTCGATTCTCCCCAGGATCTGGCGGCCGAGACGCGGGCGGCATTTGGAATTCTGTGGTCGGCCTCGGACGAGGGAAACGACTCGGAAGACTCCAAAAATTCCGGCTGGCTGAGACTCAAAGAGGTGGTCGGCAATCGTGAATCGGCCGAAGCCCGCATCGACGCGTTGGTCGCCGAGTTCAACCAGTTTTCGGCCCCGCTCAGAGTCCATGGTGTCCTCGATCCGAACGAACTGTCGCGCCGGGATCTGCGGCCCGAGCAGGTGATACGAGTCAGAAACCGGGACGTTCCCGACCAGGAAACCGAAGTCATCGTGGCCAATGTGCTGTTGGCCGAAATGCTGAAGACCACGGGCGCGCTGGGACGCAGTTGGGACAACTTTCCCGGCATGAAGAAACTTCAGCCCCTGATGGAGCGATGGCTGGTCCAGCGGGTGAAACCGAACCTCGAGTTCGATGAGACCGCGACGATCGCCGAACGGGCCTTGGCGCGCCAGAGCGTCGCGCCGATTCGCGATACCTATAAGCGAGGAACGCTCCTGGTGGCTCCGGGAACGCGCCTGGACGACGAGTCGCTCGCGATTCTGAAGTCGCAGCACGAGGCAGTCGAGGAACGCATTCCGATCACGGAACGACTGGTGCGGTTGGCCACGGTGCTGGGACTGCTCCTGGTCCTTGCAACGATTCATGGCACCTACCTGGTCCGCAACGAGCCCGCGCTGGTGGGTCAGGTCTCGCGACTGCTGATCTACCTGACCGTGGTCGTGACTTCGATCGCGAGCGCGCTCTGGCTGTCGTTCGACCCCTGGCGGGCCGAAATCATCCCCCTGCTCTGCACGGTGATGATTCTGGCGATTGCCTATAACCAGGTGCTCGCGGCGATCACAGGGTTCGGGATGTCGCTGATCCTGGTCTTGTCGATGGGACGCGGCGTTGGCGAGTTTGTTCTTTTGATGTCCGGTATCGCCGCGGCCGTCGTGCCGCTCAATCAGGTCTCGTCGCGATCGAAAGTGGTGAAGATCGGTTTCGGAGCAGCCGTGACCTATTTTCTTGTCAGTTGGGGGGAGTCGATTCTGGCTCACCAGCAGCTTGACCGGATGCTGACCGATTTCACCCTCCTGCGAGAGAGCTTGCGGGGAGCCGCCTGGTGCCTGGCAGCCGGATATCTCGTCGCGGGGAGCCTGCCGTTCATCGAGCAGACGTTCGGGATGGTGACCGATATCAGTCTCCTGGAGTTGAGCGACGTCTCGCATCCACTGCTTCAGGAACTGGTCCGCCGCGCGCCGGGAACGTACAACCACTCGATCGGCGTGGCGACGATCAGCGAAACGGCCGCGGACGCGATCGGGGCCAACGGTCTATTGTGCCGCGTGGGGGCCTACTTCCACGACATCGGCAAGATGATGAAGCCGCAGTATTTCGTCGAGAACATGACGGCCGGGCAGGACAGCCGTCACGAGCATCTGAACCCCGCGATGAGCACGCTGGTCATCATTGGACACGTCAAAGACGGCGTCGACCTCGCGCAGCGGCAGGGGTTGCCTCGGCCGCTGATCGACTTCATTGAGCAACACCACGGCACGACGCTGGTCGAGTACTTCTTTCATGCGGCGACCAGGCAGGCCGAGTCGGATCCCGAGCATCGCAGCCGCGTGGAGGAGTCGTCATTCCGGTATCCCGGCCCCAAGCCGCAGACGCGCGAAGCGGCAGTGCTGATGATCGCGGATGCCGTCGAGGGGGCAAGCCGCACGCTGACCGAGCCGACGCCCAAGCGGATTGAAACGCTGGTGCATGACATCGCCATGAAACGGCTGCTCGACGGTCAATTCGATGAATGCTCGCTGACTTTGCGGGAACTGGCGATTGTCGAGGACTCGCTCACCAAGTCGCTGATTGGCATCTATCATGGCCGCATCAAGTACCCCGAACAGCGAACCGCCTGATTGAACGATCGTTCCAATATCGAGATCGAACTGGTGCAGCGTTGCGATGGTCCCTCCGTTGACCAGGAGCGGGTACGCGACTGCTGCCGGCGCGTGCTGGAGCGAGAGGGGGTCGAGATTGCCTCGCTCAGCATCGCCTACGTGGACGATGTGGAAATGCAGAAACTCAACCGGGAGTACCTGGGACACGACTACCCGACAGATGTCATCAGCTTCCTGCTGGACGATGCAATCCAGGCGGAAACGCGGTGCCTGACCGGAGAACTGGTCGTGGGGCTCGAATACGGACGCCGAATGGCGGCCCGTCACGGCTGGCGCCCGGACGACGAGTTGCTATTATACGTGGTGCATGGGCTGCTCCACTTGTGCGGTTACGACGACCTGACCGACGAGGCGAGGCCCATCATGCGGATGCGCGAGTCCGAGTGGATTCGCGAGTTCAAGCTGGATGTCGCGGGGGTCGGCACGGAGGAAGATGCGACGAGAACTGACGATGCGTGATGCGGAGACGGCGTTCCATTCCAACGCGAGGGTCGCGTGCGACGACGTCGCCGGGGCCAGTCCACATCGAGTTCCCGTCGAGGCAGGAGTCATGAATCGGCCAACTCTCCCTGACAGGCAGTTCGGGTGATGCTCGTTGCCTCAATTGTTGTCGGGTGCCTTGTTCTCCTGTGGAGCGCGCTGGGGTGTTACGCCCTGCGCGACTTCGCCTACAGTCGCCTGGAAGACCTGTGCGAGCGCATGGGACGTGAAGAGCGGTTTCGCGATGTTTTGCGCCGACAGGAAATGGCGCAACTCGTCCTTGAGACGCTGCTGACGTTGTCGACAATCTGGGTCGGGATCGCGGTTTTCCTGCGCCTGCATACCGAAGGCGTTTCGGCCGTTCCCGCGAACCTCATTCTCTGGGGGACGCTTGCGTTTCTGGGAATCACGCTGCTCGCCGACCTGATCCCCTGGACCGTTTCTCGCATTGCCAGCGAGTGGTTTCTCTATCGCTCATGGCCGGTGATCTCGATCCTGGTGAGCATTGCCGCTCCTCTTTTGTGGGGCGCGCGGCAAGTCGATCGACTGGCTCACCGGCTCGTTGGCCGCGGCGAACCGGAAGAAGACGACGCCGCTCTGATCGACGAGGAAATTCGCACGGTCGTGGATGAAGGCCAGCGCGAGGGCCTGCTTGGCACCAATGAAGGCAAGATGATCCAGCGGGTGATGGAACTTCAGGACGAAGACGTCCGCGCGATCATGACGCCGCGCACGGAAATGCTCTGCCTGAATGTGGAATCTTCGCTCGAAGACGCGCGCCGCCAACTGGTGGAGTGGGGACATTCGCGATTGCCGGTGATCGGCGACTCGACCGACGAAATTCTCGGGATTTTGTACGCCAAGGATCTGCTGCAAGCCCTTGGCCCGAAATTGCCCGAGGGACAGTTCGTGATCCTCCGGGATCTGTTGCGCGAGCCGCTCTACATCCCGATCACCACGGAAATCCCATCACTGCTGGAGCTGATGAAACGCCGCAAAGTGCAGTTGGCCATCGTCCACGACGAATACGGCGGAGTGGCCGGCCTGGTGACCATGGAAGACATCCTCGAAGAGATCGTGGGCGAAATCGCCGACGAGTTCGACGACGACGAACTGCCGGAACAGGGCCTGCAACAGATTGCCGATGGTGTCTTTGAAGTCGATGCGGGTCTGCGCCGGGAACCGATTCGCGAAGGCTGCGCGCTGGAACTGCCGGACGACGACGAATACGAAACGATCGGCGGTTTCGTGTTCTCTCAACTGGGCCGGTTGCCAACTCCCGGAGAGTCCGTCGAGTGGGAAGGCTGGCGTTTCGTGGTCCTCGAAGTCGACCGTCGCCGCATTTCGCGACTAAGAATCGAACGCATGCAGGCCGCGGCGGACGTCGATACCAATTCCACCGGGGACTCGACGGAGTCGTAGCGGACGCTGGTCACCGGGTTCTTCACAAATTGCCAATGAATCCGGTCGGATTTCGCAAGTGCCTGCCCCTCCGTACGTCAGTTCCTGTCGGTGCCAAGAGGAATGACCCCACGGGCGAAAGGGAGCAACAATGACTCGCCTCTTTGAGTTTGAATTCTTGCTGGCGGACGAAGAACGCGATCTGCTCGAATGGTCGAACGCACTCTACGATGCCGGGGCAGATGATTCCCATCCGGGCATCCTGAATGGCGTCCCACGCGTGGCCTTCAGCCGTCAGGCCGAGACCCTTGAGGACGCCATTCGGTCGGCCCATCGCGACGTCCAGGCCGCTGGGCTCCAGGTTGTGAAGTGTGAAATGACGGTCGAACAAGTCGTCGCGCTGGATTCCCAGGTCGCTTGATTTCGCCATAGCAGTAAAAAGATGCCTGCCCCCTTTTCAATGTGCATGTTGAACACGGCTGTTTTGCCGAGGAAGATCAAAGCATGTTCATCAAGTCTAACCTGTTCAGCACGGGCCACCCGTTCTCGGAACAACCACGCCTCTCGGATGTACTAGAAGGGCACAAGCGGCAGGTGATCGCCAAGATCAGGGCAGTCACGTCCTTGAAAGACATGACCGACGCCTTCCTGACCAAGTTGGTGAAGGAAGCGGTCGTCGCGCCGCTCGTGATCGACCTGAGCTTCGACAAGATGACGCGGGAGTTCAGGAACGAGGAGATCGAGACACCGAGCGGCCACCTCATCTCGGCAAAGGTGGCACGGCTGTCGATTCCCTTCACTGGGGAGGAAGCCCTTTTCAAGTATTGCCCCGAGACGTGGGGTTTGACCTTTCCGAGGGGCGAGGTCTGCGGGAACAAGATCCAGTTCGACGTCATCATTCCCGGAGACCAGAGCCCGGATCAGGTCAAGGAGGATATCCGCAAGAACTGCGACGAGATCCGCACTGCTGCGGACAGCATCAACCTGCAGGCGCGGGCCTTCAACGAGTCGCTCCCCGACGCGGTTGAAGCGGCGTTCGCTGCGAAGTTCGAGGAACTGGAGAAGCAGCACGCGATCTTCGACGATCTGGGAATTAAGGAGCAGCAGGAACTGGTCGATGAGCCCGTCCCGGCCATGGCCACTGCTTCGCGCCCGAGGAAGAAGGTGACTCGGAAAACCTACGTCGTTCAGTACGTCCAGAACCAGTTCGTCGCGGAACTAAATCAGATCAACCAGAACACCGGGGACGTGAACAATGCAATTCAATCAAGTTAACCAGAACAAGGGCGACGTGAACAACGCCATCGCCCAGAACGGCAACGTGGTGCAGTCAGTGGGCAACACGGGCGAGGTGAACAACGCCGCAACGACGAGTGGGGCCGTCGCCCAGACAGTGGGCAATGGGAACCGGGTTAAAGTCGATCAGCCAAAGGAGAGTTTCTGGGCGCAGGCGTGGAAGAAAGTGGTGAGGATCTGGAAAAAGGTGTTCGGTGGTTAGCCGTACCCGTACAGCACTCTGTTTGGAAGAAGCAGTCGGGCAAAGAAAGCTGAAGTAAAATATGAGCCCGCCACCTATCTACTTGTGAGAGAAAACGGGTCAGGTCTCTTTATTGGGGGTTAAGTCGACTTCCGTTGACTCGGCCGCCCGCCAGGTCGCCTTCGGTCACAACTTGCGACTTCGCGACAGCACCTAATCACGAAGTCCACCGGTTTACCTCACTCCGTCTCCGGCGCAGGGTTCTCGGGCGGCGCCTCCTCAGGAGTAGCCGGTGCTGCCGGTATCACGATTTCGCCGGGGATGCGGGCCATGGAGACCAGGCGGTCGTCGTCGTCGAGGCTCATGACGCGGACGCCCTGGGTGTTGCGGCCGATCTCGCTGATGTCCGTGACACGCAACCGCTGAATCTTTCCGACTGACGTGACCAAGAGCACTTCGTCGTCGTCGGCTACTGCCAGCACCTTCACGACCTTGCCGTTGCGCTCGGTCGTGCGGATGTCGCGGATGCCCTTGCCGCCGCGTCCCTGTCGCCGATACATGCGGCTCGACGGGCTGCTTTCATCGGCTTCGTCCTCGGGTTCATCGGGAACAACGTCCTCGGCTTCGGCATCCGGAGAATCGATTTCGGCCGCGGAGTCGTCAGTGGGGGGCGCGACGGGGGGAGCCTCGGCGATCACTCCGAATGGCGTCCGTTTGCCGTAACCATGTTCGCAAACGGTGAGGAGGCTCATCTCCGGATCGGCGACGACCATCCCGACAACTTCGTCTCCCTTGCCGAGTCGGATTCCGCGAACGCCGCTGGCGGTACGGCCCATGGCCCGCGCGCCCGATTCGTGGAAGCGGATGGCCATTCCCTTGGATGTCGCCAGGAGCAGATCTTCTCCCTTGGCGACCGACCGGGCTTCGATCAACTCGTCGCCATCGCGAAGGTTGACGGCGATGATGCCCCCCTTCATCGGGCGGCTGTAGGCAGAGAGGGCGGTCTTCTTGACGACGCCCTTCTTGGTCGCCATCACGAGATAGCGGTCATCGGTGAATTCTCGCACGGGAACACACGTGACGACCTGTTCGCCTTCCTGAAGTTGAAGCAGGTTGATGATCGCCCGGCCTTTGCTGGTCCGGCTTTGCAGCGGCAGGTCATAAACTTTCTGCCAGAGGACGCGGCCGCGATCGGTGAAGAACAAGAGCCAAGCGTGCGTGCTGGAGACGAAGAGGTGCCGAATAGCGTCTTCTTCGTCGGCCTTCGCGCCGGTAATTCCCTTCCCGCCGCGGTTCTGCGCCTGGTAGGTGTTGAGCGGCATGCGCTTGATGTAACCACGCTGCGACAGCGTGACGACCATCGGCTCCTCGGGAATGAGGGCCTCGCGATCGTAGTCGCCGAGTTCTTCGTCGTTGATCTCGGTGCGGCGCTTGTTGCCGAACCGTTCTTTCATCGCGAGCATGTCTTCGCGAATGACGGCACGGATGTTGGCCTCGTCCGAGAGGAGGCGCAGGTAGCCGGTGATGTCGGCGAGCAGTTTGCCATGTTCTTCGCCCAGCTTTTCGCGTTCGAGATTGGCGAGCGAGCCCAACTGCATGGCCACGATGGCTTCGGACTGGTTGGGAGAGAGTGAGTAGGTTTCGCGCTGGCCGTACTCTTCCTGGAACTGCGCGTAGCCCATGTCGCCCAAGGCGCGGGCGATCAGCGGTCCCGGAACCTGGATCTGCTGCAACCGCACGCGGGCTTCGGCTCGGCTTGGGGAATTGCGAATCGTGGAGATGACCTCGTCGAGGTCGATCTGCGCGATCAACAAACCTTCGACGGTGTGTTTGCGCTTCCGCGCTTCGCCAAGGAGGAACTCGGTCCGCCGGCGGATGACCGTGGCCCGATGGCGAATGAACTCCGCCAGCAGTTCCCGGATGTTGAGCGTCTTGGGACGGTTGCCGACCAGCGCCAGCAGAATCACGCTGATCGTCGATTGCAAGGGTGAATACTGATAGAGCTGATTGAGGACGACATCCTTGTCGGCGTCGCGCTTCAGGGCGATTTGCAGACAGACCTGCCACGGCGGGAGGGTCCGGTCGGTCAGGTCGGTGACGCGGGAAATGCCCTTCACCTTTTCGTCGCGAACGAGTTCCTCGATCTTTTCGCGAATGCGGTCGCGCGTTTCGAAGTACGGAATTTCCGTGACTTCGATGATGTCGGTATTCTTCTCGGTCAGAAACCGGGTGCGGGCGCGCAGGGTAATCGTCGATCGTCCGGTGAGGTAACCGGCGCGAATCCCCATGCGTCCGCAAATGATCCCGCCGGTGGGGAAGTCCGGGCCCGGCATGACTTCCAGGATTTCGTCGAGCGTGCACTCGGGATTGTCGAGCATCACCACGACGGCGTCACAGACTTCCGCGAGATTGTGAGGCGGAATGCTGGTCGCCATGCCGACCGCGATCCCCTGCGACCCGTTCACCAGCAGGTTGGGGAACTTCGAAGGAAGAACGACCGGCTCGCGGCGGTTCTGGTCGTAGGTCGGGACGTAGTCGACGGTGTCGCGGTCGATGTCGCCCAGCATTTCGGAGGCGACGGCCGACAGGCGGGCTTCGGTATAACGCATGGCTGCCGGGGGCAGCCCAGCAAGCGATCCGAAGTTCCCCTGCTTGTCGATGAGCGTTTCCCGCATCACCCAGTTCTGGGCCAGACGAACGAGCGTGGGGTAAATCGCCCCGTCGCCGTGGGGGTGATAGTTGCCGTTCGTATCGCCGACAATCTTCGCGCACTTCACTCGCCCAGAGGCCGGGCCGAGGTTGAGATCGTTCATGGCGACCAGAATGCGGCGCTGCGAGGGCTTGAGGCCGTCGCGGACATCGGGGAGTGCCCGGCTGATGATGACGCTCATCGCGTACGTCACATAGCTGGTCCGCATCTCATCCTGAATTTCGATCGGAACCACGCGATCAGTGACCGGTGCCAGATCGTCGTTTTCGCCGTCTCCGTCAGCCAATCGAATCTCTCCTGCCTGTGCTTTTTCGTCGCGATGTAACCTGTTGCGGCATTAGTTTTTATGGCTGTGCCGAGGTTCGCGAATTCATCCTTGGATCTTAACAAATTCGGGTGATTTTCTCAACGCACATGCCTGTGCGCGGCACCGGCGCCAAGGAATGCTTCGTCATCACTGACCAGGACGGCACTGGTCCCCTTTAACCGGCTCTTTTTTCGCGATCGCGCCAGTCGCCCCGTCTTGGAAAGTGCTGCACAAGTGTTGTCCTCGAACCGATACCCAAGATGACGAGACGTAGGGCCAATCCGGAGGAGCGACCGCTGGGGGCGACCTCCGACTTCCATCAGGCGCGGGCGATGCAAGCGGAGCAGGACGATCACGAGCGCTGGATCAAACGCCTGGAGCAACGACTGACCGCCGCCCTGGGAAAGTCGTTGAGGTTGGGGACGGCTGAACAGGCCAGGCAACAGGGGCGGCAATTCATCCCTGTCGAGCGGTCCGATGCCCAGAGCCAGGGATTCCTGACAGAACCCTTGCCGGCAGTCGAACGCGAACTGCTCGGCATTCTGGGCGAGTCGCTCGGTCGGTTAGGTGTCGCGGAACGCGAGCTGGCCGCCCATCGCCGCGAAGCACGATCGCGAGCTCCGTTCCGTCGGCAGCCGCCCGAGAAACGCGAACTCGCGTCGTCCCTGGAGTATCTGTTGCGCGTGGCCGCGCAGTTGGGACGATTCTGGACGGCGGCCTTGTTCGTAATCGACCCCGAGGCGGACCGTTTGCGTCCGCGCGTCCTCTATCATCTGGCACCGAGTGATATTCCGTGCTGCGAACGCTCGTTGTCCGAGGATTCGCCGGACGTGGCGGCCCTGGAACAGGGCGGCCTGACCATTTCGCGCGCGGGGGATGGAGTCGAATGGTTGCCTAACGAGGCCAGTCTGGGAATCTGCGTACCGGTGAAGTCTTCGGGGGATGCGATTGGAACACTCTGGTGTTATGAGCGCCGTCACCGGTTCGTGACCACCCAGGACATGGATCTGTTGCGATCCATCGGGAGCCAGATCGCGGAACTTCTGGAACAGGCAGCCGTCGCTCGCGAATTGCACGAGCATCAGCATTTGCAGCGGGAATTGAAGTATGCCGGACGGATGCCCTCCTCGGCCCGATATCGCATTGATCCGGGAGAATGCCGGTCCCTCGACCTTGCCATTCGGAGCGACGGAGTTCGCGAGGTCTCGGGCGACTGGTGCGAAGTCCGGAACCTCCAGGACGAGAAGCTTCTGATGGTCATCGGTGATGCCGTGGGACACAGCATTCCGGCCGCGATGGTGATGAGCGCGGCACGAGGCGCGCTGCACGCGCTCCTGACCGAATCGACCCTGGACCTAAAGACCGGCGAGATCATGGGGCGCATCAACCGGGCGCTGCACAGCGTGACACGCTCGGAGCAATTCCTCACCGCGATCGTTGCCATCTACGATCAGAGTCGAAAGGAGTTGACCTATACGAACGCCGGCCATCCCCTTCCCTATCTCCTGCGCGACGGCCAGGCCGTTCCCGGGGAAGCTCATGGATTGCTCCTGGGGGTTCAGGCCGATGCCAGGTACGGGGCGACAACCGTCTCGCTGGAACCGGGCGATGTCGTGTTGCTGCTCACGGACGGCGTGACCGAGGCCATGAACGGCGAACGAAAGATCTATCGCGGCGAAGGGGTTCTAAATTCTCTGGGAGACTGGCGACACGAGTCGGCCGAGGAAATCGCGGCACGAATCTGGCGCGGCCTGAGAGACCATGTGCGCGGCGGGCGACAGCAGGACGACCGCACGCTGCTCGTGCTGCGCGTGCCGACACAGGAAGGTTTCTCGGCCGGACGTGCCATGGCGGGCGCGCGAACAGACAGAGCACAGGCCCTGGCTTCTCGCAAGCCAGACTGACGAACTGTCCACCTGGGGATGTCCTAGGTGAACTTCGCGAAATTACTCCCAGGAGTCGTACACGGACTGAAGGTTTCCTCCCTCGTCGCCCGTGGGAGGCTCGTCCGAAATGATGGAGATGGAAGGTTGCGAACCGTCGAACGCGGCCGGCGAGCTTGCAAGGCTCGGTTCGTTCCTCCGGGCCGTGCCAGACGCTGAAGCAGCCGATGGGAGGCCAATGCGCTGGCGCAATCGGTGCAATTTGGACTGAATGTCTTCACGGGAAAAACTGGTTTTGATGACATAATCGTCGGCACCGGCCTGGATGGCGGCCATGACCGTCTCGCGGCTGGCGTCGGACGTCAGGACGATGACGGGGATCCGGGCCAACGCCGGATGAGACTTGAACGCGGTGATGGTTCGAATGCCGTCCCATCCCGGCATCTGAATATCGACGATCGCCAGATCAGGCGGATATTCGATGGCTTTGTAGTAACCTTGCGCGCCGTCCGTTGCGACAAAGACCAGATAGTCTCGCCGCAGGATGGAAACAAGGAGGCTGCGGAACAGCGGATCGTCATCAATGACGATCAACCGTAAACGCTCGCCAATCACTTTCTTCTCGCCGCTTAGCACGTTTGCCGATCCTGGATTCAGGCGCGTTATCGAGTGTTCAGAGAGACATGAGGCGGGGACGGGAATTTTCCGAGCCGAGTTCGCGAGTCTTCGATCGCGAGACCCGTTGCATCCGCGACGTCTTGCATCGACAGAAACCGGACTGGAAGTTGAGCGTTGTCCTCTTCCGCCAGGGCGTCAAACAGTCTGTTGATGGCAGGTAACAGTCGCGATCGTCCCGACCGTTCGTTCCGCCGCCCGGAACCTGTTTTCACCGACGGCGCGGAATGCGATTCCCCCGATCCCCGCGACTGGGGATCAGCCTTTGCTCGGTGAATGTTGACTGCGGGAAGCATGAAATGTCTCCGGAACGCCACGTCGTCGGAAACATAGTTCGCTATTGGGAACGCGGCGGAAAAACTTCCTCCGAATGACAGAACATTCGAGCGTCCACTAATGCTAGTCCGGCTCTCGTCGCATGCGGGATAATCGCGCCAATTGGCGCGGTTGGAGTTACTTTCCGGGGAGCCGGATCACTCCATCCCACTCCGGCGGCGCCACCCGGCCATGCGAAGTGATCTGTTGCAGGAGAAAGTCCTGCGCGCGGTCGGAGGCCGGCATTCCAAGCAGAGCGCGATACGCGCCTTCCCAGTCGCCTGCGATGAAGTCTTTCACTCCCTGCTCGAAATCGGCGAGTCGCTCATCGGTCAATTCGGGGACATCTGCAACAGGGGGCACTAACTCATGGACGTTCGCGGGGCTCTCCATCCCATAGGGAAGAACCCGCGCGAGGAGTCGGGCACGTCCTTCGGCGGTGGGCATGCGGTCCCGGACGATCGCAGCCGTGGCGGCATCCATGACAATGGGTACGCGCAGCCGTTTGGTCATGCCCTCCAGGCGACTGGCCAGGTTGACCACTGGACCGAACACTGTCACCTTCACCTGTTCCGAGGTGCCGATCTTTCCAGCCACCGCGCGACCATGAGCCAACCCGATTCCCATCGCGAAGTCGGACAGCGGATGGTTCTTGTTGGCGGCGGCCCGGGAGAAGGCGGCACGTATTCCAAGGGCGGCCCGCGCGGCTTGCACCGGCGCGTCCGTCGAAGCGAACGGCCATCCCCAGAAACCCAGAGTCGCGTCTCCCTGGAAGTCCCCGGTGACGCCGCCGTATTGAAGAATCTGCTGAGTCATGACGCCCAGCGCGCGGCTGACACGTTCCAAGAGGCCGATGAGATCGTCGGCGTGATGTTCCATCCGCTGGCTGAAGCCGCGCAGGTCGCAGAACATGACAGTAATGTCGCACTCGCGCGGTTCGAGCAATGTCGTGTCGAGGCTGTCTCCCAGGGCTGACAGCACGGGGGGCGCGAAGAACTGGCGCAGGCCTGCCTTCTGACGTTCCAGCCGCCGCGCGCGCCAGACCGCGCTGATGATCTCGGCGACGAGTTCGGTGAATTTGACATCGGCATCGAGTTCCGCATGCGACGTTAGCGTCGTGCCGGGAACGAATGTCTTTCCCATGCGGCCGGCAATATAGAGCCCGCTGGGGAGATCGAGCAGTCCCGGAACCGGCGTGCAGAAGGCCCAGTCGAAACCTTCGGCAAGCGTCTGCGACGAGTCCCCTGCCCCGGCTTCCCAGCGATGCAAAATGCTGTGCCGTTTTGTTCTTAACGCCTCCTTGGCCAATCGGCGGCTGATCGCGGGCGCGCCATCGGTTTCGCGCCGCCGCTCCCAATGGAGCGTGCGGGGAATTTCCTCGTCGGTCATGGTCACGACCGCGACCGCCTCGGCATGCACGACCCCGCGGAGCAATAGACTCACAAGCCGGTGAAACAACTCTTCCTCGTTCCGGGCGCCGGCGATCACCTCGGGCAGATGCGTGAGGACTTCGATCCGGTTTTCGGGATCCTGGTAGCGGACTTTACGCAGTTGCTGAGGCTGAAAAGCCACCTCTTCGACGGCGGGCTGATCGGAGCCGGAATCGGATGACACCGCCAGGAGATAGAACGCCGTCGAACCGATCACGAACAGACCGCCGGGCGTCAGCTCCGCCTCGCTGACCGGATTGCCGCCAACGAAGACCGGATTTCGCGCATCGGCCGTGCGGAAAATCCGCAAGCTTCTTTCGGTGGCTCGAAGCCGAAGGTGATGTCGCGAGACGCACGGATCCCACGGGACCGGGAGATCGCTGTCGTTGCCGCGACCGAGCATCAAATCGCGACCTGGCACGATTTGATGCCGCCAGCGCTGCGCGACTTCCGGACCCTGGGCGACCAGCTCAAGCACTGGCAGTTCCTTGTTCCTCGCGAGACCCGGCCCGCCCGGCGAACCGCTTGTACCAGCGGGATGTGTTCCTGCCGTCCTTGTAACGCAATTGAATGGCGAGCAATCCCCACGAGGCAATCATGAGAGCCGCGATCAGACCGATCGCGGCCAGCCCCGACCAGCGCAAGCGGGATTGAAGATTCTCGACGGGGAGCCAGACATCGGCTCGCTGTTCCTGAACGATGGCCACCCAACGCGTTCCCTCGACGCGGCGAAAGGCTGCCAACCATAGTCCCGCATATTCCGGAGCACGTTCGCCCACGGGGTCGACATAGTCAGTCAAGCGATCCCAGCGGCGGGCGGCGGCTTCTTCGGCGGTGGTGTCCATCAGGCCTTGCAACCGCTCGGCGACCCGGCCCGAAATTCGGATTACTCCGGAAGTCCGCCGGCCTGTTTCTTCGATCTTGCGAAATTGTTCCGTTTCCAACCAGGGGTGCGCGAGAAGCCGACCATTGCGGCTGTCGACGATGGCGAGCGTTCGCTGAACCGTCGCCCGATTATCGGAGACAACCATGTCTTCGTAATCGCTCAGCAAATCGCTCAAATGCAGCGTGCGGGCCAGCACGCCAACGATCCGGTCGCCCCCCGGTTCTCGAACAGGAACCGACAACGCGAGGGAAAATCGTCCGGTCGAGGTGCTCTGATACGCGGTCGAGATATGGCCGGCCGAAATGGGCGGGAGCCGTTTCGAAATGTCATCCTCGTCGAGCTCGCGGTCGAGTCCGTTGAAATAGTCTCGGTGATTGTAGTCATGGTCGAGCGAATTGTTGCTGCGCGGCTGCCGCCAGCGCTGAAATCCCTGCGCGTCGCACAAGAACCAGCTCGCGTCCGCCTGTCGGTCGTGCGACTGCTGATGGCTGGCCTCTTCCGCGAACTGAAGATCGAGGAACTCCCAAAGCGGCCCTCGTTGATCGACCGGGAGGGTCGCCCGCTGGACGACGAGTTCTCGCAACACCGGATTGCTGGCCACACGCTGCAAATCGGTCAGTCGATCTTCCAGTTCGTGTTGCAAACTGCCAGCCAGAAGACTGGCGGACAAGACATCGCTTTCCAGCGCGCGGTCAGTCAGGTTTGTGCGAGTCGTGCGGACGGCATCGGTCATGGCGTCCAGAGCAATTGGCACCAGAAACGCGAGAATGGCCAGTGGCAAGAGTAGCGCCGACAGCAACAGCGGCCTGCGAGCCCGGCTGCGTTCGCGCGACTCGAACAGATCGAGCGCGATCTGCGCGTTGGCCAGTCGCTTCTCCGGATTGCGAGTCAGGCACTGATCGACGAGATCCGCCAGCCGCGAGTCGACACCCCTCCGCCGGCGGTGGGCTTCCGGCCTAGGTGCGTCGCGCACGATTTGCTGGTAGACGGCCAGCCGATCTTCCAAAGTACCGGCTGCCCGCAGACGCGCCTCGGCTTCCAGCGTTCGAAACGGAGGCGAACCGGTCAGCATGTGATAGAGAATCGCGCCGAGCGCGTAGACATCCCATTTCGCGTCGGGAACGGCCTTCAAATCGGCCTGCTCCGGGGCCATGTAGAACAGCGTGCCGAGCGCGTGCTGCTGCTCATCGGCCAATCGCGACTGCCCGAAGTCGCACAGCCGCGGCTCGTCATCCTGTCCCAGCAGAATGTTGGCTGGTTTCAGGTCGCAATGCAGAATGCCGCTGCCGTGCGCGTGAACCAGGCCATGACAGACCTCGCGCGCGAGGCGAACAGCCTCGGCGACCGGTAACGGCCCATGTTCGAGCCGACCGGCCAGAGAGCCGTTTTCCAGGTATTCCATGACGTAGTAGGGTGGGTCATGGTCCCAGCCGACGGCTTGCAGCCCCACCACATTTCGCGAGGTGTAAAGGACCGCGAGCTTTTCGACTTCGCGTCCCAGCAGCGACCAGTCGACGCCGCGGCGATGAGTGTAGAATTTGATCGCCACATGCTTGCCGGTATTCTGCTCGCGCGCCAGCCAGACCGCTCCGTATTTTCCTTCCCCCAGCGGCCGCAGAATGCGGTAACCGGGAACTTGTGAAGGGGGCTGGCCGCCACCAGTGCTCAATTGGCGGGCGCGCGCCTCGCCTTCCGAGTCCTGCAACTGGGTCGCGTCAGTCTCGGAGTTCGCGATCATCGGAGTGGCCGTCTGGTTCCATGGCCGGGCTGCGCGCCTCACTGCTCGGCGAGTTCCGCCGTGGCGATCCCGCTTACTTTCTCGCGGCCGGATGCTTGAGTGGCAGCCAGGCGCCGTTTTCACGACTGCTCGCGACAGCCTGCTGAATGAAGTACATCCCCTCCACGCCATCGTAGATGTTGGGATAGATGGTTTTTCGACCCTCGAACGACTTGCCCTCCGCGCGGAGGATCATGTTGTCGTAGGCGAAGCGATAGACGTTCGCGAAGGCTTCGAAGAACGCCTCGGGATGCCCGCTCGGCAATCGGCAGGCCGCCTTACCGTTGGGCGACATGAACGGCGCGTTGGGGTCGCGCGTATAGATGGCATGAGGCTGGCCGTTCCGGCGAACGATCATCTCATTGGGGTTTTCCTGCCGCCACGACAGCGCCCCCTTCGTGCCGTCGATCTCGATGAACAAGTCGTTTTCGCGACCATGCGAAATCTGGCTGGCGGTCACCGAGCCCAAGGCCCCGTTTTCATAACGAATGACAGCGTGACCGTAATCATCCAACTGGCGGCCGGGTTCGAAGGTCTTGAGGTGACACGAAATTTCGGCTGGCAGCAGGCCGGTCATGAAGCGGCCCAGGTTATAGGCATGGGTGCCAATGTCGCCGAACGCCCCCGCGGCTCCCGACTTCGTGGGGTCGGTTCGCCAGGCAGCCTGCTTCTGGTCGGATTCTTCGAGACGCGTTCGCAGCCAACCCTGAATGTAGTTCGAGCGAATCGCCTGAATCTCGCCCAGTTCGCCACCCAAAATCATATCCCGTGCCTGCCGCACCAGGGGATAGCCGGTGTAGTTGTGTGAGACGGCGAAGACAACGCCCGACTTCTCGACCAACTTCAGCAACTCTTCGGCCTGCGCGAGATCGAACGTCATCGGCTTGTCGCAAATGACGTTGAAGCCCCCTTCGACGGCCGCCTTCGCGATTTCGAAATGGGTGTGATTGGGAGTGGCGACGGTGACAAAATCGATCCGCTCGGTTGCCGGCAGTTTGGCTTCGGCCGCCACCAGCTCGTGAATCGACGCATACGCCCGGTCTTGAGCAATGTCGTAGGACGGAGCCGAGGCTTTCGCGCGCTCGGGGTTGGACGACAGGGCGCCGGCAACAAGCGCGGCCCGGTTATCGAGGACGGCCGCCGTGGCATGGACTCGGCCGATGAAAGACCCCTGCCCACCCCCCGCCAAGGCCATTCGCAACTTGCGATTCAGGCTGCCGTTCGTTGTCTCCATGGGGCTCTCCGTCTGTCGGTCTGGGGAAGTGAGGAGTCGATGTGATCGCGATATCGCGAGGCGGTCTGTCTGGCCGCGGAGTTCGAGTAAACCATGAGAATAACCGTCGATCGCGGCAAATTCCAAGTGATGACAAATCGGCGGAATCCTTTGCGACTGGTCGAAGTTTTCGGTGACCAGTACCATGAAGTTCCGTTTCAAGACACCGGTCCCCGCGTTCGCCGGGAAGACCTCGTCGACGGCTCCAAATCGAAGGAACGCATCATGTCTCCCAGTTTCCGTGAGAACCGCAGTCTGTACTTGATGGTCGGTCTTTTGGGCGGTTTGTGTCTGGCGTCGTTCTGGCCGCAAGAGACGGTTCAGGCCGTCGCGACCGACCGCGACGACCGGTTCGCGATTGCCACCGTCGAAGTGGGGTACGCCCAGCCGGAGGCGGTCTTCGTGCTCGACTTTCTGACCGGGCGATTGACCGGCGCGTTGCTGAATCAGCAGTCGGCCAACTTCACGAACTTCTATTTCCGGAATGTCGCCGCGGACTTTCAGATTGATGCCGAAGCGGCCACCAAGGCCAAGTACGTCCTCATTCCCGGCCGGTCGGAAATTCCCAGTGCTCGTGGCACGACGATGGCAGTTGGAACCATCTACATCGCCGAAATGACATCGGGCAAAGTGGTCGCGTACAGCTTCCCGTTCCGGACCTCGCGGCAGCCCGTCGCGCCGGTACAGATCGAGCCGTTCGCCTTCTTCCCGTTCCGCGAAGCGGCGACGACGAACTGAGTGGTCTCGCGCGGGCTCCTCTGTCGTGTTTACGCGGGAAGTCAGACGTTTGAAGTTTGGCTTCCCGCGATTTATTTGCTTCCCCTCCGTGCCGGTGAAGTCACATGATCCGTCTGAAGAAGATTCTGTTTCCGACCGACTTCAGCGAACCGGCCGTTCAGGCGGAACAATATGCCTGTGCCCTGGCCGAGCAGTTCGATGCCGAACTCCACATCCTCAACGTCATTTCCGACGCGGTCATGGCTTCGCCCGACCCGGCATCGGCGTATGTCATTCCCGTTACCACGCTCGAGGAAGTGCATGCGGCCGTTGTCGAGGCTTTGGCGAAAGTTCCCGCGGCGTCGGTCTCGGCGAATCGAGTCCTTCGTCGCGAGGTCCGAGTCGGCAATCCGTTTCTCGAAATCGTGAAGTACGCCGAGGAACACGATATCGACCTGCTCGTCATCGGCACGCATGGCCGCACGGGGTTGGCGCATGCGCTCCTGGGTAGCACGGCCGAGCGAATTGTTCGCAAGTCCAAGTGCCCCGTGATGACGGTTCATCCGCGGGGGCATCAGTTCGTGCTCCCCGAGTGATCGCGGTCGCTTCGTGCGGGTGTGGAAAAGGTTCAGTCAGGCAGGTTCTTGTGGGATGAGGGATTTCATGCGGGCGATCACGACCCTGGGTTTGCTGTGCGGATCTTTCCTGGTCAGCGGTTGCGAGCCGGCTGCGAAGATTCCAGAGAAACCAGCCGATGTCGCACCGAATGAAGCCGCGTCCGCTCTTCCCGCTGCGGACACCAAGACAGCGGCTGAGGCCCAGGTCGTCGCTGAGAATCCAGCGACGACGCCAGCTCTCGAAGAGCCTTCGACTGACGGACACAATCGGCTGACCCCGGACGAGATCTCCCAGGGCTGGCTGCGCCTGTTCGATGGCTCGACGTTGTTTGGTTGGAAGCCGAACAGTTCGGCTGCGTGGACTGTCGCCGATGGGGAAATCCGGACCGATGGTTCGGCTGGCGGGCTGCTCGTCACGACGACTCCGTTCGCCAATTACGAACTGCGCTGCGATTACCAGCTCGTTGAAGGTGGCAACAGCGGTGTGTTTCTTCGCACGCCCTTCGAGCCGACAAATCCGGCCGTCGACTGTTATGAGCTCAATATGTGCGACAGCCGTCCCGAGTTTGGAACGGCGAGCCTCGTGGCCCGACAGGAGCCGGATGGAGCCCCGATCGTCGCAGATCCGGGCTGGCACTCGTGGCATGTGGTTGTCGACGGCCCGCGCGTGACCGCCAAGCTCGATGGCAAGCCGGTGCTCGACTACACCGACGCGACCGAGTCACCGCTCAAGAGCGGCTTCATCGGCTTGCAGGTCCGTGAGGGATCGGTCGCGTTTCGGAACGTGTTTCTCAAACCGCTCGGGATGAAACCGCTCTTCGATGGAGAATCGCTGACGGGCTGGCGCGTGGTTCCCGGTTCCCAGAGCGAATTCAACGTGATTGATGAAACCATTCACGTGACGGGCGGCCGCGGCTTTCTGGAGACCGAGGAAACCGCTGGCGACTTTGTTTTTCAATTTGAAGCGATCACGCACGGCGACACGCTCAACAGCGGCGTCTTCTTCCGGGCGATTCCGGGGACGGAAGCCAATCCGTCGGATGGCTACGAATTCCAGATTCAGCACGGCTTCAAGGACGGCGACCGGACCAAGCCCGCCGATTTCGGGACCGGGGCGATCTTTCGTCGCGTGGCTGCCCGTCGGGTGGTGGCCAACGATCGCGAGTGGTTCACCGGGACACTCATCGCCAATGGGCCGCATTTCGCGACGTGGGTGAACGGCATCCAGGTGGTTGACTGGACCGACGACAGGGCGGCTAACGCGAATCCCCGCCAGGGTCTGCGAGTCGAGCCAGGACATTTTAGCTTGCAGGGACATGACCCGGGAACCGATCTGTCGTTCCGGAATCTTCGGTTGGGACAGCTTCCATGACGCGGCCGATTTCGGCGACTGACAGACTTGGAGATGCCCTCGGTTGAAGACAACCGGGGGCTAAATGGAGTGATAAGGTCAGTCTATTTGTGCTGCCAGCGGTCGCCGGGTTCCAGGATCGATTTCGGACCGTCGCCGTTGAGCCAGGTTTTTGCTTCTTTGTCCGACTTCAGGAAGGCGTCCCAGAAGGCGGTCGACAGGGCCAGGATCGCCCGGTGATGGTTGGGGTTCCGCGACTTGGCATCGCCCGGTAATGCGCGGTCGCTGAAGGCTGAGTGTTCCGCCTCGTGCAGCACGACTTCGTACTTGTCGCCTGGCGGCAGCGCCGGATAGACCGCCAGACGCGATTCGGGAGTCTGCCCTCCAATCGGCGAACCATCGTGCGTACCGGTCATCAGCAGCCAAGGGATTTTCACTGAGCCAAAAGCCTGCTCGACGCTGCCCTGCCTTGGGCTGCCGGGGCTGAACAGCACGGCGGCGTCGATGCGGTCGTCGGTGGGATTGAGCCGGCCGAGTCCCACCTTCTGCCCGCTCACCAGTTGTGTCGTCAGCGCGCCGAACGAATGACCGCACATGCCAAGGTGGTCAAGATCGAGCCGCTTGTGGAGCGGGTGATTCTCCGCCGTGTTCCATTTCGCCAGGGTGTCGATTGCCCCCGAGACATCCTGCACGCGGAACACCGTGTTCTGCCCGTTGGCCGCGCGTTGCAAAGCGGCCATGCGTCCCAAGGGCTGTGCGTCGCGCCAGACACTTTCGTCGCTGCCAGCATGTTGCAGTCGAATCACCACATAGCCCCGCGCCGCCCAGTGGTTCGACAGATAGTCGGAATTCTCGCGCGATCCCCCGAGTCCATGGCTAAAAACAACGACCGGCGCTGGATCTTTTGAAACCGGCAGTTGGACTTTAATCGGGACCTTGCGATCGGCGGCACGGCTGTCAGCATCGAGATTGATCGGCTTGGGCAATTCGGTCGTCGGTATCCGGAGCGGATCGTAGTCCTCAGCCGTCGCGAAATTTGCGACACAAGCAAAGACTAGGAATGACGTCAGAAGACGGTTCACCACGATTCCCCTTTCATCGTCGCGAAAACGGGCTGCCTCCCGATTCAACCCGCGATTCGTAGCCGGGGTTTCGAGAAAATCGGGCGGGTGGCTCCGCGCCTGGAAGGACCGAGCCTTCAAAAGCGAAGCGACCCGCATCCGGGGGGAAGCGGGTCGCTCAGTGATTCGTCAAGATTTCTCGTGCGGGGCTACTCGCCGAGGATGCCCTTGGCCAACCGCTTGAGGGCTTCCGCTTCAATCTGACGGACACGTTCGCGGGTCAGACCGAGCGTTTCGCCGATTTCCTTCAGCGTTCGGGGTTCGGCGTCGTCGAGGCCAAACCGCATCCGCAGGATCGTCGCTTCGCGGGGATCCATTTCGTCGAGCATGCGGTAAACATGCTTGAGGTTATCGTGGTCCAGCAGTTCGTCGGCTGGTCCCTTCGTGCGATCGTCGGCGACCATATCGCTCATGGTCCAGCCCGCCTCGTCGTCGTCTGTTTGAGGAGTGCTGTTGTAGAGCTGGATGGCCTTGCGGACGATGCTGAGTTTCTTGCGCGGCAATTCCAGTTCGCGGGCCACTTCGTCCTGTGTGGGCGGCCGGCCGAGGCGATCTTCCAGAACGGCGGTCGCCCGCCGCCATTTGGTGAGCAGTTCCACCATGTAGGCGGGAATGCGGATGGTCTTGCCCGAATTGATGAGCGCCCGCTTGATCGACTGCTTGATCCAGTAGCTGGCGTACGTGGAAAATCGGGTGTTCATGTCCGGATCGAAGCCCTCGACCGCGCGGAGTAGGCCGAGGTTGCCTTCTTCGATCAAGTCTTGCAGCGGCAGTCCTTTGCCGGTGTAGGAACGGGAGATGTTGACGACGAGCCGGAGGTTCGCACGGACCATGCGGTCTCGCGCTCCCAGGTCGCCATCGGCGATCCGGTGTGCCAGCTCTTTCTCTTCCTCCGCGGAGAGGAGCGAGGTCTCGTTGATTTCGCGGAGGTACGACTCAAGGGGCGTCTGGACGGCGGTGTCGCCGATTCGCGGCCGGATAGTCTTTCGCATGGAATTGGTTACCGAATTTCAGTCTCTCGGAACGAATCCCCACTCGTGCCAAGGCACCAGCGGGTCGCCCCCGGGCGATGTTTCGGTCGGCCGCGTTCCAAATCCCTGGAGACCCCGACGTTCGACCTGGCCCAGTCGAACAGCGAGGCCGGCAAGCCGGGGCTGTCTCATGCTTCTAGTTATCGGTTCGCCGTTTCTGGAATTCCAAGGCGACAGACAGGTTCCGAGGGATTCGCCTGGGGAAACTGGGGTAACAGCGTGGATTTTTCGGGTATAGCGGTTGTAGCGCCGGGGCCGGAGAGTTTCGCCAGCATCTCCGGAGTCTCCGCGTTCACCAATTCCAGACGCGGAGGATTCATTTGGACTGCGGCATGACCGTCTCAAGCGTCGCTCCAAGAGCGCGCGGCCCATTCGCGCGCCAGGCAACAAAAAAACGCCAGCAGGCTGGACCTGCTGGCGTTCTGAGTTGCGATTCCGAACGATCGCTGTTCTCGCACGGCCCGAAGACTAGTTTTCTTCGTCGGGCGAGCCGCCACCCATGCTGAACAGAGGACCGGAAGCGCCTTCCATGCCGCCCTTCAGTTCCTCGCGGCGACGCGGACCAGCGGCGGCCGACGACGGTTCCTTGCCTTCAGCGGCTGCATAGTCGGGCTGCGACTTGCGGCTGAGCCCGATCTTGCGCTCGACCGGGTCGACCCGCAGGATGCGAACTTCCAGTTCGTCGCCCACTTTGACCAGCGACTCGGGATTTTCGATCTTCTGATCGGCCAGTTCCGAAACGTGCAGAAGACCTTCCAGTTCCGGTTCCAGCTCGATGAAGACACCGAAGTTGGTGATCTTGGTGATCTTGCCGGTGACCTGCTCGCCCGGCTGGTACTTGTCCGGGATCGCCCGTTCCCAAGGATCTTCGGTGAGCTGCTTGAGCCCCAGCGCGATTCGCTTGCGCTCCTGGTCGACCGAGATGACCTGGCAGGTAATCTGGTCGCCCTTCTTGAGCATTTCGTTCGCGTGGGAAATCTTGCGGGTCCACGACATGTCGCTGACGTGCAGCAGGCCGTCGACACCTTCCTCGAGCTCGACAAACGCACCGTAGTTGGTGAGGTTGCGGACCGAGCCCTCGACGATCGAGCCCGGCGGATACTTCTCGGCCACCTTGTCCCAGGGGTTCGGCTGGGCCTGCTTCATGCCCAGCGAGATTTCCTGCTTTTCCTTGTTGATCCCCAGCACGACGACTTCGACTTCGTCGCCCGGGCTGACCAGTTCCGACGGGTGATTGACGCGCTTGGTCCACGACATTTCGGAAATGTGGACCAGGCCCTCGATGCCGTCTTCCAGCTTCACGAAAGCCCCGTACGACATGACGTTGACGACTTCGCCGGTCAGCTTGGTGCCAACCGGGTACTTCGCCTCGACGTTGTCCCAGGGGCTCTTTTCCTTCTGCTTGAGGCCGAGGGCGATCTTCTCGCGGTCGCGGTCGACGTTGAGGATCATCACTTCGATCTCGTCGTCGATCTTCACCTTTTCCGACGGATGGCTGATACGGCTCCAGCTCATGTCGGTGATGTGCAGCAGGCCGTCGATGCCGCCGAGGTCGACGAACGCGCCGAAGTCGGCGATGTTCTTGACGACACCCTTGCGGACCTGGCCTTCCGCGATTTCGGAAAGGAGATCCTCTTTCAGCTTCTGGCGCCGTTCTTCGATCAGACGGCGGCGCGACACGACGATGTTGCGGCGGGCTTCGTCGATCTTGAGGATCATGCACTCGATCGGCTTGTTGATGTATTCGCCGATGTCCTGCGGGCGGCGAATGTCGACCTGGCTGGCGGGCAGGAAGACATTCACGCCGATATTGACCAGCAGGCCCCCCTTGATCTTGCGGATGACCTGACCGGTGATGACATCCCCTTCCTTGTGGTTGGAGATGATCTTTTCCCATTCGCGAATCCGGTCGGCCTTCCGCTTCGACAGCAGCACGAGGCCGAATTCGTCTTCGATTTCTTCGAGCAGCACGTCCACCGGATCGCCGGGCTTCGGCTCGACGCCTTCGTCCCACTCGTCCTTCGGGACGACCCCTTCGCTCTTGTAGCCGATATCGACCAGAACCTCGTCCCCTTCGACGCGGACCACGGTTCCTTCGATGATCGAGTTGAGATCGACCCCGGCTCCCTGGGTGTCGTAGATGTGAGCGAGGCTTTCTTCTTCCAACGCGGCCGCGTCGGCCAGACTGGTGGCGAACGCCGATTCCAGATCTTCGTCGCTGATTGTGAATTCGCGGATCAGGTTCCGATCAACCATGCTGCAAACAACTTTCTGAGACACCCGCTGAGAATCGCCAATCGCCGGAAGTCATTATTTCGCAAGGGGATGAAACAACCCGAGGTCAGACTTGTCGGGGACGAAGAGAGCGACGACGTGTGTCCGGATGCGAGGCGCATCCTCGTGTGGTTAAGGCCTTCGACCAGCGCGGCAAAATCCCAATGACCTGCCGGACAGACGCAGTCGAGTTTGGGACTATAACAAACACCCCGCCAACAACGGAAGGGTTGAAGCCCTAAGAAGTTCGGGAATTCTAGCGGCTATCGGGTATCGCGGGCTGGCCTGACCGCGAATCAGTCGTCCGGGCGTTCGCCATCGTTGACCAATGGTCGCGTCGCCCGAAGATTCACCAGCCCGCATGCCTGGATGACGGGAAGTTCGAGCCGTGCCGCCTCGGCCAGGAGCGCCTCGCTTTCTGAACCGGGGTTCACCCAGACTTCGGCGGGTCGCTTGTCGGCAATTTCTTGAAGTAGCGAAACTCCAATAGCGGCAGGGATATACAGCGCAATTCGGTCGATCCGATCGACGGGGACATCGCTGAGCCGGGCGTACGCGCGCAGCCCTTCAATCGTCTCGGCATTCGGGTTGATGGGAAAGACCTGGTCCCCGCGAGCTATGTGCTCGCGGACAGCGAGGTTGCCGTATTTGGTCCGGTCTCGACTGGCGCCGATGATGGCGACCGTTCGCCTTGGGGAAACCTGAGTCGTCACTTCCGGAATTTTCCTCGTGCTCAAGGCTGTTTCGTTGT
Source organism: Planctomycetaceae bacterium (assembly GCA_019636285.1). Lineage (GTDB taxonomy): Bacteria > Planctomycetota > Planctomycetia > Planctomycetales > Planctomycetaceae > JAHBXV01. Next base: position 107,917 of record JAHBXV010000004.1, read on the forward strand.
CGCGACTTCCTTCGCGTACTGCTCCCAGCGGCTCTGCAATTGTTCGGGTAACGGAAGAGCTTCGGTTGTAACGAACAGCCGATAATTCATGACCAGCGGTTTCTCCGGGGTCACGACGGCTTGAAAAAAAGTTCCAAATCGGCCGTACGCTCGTTCGGAATAGCGCGCGGGACGAGGCATTCCCGGTGCCTCGAGATACTGCACGCAATACGGTTTTTCCGCGATCGGAAACTGCATCGCGAACCAGTTCAGGTTGATGTGTTCGTCCGGGGCCAGGCGGTCGTCGACCTGGATGACTGGAGGTTTCCGCGGCACCCCCTCGGGACGCAAAAAGACGGCCGCGTTGCGATCGGCGACTTCCTGAGCCGCGCGGTACTGAAAACCGGCATGTTGACGGTCGCCGTCCAGCAAGACCTCCGGCAGTTCCGTTTCCAGCCGACTCGACCAATCGATCTGCCAGCCAAAACCGGGCGCCGGCTCGGTCGCAATCCGCCGCGCGGTAATCGTTCGCGTTTCCCGCAGAATCGGGCTGTCGCCACGCCCGCTCATCCAGTCAATTTGGGTCGTCATCGAACCCTGCTGGTCATCGGCTGATTGCGAAACGATCTGACGATGTCGCTGGTGCGCTCCTTGCGTGCAATGCCAGAAATCGGCCCGTTCCTCGCCCCAACTCGTCCGATTCCACCCAACGAACAGCCCGCGATGATGGGTAAACGCCCCGCCCGGTCCTTTCGTCAGGCGAGTGTCGGTTCCAGGTCCGTAGACATGATGAAAGACCTTGTAGGTATTGTGGACCGTTTCGGGAGTCGCCGTGTCGTAGGCGAACTGGTAATCGAGAACCGGGGCGTCGCCAAATTTCAGTACGGCGGCGCCGGCCGCTTCGTCAACTGTCCAGGAGAATGTCCCCTCGGCGGCATTGGAAATCGCCGTTCCGGCACAAGATCCGGACAACAATAGTCCCATGAGAACTCCAAGCCGTGAACACATGCGAGAGGCTCCGGATAGGTCCAGGTTGTTGCACCGACTCGAAAGTCTAAAATGAATCGGCAAGGATGGAAAATCCAAAGCCGTTCGAACCAGCCGCGCGGGAATCAGTCCAGGCGGCGAAACTGGAGTCGAGTAATCCTCTCATTTATGGAATGCGCTGTTGCCATCTCTGAAGATCGGAACCTGGAGATCGCCCTTTCCGAGGTCGTTCGTTCGCTGCAACAGCGTTCGCTCTCCGGCCCGATTTCGCTCGCGATGGTGTTCGTCTCACCCGCTTACGGTTCAGCGCTCGATGACATTCTGCCCGGCATTCAAAAGCTGCTGAACGCCGAACACGTTCTGGGTGCGACAGGGGAGACGATCATTGCCGATGGTCGCGAGGTCGAATCTTCCCCGGCTCTAGCGATCTGGGTGGGCACATTGCCTGGATCCCGGCTGACGCCCATTCGCGTGGAGTTCGAACAGACGGCCGATGGGATTGTCTGCCTGGGCTTGCCGGACGATTTGTTGCAGTTCGCCGATCCGGAACCGACCATTCTGCTGCTGGCGGAGCCATTCTCCTGTCAGCCACGGGTACTTCTGGACCTGTTGGAAAGTGAACTGCCGGAAACGGGCGTGATTGGCGGCTTGGCCAGCGGCGGAAACCCCGGCGAGAATCGGGTTCTCTTGGATGGCACGGTCTACGACACCGGGGCTGTTGGCCTGATTGTTCAGGAAGGGCCGAAGATTGACGCCGTCGTCTCTCAGGGAGCACGGCCAATCGGCCAACCCTTCGTGGTGACGCGGGCGGAACGACACCTCATTTATGAACTGGGAGGAGTCCCTCCGCTGGAGCGGCTCAGCGAATTGTTTCCGAAACTCTCGGAACGGGACCAGCGATTGTTCGAAGAAGGACTGTTGTTTGGAATCGCCCGGACCGAGTACCGCGATCGCTTCGAGTCAGGCGATTTTCTCATCTCCAGCGTGATGGGAGCCGATCGCGAAACGGGGGCACTCGCCATCGGCAATTTGGTACGTGCCGGGCAAACGGTTCAGTTCCACCTGCGGGATGCCGACGCGGCTGATGTCGATCTCACGCGGTTGCTGGAAAACAATCGGCGAAAAGCGGGTTCGTGCCAGGGTGCCCTGCTCTTCAGTTGCAACGGTCGGGGGACGCGGATGTTTTCCGCCCCCGACCACGACGCGCGAGCCATCCAGGGAGTTTTTGGCCCCTTACCGCTGGCCGGAATGTTTGCCCAGGGCGAAATTGGGCCCGTCGGCGGCAGGAACTACGTTCATGGCTTTACGGCGAGCGTGGCCTTGTTTCGTGACCGCGCGGTCGATGAACCGACTGGCTAGCCCGCACAGAGCCTTGCAAACCACCTGAGTGTTTGAGACGCCCTGACGGTTCTGGACCGTTGAGCACGAATATTGGGATGAATGGTTTTGGGACTGATGACAAGCCTTGCCGATCCTCGGTTGCCACGCGGCGCGCTGGTTTCGATTGGCAATTTCGATGGAGTTCACGCGGGCCATGCGATCCTGCTTAGGAGGCTGGTCGAGCTCGCGCGGGCTGCCGGGCGAGCGAGCCTGGTCCTGACCTTCGAGCCGCATCCATTGACCATTCTGCGCCCCGGCGCGATCCCGCCGCGACTGACGACTCCCCAGCAGAAAGCCGAGTTGATGGCGCGGCTTGGCGTCGATGAAGTGCTCGCCTATCCGACGTCGCCTGAATTGTTGTCGATGTCGGCTCAGGAGTTCTTTCACGAAGTCCTTGTGGGGCAACTCGCGATCGCGGGATTGGTCGAAGGACCGAATTTTCTGTTCGGCGCGGGTCGGCGTGGCGATGTGGCCCTGCTGAAGACGCTGTGCGCGGACAGCAGGATGGTGTGCCATGTCGTGGACCCCGTCCAGGTCGACGGCGAGTGGATTTCGTCTTCGAGCGTGAGGCGAGCCCTGTCGGAGGGGAATGTCGAAACAGCGAACCGATTGTTGGGACGCCCCTATCGACTGGCGGGCCGGGTGGTGAGTGGTGCCCGGCGCGGACGCACGATTGGCTTCCCCACCGCGAATCTGGCTGAGATCGAGACGGTGATCCCGAGGGACGGCGTTTATGGCGGTGTCTCGACCGTCGCGGGAGTCCGCTATCCCGTTGCCATGAACATTGGCGCCAATCCCACGTTTGGCGAGGCCGTTGCGAAAGTCGAACTCCATCTGGTCGGCTACGCGGGCGATCTCTATGGAAGCGTCCTGGAAGTCGACTTTCTGGGCCGTCTGCGCGACACCCAATCGTTCTCTTCGCTTGATGACCTCAAGGCGCAGTTGGAACGCGACGTGATCGCGGCGACGCAACTCGCCGAACGGCAGCCCTAAAGACTTTCGTTCGCGTGAACGTCAGTCGGCCGCTGGGCGAGCCAGTACCGCGTTGCCGCCGGTCCACGATCGTCGCCACTGGTTGATGCGCAGCAGTTGCCCGCGCGGCGAACGGTCGGAAAAGTGCGTCAGCCGCGAGACCGATCGTTGCCCGACGTCGTACTCAGCGAACAGGCTCGCGTCGCTGGCCGAAATGAGGTATTCGACATCGCCCAGGTCGGCCCCCGACTGGATCATTCCGGCAGCGAGCGTGTTCCGGTAGAGATCGTCCGGATGCGGTTCCCAGCCGGTTGCGACAACCTGCAACAGGCCTTTTCGCTGGACCGAGAGCGAGAATCCCCGCACCTGGCCACGGCGCTGCACCACGCACAGGTCGGCCATCCCTTGGCGGCACGCCAGTTCGTATAGATCCTGAAGATATCGGGCTTCGGTGAATGGCAATTCGGGAATGGTTGCCAGGCACTGGGCCGCTTCCCCGCGATGGTGGCCTTCCGTGCCGACCTCGGATTCGCTGGGCCGGTTGCGGCAGAATGTCATGTCGGCCGGCAGACGTGTCGAGGACAGCGTACCGGCGGTTTGCGGGTTGAGTTCAAACACGTCGTGCCACGGGCGCGAGAGCGCGGGCAGACCGGCGAGTCCCAGGCTGTTGGCCGTTCGTCCGCGGTCAAGTCCCGTGTCATCAATGCCGCGAAGTTCCAGAATCTCCCAGTCGCGGGGGGCATCGCGAAGATACTGCAAGGCGCCGTAGAGCGCGGCGGTCTGGCTGGAACCGACCACGCCGCTGGTGAGCTCGTAGCCATCGCTGGCATACATCAGGGCAGAAAGCCGGCCGAGCGATGTCTCGAGACGCCGCGCGACGAGGGGGACAATTCCAGTTGGCTTTCCGGCAACGGTCACCAGCAGCACGCGCGGGTCGCGTTCACCGTCGAAGCGTCGCTGTTGGAGCAGGAACCAGTCGAGGCTGCGAAAGAAAGGAACGCCGGGAGTTCGATCCAGCAGCGACTGCCATTCGCGCCGGCAGGCTTCCAGCGAGTCGACCGTGCGAAGTTCGCTGACGACAATCATGGGACAGCTTCGGGAGAGCTCGGGCAAAAATGAACGTCACCCGATGACTATGCAGTCCGAGTACCACGCCCCGGAAATTCTTCCACGAATGTTTCAAGTCGTGCGGCGTTCCCCGTTTCGTGCAAGACGGTCAATCAAATCTGAACGAACGGACGTTGTGCGATTGCACGGCGCCGTGGCCCGGCGTCGACAGGCAGGAACCGACCCTCGATTCGTCACCTTCGCGAGAATCGCCACGACCTGATTCGGTACCTGACCGCGCGGACTACTTGAGCGCCTCGGCCACTGCGGCTCGCACGGCCGGGCGTTCGTCATCCTTGAGGGCTTGAATCGCTTCTCGAACATCGGGGCGGTCGCCCGCGTTTCGGTCCAGCGAACGAATCAGTTCCACGACCGCCTGCTCGCGCGAAGCGACCAGGGCTTCCAGAAGCAGAGGCGTCAGGACTTTGACCTGTTCCTTCGTGGGGGCGATTTCGAGCAGTGCCCACGCCGCCACGGTTCGGGGAGCCGGGCGGTCGGAGGCGATGAGTCGCTGTAAAGCGGGAACGGCAGGACGAGCCTGTTCTCCGATCCGGCCGAGCGCGACGCCCGCGCTCATCTGCCAGGGGGCTCCGTCTTCGGCGACCGCTTCCGTCAACAGGGGAACAGCGGACGCGGCCGCGGGGCCCAGCATGGCAATGGCTCGCAGAGCGGCCTCGGCTTCAACCGGCGCTTCAGCACGCTTTTTCACCAGTTCGGTCAGCTCGGGAAGCGCGGCTGCCGCCGAGGGGCCGAACAGGCCGATTGCCTCGCAAGCCATGGTGCGAACATGGGGCTCAGGGCGCTTCAGCGCTTCCCGCAGCAGGGGCAATGCCTCTTCGCGGATCTGCTGATCGTCGGGCTTTGCCTGTAACTCGCCGGCCGCGACCGCGATGCGGACAAGTTGGTCGTCGTCCGTGCGGAACTTGGCGGCTTCCGCCAGCGCGGCCGGAGTGCCAATTGAACCAAGTGCATAGGCGGCGGCCGCTCGTCCCTTGTGAGTTTTCGTCGCCAGCACCTTGGCAAGTTCGGGGATCGCGCTCCCGGCCGAGGTTCCGCAACGCGCCACGATCAGGCAGGCGAGGCGAGCCATCGTGTCGTCGCTACTGGTCAAAAACGGTTGGATTTCGGGAAGTGCCTTTTGAGCAGACGGGCCCATTCCCTCGAGAATTTCCAGGGCCAGCAATCGATAGTCCTTGGACTTGAGCAGTGGAACAACGACCGGGACCGCCGGCTCGCCGACCTGCATGAGAGCGTGGGCGGCACTCACCGCGACGGCGCCGTCGGAGTCTTTTAGACAAGCTGTCAGCCGATCCAGGACGGCAGGAGAGTGATTCTTGCCCTCAGCGAGCGCCGCGACCGCGGCCAGACGAATTGAGACATCTTTGTCGTCGAGCGCCGTCCCGAGAGCGGTGAGAATCTTTTCATCGGGTTCGCACGTTCCCAGCGCGGCGATCGACGCCGCGCGAACCGAAACATCGGAATGTTTCGTCAGTGCCAGTAGTCGCGCCTGACTGGCGTCATCGCACGCCCGCAATTGCTCCAGGGCAATCGCCGCCCGCCGCAGCAGCATGGGATTGTCGCTCGAGAGCAGCGAGGCGAAGTCGATCGCTTCATGGCGTCCCAGCGGACCAAACTGAATGATGACGTCGAGCGCTGCCATCTGTCCCTGAGCACTCAGCGTCGGCAGCTTCGTCGCGATGGCTGGCAAAGCCGCGGGGCCAATATCCAGCAGGGCCCAACTGGCTTCGGAGCGTGTGGCCGACTGCGTGGCATTCAGTCCATCGACCAACCGGGCGATAATTTCCTCGTTCCGGTCGCCCAGCCGATAGAGCGCGCGGAGGGCGGCCATTTCCACGGCCGGTGAGCAGGTTTCCAGTGCCGAGCGAATCGCTCCCGAGGCGGTCTTTGCCTCAGGGCCAATCTGGCGGAGGGAATCAATAACCGCGTGCTGAACCAACGGACTGGCGTCCGAGAGACGCTTGGTCAGTTCGGGAACCGCTTTCACGGCAGCCGGACCAATCCGGCCGATAGCCGTTGCGGCTTCAAAGCGGATCGTCGTCGACTCGGAACTGAGTAACGGAATCAGTCCGGGCACCAGACGCGGGTCGCCGAGGCTGGCGGCTTCTTCGATGGCTGCCAGACGCGCGGCCTCCGTGAGTTCCGGCTGGCCTAATTGCGCGAGCACTTCGTCAACCGGAGCGGCCCCCACCAGGCGAGTGGTTCCGCAGGCCAGCAGCAAACCCAACAGACACGATCGGCTCAATTTGAAGCGGCAGTCGGAAATCATGAGTGTTGATCCACGGAGTGTGGTGGTTCGGCGCGGCGGCGACATGATTCTGGCAAACCGTGACGGCCGAACTCGCGGATTGCCGTGATGATGACTAAACTCAGGATCGTCTTGTCCATCGTGATTCGCAAGCGTTCCCGCACGGCCGGCGAAATGATCTCCAATCTTCAGGAACATGCGGCAGAAGGCGGCACCATGAAATTCTTCCTTTCAAACCGGGCCGCAACGAGAAGTGGCGGCACTCGACTGGCACGAACCGTATCACGGGCGTGGCGCTTGATCGTGCCGCTGGGACTTGTCGTGGGACTGGGGTCAGCCGTGCTGGCCCAATACGGCGACACCCGGGTCGGCTGGGGATTTTCGTCCCCCTGGGGTGGGTGGGGATGGAATTTCTCGGGACCGCTGGGGAGTACGCCAGCTGAGTCGTACGCGCGCGGCATGGCCGATCTGACGCGTGCCCAAGGCGAAGCGTACGCGAATGCCGCGCGGGGAGCCATCGACTTCGAAGCCGCTCGTCAATCGTATATCCAGAATCAGCAATTGTGGCAGCAGACGATGCAGGAACGTCGTCGGATGGCGTTGTCCGAGCGGGAAGCCGACACGGCGAGGCGTCTGGCATCGCGCGACCGCTGGCTGGCCACGAGGCAATCGGCCGCGACGGAGTCGTTGAGCGAGGCGCGATTCGATAAGGATACGGGCCATATCGAATGGCCAACCGGCCTGCAAGGCGACGAATTCGCCGCGCAGCGCGATTCAATCGCGAGAGGGTTGGAAGTTCTCAGCCGGACATCGGGACATGGCGACACCGCGACCCACGTTGTCGAGCAGATAACTTCGCTCCAGGCCGATTTGAGGGCGAAGATCACTCAGATGGACGCTGGCGAATACATCGAGGCGCGAAAGTTTCTCGAGAGCCTGCGCTCGCAAATTCAGCAACTCTTCCTTGGCTAATCGCGAGTCGCTTGCCGCCATGCCCCTTGAGCTCACGCTGCGGAGCCGCCTCGAGGTTCCGCTCGACGTCGCCGATGTCCTGCTCTCTGCCTGTCGATCCCTTTCGGCGGACGATTGCGCCCGTCTGCCGGTCGTGCATGGCAATCGCGATGCCGAGTTGGGGGACTTCTTCATCGTCAGTGGATCGGCGACGGATGACAATACCGCCATCTGGTCGGGTGACTTGTCCAAACTTCGTCGACTGGGCGAAGGACACGATGGCGGGACGCTGCGCGTCGAAGGCTCGGTTGGCCTGCATGTGGGCGCGAGAATGTCTGGCGGCACCATCGAGATTCTCGGCGACGCCGATGACTGGGCCGGGGCAGAAATGCGCGGCGGACGACTCATCGTGCGCGGATCCGTGGGACGATCGGCTGGCGGTGCCTATCGTGGGGCGACCAGCGGCATGCGCGGGGGAGAAATCTTCATTCACGGAAATGCGGGCGATGAACTGGGAAGCTGCCTGCGACGAGGATTCATCGCCGTCGCCGGTACGACCGGAGCGGTTGCCGGCTCGAACATGCTCGCCGGAACTCTGGTGCTCGCGGGGAAGGTTGGCTCCGGATTGGGTTTAGGCAATCGCCGGGGAACGATGGTGGTCCTGGGCGACCGCCCTTCCCTGCTCCCCACCTATCGGTATGCGGCTCGCTATCGCCCGGTGGTCACGCGGCTGGTGTTGCGGCACCTGCGCTCGCCGGGTTTTCCCCTGAAAGGCGTCGCCCCCGCGCCGGTCTTCGAGCGGTATTGCGGCGACCTCCTCGAAGGAGGACGTGGCGAGATTCTGCTCGCCTCCGCATGAGCCGCTCTGTCTGTGCGACTGTTCCAGGTGGGGGCCACTGGCTTCGCCAGTGCATCTTGCTAGGACCGATCTACTTAACCCGGAGAAATCATCGAATTAAGGATGTTTGCCGTATGTTGTTTTGCTGAAATTATTGGGAGAAATCTCAGAAAAAGCCCCGCGAACAGTAACCCGAAGCGTCAGCGAGGGAAAGCACAGAACTACCCTCGCTGACGCTTCGGGTTACTAAATGACGCGGCTTAAGGCACACTGGCAAAGCCAGCGGCACACGACCCCTTAAGCCATGACAACGCGCTAGTGAGTTGCCGTCTGCGAGTCCGACTGCTCGGCCGCCTCGCGCCAGTAGTCGCCCGCCATCCAGCGGGCGATCAGCGAAATCTGTTCGGCCGACAGTTGAGAGTAGAACGACGGCATGCAGTTTCCGTCGGCGTAGTAACTCGGGGCTTCGGGCGAAGCGATCATCCCGGTCAGCCACTTGACCCCGCCGTATCCCGTGAGAGTTGGAGCACCGGTCCCCTCGTTTTCAGAAAGCGGCATCGCCTCATCAACGGCATGCATCGAATGGCAGTCGATACAGTTCGACGATAGCGCTCCCATGGCGAGTTCGCCGTTCTCGAAGATCTGGCGACCGAGTTTAACCAGTTCCTCATCGAACGGGGCCAGGTCCGAACGACCGCTCTGGGCAACCATGAATTCCACGAGCGCCGCCAGGTGCTTAGCATTTTCCGGTTCCAGCAGCGCGTCGCGATTCTCGGACGACCAGCCCGCCATTTCCCCTTCCAGCAGCGACCTAACAGGCTCGCCGGATTCATCCTTCAGATTGGCGGTGGGAGCAAACAGTTCTGAAAAATCGACAAGTGCCCGCTTCATCCAGTCCCGGCTGCCGAACTCGCTCAAGTCAGGAGCGGAGTACGTCGGAATCTGGTGTTCCACCACGGGAATCGCGGAATGCGCGTGGCACCCGAGGCAGTTCGCGGTGAACAGTCTTGGACCTTGTGCCAGGGGATCGTTCTTCAGGAGCGAAAGTGCTCCTTCGACGGGAATCCCCTTCGCCAATGCCAACTCTTTCACCCGTTCGGCATCGGCATGGGCCTGCTTCAGCGAGGCCTGATGAATAGGGTTCTTGGCGTCTTCATACATGGCCAGCGCGGTCAAATAGCCGATACCCCCAAACACTCCCAGCACGAAGGCGACGTTGAACGCGTGTCCCAGTTTCCAGCGGCCAATCCACGGCATCAGGGCAATGATGGTGATAATCATGCCCGGGACATGAATGGCACCAAAAGCCAGGCCGAACTGTTCGACAATGTGAAATTTGAGAAAGCGGAACAGGAACAGGAAGTACCATTCCGGGCGCGCGGCAGGGAACTCTTCGGAGGGATCGGCTGGGGCGGTGGTTTCGACGCCCATGAACGTGGCCAGCAAAACGATCGTGGTCATGACGGCGAGGCACACGATCGCATCGCGAGCCGCTTGCCCCGGCCAGTAGGGAGCGGTCGCCGCTTCTTCTTCGGGCGTCTCCGCCACGCGCGGATTTCGCCGCGCCCAGCACGCATAAATAATCATCAAGACTGCCAGCAGCGCCGGTAAAAGCCCGGCATGCAGGGCGAACAGCCGCGTGAGGGTGTGATGGCCGTACTCTCCGCCCCCTTGTGCGACGAGCTGAACTTCGGGGCCAACCACCGGAGCGGAACCGGCGATCGTCGTGGCGACCTGTGTTCCATAGAAGCCGCGCTGATCCCAGGGAAGCAGGTAGCCGGTCTGGGACAGCACCATGATGATGGGGAGAATCAACAGGACGCCGAGCAGATGGTTGACTTCGCGCGGACTGCGATACGCGCGATAGATCACGATCTGGAGGAGCGTCAGACCCAGCAGGATCATCATTGCGTGGGCGGCAAAGTGGTGCAGACCCCGCAGGAGCCAGCCGCCAATCATCTTGTGTTCGATGAAGAAGACGCTTTCCCATGCCGTCTGCACGCTGGGGCTATAGACGGCCCACAGAAAAAAACCGGTGATGCATTGGCACGCGAAGGTGAAGGCGATGGCCGTCGTGAACGTGTGCCGCCAACGGGGGCCGCCCGGTATGGGAAGTTCGAGCCAGCGGTGAAAAAAAGCGCTCGCGCCGGTCCGTTCTTCGACCCACGACGTCAGTTGTCGCCACACGATGGCCAATCTCCGCGGGAAACTCGTGTCTTTGAGCGGGAAACGCGACTAAGAGATTCTAGAACACAAGCTCTGTGCAATGAGATGCTTGTCCAGCTTCCACAAGTCTCTGACAGGCACAACCGGTTGTGTGAGAAGTTCTAAACGGCGACCTTCTCCGCGGTTCCCCGGCGGAAGTTCTGGTATTTCACCCACACGAGGCCATTCTCATCGACGCGGGTTTCCAGGACGTCCATGCCCCGCGGGGCGATTTCGTTGGTACACGCTCCGTCGGCACCAAAAACGGCGCCATGGCACGGACAGAGAAAGTCATTGCCATCGTGCCGATAGGTCACCTTGCAGCCCAGATGCGGGCAGATGTTGTTGAAGGCAATGACCTGGCCTTCAATCTGTCGCAGGTAGACCTTGCCGATCGCCTGATGCACGAACACGTTCCAGGCATCGACGCGGTCGGCAATCAGCGTCACCAGGCGCGGCGAACCATCGGACGGCAGGTCGGCGACAGGAATCGCGGGAAGGAACCCTTCCTTCGCGCCGCGAAACGCCGACTGCTTGCGGAAGACCGGATCCAGGAACACGGTCGCGCCGCTGACGACGGGGGTTAGAATGGCCACCAACGCGGAGCCAGCCGCGGCGAGTGCCACGACGGCGCTGCGGCGGGGCACGGCTGACGACGTCGCGGCAACCGCCTCAATCGGAGCGGATTCAGCCGAAACGGATTCTAACGGCGCGGCGTGGGCCGTGGCGGTTTGGACCGAGGAAGTGGCGGACATGGCAACCTCATGCGGGTGAGGAACATCCTGGCGGAGGCGGGCGGGGCAAAAAGCGGATGATCGTGGGCGGGGTACTGGGCAGGTCACTCCCAGACATTTTAGCCAGTTCAATCGACCGTTGTCGATGCGTCAGTGGCCGGGAAAACGGAATCGAAGGCGCCGCGGACCCGCGTCACGGCCGCTTCGAGCGGGCCCGGTAATGTGGCACCGGAAGCCAGTTTATGGCCACCGCCTCCAAATGTCTCGGCGAGCGCGGCCACATCGATCTCTGGATTTCGGCTCCGAAAACTGACTTTGATCTGGCGATTCAGCAGTTCCACGGCGATGAACGCGGCCTGAGTTCCCTCAATTCGCAGGGTCTCGTTGACCAGATCTTCGCTGTCGGAGGACTGAGCGTTCAATTCGGTAAAATCGTGCAGCGCGACCGATGTGTACGCGAGCCGGCCCTCGTGCTCGAGCTGAACCTTTCCGAGAACGCGCGAGGCCAGTCGAATCCGGGCGATCGAAATCCTCTCGTACAGATTGCGGTAGATGTTCTGCGGAACGGCTCCCTGATCCATGAGTTCGGCGGCAGTTCGCAGGGTCGACGGACGCACGGCGGGAAAACGAAACCATCCGGTATCGGTGGCGATGGCGGCGAACAGGGCAGTCGCCGCTTCGGGCGAAAAAGTCGCCCCCAGAAAACGGCCGAAGTCGACAATCAGTTCACCGGTCGAGGGGGATTCGAGATCCTTGAACTCCAGGCCCCCCAGGTTGTCCGAGCTGACGTGATGGTCGATGACGGCCCGGGGCTGCGAACACGACTGAATCACATGGCCCACGTCGGAAAGCTGCCCCCAGGCGCTGGTGTCGACAACAAGATGGGCATCGGCCGATCGGATGTCGTCGGCATTGGCCGAACTGCCGAACGTCGTGATCTGCCCGGCCGGATCGAGGAAATCGAGGTAGCGGGGGGCTGCCGACGGGTTGACGATTTTCACGTCTTTTCCGAGCGAGACCAGTAGCTCGCTCAGTCCCAGGGCGGATCCCAAGGCATCGGCATCGGGCCGAATGTGGCTGGAAATCGTAAACGACCGATGGCGGTCGACGAACTGGCGAAAGGGGGTCCAATTGATGGCCATGCGGTGATCGTAAGCTCAGGCCATCGGTCGGGCAAGGATGCCGTTCAAAGCACACAAAAACGACGACGGGCGCACCACCGCAGGTCGTGCGCCCGTCGTCGTTGGGCTCATGAAAGTACCATGAGACTCAGGAGTAACCTGTCCCAACCGGGAGAAAGCCGATTACAGGTTGTCCTTGGCAAACTTCGCGATCAACGAGCCCACCGCGCGAAGGACTCCTTCCTGAACTTCCAGATCGCCTAGCACGACGTCGCCGTCGCGGCGGAGCGAACCCGAAATCACGTCGTTGCCGCCGCGCAGGGCTTCTTCCGCGATTGCCAGCTTTTCTTTCCGCTCTTTTTCGGCCTGAAGTTCGGTCCGCGTTTTCGGGGTCTTGGGCTTCGGGCGACTTTCATCGACGGCCTGAATCCAGCGAATCCACGGCCCCAGGCGGACTTGGTAGCTCAGAACCTCAGTCGCGGGCTCCGTGGACGGTCCTTTGGAGACGCCGGCGATGGCGGCTGACAGTTCCGTCAGGGCACCTTCGCCAATCGCGCACCAGACAACGTCTTTTGACGTCCCGACGTAAACGGCCTGTTCGGACTCGGGGAACAACGCCGAGAAAACCGCCTTGCGTCGTTCCGGAATCAGCACCTTGTGCAGCTTGACTCCCTGCTCTTCCTTGATGTTCTGCTCGACCTTCCAGTCGTCGCGAACCTTGGGAATCAGGGCGATAATTTTGTCGGCGACCGTGCCATCGGCGACATGGATGGCGCCAATCAGGACTCGCTTGCCGCCGTCGACATCGTGCATGTCGATGACCGCGTCGATCGCGGGGAGATCGATACCGGCCTCGAGCATACCCAGCAAGAGGCCAAACGCTTCCTTGGCGGCAGCCTTGCCGGCTGGCGTCAGTCCCTCGCGATCATCAATCTGCTGCTCGACGACCGGCTTGAGGGCGGGATAGAACTCGCGCAGGTTCTTCTTTCTCAGGTCATCCAGCGGGAACGTCATTCGCCCGCTCATGACGGCTTTGTCGTGCAGTTCGACGGCGTGGAACCGCGACGGCGTCGTTGCCAATTGCTGGGCGCTCGCCAACAGGCTGGTTTCGGGCAGCGCGGTCAGTTTGAATTCGCCACGTCCCACTTTCTTATCGACATCGGTGATCCAACCAGCCTGTAGGAGCGAGGTTTCGACCACGAACCGTTCCAGTTCGTCGAAGTTTTGGCGAGCCGTGAGCTGCCGTAAGGCAAAGGCCTCCTGAGTTTCGCCCCGCTTGAACTTGATGGCGGCTTCGAGCTCCTTGCGGAGCTCACCGAACTGTGTCCGTCGTTCGGCCATTCCCTGCGCGGGGTTTTCAAGCTTCGCACCGACGTCGTAGCCCAACGCCTTCAGGTCGGCCACCGGCTTTTCGCCTTCGTTGGGAAGGTTCGCGGGAACGAATTTCTTGTCGGGAGCGACGACCGCGAACTCCCCGGATTCACGGAGGTAGTACTTGATCTTCGTCGCCGAATCCTCTAGTTCCCACAGTCCGCCTCCGAGATCCTTGGGATTAAATCCCAGCGAATTCAGGTTGGCGAGCAGGCCGTCCTTGTTCTTCGCACTCAGCTTCGTCTCCACCTTGGGGAGCGAAATGATGTAGGTCAGCTCCTTGGAGCCCAGCAGCAGATCCATTCGCAGCGGCAACTCGCGATGAATGCCGGGAAGAAAGCTGTCGAGCGTGGCTTCCAGGTTTTCCCATTGCTTCTTGAGCGCGGGATCCGGGGCGCCTTCCACGAGAAACTTCAGGTCAGCGATCAGTTGGTCGGCGCCGGCCTGCATAACGCGAATTCGCGGCTCCTGGGCGGTTGCCGTCAAACCCGCGACCAGAACCAGCCCGGCGAGCCAGAATCCCAACTTCGAATGAGTCACTGAATCGCTCCTTCAACCGCGTCGCCGATGGTTTCGTCCAATCCCCGTGAGGGTGGACTGACGAAGATCGGGCTCTCTGTCCTAAAAACAAGCTTCTGATACGAAACGCGGCGACACCGCCAAGGTTCTGGAGCCACTCCAGAGTGACCTGTTTCGCGTCACTCGGGATCAAAAGCCGAGCAACGGCCAATAATCCGCAAGTTGCACAAGATTTTAGGATTCAAGACATCTGGTGCAAAGTGAGTTGTCGGCCATCCGGACCGAGACGCATTCAAGATTTCGTCCGCGCGGGCCGTCCCTCAACAGGGAAAACGGGCAGATGAGAGAATGTCGTCCGTTTGGGGGCCATGGGCAAGCGTTCATGCTGTGGGCTCATTCACGCCCTGAAAATCAGCGAGGTTTGCCAGGGGCTCCCTGAACGAGCCCCCAGGCGACCGAAAGCTTCTCCGTCACCTGGGGAATGGCCTCCATTGCCGTCGTCAGATCGGCGGTATTGCCGGTTTTGGACTGCTGCGCGGCAATCTGCTGGTAGCATTCTTCACGGAGAGCCTGATCGGACACTTTGGCGGCGAAGGCCAGGGCGGCATCCGGCTTTCCGGACTGGACCAACCGTGACACTCCCACGAGCGCGATGGCATCGGCCTGCTGATCCGAGGACGGGATGCTGCCGAGCGACTGGGCGGCCGCACCGACGTCCTTGTCCATTTGCGTCCAGACAAGCGTCCAACCCGAGGCCGTCGGAACCTGCTTTTGTCCCGCCCGAGTGAGCAGTTGGTTGATCGCCGCCACCTGATCGGACTGCCCGGCTTGCTCGAAGGAGGCCAACAGCGCGGGGATCAGAGTCGTGCCGGCGAACGGCTCGCGTCGCGAGGCGTCCTCGCTGTCGATGCTGGCCGAGATGTATTCCAGGACGGCGGTTCCCATTCCCCAGTCAATGGCCTGTTCGAGAAGGCGCGTCTGGGTCGAAAACCGTTCCTGGGCAGCGGTCTGAATGTCCTGAAGTGACTTCCGATAATTGACCGACGCCACGCGCGCTTCGTCGTCGTTCTTGAGATCGAGTGCCGCCTTGAGCTGATTGCGGAGAACCGCCGCAGGAGCCTGTTCGGCCTGAGTCAGTTGCTCGCGGGCCAGCGGCAATGCCGGTGCCAGCGACCGGCCGTAGGCCAGTGCCGCTTGTAGTGAATTCTTCGCCCCTTCCTGGTCGCCCAGTTGCGACTGAAGCCGGGCCACTTCCCCCATGGCGACGGCTTGCTTTTGAATGCCGCCACGATTGGGAAGCCGGTAGCCGGGAACCTGCCGGACTTCGGGCATGGTCTGTTCGCTGGGAGGCGGTAGTTCGGTTATGCTGCGGGTCGCCAGTTCGAGCGCCTTCCTGGCCAAATCGTCCTGGTCCAGCGAGGCGAGCGCCTGCCCGAGTCGAGCGTAAAGGTTGACGAGTCCCGCCGGTTCGGAGGAGGCCGCCAGAGTGGCGATGCTTTCCCAGTCAAACGGCTGACCCGAACTGACGGTGCGCTGGGCGTAAGCGACGCTCCAGGCGGTCATCGCTTCCTCGCGAGCGGTCGCATCTTTGGTCGCCCCGATCCAATCTCTGGCGGTCGAGGCCGCGTCTCGCAGCACGAGAGTGGTGATGGCGGCGACGCGCTGGGGCTGCTGCCAGGGAGAGATTGGTCGACTTCCATGAACGCGGTGGAGGTTTTGATCGCCGGTTGCCAGTGTCTGGACCTGCCAGGCGGCCAGTTGTCCGCTGGTATCGGAGATCGACTGAGTCGCGAGGAGTTGCTCCGCGTCGCTGGTCAGCCCCGCCGCCACGAGAACAGCGGCGGCCTGTCCCGAAAACTGCAAACGGGTTCTGCCAAACTTGGGCAGGCGCGCGATTGCCGACTTCACCGCTTCGGCATGCTTCGCGGCAGCCGCCTCGTCTTTCGCGATCCGGTACTGCCAGAATAACTCGCAATCGACGGGAATGGTGAAGTAGGGAACATCGCGACCGACCGCCTTGAGCGCATCAAGCTGCTCGAGAGCCCTTGGCAGTCGGCCGGCGGAAGCAGCGGCTTCGGCCGTCAGTCGGCGACAGAACGGTTTGCTGCGATTCTGCTGCGAAACAAGGGACAAGTCAGCCATGCGCTGCAGGATGGAATCGACGTCCGTTCCGGAGGGAGCCGCGGAATTGACTGGTGAATTCGTTGTCGTCGTGGTTGTCGTATCGGGCGTCCCGGCTGCCGACTTGCCCGGATCTTTGTTGGCCTCCTCGTTAAACGAGTTCAGGAGCGCGAGATCTTCGCTGCTCATCGACCCGCTGGTCGCGGGAGTTTTTTCCGTCTGAGTTGCAAAGAAGTAGGCAATACCTCCACCAACCAACACCAACGCCACGGCTCCTCCGCCCCAGACAGCAACACCAGGGCCCTGAGACTTCGGGGCTGGGGGAGGTGCTGGCGGCGCCTCGGGAGCCGGAGCGACAAAGACGGGTACGAGGCACTGCGGATTCGCGCATCGAACCGGCTTTCCGGCCGCTTCCTTGGGGATATAGCCCGTGGTTTCGCACATCGGGCATTGGATGGCTTGCGTACGCTGCTTGGTCGGTCGGGCGCTGGCGGGGATCGCCTGTTTGACGTCGTCCGAGTGGGTCAGAATGTCGTCAGTCTGAGCGGGCTTCGCTGCTCCCTTTGCCGCCGGAGCCTTCGCCGACGGAGGGCTCTTCGTCGCTGCCGCGGCCGGTTTGGCCGTCTTGGCGGGCGGACCCTTCATCGAGGCCCCGCAAAACGGACAGACTTCCACGTCGTCCTCCAGGACCGACTGTTGACACGACGGGCAGATCTGAAAGTCCATCAGGAGAAGCCTTTGTATTTCGAAGGAGGCCGCCGCGGGGCGTCACCCCAGGGGTTCCTGGCCACGGAATGGGACGAAAGTTCCCTAGGATTGGCCAATTTCAAATTTGAAACGACTTGCCCTGACCATGCCAAGGGCCGTGCTTTGCGAAGACAGGTGGTAGGTGGAAGCGAAGTTGCCGGAAGTCTACCCGCAGGCGAGTCCGTCCCACAATTCCCCGGCAAGAACCCGAGGATGATCGGACACCGCTCCTCTTTCATGAGAAACCGCGTGACGACCGAAAGTTTCTACAATCCCGGACTTTCCGACAATTCGGCGACGATCGCCGCCGTCCGGCGGGCCAGTTACACGCACTGTTTCGCCCCCCGCCCGTCACCGTTTTTCGTTACTCAAGCGAAGCGGTAAGTCGACGGTCATGGCGTCGATAAGCCATCAGGGCTTCCCGTCGAAGCGTCTTCGATGGGTTGCGATTGGTCATCACTCGGGAAACACGATGACGGAAAAAAACTGATATCTCGAGACATTAACTAAGAGAGCGTCATGACCATTACATTGTGTACCAGCCTTCCGATCGTGCCAACCCTCCGGGTCGTCTTTTCGCTGGTTGCGGTGAATTTCTTTGATGTAACGTGTTTTTCTGTAAGTATTTGAGTGCGTTCTTTGGGGGAAAGGAGCGGGCTCGAATTTGAAAAAATCGAAGTCAGCCGAGGTTGGGAGATCCTGCCTTCGGGACGTTCTGGCGGAGTGAATGGGGGAGAATTCTTACATTGATGTCCCGGGCGATTTGCCAGGGAAATCCCCGGAAGTAAGTTTCCAACTGAGCACCGTCGGGTCGCCCGCGCCGTGCTGGCGTTCGTTTGGAAGGGAACCTTCCGACGTGGTCCCTGACGGTGGTCGGGACGAGAGGCCTGAGTGAGAGGAAATGAGACGGGACTCGGATGTCGTGGGTTGACGGAAAGATGGTGAGACGAATCGGAATCTGGAGATCTCGATTCGAGGAGTCGCGGCGATGGTGAACTTCACAACGTCCATCCCGGAAATGGCGATGGAGAGGCTCGTGACCGACCAGCAGAAGCCGGTTGACGTCACGGACTCGGCCGCGATGGCCGGGCTGCGCGGCTTTGCCGAGAGCCTCGGTCTCCCCTGGACGGCCTGGGATCGACGTGACTACCACTTCCTGGGAGCCTGCGATGCCAGCATGCTGCCGGTGCTGCCGCGAATGGTGACCGCTCGGCTGTCGTTAATTTACCGGCCGGAAGTTTGCGACTCGACGGATGACTTTCTGTTTTGCATCGTTCCGGTTCCCGCCGAAGTTCATCCCGATGCCGTCCTCGTCGGATTCGCTCTCCCTTCGCGGACCGCGCGGCCGCAGTTTCTGCTGGATGCGGCGCGAGAAGCGGGATGGGGGCAGGCGCGATTCGACGCCTGGCTGGATTCGCTGCCGGTGGGAAGCCCCGGTTTGATCGAGCGTCTAATTCGCAATGTTTCGCGCATTCACGAGATGGAGCATCGCGACTGCGTGAGGAACCATGAAATCACCTCGCTGCTCAAGCGGTACGATCATGCTTGCAGCGAGTTGGATCTGCTGCACGGCCTGACCCGAAACCTGCAAGTTTCCTATAGCCCGCACGATCTGGCGGAACTGTGCCTGCACCGATTGCATGTGCGCAACGTGGCGGCGTGCCAGGCCATCGTGCTGGAAGACGAAATGGGCCAGGTGCATTACCTGGTCGAGGGAAATCGGCTGTTCGACGAATTTGGGCTCGCGCGCCTGTTGTCGCGATTCGAACATCACGACTGGAAACGCCCGCTCATTCGCAATCACGTTTCGCAGTCCCTGCTGGGAGCTGACTTCCCGGGTCTGGAATCGTTCGTGGCGGCGCCGATCTGTCGCGATCACCATCGCCAGGGCTGGATTCTCAGCCTGAACTCACTACAGGACCGGGAATTCACGGTTCTGGAAGCGAATCTGCTGTCGTCCATCGCCACGATTCTCGCGAATCATCTGCGGAATCTGGAACTGTTCAACGAAAACGGCGACTTGCTGGTTTCGTTTGTCCGTTCGCTCGTGTCGACGCTGGATGCCAAGGATCCTTACACACGCGGCCACAGTGAACGTGTCGCGCTGATCGCGCGGCGGTTGGGAACAGAACTGGGTCTTCCCGAAGCCGACCTGGAAGATATCTATCTCTCGGGTCTGTTACACGACATTGGGAAGATTGGCGTCGACGACCGAATTTTGCGGAAGCCGGACCAGTTAACTCCCGATGAGTTTCGACAGATCCAGGAGCATCCGATCATCGGCTACCAGATTCTGTCGACGCTGCAGAATCTGAAACCAGTTCTGCCGGGGGTCCGCAGCCATCACGAAGCCTGGAATGGAACCGGTTACCCGGACGGACTGGTCGGGGAACAGATTCCTTTGATCGCGCGAATCATCGCCGTGGCCGATGCATTTGACGCCATGGGGAGCGACCGACCTTATCGGGCCGGAATGGCGATCCAGAAACTCGAGCAGATTTTCCGCCAGGGTGCCGGTTCCCAATGGGATCCTCGCATTGTCGAGGCGTACTTCAGCGTACGGGATGACATTCAGGAGATCGTGAAAGGCTACACGCCCGAGCAGGGGAATCTTCTGCCCGCGCATCTGGAACCGGTGGCCTTCACGGGGGCGGGGCGTCGCAGACTGCTGACGGAACAGTCGCCTCGCTAGCCGTGTCGTTTTTCAGGCTGGCCCGGGCGATTTGGGCCTCGGTCTCGCGGATGTCGACTTCGAGCCGGGCTGCCAGCGCGTGGCAGTCCTCCAGTTCGCGGCGGAGCTTTGCCAGCCGCTTTTCGGGAGTTCCGGCCGTCAGGCGTTGCAGGGCTTCCAGTAGCAGCAAGGCCCGCCACGCCTTCATGGCGACGCTGCGCAGGCGATAGGCTTGCCCGGTCGTTTTGGCCAGCCGTTGCAGCCGGGCCAGGCGCGACAATCTGAGAATCCGCAGGTATTCAATCAGCGGCAGCAGAATGATGACCAGATCCACCCAGTGGCTTTTGCAGTAGGTCAACCAGTTTCGGCTGATGGAACACATCAGGATGAATTCCGCCGTGAACAGCATCCAGATCAAGGAATTCGCCCCGATCACCAGGTTCTGCAACCGGGGATGATCGGAAAATCGCTGCTCGAACAGCATGATCGGGAGCACGGACAGCGCGAGGAGGATCATTGGCGCGTTGAGTTTTTTCTGCAGCCGGTACTCCATATGGACGTCAACGTTCTGCCATCCCCAACCGGGTAACCACAGCCAGGTCCGGGACCGCGGGTCGCGGGCGGCAAGCCGCAAAGGGGGAATCAGGCAGTACAGGAGATCCCACCTCAGACGCCGGAGGCCGTGGCGGCGGTTGACGGCGAGTTCCACCCAGTACAGCGGCCAGATCGCGAGCGCCCCCACGATGCACCAGAATTGCGTAATAGGGTGGTTGAGAAAGTGAAGCAGCCCGGCGAAAAAGACGAGCGATGCAATCGACGCCCAGAACATTCCCGCCGCCCGGAACGTGTCCGTCGGGCTAAACGGGTGCGATCTGGCAGGGGCTGCGGATGACATAACCCTCTATCGCTCCGGGAAATGGAGACGGCAAACGAAAGTATCCGGCGATTGTACCAGGGATGCCGGCGTCGCCACGGCCGAGAATGGCGAGCGTCGCCAGGAGCTGAACCAGGCGAATGCGCCCGTCGACGAAGGTTCCATCGGCATACGACATCCAACGCATTCAGTGTACCAGGAACCAGGACATCCCCCGACCCTGGGCCAGTGCCAACTCCCAAGGGGCATGGAAGACTCGACTTCGCGACTGCCCCGCAAGCGAGGGTTTCCAGTGCGTGGAAAAATTCTTTAAGCCTTGACGGCGCTGATCTTTCCTTCCGCAGGGGTGGCCGCTATGCTTCCAGCACGGCAACCCGTGCGTCCGCTCGTGTCGTTCCGCGTCTTGAGCCACCATCGGGAGTTGTCTCGACAAGACTGGGCTTCAAGACCTGCGAGACGTCGCAAGATCGGGACGACCACGGGGCCTGTCGGTGGGTCGAAATGATCATCGAATGGGCTGCCAGGAATTGAAGAGAGTTCTTGTAAGTAGCGATGCGAAATGGTGTTGCAGCGAATGGCCCCGATGAGGCGGCCGAGTTCGCGCGACACGGCGGATTGATGGATTCGATCGCTGGTGGAATTTCGTACGCCGCAGGATGTGACGCGACAGGGACTGTCCGAGGCATGGAATTGGTTTTGGGTCGCCGCCTCCGGCCCGTTCTCGAAGACCGGACTGCAATCGGAAGCCGGCTTCGTTTCGTGATCCCCGACAAGCTGTAGTGTTTCCCATGGCCGTTGATCTTGGCAAGTATCGGAACATCGGAGTTTCCGCCCACATCGACTCGGGCAAGACCACGCTGTCGGAGCGTATTTTGTTTTACTCCGGCCGAATTCACGCCATTCACGAAGTGAAGGGCAAGGACGGCGTCGGCGCGACCATGGACCATATGGACCTGGAGCGAGAAAAGGGGATCACGATCACCTCGGCCGCGACCCAGGTGACGTGGAAAGGCTATACGATCAACCTGATCGACACCCCCGGGCACGTGGACTTCACCGTCGAAGTGGAGCGAAGTCTGCGGGTGCTCGACGGCGCCATTCTGGTGCTGTGCTCGGTGGCTGGCGTGCAAAGCCAGTCGCTGACGGTGGACCGCCAGATGAAGCGCTACAAAGTGCCGCGCATCGCCTTCATCAACAAGATGGACCGGACGGGGGCCAACCCCAAGAAGGTCATCAAGATGATCGAAGAAAAACTGATGGTCACCCCCTGCCCGCTCCAGATCAACATGGGGGCGGAGTCGGCGTTTGAAGGCGTGATCGATCTCATCGAGATGCAGGCCGTTTACTTCGACGGCGAAGACGGCGAAGACATCCGCCGCGAGGCGATTCCGGCCCAGTATCAGGCCGCGGCTGAAGAAGCGCGCCAGCAGATGCTGGAAACGCTCTCGATGTCGAGCGATGAACTGATGTCGCTGCTGCTCGAAGAGCAGGAAATTCCCACGGACCTGATCTACAAGACCATTCGAGAAGCGACGCTCAGCCATACGATCACTCCGGTGATGATGGGTTCGGCGTACAAGAACAAGGGGGTTCAGGAACTGCTGGACGCCGTCACGCGGTTCCTGCCCTCGCCGCTCGACCGCGATCTGGTGGCGATCGACAACGACATGAAGCCCGATCCCAATAATCCGCCGACCGAACCCGGCTGGAACAAGGTTCCGTTGTCTTCCGATCCGGAAAAGCCGACCGTTTGCATGGCGTTCAAGACGGTGGTCGAACAGTTCGGACAGTTGACGTACACCCGCGTTTACCAGGGCAAACTGGTGAAGGGGGAGAGTTACGTCAACACCCGAACCGGTAAGCGGGTCCGCTTCGGGCGACTGGTGCGGATGCACTCCAACGCCCGCGAGGACGTGGACGTGGCGGAAGCCGGCGACATCGTGGCCGTGGTCGGCGTGGAATGCGCGACCGGGGACACGTTCTGCAGCGAAGGTCTGAACTACTCGCTCGAAAGTATTTACGCCGCCGAGCCTGTGATTCGCCTGGCGATTGAACCTGTCAAGCGCGACGGTGCCGACAAGCTGGGCAAAGCGCTGGAACGCTTCCGCCGCGAAGACCCGACGTTCCACGTTCTGACCGATGAAGAAACCGGCGAAACTCTGATTGCCGGGATGGGGCAGTTGCACCTCGACATTTACGTTGAGCGGATCAAGCGCGAGTACGGCGTGGAATGCAAGATCGGTCAGCCGAAAGTGGCTTACCGCGAATGCCCCACGCAGTCGGTGGAATTCAACCACAAGCATAAGAAGCAGACCGGTGGTTCGGGTCAGTATGCCCACGTCGTGGGACGTCTGGATCCGCTGCCGGAAACGAGCGAAGTTCCCTACGAATTCGTCAACGACATCTCGGGCGGACGCATTCCGAAGGAATACATCGCGCCGATCGACAAGGGTTTCCGCCGGGCGATCGTCAAGGGACCGCTCTGCGAGTGCGAAGTCGTGAACGTCCGCATGACGATCAACGACGGCAGCTACCACGACGTCGACTCGAGCGAAATGGCGTTCGACATCTGCGGATTCGACTGCATGCGTGAAGCCCTGAAGCAGGCCGGCATGGCGCTGCTCGAACCGATCATGAAGCTCGAAGTGGAAATTCCCGACGAGTTTCAGGGTGCGGTGACGGGGCACCTGTCGAGCAAGCGCGGCGTCATCACGTCGACCGAAACCAACATGGGAACGTGCGTCATCAACGCCGAAGTGCCGCTGGCGAGCATGTTTGACTATGCCAACGAACTGCGGTCGATGACGCAGGGCAAAGGGACGTTCACGATGGAATTCGCCAAGTACTCGCAGGTTCCGCGGAACCTGCAGGACGAAGTCGTCGAGAAGCGACGCAAGGAACGGGCCGAACGCGCGAACGCGAAGTAAGGCCAGTTTCACTGCGATCAAGTCATACGACAGCCCGCGGGATTCGTTCCGCGGGCTGTTTCGTTGAATCGGGCGGTTTCGTTGGATGAGGTTGCTGACCGATGAGGCTCTTCGACCGGATCGAACTGGCCTGTCTGTTGGAGGCGACCGCCCGCAAGCCGGGGAACGTCCATCCGGGGGCGAGTTTTCCGGATCTTGCGTACGCCGACTTCGTCGCGGCAGCCGCGGCCGTTGCACCCGTGTTGTCGCAAACCGAACCGAGAGAAGTCGGGGAGTCGGTCTTGCGGGCGGTGAGCGCGACGCGGGAGCGAGTTGCCACGAACGCGAACCTGGGCATCGTGCTGCTGCTGGCGCCGCTCCGCGCGGCCGACGACAACGGTGCGATTGATCCCGTGCGGGTGGAAGAGGTTCTCGCGGGGCTGACTATCGACGATGCGAGCCAGGTCTATGCGGCGATTCGCCTCGCCATGCCAGGTGGACTTGGGCAAGCGAGCGAGCAGGACGTCTCGGACACTCCGACGGTCACGCTGCGAACGGCCATGGAACTGGCGGCGGATCGCGACCTGGTGGCAAGACAGTACGCGAACGGATTCAGCGAGGCGTTCCGGCTGGCGAACGACTTGGAAGAGCGACTTCGTCAGCGCTTTTCGCGTGCCGATCGGTCCGATCCCCTCCCCGCTTTGACGACTCACGAACTGGTGGAAATCTGGGAGGAGGCGATTGTCGGGGCGTTTGTCCGTTTTCTGGCAGAGACGCCCGATACTTTGATCGCTCGCAAATGCGGGCAGGCGGTCGCCGAAGAGTCATCGCATCGGGCACAACTCGCCTGTTCGGGAGAGAATGATCCGTCTGAAAGCCAACGGATCGCGGAGTTCGATGACTGGTTGCGGGCGGATGGACATGCCCGGAATCCGGGAGCGACGGCCGACCTGATGGCGGCTGCCCTGTTCATCATTCTTTCGGGGAAGTACGTTCAAACGCAGAGGATTCCCGTTCCCACGCGCGATGAACTGTTGAACTGGGCATCGACCGTCGGAACCGGCGGCAGCACCAATGTGATTTGCGACCTATGACGTCCCAGCCCTACACCGTGCGAGTGACGAAGGACCACCTGGTCTTCAGCGCGGCTCATTTCATCACGTTCAACGGCAACATCTGCGAGCGGCTGCACGGCCATAACTGGCGCGTCGCCGTCGAAGTCGATGGCGAGCTCGATGAAAATGGCTACGTGTTCGATTTCATCGCGCTGCGCGACGCCACCCAAAAGCTGGTCTCGGAATTGGATCATCGCATGCTTCTGCCGACGGAACATCGGCAGATTCTGGTGACCCCGGACGAGCACGAAGTGACGGTCCGCTTCGAGGAACGACGCTGGGTCTTTCCGCGCGACGAGTGCGTGCTATTGCCGATCGCGAATACGACGGCGGAGTTGATTGCGAGCTGGATGGGAGCCTCTTTGCGGTCGACGGTCGAGCCGTCTTCGGGATCGCATGTGACAGAATTGCGGGTCATGGTGGAAGAGAATTTTGGACAATGGGCGACCTGGCGGACACGCTTGGCGCCATGAGGTTGATGCGGGCTGTGTGTATCCTGGAAAACTGAAGGGCGTTTTGAGGAGGCCTGACAGCCATGACTCCAACCATCGTCCGCAAGTGTCTGTTGTTCGTCGTGGCGGGAATGGCTTCGACGGCTTGGGGGCAAGGGTTTCCCGGAGGTAATAACGGCGGAAACGGGTTCAATAACGCCGGCGGCATTCGCATCGACGCGGACGGACTGGTAACGGCCGCCGCTTTGGGAAACCGGCAAGCGGGACTGGATCGCAAACGGCTGGAGGCTGTTGCGAGTGAAGCGCTTCCCGGCGAGATGAACCGGTCGAGTCCGCTGCGGCATGTCTCCCTGGTCCGGCTTGAGCGGGCTCTGTCCGAATATGCCGGTACGAAGGGGACGATTCCGCCGGAAATGTGGTATCTCGCGGGTCTCCAGCGGATCGATCACCTCTTCATACTGCCGGAGACGAACGATGTCGTGATCGCCGGACCGGCCGAAGGATTCGCTCCGGATGCCCTGGGGCGCGCGATCGGAGTGTCAACCGGCCGGCCCGTGCTGAGGATCGACGATTTCGCGATCGCGCTGCGCGGCCTGGGGCAGAACTCGTTGATTGGCTGTTCCATCGACCCGGCGCCACAAAATCTGGCGGCGCTGCAGCAGTTTCTGGCGGCGAACAGCGGTCCCGCGACGGTGGACGTTGTCCAGCGGCGTTACCGCGAGATGGCACGGCTGCTGGGTGAGCAGTCGGTGAGCGTGACCGGTGTGCCTGGCGATTCCCACGTGGCCGCGGTGCTCGTCGAGGCGGACTGGCGGATGAAGCGACTCGCTTTGGGGCTCGAGGCTCATCGCGTGCGCGGCCTGCGCAGCCACCTTTCGATGATCGCCGCCGGCAGCGGCAACAGTCTGCAGCGCTGGTGGTTCGCTCCGTACTTCGAGGGGCTGTATCGCACGGAAGATGGACTGGCCTATCAATGGACCGGTCAGCGCGTGCAACTGTTGGCGCAGGAGGAATTGTCGAACCGGGGAAATCGGACAGGAGCCCCGACGACCCGGCTGTCGACCCAGGCATTCGCGAAGCAATTCACCGATCGCTACGACGATCTGGCGGCACAGTCGGCCGTGTTCGCCGAGTTGCAGAACCTGGTGGATTGGTCGCTGGTGGCGTCGCTGCTGCGCCGTCAGGGATTGGCCGAGCGCGTCGGCTGGAAGATGGAATTCCTGCTCGATGCCGAGCGACTCGACTACCCGAAGAACGCGGTTCCCCGGAAAGTGGAATCGCTGGTCAACGTGCGACCAGGTGGGAGCGTCGTGGTCGGTCTACTCGGCGGGGTGGAAATCGCGGCGGATCCGGCTGGATCGATCGAAGCGTTTGTCGCTCCTCCGGCTGAGATCACGCTCGATGCCGCGCGGCGTGACGCGATGAAAGCCGTAGCGGCGGACCGCTGGTGGTGGGACTAATGGCGAGTGGCCGTGGTCGCGTGGCACGCCCTGAGTCTTCGAAGGGCGTGACGAATGAACAACTCCCACGCCCTTTCGCAAAGCCTGGAGGGCGTGCCAACCCCATTCGCTGGTGGTGGGACTGAAGCGTGTAGCTGAATCGGCTTGAGCTGCGTCTCTCAAGCGGCATCACGCGAGTGCGTTGAGCGCACCGCCGAAGGCTGCCGCCGAGCCCATGCCGTCAATGGGTGCTGGTCCTGCGAGTGCCTGGTCGATCTGCTGGCCGATTCCAGAGGCGAGCGCGAGGCCGGCGAGAAACGCCATCGCTTCGGAGGATGGACCGTCACCTTTTTTCTCTTCGCCTTTGAGCGCGCCGGACAGCATGAGCGCGATGAGAATCTCGGCGGATGAGAGATCGCGAAATGCTTCAGCCAACTGGTTGAGCCGCGGGTTCGCCGAAAGATTCGACGTGCAGGCTTCGGCGGTTCCTCCGGGCCCGGTGGCTCCCGCCGTGCTCCCGAGCCCCGCGGCAGACGCCGGGGCGGTCATCGACGCGCCGGCAAAGCCAGCCATGCCCACCCCGCCAATCGCACCCATGCCCGTCATGCTGCTACCCATGCGAATAAAGGGCTAAATCGCGCGAACCCGATCGTCGCGCTGCTTCGTCACCCGCCGGGCGAACGGAGAGTTGCCGACGGGTACTTGGCGAAGCTCTCGCAATCTTCAGGCCAAGGCTGGTGGCGCGACGACGGGAATCACGCAACGCGAGGATGTGTCGCGTTTTGGGGCGGAACCATCCTCCGAAGGGGGCGTTGCTTTAACGCATCATCAGTGGGGGCGACGACGCTGATGGTGATTTCCGGCAACAGGCTTTAGACTGCGAAGAGAACAGTCATGAACGCCGCCGCGTTGGGTTTGAATGTCGAGGAAGTCCGGAATGAGCGCTGCATCGCCATCGGTCGTGGATGTCACGATCAAGACGTTTGAAGAACAGATTCTCAAGGCGCCGCCGCAGGTGCTGGTGGTCGTCGACTTCTGGGCGCCCTGGTGCGCGCCGTGCCGCCAGTTGGCTCCCATTCTGGAAAAGCTGGCGGGCGAATACGGCGGCCGGATCCTCCTGGCAAAGGTCAATACCGAGGAAGAACAGCAGCTCGCCGCGGCGTTTGGCGTGCAGTCGATTCCGCTCGTGGTGGCGTTTCGTGGCGGGCAGCCGGTCGATCAGTTCAATGGTCTATTGCCGGAAGCAGCGATCCGTCAATGGATCGACCGGCTGTTACCGAGTGCGGCGGAACTGCTGATGGCCGAAGCGGAAGCGTTGGAGAGCACGGACCGAGCGACATCGATCGCCAAGTATCGCGAAGTTCTGGAACTGGATGGGAAGTTCGAATACGCGAAGATCGGGCTGGCGCGGGTTCTGCTTGCCGATGGTCGGCTGCACGAGTGCCGTGAACTGCTCGATGAACTCGCGGAACGCGGGTATCTCGAACCCGAGGCTGAGCGGCTCCAGTCGGAACTGGATGTCCGCACGGCGGCGGCTGAGTCCGGGGGAGTGGAAGAGGCCCGCAAAGCGGCCGAGGCCGACCCGGACAATCCGCAATTGACCATTCAACTCGCCGACGCACTGGCGGCTTCTGCGAAACATCGCGAAGCGCTGGAATTGCTGCTGGGGCTGGTCCAGGCGAATCCGTCGAGCGAGTCCGGCAAACAGGCCAAAGAGACGATGGTCAAGGTCTTCGCGATGTTGGGGAATGGCTCGGAGCTGGCGGGCGAGTTTCGCCGCAAGCTGGCGAGTGCCATGTACTGAGCCTGACGCGTGATCGACCTATTGGGCCGATGATCGCGACCCATTGGGAGATCCGGAGATCGGTACGCCGGTGGGAAGCGGGCGGCCGGCAACCAGAAACCCATGTTCGTGGGCGAATTTCTGCAACTCGCGAAATGTCTCGAAGCTGTCGGGATAGACCCAGAACGTGAGGACGCCGCCGGGCCTTCCGCGAGAGAGAGACTGCTGAAATCGCGAACCGGCGCTCAGCGCCTGGTCAACGGTCTCCGCGGGGAGATCGTGCTGTGGCTTCAAGGTCCATTCCGTGACGGCAATGCGGAAGACGCTTGTGCCGTACCGCAGCTCGTCGAGGACGCTGGTTCCCTGCCGTTCGAGGGTGTACTCCATGACGTACCCCTCGATGGGGCCGACCGTACCAACGTATCGGGAGGTCTTGAGGACCGTGTCGCGCCGCCGCTCGACCTGACCCCTGAGGCGATCAATGAGCGGTTCGAGGGGGATGACCGAGACGCGTTGATTGGAGACCCGAAAGTGATGCTCTACCCCTTCGACCATTTTGCCGATGGGGGTCACGCGGTGTTCCAGTGACTTCGCCGACGGCGAGGTGGCTTCCACCTGCCGTACCATTCGGGACATTTCGATCAACTGGCGGCGGAGAGCTTCCAGTTCCTCCGCTTCGGCCGATTGCCGATCGCGGCGTTCGGTCAGCAATGTCTCCTGTTCGCGCAGAAGCTGTCGCTTCCGCTCGATGGCTTCGCGCAGTTCAGCGGATTTCTCGCGGGCGGCAATCAGTTGCTGTTCCACCCGCTGGCGCTGAGCCCGCAGTCGGGCGAGTTCTTCATCGAGTGTCTCTGCCTCGTTCGACAGCGCAGCCGGGACGGCGAGCGGCGGCAATGGAAGCGGAGCGGGCGGTGGTTCAACCGGCTCGTCCGCGAATGCCAATGGCGGATAGTAGTCCGGGTCGGGGGCCGCGCTCGGAATCTCGGGTTCGGAAATGATCGGAGCCGGTCGAGGGGCTTCCTCGACCTCGGTCTTCGCGATCAGCGGCCCGGTTTTGACGCGCACTCCGACGATCACGATCAAGATGATCAGAATACCGACCATGTTGGCGATAACGTCGAGAAACGAGTCGGCGGAGAGTTCCTCTCCCTTGTTGTTGCGGCGACTCATGGCAGGCTCCCCGACGTCTGCGCGGCCGGTTCCAGAGTAAACGTCCGGGTCGTGGTCAGACCGGAGCGTACCGCCAGCGGCTGAAGACGTTCAAAGTGCTGGTTGCCGCCCGGACTAACGTGGAAGTTCAGAGACGGCCTCCAGAAGAATCCATTGGGCGGCGCGCCCCAGCTTCGCGTTTCGGCTTCCACTTCAGACAGGATCGCCGCGAATGCGTCGCTGGCCGATTCCCCCTGCCCCACGGGAAGGATCCGGTCAGTGCCGACGATGATCTTCTCGGCATCGACCCGCACGTTGATGCCCTGTTCGAGGCCGATGATGGCGTTTTGCGGCGAGTTCCCCCACTTGCGATTGCGCAGGTTCTCGAGCGGAATCGCGGCGGCCGACGACGATGAAGGTTGCCCCTCGTCGAGTCCCAGGGATCGATCGGTAATGGTCGGCCGATTCTGTGGAAGACGAGGAAGTCCCGGCCCCAGGGGAGTCGGACGCGGAAAACGCGACGGGTCGTCTGGCTTCCGTGGGGATTGCTGAGTCGGAACCTCTTCGACCGAAACGTCCGGCGCGCTCGAGGGAGATGGCATATTGCTGACAGTCGCCCCTTCGGGGATCGGGCGTGGTGGACGGAGGCGTTCCGAAGACGCACTACCGGCCGATCCCGATGGCTGTTCCCACTGAACCGGCGGTGAAGACGTGGAGGCCGTCGAGCCCTGGCGCGATGGCGGCGAATTTTCGAAGCGATCGATCTTTTCCCAGCTTCGTCCAGTTCGGCCGCCCCGCTCGTCGAGACCGACGCTCTTCAGGTCAAAACGGTTGTTGGTACCGGCACTGCCTCCACCGCCGCCACTGCCAGCGCCGCCGTTACCGCCGCCGTTGCCCGCTGCTGGTGTCGCGCCATTCGCGGCCGATCGCAACGTGGCGACGACGTTGGAACGATGCGCGAGTGCTCGCTCGACCGCTTCGCGGCAGGCTGTCTGGGCAGCCGGGTCGGCCGTCGGGTAACCCAGATTGATCGAGTCGTCCACCAGTTCGTAACCATGGGCGTTGCGCAGGGTGCCGAGGTATTGCATCGCGAGATAGTAGGCCACCGTGCCGCTGGGGCGAACGACGATCAGCACATAGGGTTCGGGCGGTTCTTCGC
Source organism: Planctomycetaceae bacterium (assembly GCA_019636285.1). Lineage (GTDB taxonomy): Bacteria > Planctomycetota > Planctomycetia > Planctomycetales > Planctomycetaceae > JAHBXV01. The sequence continues at coordinate 138,763 of JAHBXV010000004.1, forward strand.
CGGGAGTCGTGGGCTGGGACTGCCAGTGACGGATCAGGGCCACCGCGCCGGCCAGAATGGGATTGTAGGTGTCGGTAAAGCCCTTGAGGTCTTCCGGGGTCAGTCGGACATTCTCGGGCTGGAAGATGATCGCTTCGTCGGTGCATTCAATGATGATGGGTCGCCGCGTCGTGCCGGACTGGGGATCGAAGGCGACCAGGCTGAACTGGCTGGAGGACTGCTGATTGCGTTCCGCTGCCGTCGTGAGACGCTCGCGCAAAGCCTCGAGTTGAGACTCGATCAGCTTTCGGTCGGCCCGGCTCTTCGAAGCCGGCGGTCCGTCGGACAGGCTCGACGACGATGTGTCGAGCTGACTATCGATCTGTTGTAGTTGACCTCGGAGCTCGCTGGCATCCTTGGCCGCGCTCTCGGCCAGCAGGCGGTGTTGCTCAACCAGTCTTTGGTCGCGGTCGCGTGCCTGCCGCAATTCGCGAACGCGTCCCTCCCAGTCTTGCAGGAGTTTGGCGATCTGGTGTTCGCGTTCGGCTCGCTCTTCGGGCGTGGGACCGGCCGGCAGAGAGGGCTTGGCAACAATCTCTTCGGGAGGCGGAGGAAGCGGAATCGGCTCCGCAATGACGGTCGGCACGCGCTGCGGAGGAACCTGTTCGGATTCCCGCGACTCGGGCAACGGACTGGCCGGAGCAGGACCGGGACGCGCGACCATTTCCTGTTCGCGGCGAATGCGATCGGTCGTTGCCAGCAGCAGAAAGATGAGCGATCCCATCGTGCATAGCAGCACGGCGAGAAAGGGAAACAGCGTGACCGGGTTGCCGGCCGAGGAGCGTCGTTTCGCCATGCTGATTGGAACGAACTACCAGGTAGTGCTGACACAAGCTCCGTGCCGTGAGACCTTTGCGTATCTATTGGCACGCTTCGGACGGACACGATCGGTTGTGTTCGAGGTTCTAAAAGTTGCTTCAAGATCCCCGGGACATCTCACGCAAACGCCGCATTGCCGCGATCAAACCCGCCTCGGGAATTTGTGACGTCCAACACGGGTCAAGCGGCCTTGTTTCGAGTCTTCGACGAAAGAACGCTGACGGCCGCGTTCAGGCTCAGCAGCGTTTCTTCGAGGGTGTCGACCGCGCGAACGGCTTGCAGGTTTTCGGCCAGGCGTTCCTCAAGCCGGATGAGTTGACCTTCCTGCTCGGCGAGTTTCAGGAGCTGACCGGTCTGGTCGTGCAACTGCGCGGCGGAATCCTGCAGAACGGTTTCGAGACGGGCGACGTCGGTCAGCCAGTTTCGCGTGGCTTCGGTCATGGATTCGATGACCTCGCTCGACCGCGTGGACAGTTCTTCGTGCTGTGTCTGCTGGCGATTCGAGAGCTCATTGAGCGCGACGGCGACCGTTCCGCCCGCTTCCCGCAGCTGTTCCGCGAGTTCGGCTCCGGTCTCGCGGACCGTGGCGGCGAAGTCGCGCCGGGCTGTTTCAATCATCTCGGCGTTGGCCTTGAGAGCCTGGGTGAGGCTCTCTTTCAGCGACGACTCAAGCGTGTCCTGCTGTCGCGAGAGGGCGCCGGTCCAGCGGTCGCGCAGTTGTTCCAGCGATTGTCGCCACAAGTCGGTCTGGCGACCGACCATGGATTCGGTCTCGCCAAGCAGATGCGCCGCCGCGGCGGCTTCGGCGGCAAGCAACGGGCTTCCGATAGAAGCCGAACCGGACGAGGTGGGGAAAATCGTGAGGAGCCGACGAATCCCGTAATCCTCGGTCTCGTCGAGAATGGCCTGCTCGGCCCGTTCGGTAATATAGGTGGCAAAAACGACAATCATCGACAACGCCAGGGCGAGGGCCGTGGTGTCAAAGGCGACCGCCAAACCTCCCGTGACCTGATTCAGCGACGACTCAAGCTGATCGGGCGTGATGTTGGCAATCGCCATCGTGATGCCGATGACGGTTCCGAGAAATCCAAGAATGGGGATGGCCCAGGTGATCGTTCGTATGAGGGCATAGCTGTCGGACAGGCGAGTCGCGGCCATTTCCGCCAGATAGCTCAGATGTCCTTCGAGGCCATCCGATGAACGCCGCCCCGAGACGAACTGGCACAAGTCATCGATTCGGCGTACGAGCTGCGTTTGTCGCGAATGACGGGCCGTCAGCTTGGCATGCTCCTGAACCCGAGCCGCGACCGATTCGCCCGACAAGCCAGACGATAGGCTCAGTCCGTCAAGCGGGTCGCTTTTCAACACGGACCACTCGCGGGGCAGCCGCGCGGCCTTGGAAACGAGTGTCGACAGGGCGATGAAGAACAGGCCCGTGCTGGCGTACTCGACCCAGTGCGCATTGAAGTATCGCTGGACCCAGTCCTGTGAGACTGGCGCGAATGGGAGGATCGCGTAAAAAGCAAGTGTCAGGCAGACTCCGCCCAGCCAGGCACCGGCTCCCGAACCTGACCGCTTCGTTGCTTCGGACGTGGGGTTTGTCACGATCTTTGATCCCGAACCAGTGGGGGAGTCTGACTTTGCGTTCGTATCTCGACGATCGGTCGGCCGCGAGGAACGCGTTCCACGGGTCGACGAGCTCCCTGAAACCGGGCGCTTTTTCGGTTAAGATCGACTAATCGGGTTCTATGAATTGAACCGAACTGCCCGGTTGTAAGTGGGACAGCGTGAGTGAGACGGCCGCTCTTTAGGCAATTGACGTGCCGAGAAGGGGGCAAATAGCACGACCTTGGCGGGTCGCGAATTCGCCGATGGGGAGGGACGCCACTTACTCGCTGACGGGATCGGCCGAGTCAACGCCGCGCGGCTGGGCCGGGTCGGTACTGCTCGGCGACGTTCCCGATGGACCGGTCGAACGCTGTGGAGGCTGCTTGCCCCACTTCGCTTCATGCTGCGCTCGGCGCCGCTGTTCAAGCAGGCCGGTCATGAGCAGGTCGAAACTGCGGGCATATTCGGCCAAGGCCAGCGACAATCGCTTCCTTTCGGCCGCCGACATCGCCTTGCGAAGGTGATCTTCGAGACGTTCCCAGTCGATCCGCCAACCTTCTTCGCGCGCCGCGCGCTGCAATTCCCCCTCGAGCCGGGCCACTTCTTCGAGGAAGCGGATCTGGAGCTTTGCGGGGGCCGTGCGATACGGTCGCCACACGACCGTCGACAGGGGATCAAACGACGAAGCTCGCACCGGGCCATCGCTGCGTCTGCGGATGGTCACGAACAGCGTTGCGATCCAGAGGAGCGCGCTCAGAATCATAATGGCTGAGCCTTGGATGATCTGCCCGCGCACCGCGGCCGCGTAGAGCCCGGACAGGAGAGCGATCGCCAGGGTGGCCGAAATCACGAATGGTCCCCAGCCGCCAGAAACGGCACGCATGGCCACGCTGGGCTGATCGAGCGAGGCACCGTCTGGAATCGCACCAACCTTCACGACGATGGCCGTGATGTTGTCGGGGCCGCCCCGAAGATTGGCAAGGTGGACCATCAGACGGCAGGCGTCGGCCGGCGGCAGTTCGCCGGCAATCATGCCGATTTCGGGATCGGACAGCTGATTGGACAGACCGTCCGAACACAGGACGAAGACGTCCCCGGGGAATACCGGCGAGGGGCCTTCGAGATCGACCTGAACGGTCGGTTCCGGACCCAGCGAGCGGGTGATGACATTTCGCGGAAACAACCGGTCGGCGTCGCGCGGGTGAACCTTCCGACGCTGGATCAATTCCCAGACCAGGCTGTGATCGGCCGTGAGCTGATCGATGCGTTTGTCGCGTATGCGGTAGATTCGGCTGTCGCCGACGTGACTGATGCTGGCACCGTGCGGGCCGAGCACGAGAGCCGAACAGGTGGTTCCCATGCGTAGAAATTCGGGGTTTCGCAGCCCGCGATCGTGAATCACCTCGTTGGCGCTCTCGACGGCGGCGCGCAACGCTTCATGCACGGGCAGATCGCGGCGTTTGTCGAAGGCGTGTGGAATGGTGTCAACGGCCAGTTTGCTGGCCAGTTCGCCCACCGCATGTCCGCCCATTCCATCAGCGACGACAAACAGGTTGCCGCGCTCCTGCCAGGTTTCGACGTCACCGGCGAGTTTGACGGCGAGCGAGTCCTGATTGTTCTGCCGACGGAAACCGACGTCGGTCAATGCGGCGTACTGGATCGGCTGTTGCCAGTACATGACGACGAGGTGCTTCCGAACGAGAGCGCGACGAAAGAAAGGCGGCACGGGTTACCGCGACACATTCCGGAATTCTAGCGTCCGGACGCCGAAAACACCCCAACCAGAGGGTGAGATCATGAGAACGACGGGAATTGCCCGCATGCAAACCGTTTATCAGGGATCGGCCGTCCCGGCGACGACCGTGAGCAGATCACCGCTGTCGATCGACGGACACCAGTGCTTTTCGATGTGTTCGATGACGAGTTCCGTGCCGCGGGCGTGGCTGACGTGGGGCTTTTCCCGAGGGTCGTACATGCAGTCGGTCAAGTCACGAGCCAAAACCACGTTGAAACCCAGCTTGACCAACTGGCGAATGCCGAATGGCCGGCCGAGAACGCACAGGTTGGTGTGGACTCCCGTCATGACGACGTTCTTGATGCCGTGATTGCGGAAGTAGCTGAAGATTTCGTCGCCGCGATCACTGATGCCGTCGTAGCCGATGATGGCGATGCCGGGGTGTTGGCGGTCGAACACTTTGACCATCTCGCCCACGACCGGGTCGTCGCAGTAGTGCGTCTTGGCCTCGATGGGAAGCGGCGGTTCCCGCGCCGGGTCGAGATCGCACCAACCGGTGATGTCGAAGGGAGCCTGCACGCGCGGCGTTTGTTTGAGCCTCTGGCGAAACGGCGTGTTGTCGTAAAGGTCGACGACGCCGCTAGGAGAATGGATGATGACGGCGCCATGGTCACGGGCCGCCGTCAGGACGCGATTGAGCCGGGGGACCATTTCGTTTACCCGGTGCGCGGAGAGCTTGCAATAATGGTCGTCCCACATGTCGCAGATGATGATGGCAGTTTCCGCGCAGGCCCAGCGCTGGGGAATCTCGACGACGTCCCACCGCTCGGGGGATTCGCCTTCGAGCAAGACGCGGCTGCGCTGTTTCAGTTCGAAGAGACCTGGCACGACCGGCCGTGCCGGAATGACCTCGGCGGGTGCGGTTGACTCGGTCGGTTCGGCTGCCGTCACAAAGCCGGCGGCGAGCATGGGGATGAGCAATAGCGCGATCGTCCGGAATGAATCCATGAGACAAGACTCCGTGGCAAACCGATTCAGGGTCGTTCGTCTCGAGCGACTTCCCGCGGGGGCGTTTTGACCATGCGAAAGCCGCAATGGAAGGTTCCCGTTTGCAGATCCCCCTTCATGCGAGCCGCGTTGCGATAACCGATGCAGTAGTTGTCGCTGCACATGAATGAACCGCCGCGCTGGACCTTCTTGGGAATGGTCGGTTCGAGCGGGTCGAGACTGTCGGCGGGACCGAGGGGATTGCGTGACGGGCTGTCGCGATAGTAATCCGGGCGATACCAGTCGTAGCACCATTCCCAGACATTGCCCGACATGTCGTACAGGCCATAGGCATTGGGGGGGAACGCGCCGGCCGGCGAGGTCTGAGCGTGGCCGTCCTCGTTGCGGTTGGTGATCGGAAACTCTCCCTGCCAGATGTTGTGCAGCCATTTCCCCTCGGGGTTCCGCTCGTTGCCCCAGGGAAATTCTTCACCATCAAGTCCGCCTCGGGCTGCGTATTCCCACTCGGCTTCGGTCGGCAAGCGACCGCCGCGCCATTTGCAGTACGCGACCGCGTCTTCCCAGGCGATGTGGACGACGGGGTGATCGAGCCGATCGTCGATCGACGAATCGGGACCATCGGGATGCCGCCAGTTGGCCCCTTTTTCGTACTTCCAGACCTGGTACGGCCAGAGGGGATGGTCCTTTCGGAGCGTCTTCGGATCGAACTTGGGGTTGTAACAGATGGAACCGGGGACGAGGTTTTCGAGGGGAATGGACGCCGGGTCGACGCCGGGGAGTTGAGCGGCAATGTCCTCGGCCTTGGGCGCTTTCTCGGCCATGGTGACGTAACCGGTCGCTTCGACGAACTCCCGGTATTGGCGATTGGTCACCTCGTGCGCGTCCATCCAGAAGCCGTCGATGATGACTTCGTGGGCGGGGGATTCATCGGGAAACTTGGGGTTGTTGGTTCCCATGGTGAATTGGCCGCCGGGGATCCAGACCATTCCCTCGGGGGACGGGCCCGGTGCCTCGACGCGAATCGGCCGATCGGCGGCTGGCTTTGATGATTCGGATGCCGTCGGTGTTTGCGGCTCTGGCGTGGGCACGTTTCCCTGGCATCCGGCAAATGCGAGAAAGAGTGCCAACAGGCAGCCTGTTGAATTGGGTGTCGTGATGCGCGGGGCCAGCATCGTAAAGTCACTCCGACAACTGTCAGAATCGTCGCGATGGAAGGCTGGTTTCCACCTCGTGTTTGCCAGGGACGCACCATGCAGTGTAGCGGTCTGGGAGCGCTGATCGCCATTTCGCAGGCGGGGCCAAGGTTGCACTCGCGGGTTGAGCCGTCAAGAATCGAAGTTCTGCGAGAGTTCTGCCTGGTAGAGAGGGAGGCGACGATGGTTCGAAACATCCGAATGGGTCGGTTGGCAGGTTTTGTGGCTTTGCCGCTCCTGATCGTTGGCTGTAACGGATCGACGCCGACGGCTCCGAACTCGTCCATGGCGGGTGCCACCGCTGCCGACGACGTTCCGCTGGATCCGCCGCCGCAGACCGAGCCACCTGTTGTCTCGGAACCGATCGAATCGGAAAAGCCGGAATCCGCCGAGATGGACTCGGCCCTGACGCCGCGAATGGTGGATTGGGCCGGGGTCCAGACAGAAGTTGCCAAGCATGCGGGCAAAGTGGTGGTACTCGATGTCTGGTCGACCGCCTGCGAACCCTGCATGCGCGAGTTCCCGTACCTGGTCACCTTGCAGGCGGATCATCCGGAAGATGTCGTGTGCATTGCCTTCAGCGTCGACTATGCGGGCATCAAGAGCAAGCCCCCCGAGTTCTACCTGCCACGAGTGACAGAGTTTCTAGCGTCGCAGAAGGCGGAGCGGGTGATTCACCTGATGTCGAGCGTCGCGGCGGACGACCTCTTCATCGAGATGGATCTCGATTCCATCCCCGCGATCTATGTGTTCGACCGCGACGGCAAGCTCAGCAAGCGGTTTGATAACCGCACGCCCGCCGAGGGGGAAGAAGGGATTTCCTATCCCAAGCAGGTGCTGCCGCTGGTGGCGGAGCTGCTTGGTTCGCGGTAACCGCCGGCAAACTGCCGCTATCTCAATAGCTCTTCAGGTTCCACCGCGCGGTACATGCTCCGCGCGATGCGGAAGCCCAAGTCGCGATAGAGGGCGACCGCGGCCATGTTGTGGGCTGTCACTTCCAGAGTGACGCGGCGACAGCCGACTTCGGCAAAACCCCGCAGGGCTTGCCCCACGAGCATCCGCCCAAGGCCGCGATGCCGATACTCGGGAATGATCCCGACGTTCTGGATCGATCCCAGCTCCGACGAAACGAGCAAGCCCTGAATCGTCCCCACGTCTTCGGGCATCAGGCCGGCGGGCGCGGCTCGGGTGAGCAGCCAGGTGGCGCGTGGCTCGAACTGGGATTGATGGGAAATGTCGCGCATCAGCCGCAGGCAACCGTAGTAATCGCCCAGGCACGGAAAGACCTGCGAGTCGAGTTCGTCATGAAAGCTAAGGTACTTCACGAGCGCATGGCGCTCGACATCGGCCGGCTGCCAGTGCTGCCAGGCGAATTCCTCGGGCAACGAAGCCACTGGGAACCGAACCTGCGAGAGTTCGAGTTCCATGCGAAAGCGTTTGAAGTAATAGAGCGCCATGATGCGACGCGATTCTCGAAAGGGCGATAGACGACCCTTTCAGGATACCAAAGGACGACTAAACTGACAAAAGGAATTGGCGAGCACCAACCGGGAAATTCAAGCGATGCTCGTGAATCGCTGTCAGTTCTTGTCAGCAGAATCGTCAGACTCAACCACAATCAAACGAAATTTCTTCAGCAGCCAGTCGAGAACGGCTCGTTGATCGGAGATGGTCGCGCGTCGAACTTGCGACAATAGATGAATCGTGTCCGGCTTGGGGGGTGAGGCGTTTTGGAGGCCTTCATTACAGTTTGTGCAGACGGCTCGAAGATTTCGAGGCGAATCATCGCCGCCTTTCGACTTGTCAACGATGTGTCCCATCGTCAGGCGGACCGGGCGATTGCCGCCAAGTGGGTCGGGATCGCCGGCTGCGACGCCGCACATTTGGCATGTATATCCATTTCGCTCAAGGACTAATGCCCTCGTCTCTTTTGAAATACTGCGAGAGAATGCGGGGACTCGAGTGATCGTTTCCAGCAGGTATTGATTCGGTTTGAGGTCCGCGCGGTCCTTGTGAGAGAGAATCTGGTAGCCATCTTCGTTACGAAGTTCCCGGACTCGCCTTGCCCATTCCACGGCGCCACCGCTTGCGGTCTGAATTTCGCGAGACGTAACGACCTTACCCAAGTTCGCCAAAAAGTACTCGAGAATTCGTTGCTTTGACCCCGGCTTTTTTGCCATTCCGACTTCGCTCCGCCTTGGCCATGCTGGCGTATTTCGCATTCAATTCAATCAAGACCGCGTTTCGCCCGGCTTCATTGGCGGCCACTCCTGTCGTACCACACCCACCGAATGGGTCCAAAACGAGGTCTCCAGGACGGGATCCCAGCAAAATGCAGCGGCGTGCCAATTCTCTCGGAAAGGCGGCTGGGTGGCCGTATGTGGTTGGATCGGGACCCAGCGTCCAGTAGTTTCTCAAGTTCGCGCCCGTGGGTTCCCGGACGGCTTTGTGGTCATAGTAATAGCCACCTGCCTTCGCGAATAGAAACACATCTTCAGTTGCGTTCGTAGGGCGATTCTTCACGCTTTCCGGCATTGCAGACTTTTTGATCCATGTGATTCTCGAGCGAAGAATCCAGCCATCGGCCTGGAGTGCGAACGCAACTCGCCACGGCAGGCCCATGAGATCGCGGTCTTTCAGTCCCCAAACTTCGGGAACCTTGCAATTCCGCTTTTGAATCATCTTGCGAGTGTTTCCAACGACAGCGTTCGGGCCATGCATTCCCGTGCCGCCATTTCGTGCATATCCATCGCCCACGTTCAGCCATAGCGTGCCATCTTTGCGCAGGACTCGTCGTACTTCGGCAAAAACGGCAACGAGATTTTGCACGTATTGTTCTGGGGACGGTTCCGCACCAATTTGCGCACTATGGTCGTAATCGCGCAGTCCCCAGTACGGCGGGGAGGTCACACAGCACTGAACGGAATCAGCCGCGAGCGCAGGGAGCACCTGCAGGCTATCGCCGACGATAATCTGGCAGAATGGACGGTTCGGGGCGTTAGCCGAATTGCTCACGGAAATCCCTCGTGGCAGGTACTGGTCAACGACTGGTGCAAGATTCAGATGATCCCTCGCGAAACGCAAGTCAAGCGCGGCCTGAGAACGTGTCCTTTGATGCGATCACAGTCTACCGCATCCCCAATCGCCGCAGAATCGTAGGAATCGCGGCGATGAATGCTCCGGCGGCGAGGCCGCCCGCGTGGGCGGCGTTGGCGATTGGGCCAACCAGTCCAGTGAAGCAAAGAACGAACCAGATCAGCATCAGCGTGACGATGTTGGGGGCCAGCCCCAGGCCGCTCTCGGGTTCCAGCTTGCCCTTCACCCACAGGTAGCCAAACAGCCCGTAGTTCACTCCCGACATTCCCAGAAAGAACAGGGTTCCGGCCAGGAATTGGGCAAGGTTGGAGACAAGGGCCAGAAACAGGACGAACGTCACGAACCAGGGTGTCCCCTTCCTCGATTCGAGGATCATTCCGAAGTCTCGCAGCCACATCATGTTGAACAAAATGTGCAACAGGGAGCCGTGGGCCAGAATGGGGGTGAATAACCGCCAGACTTCGCCGGCACGGACTTCGGGGAGCGAGGGCCGCGTGCCGATGAAAAACTGCATCAGCAGCTCTTTGTCGCCCATGATCTCCGTGAAATAGAAGACGATCACGCAGGCGGCGATCAGGGCAAACGTGAACGGGCAGGCAGACGCGGCGGGTCGAGCCCAGCGATCTCGCATCGAGACCTGGTTGCGCCGCGCGGCGGCCTGGCGGGCCAGGTCGCGATCCAGTTTCTCCCGAGCGCGATCCGCGGCGTCGCGAAACTTGGGGGCACAGGGATTCTCGCGAAACTGACGGAGCTCTTCCCGCGCCCAGTCGAGGTGATCTTCGTCCTGAATCCACAGGGCAAAGCCATCGCCTTCCGGCTCGACCGAGCAACCACGCCCAGAACCACGCAGATGATCGGCAAAGTGTTCGGCTTGTTGTCGATCGTTGAGTTGACCAATTTGACGCATCGAGGCGATTCAATCTCTTACCAGGAGGCCATGTCGCGATTATCCACCCCAAAAGGAGTGGCGTGCGGTGCTCCGGAAGCCCCGGAACCTTCTGGAAAGAGTCTACTCGTTCCGGCGGCGTTCTTCGCGGGTCAGAGCGCGATCGAGGTCGACGATTGCTTCGCGACTGATGGCCTGGTTGTCGTGGCCGAGCAGCCAGTTGACGTCGACTCGCGCTTCGTCGAGGCGCTCGGTCTGATAGCAGAGCACGGCCCGGAAGAAGCGATCCTGCTCGGATTCTGGCCGGATCGTCAGGACGCTGTCGGTATAGCGGAGCATCGACTCGCGGTCGCCTTCGTCACGGGCGACGCTGAAGAGGTTCCGCAGCATGCGCACGATGATGTCCTCGGCCGGTTGTGGGTCGAGGTAGGACTCGTCCCAGTCGATATCGCCGAGTTCCTCGACGCGCGACATCGCATCCTCGCGCGACAGGCGTTTGCCGCGGTCGAAGACGTCGATCAACTCGGTGGCTCCCTCTTTGGGTTCGAACCGCACCATGAAGTGGCCCGGGAGGCCGATTCCCACGACGGGAAGATCCAGCCGGCGGGCCAGTTCGAGGTAGACGATGGAGAGCGTGATGGGGAGCCCCTCGCGATCGTCGAGCACTTCGTTCAAATAGCTGTTCGAGCGATTGGAATAGTCGGTCCGGCTGCCATGAAACCCGAGTTCCTCGAAAACGGCGCGGTCGAGCGCGCGCAACGTGTCGGCCGGAGAGGATGCCATGGGGATTTGTCCGCCGATCCGACTGGCCATGCGATCGAGCAAACGCAGATAGGCGTCAACATCGACTTCCCGGTTATCCAACCGGGCGACCAGCAACGCGGCGTGCATCAGGTCGATCTCTCCGTCTCGATTGGCGAGGACGGCTTTAAGTTCCCGCTGGGTCTGGCGAACGTGAATCTCCTCACCGATGCGGCGAATGCGGGCCGCGCGTCGTTCCAGTTCATCGGCGGCGGCGGCCAGAAGCTCGGGAGCTTCGGGGACGCCCGCGGTCAACTCGTTGACGAGCTGGACTCGCGGAGTTTGATCGTCGCGAATCTCGTCGACGAGTGAGTCGACTCGCTCGCGAATGTCCGCATCGGCTTGGCGCGAGGCAATCGTCGCGGCGACTTCGAAGTTGCGGAACTCGGCTTCGGTCTGCCGAAACTTGCAGAGTCCCACTGCCCCCTGCCGATAGGTCGTGTCCGTCGACTGGATGACGGCTTCGTCATTCAGGTAGCAGATCATCCGATCGGCTTCGACCCGAATTTTGAGGTCGTTCCAGCCCTCGCGCAGGAGTTTCCGAGGATCGATTTCGGTCAGAACCTGCCAGGCGTAAACATCGGGGCCATCAAAGCGGCTGAACCGCAGGCGTCCGCCACTAATGTAGAATCCGTAGTGGCGGTCTTTGCCATCGGAGTGAACGACCAGTCCGGCGGCCCCTTCCCGAGGTGTGAATCGAACCTGCACCGCCACTTCGAACGGGATCGGCGGGACGGTTTCGGTCGACAGGCAAAGTCCTCGTGAGCCGAAGCCAGTCCCCTCCCCTTCCACGAGGATGCGACCGGCCCGCTGCCGCCAGCGCCCGCCGGGTCGCACGATCCATTCGGTCGGATCAAGCACACCGATGGTCAGCCACCGGGACATGGGGATGGGGTTGGGATGTTCCAGCAGGGGCTTGAGCGAATTGCCGGGGACCGCGAACCCCAGATTGGCGGTCTGAAGACTTTTCAGAGTCACCACGCCATGCACGCGGCCCTCCATGTCGAGCAGTGGCCCGCCGCTGTTGCCGCGTTCGATGGGCATGGCGATTTGCAGCATGGGACGTCCTTCAATGTCGCGGCGTCCGGAAAGGACGCCCGAGACGACGCTCCACTGGAGACCGACCGGGTTTCCGAGAGCGATGACCGGAGCTCCCTCGCGAAGAGAGTCGGAGTCAGCCAATTCCAGAGCTGGCAAATCCGTGGCATCGACCTTGAGAATGGCCAGATCCTGGGACTTGGACGTTGCATGAACGGCGCTGACGGGGAACTTGCGGTCGTCGGCGAGCTTCACCTGGATGGGGCGGGCTTCGCCAATCACGTGCAGATTCGTCGCGATCAGGCCGTCCGAGGAGATAATGAACCCGGAACCCAGGCCCTGCCTTTCGCCGTCACGTCCTTCGAAGGTGATCACCACCACGGACTTGCGCGCCTCGGTAAAGACCTCTTCCACCGTCTTCTTTTTCGGGGGAGCCGTGGCGGACAACGCATCGGCGGCGGGGGCGTCCTCGGCGGGAAGGACGGCGGGCCAGAGAACCAGGAGCAGGAACAGAAAGTTCGCCAATTTACCCGCGTCAACCATTCCCTTGCCTTTTGAAAGGGGGCTGTTCAACGACTCAGAGGTTGCTGCCGCGCTCCCGACCAGTTTAGACGGATGTTCGGGCTCTGACGAGACCGGAAGCGGCCGAAGGGAGTTGAAGCGGCATGGCTTCGGCAGATTCCGCCATAAAAAGTCGCGTTCCCGGACTCAGTTGACAATTTTGCCAGCGAACGCCTGCGAAGCACGGTACGGCGTCTTGACCCTTGCCGGGGCATGTGGGAATAAGCCACGAACTGGATCTCTGAGCGATCTTGTCTCCCTTGAAATCCATTGTTGAAACGTCTGGGTGACACCGGTCGCGGTGACCAAGGAAGGTCCGCATGTTTCGGGATCGTCGATTTCTCGTCTGCTGCGCTGCGATTTCGCTGCTGAACGGCGGGGGATGCTCGCACCTGATGGAAACTCGGGCCATCGAGCAGTTTGCCGTGAGCCTGGACAAACAGGATCTCGACAAGCTGCGCGGCAGTTCGTCGAGCGCGTTCGCGGATCGCGCCTTGCGCACGTCGGAGGCGATGGAAGACCTGAAGATTCTGAACCTTCCGGACGGCAAGACGTCTGTCGTTGAGGTCGAGGAAGTCAACGATAAGCGCCGCCGCGTTACCGTGCAGGTTGGCGAGAAGAAGCGAGAAGTCTTCTACGAACTGCAGAAGAACAGCGACGGGCGCTGGGTCGTCGACGAGGTGTATCTGCGGCAGAAACATCAGGGCGTGGAAGTTTACAAGTCCGTCTCGGAACAGATGGATCTTCTCCTGACGGTTCGCGAGTTTCTCACGGCCTGGCAGGGTGCGGATCGCGAAGCGGCCCTCGCGGCGACATCGGAGACGCTCCGCGCGGAACTGGAAAAACTACCGCCGAGCTACCTGGCCTCGCTGACCAGTCGCGTCACCAGCGGACGTCCGAAGTCTGGCACGCAGCGACCGCGTGCGAGCCTGGATGAAAAGACGGCCGTGGTTCGGCTGCCCCGGCTCGATGGCGAGACACTGCTGACCCTGGAAATGCAGGACGGCGAGTGGAAGGTAACCGACATTGGGGTTTCCACCTCCAATGAAGAAGAAATGATCCCGTCGGTCTATAAGCAGGCTTTGGCCGTGAACGCCTGCACGAAATTTCTGCAGGCTTTTGAACTGGAAGACAAAGACGCGCTCCGCGAAATGGCGACACCGGCGTTTTTCGAGGGGAGTCTCGCGGTTGGTCAATTGCGGCGGGTCAGCCTTCCTTCGCCGCAACTCTCGGAACACCGGATGAAGGTGAAATTGCAGTCGAGCCGGGCCGACTTCATTCTCGAGAACGACTTTCAGATCGTTCAAATGAACATGCGGCGCGAAGACGCCGAACAACTCGACCAGCCGCCGCGGTTTAGCGTGGCGGACGTGACGATTTACGACATGGCGACGCGCCAGGAAATGCGGCTGTCGGCGCTGTTCACCGCGCAGGCGATGCTCGACATTTTCGCGCAGTCGCTGGCAAATCGCGATCTGACGCACCTGCGCCACAGCAGCACTCGCGATTTTTCGACCCGGGTCTGGCAGCAATTGAATGACGAGTCGCTCGAATCGTTGCCGCTGACGATCTTCGCTACGCCGGAGTACCAGGTGGTCGAGACACAGTTTCAGGGGTCGCTCACCCGAATTGTCGTCGATCAGGGAGGTCAGCGACTGACCTATCTGATGCGGGAAGAGGGGGGCCGCTTTTATGTCGACGACGTGCTGTGGACCCTGCCGGGGCGGCCCGAGTCGATGAAAGTGACGATGGAACTCCTGGTGCCCGTCCATCGGTTCGCCTCGGCGATCGCGGCAGGACGCGACGCCAGCCATCAGCAGACCGCCCTGACGCAACTCCAAAAGACGTGCTCGGCCGATTTCAATCGCATGGTCTGGCAGCAGACGAGTTTCGTCCCGAACAACGGCTATTCGGCGGACACTTTTCTGCGGACCGAGTTGACGTCGGTCGTACAGACGGACAAACACGTGACCTTGCAATTCGGCAACGCGGAGTTCGGGGCTCGCGTGCAACTGGCGCGCGAGTACGAACACTGGACGGTCGACGACATTGAACTGATCGCCGGGGAAACGACGGCCGATCGTCTGGGACTCAAGAAGACGCTCCGCGTGGCTTTGGCCGAAGGCCAGGCACGACCGCCGGCGGGTTATCGCCGAGTCGATTCGGAAGTCATTCCCGCCAAGGCGGAAACGATCGTGGAGATCCCGGATAAGGGCGACCCGTTCGCCGAGATCGGCCCCGTTGACAACGCCTCTGAAACCAGTCGTCAGCCGGCGGAATCGAGAGCACCCCGAAAAGTCATGCACGACACGGACGTGATTCCGATCCCGACGCAGTCGAATACGAATCCGGCGAGTCCCGCCAGGACGACCGTTGGCGAGTGACGCCCGAGCAAGATGTCGTGTCGAGCCGCTCTCCAATATCTCAAGGGATGACCGGCGGTAGCCCGAGCGTTAATTTCTGGATGACGAAATTACCGGCATGGACCCCCGCGCATCGCGTTGCCGATGGTTTGCGACGCCGCGCCCGCTCCACTATTCTGCCAGACTGGGTCGTTGGCGGGCCGCGAAGCGAATCGTGGCTGCCATCGAGGAACCCTTCGCGGCGGAAGGATCGCAGGACGGCGGAGCGGAATGGCTGGCGAGTCCAAGGCAGGAGTGACCGAGACACCATTTGACTGGGATGCCGCCTGGCGGGATCTGTTGGGGTATCTCAACTTTTCCAGCGGTCGGCCCGATGCCAAGTTTCAGTCCGTCCTCAATGAGGTCTGTCATCGACTGCCGGCCCGACAATTGGCCGGGAAACTCGGCGAGGCCCTGGAGCGGCTGCGGTCGACAAACAGTGCTTTTGGCGATTCGTCGCAATGCGACGCCGTCATTCGATTGGCGCTGGACCGAGGGGTGGACTCCTACCGGGAATTCCACGCCGATCTACTGGCGCATGTTCCGGAAGTCGAATTCTGGAATCCGTTCTTTCTGGCGCGGCTGTGCGAAGCCGTGCTGCAGGAAGGGCCGCCGTGGGACGAGGACGAACGCATTCTGAGCGGGGTACTCGCGCGGATTAACGATTTCGTCGGTTTTCGCCCGGTCGCGGTACTTGAAAACGGCCGGCTGACTCAGCCGTATTCTCACGAAAAACTGCGGCCCTTCCCGCTTTATCTGGCCGGTGCCGGGATTATCGATGGTCCCCTCAAGCCCGTGATCGAGGGGGCACTGCAACTGTTGCGGGAAACCCCGGAGGAGATTCGCCGGCAATCGCACCTTTATCTGGAAAATTTGCAGGAACTTTCAGTCGACCCTCGCGCGCACGATCACCTTCATCCGGTCAACAAGCGAACCAACTATTTATTCGGCGAGTGGGATCCCCGACAGATCGATTTGAAGGGAAACTACACCCGGTTCATCGTGCGCCGCGTAATTCTGCAGGCGCTTCAGGAATGGATGGCGACGCAGAAACGGACCGCGAAAGCCGAAGTGGTGTTCGACGCGTCGGCCGTTCTGGCTGGCACCATGCTGATGGCATCGGCGATCAGCGGCAGCGGGCCGCAGACACACGATTCGACGATCACTTTAACGAAACTGCTGCCAATGGTGGCCCGGCAGCGTGATGCATTCTACGAGCGGATTTTGGCCGAGGCTTCAGGCCAACGGGCGAAGCGGCTGGAACGTCACGCACGGCTGACGCAACAACCATTCGGGCATGTGCGGCAGGCGTTAAACATGTACCTCGCCCAATACGGGGCCCAGCAGGTTCAGCGGCGGCAGGTTTCTTATCTGTATGCGCGGATGGGGTTCGCCGAAGCGGCCAGGCGGCAGGCCGCGATCATTGAGTGTCCGTCGGCTCGCTTCGAGTGCGAAATCCAATGCCGTTTGACGACCACGCGCGTCGCGATCGGCAAAGGCGAAGTCGCCCGCGCGTTTCGCCAGGTTCTGGAGTGCGAAGACCTGTTGCAGCGCGGCATCGAGTGCGGCGCGATTGTCGATCCGTGGAACATTCTCGGATTTCAGGGCCAGTTCCCGCTGTTTGGATCGCAGGAAGACAGTGTTCCCGATCAGCGCGTGGAAGTGCTGCTGGACCTGGTCGATGGGCTAATGGGGGCCTTCGCTGCCTGTCTGGAAGAAGCTTCGGCACGCGGTGACGAGATCAAGGATACCATTCGCCAACGCTTTGAGCGGTTCGCGACGAACTGGGATCGCTACGGGACGACCGTCGTCGCCGATCTGCCGCGCGTCTCGGGCCGGGAAACCTTCGCCGCCGCGGAGCACATTTCCCAGGCGCTGGCCGATTGGCGGACCGCGGGCGATGCCTCGGGAAGCGTCGCGTTCTGGCGGAAACACGTCGAACGATTCGAGTCTTCTCGTGCCTACGCACGCGTCGTTATCGCCCTGCTCGACCGCAAAGACAAGGTTGCGTCGCTGGGACTGATGATGCAGTGGCTGAGTGACGTCGAAACGGTTGGTTTCGATGCCGGCGATACGTCGCTCGATGGTCTGCTGATTCGCTGGATCGAGGTGGTCGCCGACGCCGGTGCGACTCCCGACGACCCCTGGTTGACCTTGCGCCGTGCCTTCGACTTTCTGGAAGCGAATGCCGGAGATTACTGGAAGCCCCCGGTCCTGTCCGAGGCGACAGGCGCCTCTGCCCCCGGACCTGCCGCTGAAGAGGGCGGACCGGAGGAGGTCGATGAACTTTACGGTGCGGCCTACGAAGGAGTCGTCTTCCGCGACAGCACCGACGATGGAGTGGAAGGCCCGATCGCCGATGGGGCCTCGTCGACCGGCGACGGCGAAATGGAATGGCTGGAGAAGTGGCTGGAGCCACGACTGAAGTTCCTGCGGACCGTTTCCCTGTTGTGGCAGAAGTCGTCGGCAATTCTCGTGCAGCGGCGACGGCCCGAAGAAGCACCGGAGGGGTCCCCTGCCCCAGCGCCAGAACCCTGGTCGGCCGAGCAGCGGGAATACTTCGCCTCTTGGCTGGAGACAACGTCGCAGTGGCAAGAGGGTCTCATACGGCTGATGCGGGAATTGCAGGGCCGCGAGATTGCCGAGTCGAGCGGCGAGCAGGAAGCGAATCTGGAATTCGATCAGCAGTTGCAGACGCAGTTCTACCTGTTGCAGACCACGGTTCTGACGTGCCTGAGCTGCCGCGCGGCCGGTTGGAGTCTCGCGGCCGCGCTGGGTGAAACGGGACAGGGCGAGAAATCGACCGACGGGCTGGAGCAGAGCCTCGCCGGGGTTTATACCTCCGTCTTTCGGCAAGACCCGGTCAATGTTCGCCGCCAGTTGCCGGCGTTGCTCAAGCAGTTGCAGAAGCGCCCGCTGCTGTATGTGCCGCTGGAACACGGCGGGGCTGCCGAACAGATTCTGGAAGCGCGCACGCATCAGGCAATCATTCGGTTTCTGCTGTCTCATCTGCCACGTTTGGGGATGCTGCGCGAAACCTGGCACGTGCTGCGCGTGGCGTATGCCATGGAGCGGTCGTCCCGTCCACAGGGACTGGCGGTGACCGAGTTCGACCGGCTGTTCCGGATTGCCCTGCGGGGATCGCTCGAACAGACACTGTTGGCCGCCGAACACTGGAAGGGTGGCAGGTTCCCCGACGAAGAGCTGATCGACATCGTGGGCTCGATCGTCGAGTTCTATCTCGAACAGTGGCTTGAGCACAGCCAGTCGATGCGACTGACCAGCGTCGAAACACTGCGGATGGAAGCGCTCTGGGATGAGACGCGCGAGTTCATCCAACGCTTCGGCGGCGAACTGCTGCATGCCCGCATTCTGACGTTGGGTCATGTTCGCGCGATTCTGCACAACGGCATCGGCAAGTTTCTCGATTACCTCGACGAGAACGAAGATCCTCTGCACCCTTCGCCACTGCTGGAGGCAATTCGTTCCGGGGCCGCGGATCGGGGGGAAGTCGAGGAACAACTGCGCCTGATCTACCAGATTGTGGTCGAGAAGTTCGACCGTTTTCTGGAATACAATACCACGACGACGCAGTCGGATTACGGCGAAATGTTTTACACGCTCCTCGATTTTCTGCGGCTGGAAGCCGCATACGATCGAGATGCCTGGAACTCGTCCCCGGTTCCCCTGGCGCACGAAGTGCTAGCCCGGTCCGGCCGCGAAGAAGCTGCCCGTATCTGGGAAGATGTGTTCGCGGTCAAAACCGAGGAACTGGCTGGCCAGCACCTTGCCGACCTTAGGCGTCTGGAAAAGGCATACGGCATGCGCTTGCCATCCATCCGTAGCCGGCTCGAGGAGGAATTTGTTAAACCGCTAGCCGTTAACAAAATGATTGCCCGCATCGGGCAATGCCTCAGCGATTCGCGCGAAGAGCGCCCCGAATCGGCCGCATTCCACAAACTGAGCGAAGAAGTCGAAGAGTATTTGAAGTCTTCAACCGGATCGGGGCTCGAAGTACCGGCCTGGCTGCGGCTGCTGGAGGAAGAAATCGGCCGCCAACAGTACGGCGACGCCGGAGCACCCGCCGATTCGGAACCCGACGTCTCCCTCCCGCCGCCGCACCTCAACCTCCGCGAAATGCGGCAGCAACTCCGCCAGTGGAAGCAACCCCTCACCGCCCGCAAACGCGGGAATGCGTGAGCCGGGTCGAGTTCGTCTCGACGTGACCGTCATGAGTACGTCACGTCCGGGGCTCTTCATCGCTCCATACGCGTATCAGGGTGAGTACCTAGGTCTCGTCGACACGACTTGCATTCGCTGCGCGGGGGTGGCAACGTAGCCCTGAAGCTTGAAGATGGCGGCCGTCAGCGCGAGACCATTGAAGCCGCCTCTTGAGTCCCTCTTTTCAAGGGTGTTGCCATGTCCAGCGACAACAGCGGGGCCGATCTGGCGCCGACGGGCAAGAAGCAGCGATCTCAAGTCGAGAAACTGGTGGTCTGGGGCGGTATTGCGATCTTCGCGATCGCGGCCCTCGTCGAGGCGATGTCGCAACGATCGTACAATGCAACGCTCACGAGTGTCGTGGAGCGGTTGGAGGCGGACGAATCGGCGCGGAAAGAGACAGCCGCCGAAGATCTGCAAAAGCTGGTCCAGGGATGGCCGCTGAAAAATACGACCGCAGTGCGAGACAGCCAGGTCATCGTCTTCCGCTGGCCAAGTGTTTTCAAAAGATACCACATTGAGTGGTTCGTTAACCCAGAGGGAAACGTCAACGAGTTCGCGACGGAGCCAGTGCTGGCGGATCGCGGGGTCGCTGTGAAAGTCGAACTACCACCAGGTTCGGTACCCGATATTCCCGATGGACGGCTGGTGGTTACCAGTCAGCACGGACACGAACCTGGTTTACTGAAGGAGCTTGCCCGTCAGGCGTTGTTCGTTTGTGGTGCCGAGACGTTTGGGACTGTGCCGGTCGATGAGTTGCTGCGTGAGACACTTACAACCAATTCGGCTACCGCAGTTGAATCCGCAAGCGAACAGTCGGGCCAACCAGGTGCCCGTACCTCACTTTTCGTCACCCTGACACGGCGGCCAAAGAATACAGCCTCGCGAGATAGCGTTGTAGCCGTCGATGTGTTACTTCCGACGCCGCAGGGACGCAAAACGATCTTCAGTGGTGAGGTTTCCGCACCGACGTCCATGCTTGTTGCGAAATTCGCGAGCCAGGCCGAACAGTGGTCCCGAGACGACTTTGTAAGTGTTCTAGAGAAAGCGGGATTTCAGAGGAGTGTGGATTCGGCAGGACTGGGGAGTGAGTCAGCCCGCGTGGATGACGAGACGGTAGCCCTGCTTGAGTCGCTGAATTCAGTCTCTCAGGTGTTGGCACTTCAGTCTCTCGCAATTGAGACAAAGCAGCGAGTACAGTCAGTTGAAGTCCTTACGGCGACAGCTCGCTCTTACGCGATGTTGGGGAGCTTGATCGAACCCCATTGGAGCATGATGCATAAAGCCATGAAGGCCCGCGGACTTCTTCTGGCCGAACGGGCCGTGCGATTGTGGCCGAAGTCCGGTTTGGCTTGGCAATCTCGCGCGTACGTCCGGGCGTTGGTGGGACTGCACGATCTGGCGATCGCGGACCTCGAGACCGCCGAATCACTTGGTGGGGTGAAATCTCCCGAGTGGGTTTCACCAGTCGCCGCGTACTGTCAATGGGATGATGCCGCTTTGCAAAAACTGAAGTCCGACGGGAATCGGCTGGCAATGTATTTTCGACTCCTGGCGGCCGAAATTGCTGGAAGTCCCAGTGAACAGGTCGACGCTGCGAGACAACTGGTGGAGGCTGAACCGGATTGCTGGCGAGCAATGGCATCGTTGTCGCGCTCGCACGCTATTGGAATTGGACACTTCGTGAACTCGACTGGATTGGATGCAATTCACGTGAGCCTGCCTCGATTGCTGGGTTTGGCCAAGGAACTTCCTGCGGAATTTAAGACATTACGGGATCCGACAAACGAGGAGATATCGCGGGGCGACCAGATACCGGAAAATCTGACCGCTGATCCCCTGGCAGAACGGTCGAGAGAAATCGTCCGATTGCTCAAGGAAGAGCCTGTGGACAAAAACTTTGGATATCCGTGCGTGTCATGGCCGGCAACAGCTGCAATCGTCGAGGACTCTCTATTTCAACTGGCGACCGAAACGCTCCGATTCGAACGGTTTGCTCTCGGTATTGACCCGGCAAACTCCATCATCCGTGCGAAGTCGCTACTGGAGGATCACCCGTTGGCCCCGGCCATTGAGGGATTCCATGTCGACGGTGAGATCGCAAGGCGAAGTCTTCAAGATCTTTCATCAAGGCTGGGATCGACCGATCTCTCCACAGGCGCAATGGATCTCTATCAGTCACTGGCCTGGCGCGACGCAGGTTTGTCATCCATATTTCGGCGGGTTGACGAACAAAACGATGATGTCCTTCCCGATACGGCCAGGCGCTTGTCGCGGCTGGTTGACACGGACGGAATTGTTCCGATTGACGATCTCGTGGGGCTGGCGTCCGAATGTCCGCTGACCTTGATTCTGCGAGTCAAGTCGAACTGGGAAGACAGCCGTGACATGGCCCGCGAATGGGAAGAGCGACATCCCACTAATGTAGAACTGTTTCGCGAACTGGCGCTCAAGTATGAAGAGGATCGCTCTCATTCCGATGCGGAAAGGTGTTACCGGAAAGTTGTTGATCTGTCCGACGACCCCTCCGCTGCAACTCAACTGGCTAACTTTTACTGGAGAAATAGTGACTGGGAAAAAGAACGCAAGGCACTCGAGCATGCGCTCGAACTTCCTGCGGTTGGTCTGGAGCATGCGTCTGCGTCCATGCGGATCGCTTATGGTTACATGGCGCGCGGACAGTGGGAGGAAGCCTTGCCGCATGCGCTCAACTCGGCCGAGTCCTATTCAGCGTGGGGGCTCTTGTGCGCTGCCGATTGTTATGAGGGCCTTGAGGATTGGGAGGCGGCTGAAGACTATCATCGCAAGTGTTCCGAACGCTACGCCAGTTCCGGGGCGACCTGGTACTTCTGGTGTCGTCGGACCGGTCACGGAAGCCTTCGCAAATCCAGGCGGTTGGCCGAACAGACCTTCGCCGCGCCGAGCGATCAGTCATTGGCTGAGTTAACACATGCTCAAGCCATCTTTGCCATGCTTGAGGGGAACGCTGTCGAATCGTATCGCCTTTTTCGCGAGTATTATGGGGAATCGCCAAGTCCAAAAGATCGTTTTCTGGCTGCAATATGGGCAAACGATCTGAAGTTGATCGACGACCGCGACAAGGCACTGCAGGAACTTGCAGATGATCGTGAATCTCTCCTTCATCGACTACTGGCAAATTCGATTCTGGAATCGCTTGTCGGGAAGTCAACACCGCTCAGCGAGGATGCGCTGCTGTTCGGCGTAATGTGTGATCTGCGGAACGGATTTCCAACAAACAACTTGTTCTGTGTTGCCGAATATCTGCGAACAGTGGGCGAACAGGAGAGAGCGAACAAGTGGTATAGGCTATGTCGCTCCTCACCGCAGCGCAATAAACTGATGGCGGCGATCGCCGGGCATCGTCTGTCGCAATTTGGTATTCCCGCAGAGGGGCTGCGGCCAACGGAATTGGCCGATGTTGATCTGCGGATCGTTCAGCTGCTACAGACTCCGAGTGACAACGGGACGTCGGAACCGGAATCGGGGTGGATCAAGCAATATCGTGAAGCGTCGCAACTGGCGCCAGAGCTTGCTCCGGTGCATTACATGCATGGCCTGGAGGCGCTGCAACTGGGAAAGTACGACGAAGCAATTCGCGAACTGTCTACAGCGATCGAATTTGGTCCGAAGATAGCGGAATTGCATCTGTCACGGGCAGATGCCTATCAAGCAGCGAGCGAGCCAATTCCGGCGATTCAAGATCTGGAAACGGCATTGAAGCTGGCGCCAAATCACTCCAAGGCCCATTATCAGCTTGCGCTTATCCTCTTGACCGATCTTGATGATAGTGTTCGCGATGTTGAACGTGCGCGGCAGCATCTGGAGGTCTTTAATAGGCATGTCCATGCGGCTGAACATGAAAAACTGTCAGGACGGGCACTTCTGGAAGCGGAGGCAGGGCATTTTGATGAGGCAATTCGCCTGGAACAGGCCGCGATTGCTGCAGTCTCCGATAATAAGCGTTTTCTGACGAGTGCGCTGAGTTCTTTCATGCAGCGTCAGCCGTATCGCGTGACACCCGTTTCGGTGCCGCTGTTGAGTTCGCTTCCGGCGGACGGTTCCTGGAGCCGGTATCGTCTTGCTATTGCCGAGAAGAAGGAGCGATTTGAAGGAGTGGTTGAAGTACGTTCAGTCGGTCAGTTCGAGAGAGAAGGCGAAATACTACGGGCTGTCGAAGTCTCGATTCAGGGGAAGAACGACCTGGTGCCAGACATCGCCTACCGAATTATTGTGCCCGAATCGAAATGTGGATTCTGCAGGCTTCCAGTGCAACACATTCAACGGCTGTGGACGGAAGAAAATGGCGAGATCAGCGAACAATTCAAAGGCACTCCAGCCTGGGACGACCTCGGGCGATGGCTAGGTGGACCGAACAAAATGATGAGCCGCACAGTGACAAGTGAGTCGGTAAATGGACCGCAAGGAAGCTGGGTGTGCCAAGTCTTTAAGGGCGATTCAGAACTCGGAGTTGGATTTCCTCCGCTTTCCGGTAACTGGACAGTTAGAAAAAGTGCTGAGGTGCCTTTTGCCGTAGTTAAGGTTTCACTGGAAATTCTACATAGGCGCCCGATGACCATTGAGCTGACGCTCGAAGACTTCGGCGACGGGGCAAAAGCGTCAATGCCGGAACTTGTGCCGTAATGCGGGCCTGCCCGGCTTGATCTATACCCCGTCGAACGCCGCTTGCAGGGTGGCGATGTCGAATTTTTTCATCTTCAGAAAGGCGCGCGTGACGCGGCCAACTTTCTCCGAATCGGTGGAGCGCATCATTTCGTTCATGATGCTGGGGACGATCTGCCAGGAGAGGCCGTATTTGTCTTTGAGCCAGCCGCATTGCTCGGCTTCGGGGACGGCGGACAGCTTCGCCCAGTAATGGTCGATCTCGCCCTGCGTGTCGCAATTGACCATGAAGGAAATCGACTCATTGAATTTGAAATAGGGGCCGGCACTGATCGCCATAAACGGCTGACCGCAGAGCGTGAACGAAACGACATCGCAATCGCCGGAGGGCGTTTCTGTCTGTGTCGTGACGCTCGTGATTTGTGAATCAGGAAAGAGCGAGCAATAAAACTCCGCCGCTTCCCTGGCCTGGGTGTCGTACCAGAGGTGGGGGACGATTTTGGGGGTGATGGTTGGCATTGGCAGTTTCTGGATGATGTTGACGTAATGACGTTTGTCAGGCGCTGGACGAACATCATTGACAGTCCCATGGTCCGTGGAACTGCCAACGCAGTGAAATCAGAGTCTCCGGCAATGATACTCATTCGCCATCGCAAAACTGGCCTACTTCTCCACACCATACTTTTCCGCGTTTTTAAGAACATGATTCGCGGCTGCTCGCAGGCGTTCTATCCCCAGGGACTCGTCGCGAAGTTTTTTCGCGGCAGTGACTGCCGATTGAGTGATCGGTTCGCCTCGCCTCAATCCCGTCGCCGCAGTCGCACGGAGTTCGACGGGATTTTGCTCGTTTGCAAATTCAAGCATCGCCAGTTGATGCAGTGACCAGAAAGTCGTTTCCTCGACATGGCCGCGAGTGAGTTCGCCCCCCGGCGTCAGGCTCAGCCATTCCCAGATCAATTGCTTGCGAGTGGGTGACGATGTGGCTTCATCGTACCCGGCGAGCAGGCAATTGATGCCTTCATCGAGTGTTCCTCCCTCGTAGACGCTGCCCCAGATACAGACATATTTGCCGATGCAGACGCAAGTCTCGTCCGTCGTCGCCGGATCGCGAAGCAGGCGCGACCACTCGCGCATCGAGGCGCGGGCCGCGATTCGCGAGGCTCCAAGAACCACGGTCGCCGACTGAATGTGCGGGCCGCCTTTGAGTTGCCGGAACAGCCATCGTTCCAACTCTCGCGGGCGCGGCGAACAGCAGAGCCCTTTGCCGGCAATAACGACAGCCCACAATTCCACGGACTCGGGAACATCTGGACGCTCCGCCAGTTCCAGGAGCTTTTTCCAGGGAATCTCCTCGGGCGGTAATGACAAACCCAGTTCGACGAGCGCGTCAGTCACTTTTTCCGGCGACAATGACATGTCGAAGACATCGGCCGTGATGGCGTCGCGCGTTCGTTGTCGTGTCTCTAAGTCCCGGAACCGGGGGTGTTCCTGAAAGACGAGTTCGTAAGACTCTCGATTCACCGGAGCATTCTCGGGCTCGGCCGCCGCGGCGATGGCGGCATCGAGAAACAGCAACACCGAGAGTGTCGCTAGACAAACTCGTTGAACGCCGACCATGTTTCGCATCCTTGCGAGAGCCGAACCGACGATTCTGGTTTTATTGGGACACGATGGCTAACGGAGCCCGGTTCCTATCCCTTCCGCCCAAACACCATCATCGTGATATCGTCGTTCTGGTCGCGGCCGGCGGCGTGGCGGCGGACGTCTTCACGGAGGGTTTTGCCGAGTTCGGCGGCGGAGCCTGAGTTGCAGCCCGCGACGATTTCGCGGATGCGCTCCATGCCGTAGAGATCGGAGTTGGGGTTCATCGCCTCGCTGACGCCGTCGGTGTAGATGACAGCCATTTCGCCGGGGGCGAGAACGTATTCGATAACGTCGTACGGATAGTCTTCCATCACGCCCAGCGGACAGCCGATTTCCGCTTCGCCGATTTCGACGATCGATCCATCGGCCTTGCGGATCATCAGCGGCATATGGCCGGCGTTGATGTGCGTGAACTTGCCCGAGTCGAGTTCGAGCACTCCGAGAACGAACGTGACGAAGCGACCTTCGACCGCCTTGGCGCACATCTGGTTGTTGACGCGGGCTGCCGCTTCGCCCACATCGGACAGGAAGGCCATCACGTTCATGACAATGCTCGACAGGCGGGACATGACGAGCGAGGCGGGCACCCCCTTCCCGGCGACGTCGCCGAAGGCGATGCAGATGCGGTTGTCGTCCAGACGCAGGCAATCGTAGTAGTCGCCGCCGACTGCCTGAGCCGAATCGTAGGAGGCAAAGAACTCCCAACCGGGGACGGAGGGCATCTCTTCCGGAAGCAGGGCATGCTGGACATCGCGGGCGATGCCCATTTCGCTGTCCTGCTTGGCCTTTTCCATGGCGGTCACGAGCAGTTTGGCCGACTCGTAAGACAGCGCGGCCTGACCGGCGACCGCGACCAGAAGGTCCAGGTCTTCGTTCTTGAACTGGTTGAAGGCGTTCTGCGTATCGATGTGGATCACCCCCATCGGCTCGCCCGCCAGGCTGAGCAAGGGGACGCACATCATCGAGCGGATGGTGAGGTTCGAGATCGACTCGCTGGCCTCGAAACGGGCATCGTTGGTGGCGTCGGCGGAGAGAACGGCCGCCTTTTGTTCGAGGACCGCCTTGAGAACAGTCCGGCTGAGCTTGACCGTTTCATCGTCGCCGGACCGGCGATGCTTCATCGCGCGGGGGATCATGCGGCCGGTGACCGTGTCTTTCAGAAGGACACAACCACGGTCGGCATGGGGGAAAATGTTGAACAGTGAATCGAGCATTCGCGGGAGAATGGCATTAAGGTCAACCGTCCCGGCGAGGCTGCGGCTGATTTCGAGGACCGCCTTCAGCTTGGCTTCGGGTTGGACTTCGAGGCGGCCGAAACCGGAGACGCCGTCCGTCTGGCCCATGATGGTCGCGCCGTCCCCCTCGTCGTCTTCGCCCAGGTCGACACCGAGGGTCGCCATCGGATCGAGGACCGGCTTACGCGGAACGACGGTGGGAGAGCCCGGGCGAGCGGCTGGCTGGTCGGACTCGAATCGCAGCAGAATCGGTCCGAGTTTGATGCGGTCTTCGTGATTGAGGGCAGTCGGGGCTTCGATCTTGCGGCTGTTGACGAAGGTGCCGTTACCGCTTCCCAAGTCCTCGATATAGAACAGCCCGTCCTGCGCGAAGACGCGGGCGTGCTTGCGCGAGACCATGTTGGAATTGATCTGGATTTCGCATTCCGGATGGCGGCCCAGAACGGAACCCTGCCCGATGAGGGAATGGGGGATTGCCTGGCCATCCTGCAGCAAGACCAATGATGCCATGTCGAGTACCACTGTGCGCGGGGAGACGGGAAGAGCCCGATTCTACCGGTCGGCGCGGGTGGCGCAAAGATGCATCAAGACAAGAAATGGAGGTAATGGGCGCCTCGAAACGCCGCTGGACGGCGGGACGGCTCCGTTCGAGGACGCCTGTGTTTCCGGGCAATCCCTGGTATTGGTGGTTCCCCTCGCTTTTGCTGTTTTCAGGCCGGATCAGCCCATGTTGAAAATTGTCTCGACGTTTCCACGCAGTGTCTGACGGGCGAGCTCGAGGGCTCGATCTTCGGACCAGCCGCGTCCGATCACGAAATCGTCAGCCAGAACCTTGGCGAGCACCTGCTTGTACATGCGGAACTTCGGCCAGCCGAACTCCAGCTTGTACATGTCGCTGTAGTAGCCGATCTGCTTGTTGGCGGGGACGGCCTGCAAGCGGGCGCGGCAATCGATTTCGATGTACGCGGGGATGTTCGAGTACCACCAGTGACCGTTGGTGACGACGTTGGGGAAAATCCAGGCGTAGCTGACCAGTTCCATGTTGCTGGACTGGGCCAGAACCGAGATGGGGAACGTCACCTTGGGAAATGCGTTGAACAATTCCTGGTATTGAATCAGCGAAACGCGCTGATCGAACAGATCCTGTCCCTGGTAGACACCGTCGCGATAGACCTGCCGATTGACGCCAATCATCAGGTCGAACGGCAGGCCGGTCTCGGCACAATGTTCGGCAAGCGTCCAGAAGACAAAGCGGCTGATCTGGCCCGATTCATGAGCGGTCAGTGACGCGCCGGCGAGCAGCCGTGAGAAGGCGGATGAGACTTCGTCAGCCGCGACGCGATCGGGAGAAAACCACGGCGGCAGCGAGATCGCGCAGGCACGAGCCCCCTTCTCGACAAAGTGGCTGAAGAGTTTGCCGACGGCAGACTTCAGAGTTTCGGGACCGCGCACATCGACGCCTGTGGCCTTGGCCAATCGCTCGCGCGTGGCGGGCTTAGCGAGGTGGAAGACAAGGTCGTCGGTCCGCAGACACGGGATGTAGCGAGTGCTGTCAAATCCTTCGAGCGGGTCGTCAAAGTCATTCGTCAGGAATATCTTTTCGAGGCCCGACTTCCGCAGAACTTCGTCTTCCCACGTCGGCTGGGCCATTTTCTTCGCGGCGGTGTCGTAGAGAGCTTCCCAGTTGTCGACCGTGAGACGATCGTCGGCGAAGCTAAAGAAGTGCTGGCACAGCCGTACGAGCCAATCGACCTGGATGGTGTTGCCGAGCCGATCGAGTTGCTCGACGAGACGGCCGACTTTGGTTTTCGGATCGAGGCCGGGTTCTTCAATTTGCGACTTGGCCAGCCCCGAAGAATGAGCCAGCTCGGTGTAGTAGTGATACCCCAGAATGTCGGCAAGCGTCGTCGAGGCGGGGGCGTGGGGATTGATGTGCGTGTGCGGATCAATCAGCACGAGGCGATCAATTTCCGCGAACAGACGGCTGGCAAGTTCCAGGGACATGGAGCACGGACTTCCCGGCTAAAAGACATTCCAAACCACGACAGGACCGCGAAAACCGTCCGTTGACGATTATCGAGCCAAACGCCGTAGTCTGGCCGGGAGAGGCCGGGGAATCAAGCTGCAGGAGACAACTCGCCTCGGGCGGCGCTACCGTGCCGCCTGCTGGTCGCTGGGTGGCTTGGGGGGATCGAACTTGAAGAGTTCCTGGGCGTTCGTGCCGTTCCAGACTCGCAGCACGCCGTCTTCCCCGCCGGCGACAATCAGCGATTCGTCGCGGGAGACGTCGACGGCATACACGAACTCGGCCATGCCCGTGAAGTTGCGGTAGTTGCCGCCGTCGTTCGAGCGGTGCATCCGCACGTTCTTGTCACCGCTGCCGGAGGCAATGTTGTCGGTAACGCCGATGTATTCGATCGCCGTCACCTGCTTGCCATAGTTGGAGATCGTCCGGTGCTGTTCGCCGGTTTCGACGTTCCAGATTTTGATGGCGTTGTCGGCCCCGGCGGAAGCAATCCGGCTGTTATCCGACTTGAGCGTCACGCCGAGGACATGATGGGTGTGGCCTTCGAACGCGCGAATCAACTTGCCATCGGCGACGTTAAACAGCTTGACGAACTTGTCGGCCGCCCCGGAGACGAGCCAGTTCCCTTCGCGGGAAAACTCGACGCTGAAGACCGTATCGCTATGGGCTTCTTCGATCACTCGGGCGATCGATCGTGACGCGACATCCCACAGGATCAGTTCGCCGCTGCGTGACGGATCGCCGCCGCCCGTGGCCAGCAGTTTGCCGTCGGGGCTGAAGGCGAGTGCCAGCACACGGCTGATGAACGGCGAATTGCTGACGTCGAGCGGTGTTTCCGGGTTTGGACCGAGCACGCCAACAAGCCGCCATGCGGGATCTGCGTCCCACACGGTCAGCTTCGGTTCGGCGGTGATCGAGACCAGCCCGCCGGTTGGCGCGAACAGCAGCTTCTGAACGGCCACCCCTTGCTGCAACGTATCAAGCGGCTTGCCGGCTTTCGCGTCGTAGGTACGCACCACGCCGTCTTCACCACCGACGGCGAAGAGTCGACCGTTCGGCGAGAACGCGATGGCGGCCAACGGCTTTTCAAACGACGGCAGCGCTGCTTTCGCCTCATTGAGTTTGGCTGTCGCCTGCTCGGCAGCGGTGTTCTCTGCCGCGTGACGGGCAGTTTCCGCTTGCTGCAATTCCTGCGACGTCTTCAGACCTTGTTCCAACTGCGTGATCGCGCGGTTAGCCGATTCGACGGCTTCCTTGGCCTTGGTGACCGCTTCGGTTTCTTTGGCGAGAGCCGCGTCGGCGTCGGTCTTCTTCTTTTTGAGGGCCTCATCGTCCGGCTTATCGGCCAGCTCCTTTGCAGCGGCGTCGACGGCTTCCTTCGCCGTTTGTTCCTTGGGCATGGCTTCCGCAAGGGCCTTGTCGGCATTGGTCTTGGTTTCCATCGCCTTCTTGAGGCTTTCTTCACGCTCCTTGACCGTCTTCTCCGCCTGCTCCTGAGACGCCTTCGCGAGCGCGGCTCGCGACTTGGCGACCGTTTCGTTCTCCGTTAGTTGCACGATCCCGCGATCGGCGTCGAAACTTCCTTTCACTTCCGCGAGTTGCTTGCCGTCTGCCAGTTGCCACAACCGGGCTCGTGATCCGCCGACACCCGCGAGCGCCTGACCATCGGGGCGAACGGCCACAGCCGAGACCGGGGCATCGAGTCCATACGCGCGGACCTGATTGCCGTTCGCAAGATCCCACAGACGCACGGTGCCGTCCTGGCTGCCGGAAACAAGCTGGGCTCCGGCCGGGGTGACAAGTGCCAACGCGTTCACGGGGCCGCCGTGTCCCTGGCTGGTGAGAACAGGCTGAACCGGCTGAGCGGGCTGATCTCCCTCGGCAGGCTTCGGCTGATCGAAAGGAACATTCCAGCCGCGAATCAGGTTGTCAGCATGTCCGGTGAAGACGCGTTTACCATCGACGGCTAGGGCAACACTCAGCACTTCCGCCGGTGTTTCGAGCAAGCCCGATTGGGTACCGTCGGCGATCGTCCATTGACGGACGCTCTTGTCGGCCCCCGCTGAAAAGACCATGGTCGATGCGGCGTCAAAGGCGATCGCGCGCACCGCGCCGGCATGTCCATTCAGGGCCTTTGCGACGGCGCCATCGCTGGCCTGCAGCAATCGCACGCCGCCGTCCGCGAGTCCGATGGCGTACCATTTTCCATCGGGACTGGCGGCCACGGCAGTTGGGGGCTGTTCGACAGCCGCATCCAGGCTGCGGACATTGGACGGGCGCTGCCACAGCTTCACAACACGAAATCCGCCCGTGGCCATCAAATCGCCCGACGGGCTGAACGCCACCGACTGGACGAAGTCGCGGTGCGCGGCGCCGCGCGGGTAGAGCTTCTGGCCGTTCACTTCGACCGTCGCCAGCGCCGGATCGGTCAGGCGTCCGACATAGTCTCCGACGACGAGGTCATAGACATCGAGTTGGTTGGCGCGGCCGCACGCCACGAACCGATTCCAGGGCGACAGGGCGAGGCCATAGATGGAGTTGAGATTCTCGGGAATTGACTGCCACGCGATCGATGCGGAGGACTTCGTCTCGCTCGACGTGGCCCCTTCGAGAATCCACTGGCGAATGAGGCCGAGCTCTTCGGGAGTGACGGCAGCCGCCGAGACGTTGTTCGGCAGTGGCGGCATGTGCATTTCCGGCGTCATGCTGCGCGCGGCGGCCGTGTAAACCAGGCTCTTGTCCGGATCTTTCGGAACGACGCCCGGACCCCGCTTGCCCCCCTTCAAAATCGCGGGGATATCCTCGATGTTAAACCGGCTTTCGCTGATGGCGACGTTATGGCAAGCCGTGCATTTTTCATCGAAGATCGGAACGATGTCCTTGTCGAAGTCGACCGGACGATCGAGTTTGACTTCCGCCGGCTGAATGCCGGGTTTCGCCTCCTGAGCGAGGGCGAACTGGGGGCATAGCGAAAGACTGGCGACGAGCAGCGTCAGCGGGCGGAGGAAGCGGCGGGACTGGCAGGGCATGTTTGAGCCTCGTGGAAGCGGATGCTCGGGAGGAATTTCGGGTCGGCAAGAATCAGGTCAGTGGGGAGACGCGGACGAGTTCTCGCGGAGGTTATTTCGTGATCTTCAGAGGAATCGGGGCATCGACGGCGGCTGGCCCGTCGAACTCGGACTTAACTCGGATGACAGCATTTTTGATCTCCCCTTCGGGAGCATCGGCAGCAGCGCGAATCACGAGCTGACCTTCGGACTGATCAGCGGGGATCGTGACCGGATCGGCTGTCAGACCGGTCGCCCCCGGCGGCAGTTCGAGTGTCAACGTCGCGGGACCGGCAAAGTTATTCTGCCGCTTGACGGTGACCTTCACGCTGATCGATTCTCCCACTTTAACGGCCCCGCCATTGGGAACTTCGACTGGCAGTGTATACGGGGCGTTCTTGATCGTCAGCACGATCGGAGTGCTGGGGGGAAAGGCGTTGATGCTTTGGGCTTTCGCCGCCTTGTCGGCGTCCTGAAAGGCTTTTTCTGCCGCGGCTCGCGTTGCCATCGCGGCCTTTTGAGCATCGTCGGTCGCCTTCACGGCGGCTTCCGCGGCAGCAACCGCCTGCTCGGCATTCTTTGAGTTGGTCTCGGCAACGGTGGCGGCTTCCGTCGCCTTAGTCAGGGCATCCTTCGCGGCGACGACGGCCGCTTGCGCATCGGCCAAGGCTTTTTCCGCGGCAGCCTTCTCGTCCGCGTTATCGCCCACCTTTTCGAGGGCTTCCTTGGCCTTGGCTTCAGCAGCTTCGGCATCTTTCACGGCCTGCTCAGCCTTGGTCTTGGCCTCAACCATCGTCTTGGCGTCCGCCTGCGCGGTGGCCAGCGTCTTTTTCGCTTCATCGCGTGCGGTCACCGCTTCGGCGGCCTTCGCCATGGCCGCTTTGAGGGCCGCGTCGGAGGCGTCGAACACGGCTTTCAGGCGATCGGCTTTTTGCGGATTCCGTCGATAGGACACCGCTGCCTGGCCAATCAGGTGCAACTCATAGGTTCCTACCGGCGCGTTCGCGGGGACGAAAATCCGATAGACCTCGCTGGTCGCTTCTTTCGGGATTGGCTTGTTCTCGACCTGCACGTTCTGGGGCTGGCCAACGAACGTCGCCGTGACGGCTTCGGCGAAATCATTTCTTCGCGTCAGGGCCAGCGGAACCAGAATTTGCGTGTTGTGATTGGCGACGATTTCGTGGACGGGTGTCTTGAGGACGAACGGCGCCGGTTCCTCGATGACCGACAGTCCCAGATGCGAAGCCAGCCGCGCTTGTCCGGGCTGATTGACCGGGGCTGACCAGACAACCGTGCCATAACGCGACGGGCGAACAAGTTCTTTTCGGCCAGCCGTCTGGGCCGTTTGCGCGGCAGCCAGAGCGGCGTTCGCTTCTGCCAACTTCTGCTCGTTCGCCTTGTGAGCTTCACGCGCGGCAACCGCCGCGTCGTCCGCCGTTTTTTTCGCTGCTTCCGTGTCGGCAACTGCCTTCTTCAGATCTTCGTTGTCCGGTTGATCGGCTGATGCCTTGGCGGCCGCTTCGGCGGCCGTTTTTGCGACCTGAGCAATCTGATCGGCAGCGGTCACCGCCATGGCGGCTTTCGCGACTTCGGCAGTCGCAGCAGTCACAGCGGCAGCGGCCGCATTCACTGCGGCGACAAGCGCCGGATCTTCCAGCGTCGTGCGACCGACGATCTGAATCTGTCCCGACCAGGCAGGTGCATCCTCGGCGGATTCAAAGACCAGGATGCCCGAGTTCTGCTGCGGACCGAGTTGGATCGGCTTGCACGTTACGCCTGGCGGAAGACCTTCCGCGGAAATGTGGATCACAGTGTCGAGCCCGTCCCGGCGGAGTACCACCACGTTCACCGAATCCTGGTCGCCGCGCCGCAGGCCGAGCGCCCAGGTCGCGCCGAGTTTCTGCCCGGCAGCCACCGGTTGGGACGGGACTGAGACCAGCCGAAAGTCCGGTGCGGCCGGACGCACACTCAAGTGGTAACGCAGCGAAGGGTCACCCCGGCTGGCGGAATAGCGATCGCGAACCGTCAACTGGTAAACACCATCCGCGGGAACTGCCAGTCTATAGACCGGATCGTCACTCAACGTATCGTAGACGAACGGAAGCGGGTTCACGCCGTCGTCATCGACGGCGGCGATTCGCTTAAGTGACTCTTCCTGCTTGTCGTTGACGACGACTTGATCGATGAGAAGATACGGATCGGCATCGGACCCGAGGCGATGGGCGGTGACGTCGATCCAGTAGACTTCGCCCGCTTTGGCCGGAAAGCGGAAAACATCGGTATCGCGTTGAGTTTGAAACAACCCGCTGACCTCGGCGGGCAGCGTGAGCTTCATGGCATTCGCGGGAGCGTCGTTGGGCTCAACTTCAACAGTCGGTGTGCCGTGGGCAAACGGAATAAAGATCGCGTTCGAGCGGCCGGCGGGCGAATCGAGCGTGTACTGGAACCCGTCTTCAATACTTGATTCCGGATGCAGCGGGCGCGAGAGGTCGAGCGATGCCGCGTCGGCTGGCACGGCGACCGAAACGTCGAGCTTTTGCAGGGGACCGTGACGCGAAGCGATGCCGGCATCCTGACCGCCGGGCAGATTACGGCCATACAACGTGAACGTCTGAGTTGAGCCGGGCACGGCGGCAGCTGGCTGGATCGATTCGATGAACGGCCGCTGGTTGAGGTCGAGTCGATAGAAATACTCTTCACCGCCGGCATAGACAAAGTCGTAGACCTTCAATCGGTATTCGCCGTCCGAAGGAAGCGTCTGAATCAACAAAGGATCCTGGCGGACCGTGTTCCGGGCGATTGCCAATCGCTGACCGGAGGGGGCGAAGAGTTCGATCGTCCCGTCGAGTCGCGAGTCGAGACGTTTCCCCCAGATCTGGGCGACAAACGTCTGCCCGGCCTGGCCCGAAAATTTGAACCAGTCGACATCGGCCCCGCCATTGATCTTGCCGTTAATGATTGTTCCCGGTGTCGCTTCCTGAGCCTGTTCCGAGAACTGATTCGGCTCGGTCTCCTGAATTTCGGGGGTCGCACCGACGGCGAACGTACGCGGGTTGCTCAAGCCATACAAACCACGCGAGCGAATCTCATACAAGCCGGGTGGAACATCGGCGGCGACGGTCACCGAAAACTGATTCGGGATCGGGACCATCTGTCCGTTTTCGTCGCGCGTCTTCGCGACAGCTTTCAAGCCCGGATGATCGAACACCAGTTCCGA
The DNA here is from genome assembly GCA_019636285.1 of Planctomycetaceae bacterium. Taxonomy (GTDB): domain Bacteria; phylum Planctomycetota; class Planctomycetia; order Planctomycetales; family Planctomycetaceae; genus JAHBXV01. The sequence goes on from JAHBXV010000004.1 coordinate 173,980, forward strand.
GAGCTCTTCCGAGTCGGCTGAACTGGTGACATTCACATCGAACGTCGTGCCAACCTGCCCGCCTGCCGGAAAGACCGCGTAGAGACGGTTCTGCGGAAGCTGTCCCCAGCTAATGGCGGGAAACAGGAGCAAACACCCCATGCCTCCCATCGAAAACCAGCGAAGCGCGTGCGAGAACTCGCGGTGGAAACTCATGGCAGGAATCCTTGCGGCAGACTGCGCGTCTAGCCAACTGTCATCCGAGGTGTTGAGCGTGCAGGCATTCGGCGGGGGAGTCGGCGGGGAGGCAGCATCGATCCATCGGGTAGCGGGAGTCGTGTTCTGTCAGGGGCTTGCTTTTCGTGTGCCACTGGCACCGCCAGTGCGCCTTGAGTCTTTGATCCACAAAATTGCACTGGCGGGAGACAGTGGCACACACCCGAATCCTGAACATTGATGGAGCACTAGTGGTTGAACAAGAATTCCTTGGTGTTGATCAGCGCCCAGGTGATGTCCTCGAACGCCAGTTTGGGGTTGTCGGCATGCTTCTGCAGGTGGGCGACCGCGACCGCGACCTCATCGGGCGCCGGCTCGCGAGAGTAGACCCAGCGATAGAGTTCGCGAATCCGTTCTTCGACGGGCCGCTGATCGGCAGCCAGTTTCGCCGCGCGACCTTCGCCGGCAGAAATCTTGGTCTGCACTTCGCTGCTGTTCAGGAGGTGCAGGCTCTGGGCGAGATTGGCTTCCTGCGAGCGTTCGCATTCGCAAGCAGTGTCTGCCTGCGGCTGACCGAAGACCTTCAGGAAGTACGGCCCGACCGACGGATCGGGCAACTGGACGGCCTTTGTTCCGGCCGGAAGGCCGTTGTAAGCCTGCGAGCTGGCCGTGATCTGGTGGAAGGCATCGTAGAGGACTTCGGCCGTCAGACGCTTGGGGTAGTACCGCGAGAAGTTCTGCTTGTCGCGCAGGTTGTACTCATTTGGCAGGGCCGTCAACTGGTAGGTCGACGACTTGCAGATCGTGCGTACGAGATCCTTGATGTTGAATCCCGACTGGATGAAGTGCGAGGCCAGGCCATTGAGCAGTTCTGGATTCGCGGGCGGATTGGTTTCCCGCATGTCGTCTTCCGGTTCGACGATGCCACGACTGAAGAAGTGCTTCCAGTAGCGGTTCACCAGCGACTTGGCAAAGAACGGGTTCTCAGGGGACGACATCCAGTCGGCCAGCAGCACGCGCGGGTCTTCGTCAGCGGTCAAGGTGAGCGCTGGCGCGCCGAGGCCGGTCGGAGCGAGCATCTTGCCCGTGCGCTCGTTGCGAGCCTGGGCCGGGCCCTGCGAATCGATGTGGAAGATGCGCTTATCCTGTGCTGCCGGCTTGGACGAAATGTTCTTCTTGCCGACCCGGCTGAAGAAGGCCGCCAGACCGTAGTAATCGTCCTGGCTCCACTTCTCGAAGGGGTGGTGGTGGCAGCGGGCGCACTGGATTCGCAGACCCAGGAACAACTGGGCCACGTCTTCGACTTGCTCGTTGGCTTCGTTGACTTCGCGATACCAGGCCGCCGGAGGGCAGTCTTCCGGGCTGCCGGACGCGGTCAGAATCTCACGCACGAACTGGTCGTACGGCTTATTCTCGTACAGGCTCGACCAGATCCAGCGGTTGAAGGCATACGTTGACGACAACTCGAACTGGTTGCGCTGCTTGTTCCGCAGCACCATGTTCCACTTGTTCGTAAAATAGTCGGCATACTCGGTCGAATCGACGAGACGGTCGACCAGCTTGTCACGCTTGGCCGGATCGGGATCGGCCAGGAACGCAGCCACTTCGTCAGCCGAGGGGATGGTTCCCGTCAGGTCGATGTAGACCCGACGGAGGAACGTCGCATCGTCGGCCAGCGGTGAGGGGGGAATGCCCAGGACGTCGAGCTTCTGGAAGACGGCTTCGTCAATGAAGTTCTTGACCGGCGGACGTTCGGCGATTTCCGCGCCCAGTGGAATCGTCGCGCGGAATGTGGAGACCTGTCCCTGGTAGCGAGCCATGATGGCGACTTCGCCCGCGAGGTCCAAAGTCTTGACCAGGCCAGTCGTCGTGACGTCGGCCATCTCCGGATCGTTGGCTTCGAATAGGGCGCGTCGGGTGACGTCCTCGGTCGATCCGTCGCTGTAGACAGCCATCACGGTGATCTGCTGATCGCCACCGCGGGGCATCACGCGGCCTTCGGGCAGGCAGCGAATCCCAACAACGTGCGGATCGTCGGGCTTGCCGTAGGGCATTCCCTGCTCGATCCAGCGAGCCACCATCCGGTACTCATCGGTCCCCACTTCCATCCGCTTGCCACCGCCGTGCGGCATCTGGCCCACGGCCTTCTGCAGCAGCAGGCTCTGTTCGGGTGACGGCGGGAAAATGCGACGACCGCGACCTTCCTTGACCAGGAATTCATGGTCGTCTTCCGGATAGAAACCGAGCAGCGACAGCTTGAAGCCGTTCTGTCCGCTGGCTTTCCCGTGACAGCCCCCGCTGTTGCAGGCCAGCTTCGTAAAGACCGGAACGACCTGGTTCGGGAAGTTGATCGGCACGTCGCTCGCGACGCCCGTGACTGACAATTTCACTTCGGCCGTCTGGCCGTCGCCCGTTGCCCGCAGCACCCCTTCGCCGTCGCGAGCGGGAATCAGGTACCCGGTCGAATCGATGTTCGCGAGGTCGGCTGGTTCAACGGTGTACTGCACCCGGTGAGTGTGGTCCCGCAGTTGCGTGGACGAATAGGTTCCGGTCACGAAGACCTGCTGCCGCGAGTCGCGCCCGCGCAGATGAATGACGCCCTCCAACGCTGGTTCGATGGTCAACGAGACCAGCGATCCAACGTCGCCCAGTCCCTTCGGTTCGGCGGACAGTCCAATTCCACAACAGCAGGCCAGAAGCACTGCCGGGGCGAAAGTGCGGGCGATTGTCGACGGAGTTCGCATCCTGAACGAAGTCGTCATCGATTTCCTCGCATCGTCATACAGGGGATTCGAGCGGGGCTTATCGCCAGCGGAACCGGTCTTCAGCCGCGCTGGCAATAAGACGGTGGGGGCAGGTCAATTTGTGCAGCCATCCTGATTCTCTGCCCATCCGATGAGATGGGCGAAGAATCGTGGCAACATCTGTCCACCGTTCAAAATGTTACGGCAGCGGATGCACCAACCAATCCAACATATCAATGTGCTTTGTTTTGTCAAGAATCGAGTGGGGTCGGCTGGCTGGCAGGGTGAGCGGATCCCGGTAACTGGTCTTCCTCTGTCGGGGCAGCCGATTTTTCCAGAGCACTCGGCTGGGGCGGTCGATCCGGACATCCCGGTTTTGCCGGGCAGCGTGAACCCGTGCGCGAAGCCGGGGTCAACCGGATACAATTGTAGTGGATGGCAACTGGCTGAACTTGTGGCGCGAGATCTTCATGCCCGGCACTCTCGACAGTATTGACGACGCGCTCGCCGCCCTGCAGGCGGGCAAAATGGTGATCGTTCTGGACGCCGAGGAGCGGGAGAATGAGGGAGATTTCATTCTTCCGGCGGAGTCGATCACGCCCGACCAGGTCAAATTCATGCTCCGGCACGGGGCGGGTGTGTTGTGCGTGGCCATGCTCCAGGAGGCCGCTGACCGGCTCCAATTGTCTCCCATCGTCGAGAGCACGCGCAATACGGCGCCCAACCGGACCGCGTTTCTAACGCCTGTCGACCATTTTGATGCGGGAAGCGGCGTCAGCGCGGACAACCGGGCCAAGACGATTCGCGCCCTGTCAGCGCCGACGTCCCGAGCCGAGGATTTTGTTCGCCCCGGACATATTTATCCTTTGCTGGCCAAGGAGGGAGGCGTCCTGCGGCGCGCGGGCCACACCGAAGCCGCGGTCGACCTGATGCGGCTAGCCGGCCTGGCACCCGTCGGGGTGCTGATTGAAATTCTCAGCGAGTCCGGCAGCGGCATGGCCGATGGCGGCGAATTGCGCAAAATTGCCGCTGAACACGGGTTGCCGATCATTTCGATCGATGAGCTCATCCGCTATCGCCGCCGCCGCGAGCGTTTGGTGAATCGCGAGGCTGATGTCGAGTTTGAAACCCGGCGGTACGGCAAGTTTCGCGTCATTGCCTATTCGGTTCAGCATGAGGACCAGCAACCGCTCGCGATTGTGTGGGGCGATTTGAAGTCCGTCGAGGCTCCGCTGATTCGCATGCACTCGTCGTGCTTCACCGGGGACGTGCTCGATTCTCTCCGCTGCGATTGCGGAGATCAGCTGCACCAGGCCATGGAGACCATTCACCGCGAAGGAACGGGGGCGGTGGTCTATTTGCCGCAGGAAGGACGCGGCATCGGCCTGACTGCGAAATTGAAGGCTTATCAGCTTCAGGATCAGGGGTTCGACACGGTCGAGGCGAACCACAAGCTGGGCTTCAAAGCGGACAGTCGCGACTATGGAATCGGCCTGCAAATCCTGAAAGATCTGGGCCTGTCGGCGGTCAAGTTGCTCACGAACAACCCCCAGAAAGTGAATGCGTTTCCCGGGTTCGACCTGACGGTCGTCGAGCAGGTGCCGATCATCGCGCCGCCGGAACAGCACCGCGCCGGCTATTTGAAGACGAAGCGAGACAAGATGGGGCACCTGTTGCCGCCCGACTTCCCGCCTCTGGGCGACTGAGCATACCGGGTTCGGAAGGGCCCACCATCAACCGGTGGGCGCGTTCCCCCTTGGGTTGTCCGCGCGCCATCGGTCGACGTGGTCATTCCGCCTAATTCGCTCGTCGGGTGCATCCTGCCCCCTTTCTGAAGAGTTCCAGCCGGACACGGGTTCAGGCGGGAACGGCTTCAGCGAAGGCTGCCAGGAAGCGTTCGGCCGTCAGAGGCTCTTCATCTTCGTCGTGGTCAACGAGGAGGCCATCGACAATCGGACAGCCGAGGCGGCAGTTGGGGTCGTCTGCCAGTTCCGCCCGCAGAACGCGAACGTGAGACGGGGCCTCGATGCCGAGTTTGACCGTTCCCTTACTGGTGTGAATCACCTTGATGACGATGTCTTCGCCAACCTTGATGCACTCTGAACGCTTGCGAGTCAAAACGAGCATGATTCCACTCCATGTTTGGCAGATTCCGTTCCAGCGAAGGATTCCGTCACCTTCGCAGGCCAACCGGCGGCTTGCCGTGTTGGCTGAAAGGAGCTATTGCGAAGGTCGTGCCAAACCAGTCAAGATCAGTTCGGCAGGATTTGCCGGTTGTGTAATATGTTTAATGGTATGGTGTTGCGTTTCATTTGTGTTACGGGTGATGTTTCAAATTCGGTCTGGACTCATCGTGTCAAGACGGGTTTTGGAGAAAGTTACATTCCTCGAGATCGGCCAGTATCACTTTGTGGGAAGAAATTGCACAATCGGGGGCTCGAGCGATCTTCAGGAGCCATGATGCCGTGATTCGCTGTCTCAGTCCTGATGACAGGGTTGCCAGCTATTCACTGTGGGCCATGGCTTTCGATACCGTCGACATTGCGGAACGATTCGGACGACCTCTCAGCGAACCGGCTTCGCTTGCATCGTTTGTGGCATCGTCTATACTGCCCGATCCGGAGAGGTGGCTCGGTCACATCGTCTCTTCAGGAAGAATGTTAAGACGGCAAGCCGAGCTGTCTGGATGTCAGGAAAGGTCGGATCGAAATGACTGCCGAATGCTATCTGTGCGCGAAGCGACCCGTGCGGGGCAACTCTTTGCGGCAACGCGGTAAGCCGAAGTACCTCGGCGGTAACGGTCGCAAGACGACCGGCATCACCAAGCGGTGGTTCAAGCCGAACCTCCAGGCGATCAATATTCAGGAAGGTGCCGAGGCGAAGAAGGTTCGCGTTTGCGCCCAGTGCATTCGCAGTGGCCTGGTGACGAAGAAGATCGTCCGCGCCGCCTTTACTCTGCCGACTGCCGCGAAGAACTAAGGGGAGTATCCCCAGGTCTTCGAGTATCTTTCGCGAACAGCGTGCATTCAGAGTCTCTCGGAGTGGCATGATGTCGCTGACATCGGAGCAGGTGCGCAAAGTGGCGAGCCTCGCCCGCCTGGAACTCAGCGACGCCGAGCTGTCCGATCTGGGTGCCAAGCTGGGGCAGACGCTCGACTACGTGGCCCGTCTGAACGAGCTGGACACGGATGGCGTCGAGCCGCTGGTTCACGCGATCGAACTGTCCAACGTCTTGCGTCCGGATGTGCTCGCGCCCAGTCTGCCTCGCGATCGGGGCCTGGCCAACGCGCCGCGGACGGACGGAAAACATTTTCTGGTTCCCGCCATTCTTGAGGGCTAGTGCCCGGTTGGGGGCTGGTTCACTGCGTTGATCGGCGGGATGGAATTCACGAACGGTCGACCGAGAAGTGACGACCGGCGAAGCGGGACACTCAAACAGCGTCAAGACCCTCTGGACAAGCGAAAATCGGCTGAAATCGCAGCGGTTTCCGAGCCGCCAACCGGGTCTTGACGGAGGCTCTCGTCACATGTCTTCCCTGCTGAATCTTCCCGCGGCCGAACTGGTGACTCGACTGGCTGCCGGTGATGTCACTTCGGCGGCGCTCACCGAGGAATGTTTGGCGGCCATCTCTCAGCGAGATTCGTCCGTTCGAGCATTTCTGAATGTTGATGTCGAGCGATCGCTGGCGCAGGCCCGGTCGATTGACGCCCGGCGGGCGGCCGGTGAATCAATCGGCATACTGCAAGGTCTCCCGATCGCTGTGAAGGATCTCATCTGCGAAGAGGGAGTCTCCTGCACCTGTGCCAGTCGGATGCTGGAAAACTACATTTCGCCCTACAGTGCTCATGTGATTGAACGGCTGCGCGCGGCGGGAGCCGTACTGGTCGGTCGGGCCAACATGGACGAATTCGCGATGGGTTCGTCGGGCGAGAACTCGGCCTTTCAGGTGACAGCCAATCCGTGGGATCTCGAACGAACACCGGGGGGATCGAGCAGCGGATCGGCGGCGGCGGTGGCGGGACGACTGACGCCTATGTCGCTGGGAAGCGATACCGGCGGATCGATCCGGCAGCCGGCGAGTCTGTGCGGTGTCGTCGGCCTCAAGCCAACGTATGGCCGCGTTTCGCGATATGGACTGGTCGCCTTCGCCAGTTCGCTCGATCAAATCGGTCCCTTCGCGAGCGATGTTCACGGAGCGGCTTTATTGCTGGAAGCCATGGCTGGTCACGATCCGCGCGACTCGACTTCGGTCGATCGACCGGTCCCTAGCTATACCAACTCGCTGAACGAGCCGCTGAAGGGGCTGCGAATTGGCGTAGCCCGGGAACATTTTGCGGAAGGACTGGACGACGAAGTGGCAGAGGTCGTACGCCGCGCGCTGGACGTCTACCGCTCGCTGGGGGCGGAACTGATCGACATTGAGCTGCCGCACTCGAAGTACGCGGTCGCGGTTTACTACCTGATCGCGCCGAGCGAGGCGTCGAGCAACCTGGCCCGCTACGAGGGGATTCATTACGGGCATCGGACGGAGAAAGCCGGTTCCCTGGCGGACTTGTACGCTCGCAGTCGCGGCGAAGCCTTCGGGACCGAGGTCAAACGCCGGATCATGCTGGGCGTGTATGCCCTCTCCTCCGGCTACTACGACCAGTACTACGTCAAGGCGCTCAAAGTTCGACGGCTGATTCGCAATGACTTTGATGCGGCTTTCGCCAAGGTTGATGTCATCGCCGGCCCGGTCACTCCTTCAACGGCTTTCAAGCTGGGCGAGCGGACCAGCGATCCGATGGCCATGTATCTGTCCGATATCTACACCATCCCCGCGAATCTGGCCGGAATCCCCGGGATCTCGATTCCAGCAGGACTGTCGCCCTCGGGGTTACCCGTCGGCTTACAGTTGCAGGCGGCACCATTCGCCGAAGAGACGCTGCTGCGGGCGGCAAGAATGTTCGAGGCGGCGACCGACCACCACCGGCTGATCCCACCGATGGCACGGAGTTAGTGTTTTGTCACGCTTGAGTATTTGGGTGGCACTGGCTCTGCCAGTGTGCCTTAGTTTTTTTTGCCATAGGACAAGATGCACTGGCAGAGCCAGTGGCACACGTCCGCGTCGATAGCATAGACAGAGTGCTAACCATATCTCGCGGGACTCGTTGGCGAATTCGCCGGTTCGACGCAGCACACATTGATGGGCGGAAGCGGCATGAGCTATGACGTGATTATCGGGCTGGAAGTTCACGTCCAGTTGCAGACGGTCTCCAAGATCTTCTGCGGCTGCAGCACGGCTTTCAATCCCGATCAGCCGAACGTGCAGACGTGCCCGGTGTGCCTGGGGCTGCCCGGTGCCCTTCCCGTTCTGAACGCGGAAGCCTTTCGCCTGGCCGTGAAGACCGCGCTGGCGCTCAACTGCCAGATCGCCGGATTCACCAAGTGGGATCGTAAGCAGTACTTCTATCCCGATCTTCCCAAGGGTTATCAGATCAGCCAGTATGACTTGCCGTTCAGCCACGACGGTCATGTCGACGTGGTGACGGAGGCAGACGGCGGGGCGGTTCGTCGTGTCCGCATTCTGCGGGCGCATTTGGAAGAAGACGCCGGCAAGAACATGCACGACGAAAGCGGTCGCGGTCGCGACAGCTTGGTCGACCTGAATCGCGCCGGCACGCCGCTCGTCGAGATCGTGACGCATCCCGATCTGCGGTCCGCCGAAGAGGCTCGGCTGTTCCTGCAGGATTTACGATTGCTGCTGACGGACATCGGTGTGTCGGACTGCAACATGCAGGAGGGCAGCCTGCGCTGCGATGCGAACGTCAACCTGCACGTCCATCAGCCCGATGGCAGCAAGGTGGCGACGCCGATTGTCGAAGTGAAGAACATCAACAGCTTCCGGTTTACCGAGCAAGCAATTCTTCACGAAGTCGAACGGCAGTGGGAGCTTTATCAGAAAACGAAACAGACCATCAAGGACGCTCCCAAGTCGACGCGCGGCTTCGACCCCGCGCGGGGCGTTACCTATGCGATGCGCGAAAAGGAAGAAGCCGCCGACTATCGCTATTTCCCCGATCCTGATTTGGTCCCGGTGACTGTCACCGACGAACAGATCGCCACATTGCGGGGTGAGTTGGGCGAACTGCCGGCCGCACGGCGAGCACGCTATCGCGACCAGTACCAGCTTTCAGCCTATGACGCGGGCGTCATCATCGACCAGGGCCGCGAGTACTCCAGGTACTTTGAAGTTGTTGCCGAGGGCTGCGGCGATGGCAAGCAGGCCGCGAACTGGCTGACGCAGGACGTCCAGCGCGAACTCAACGAGCGCGGCCTGACGATTGCCACGTTCCCCGTTCCGGCGGACGTGTTGGCGGACCTGCTCAAGCGGGTGACGAACAAGCAGTTGACCATCAAGGCCGCCCGCGAAGTGTTTGGCGCACTGCTGGAAGGCGAAGAGACCGCCACGACTGCACGAATCGAGGCGATCGTCGCCGAGCGCGGTTTGGCGATCGTGCAGGATGACGGGGCGATCGACGCGGCCATCGCGGATGTGATCGCCCGCAATCCGAAACCCGTCGCCGACTTCAAAGCGGGCAAACAGCAGGCCGCCGGAGCGCTCATCGGTCAGGTGATGCGGGCCGTCAAAGGAGCCGACCCGCAGCAGGTTCGTGAACGCTTGATTGCCAAGCTCAGTGAGTAGCGCTCGCTGAGTTATACCGGTCGCGATTCCACCGTCACTTCCGTCCCCACTTCCACAATTCCACCGCCGCGCGAGATCATGCGCGTGTTGGCAGTCAGTCGGTAGAAGTGGTTAAACCGTTCGCGGGGGACCGAAGCCGGGAGCGTGGCTTCACGCCTCGCTGCGAACGTCTTCTGAAACATCGCGGTCGGTTCGCCCGTGTGGGAGTCGCGCGACGGCACAGCGCACCGCTGACAGGGGTTTGTCACTTCGAGGACAACGTCCCCCAAGCGGATGGTGCCCCCCTGCCCCGTTGCGCTCAAGAGCGAGTCTTCCCAGAACGGCGGGACGTCTTCGACTTCGAGGTTCGCACGAAACCGGCGACGGACTTCATCGACGGTCAAACTGGGGAACCAGCTCGCGACCATTTCGAGAGTGGCCGTACTGACGAGCGTTGGCCCCGGAGAGTCGAGGTCATCGGGAAATCCGTTCTCGGTATTTTCGATGAGGCGACAGGCGATTTCGAGGTGTTCGGACAATCGTTGTTCGATCTCGACGCGATCGGCATCGATGTGAAGAGTTGGGGCGGTTTCGTCGGACGCCCCGAAACGGCACGCTCGGGCGACGGGATCGATTGCGATGGTCAGGCGATGGAAGGCCGGAAGTCGCTTTGCCGTCAGAATCTGGCCTGCCGAATCGACGAGGGCGAAGCGGCGGTCTTGCTCGATCGCCCCTGTCGGGAGGAAAACGGCTTGACTGGTGGAGAATCCCGGCGACGATTTAAGAGGATAGATCGTGACGCGGGCGAGTCGAGCCATGTCGATAGCCTGAAGTTCGTGCTCCGGGAAGTCTTCGCGAGGAAGATCGCCAGACTGGATCGTATGCGAAGACGGTTCCGGAAAGGAGTGTGGTCAGCATGAGTCGCAACCGGAAACATGGGCACGGCGTCCCCGCCTCGCCCGAAGCCAGTTACATCTGTCAGCACTGCGGCGAGGAAATCGTGATCCCCGTCGACCCGACGCAGGGCGAGCACCAGGAATATACGGAAGACTGCCCCGTCTGCTGCTTCCCGCACCTCATTCACGTCGACGTGGACGAAGAGGGACGCTGTATGGTCTGGGCCGAGACAGAAGACTAAGATCCGGGGCTTTCATCGAGCACTGACGAAAGCCCCGGGTAAAGTCGAGTGACTTATTCGCCGGTCATCGGTGGCGGCTCATTCGTCAGTTCCGAAGTCATTCTCATCTTGCGCGCGCTCACGGCGAGCCCGGCCGCGAAGCAGATGAGCCCACCCAGGACCGAAGCCCACGCCATGGGGTTGCGGCTCAAGAGCAGCAGCGACCCTGCGAGCAGGCCGAGATACAGACCGGCCGCCGTGGTCACCATGATCGCCGCCGTCAGATGGTCGCGCTGACGGCTCATCCACCAGGCACCCCAGAAGGGAAACGCCATCCCGATCAGGTAGGTCATCGCCAGTGGCGGCGTCAGCCCATAGAGCGACCGGGCCGAAAGGATTGCCGCGCCAAAGACGAACGCGACTGCCATCGCGGCGGCCAACTGGCCGAGCATGCGAGCCAGCGAATCGTTCCAGATCACGCTGGCCGCGAGCATGGCGATCATCGCGAGGTGCCAGGGAATCGCGCCGCGGCTGCTCGTCCAGAGCGTATTCCACAAAAACGTATTCGTCGCCAGAAGCAGGAGTCCCGCTCCCAGAATCCAATAACGGGAATGGTGCGGCGCGCGGATTCCCTGCCAGATCGAAAGCGCCGTTGCGGCGAGTAACGGCAGGCCGTTTGTCGGGCCAAAGGTTTCCACCTCAAAGGTATGCGGACCGACAACAGCCGCGAGCGCGGTCAGGCCGATCAGGGCGTCGATTGTCCACGCGGGACCGCTGCGGAATAGCGCATAGACATGCAGCGCCACGAGCCCAACGAGTGCGACCTGCAACGGCGATCCGAAGTATTCGGCATGCAGATGTAGGAAGTTCGCCTCCGGAATGGCGACTGGCGCTCCAGTGAGCGAAAGCGGAACGCAGACGAGCGGCACCGCGAGGGCGAGGTTTTGGGTCATGCGGTATCCAACCGAACGCCCAAGTTCAAACACGACCATCGCGACGGGAATCACGAAGGGCGTCAGAAAATACGGCGCGAATTCGCTGACCGTACCGCTGCGGGGATGGAACGAGATGGTCAGATAGAACGCCCGCAAAACGACGGCGATTCCCATCGCGACGAAAAGCGACCACGGATAGGCGGGCCAGATCCACGGAGTTTGCCGCATGACGGCAACATCACGTCCTCGCCACGCAGCGGGGAGCAGCGTTAGCGTGACCAGACCGGCCGCGGCGGGAAACAACATGACACCCAAGAGCGTCTGTCTCAGACCGGCCGCATTGTCGGCCAGGCCAACAACGTTCAGTGAGTGATCGAGGACCAGCGGATACAGAAAGAAGAGCGAGAAGAACAGGTACATTGGAACGCGCAGACACCAGGGGAAATGAATGCGCGTCAGCCGTAGCGTGACTTCACTCAGGACGATCGCAAACGCGAGCCCTCCGGCCAGCAGATAGGGCGCGATGGGGACGTGCAGCGAAATCGGTTTATCGCAATTGACGCTCATCGCGACGAGTAGCAAGACCAGCGTCAGTAACAACGTTCTCGCGTCGTCCCAGATGCGGCCCCAGCGGACGACCCAGACGGCCGTCGCCGCCAGCACGATGGAGTATCCCGCGAAGACCAGCCAGAGGATGGTGTTGTTGAAACCGACTTCGGTGATATTGCGGGCGGCCTCCTCGTCATGAAACAGACCATGCAGGCCGAGGAGGATGAAGACCGCGCTGAGAGGATAAAACGGATTGTGATTCGTGATGTATTTCGCGAGAGAACCGAAGGGACTGGCAGTGGCTAATGGCGGGAGGGGCGGCGATTCATCGGGAGGAATGGGGATGGAGGCAGAGGACATGGCGCGTCTCCTGGCGGCCGACCTGCCGGTCGCGGGCATCCCTGGCGGTCCGGGTGCCTGTCAGCCGTTGGACAGTCGTCGAGACGAGACGCCGCGACCTTTAGAACATCTAACACAACCGGTTGTGCCTGCCAGAAACCTGTGGAATACCAAGGGAACGCTACATTGCACAGAGGTTGTGTGAGATCTTTTACAGAGTGATGCGTCGCGCACGGACGTCGGCAGCGACCCTCCAGGAGCGAACTGGCCCTATGAATCGTCAGGGAAACAGGGAAAAACTGAAACGGCGAACAATGCCGCTTCAACGGATAACGAAATGAAGGAAAACGGACGTTAAACGTCGCTCAGCGAGTCAGAGAGATAGGAACACGGATCGGGCCGAATGACCAGGTTTGAGAGGACTGTTGGATTGTACCCTTGGACGATCAGGCCGAATACCCCCTGTTTGTGAAACTCGCAATGCGACACGACCGGGACGTGGTCCTTTCGTTGCCTCCCAAGCAAGGCTATTCTGAGACGATTCGCGCTCGGATTTTCCGTCAGCCGTCCTTCACGAGGCCACTTCCATGACGCATCAGACCACTCGCCGGAATTTTCTGAAAACGACAGCAGCTCTCGCCGGAGCCACGCTGCCGTACTGGCATACCGCGGCATCGAACCGGGCCTTGGGCCATGCGCTGGTGAACGGTCGGCCGACGCTGGGATGCATTGGAACCGGTGATCGTTGGCAGGGAGTCGGTCCGGCTGCGATGGAATTCGCGGACTGCATAGCCGTCTGCGACGTCGACCTCGCCCACCGGGAAGCGGGCCGCGAGCGGGTTAAGTCGGTGCAGTCGAACAAGGGGTTCTCGGGCGATGTCGAGATGTACGAAGACTATCGGGCGCTGCTCGATCGTAAGGACATTGATGTTGTCACGATCGTGACTCCGGACCACTGGCACACGAAAAATGCGATCGACGCGATGCGGGCCGGCAAGGACGTCTACTGCGAAAAGCCGCTGACGCTGACGATTCACGAAGGGAAGCAGATTCGCAAGGTCTTGCAAGAGACCAAGCGCGTCTTCCAGGTCGGCACGCAGCAGCGCAGCGAAATGGGACTCCGTTTTCTGCAGGCCGTGGCCATGGTCAAAGACCGCCGGATCGGCAAGGTGAAGAAAGTGGTCTGCGATATCGGCGGATCGACCGACAGCGGATTCATCGAAACAGCCGATGTTCCGGAGGGTTTGAACTGGGATATGTGGCTTGGCCAGGCACCCATGACGGCCTACCGTTCGAGCACGACCGCCAAGTCGTCGAACAGTCGCTACCCCGCCTCACGGTGTCATTACGAGTTCCGCTGGTGGTATGAGTATTCCGGCGGCAAGATGACCGACTGGGGCGCTCACCACGTCGATATCGCCTCGTGGGCGCTGGGCATCGACGAAACCGGCCCGACCGCTGTGGAAGGGACAGCAAAGCATCCGGTCGAATTCAAGAACGGGATGCCGACGCAAGATGACCGCTACAACGCGGCGGTCGAATTCGATGTGACCGTCTGGTGCCCGGGCGATGTGGAGATGCACATTGTCAGCAGTTCACCCGATGGAAACGGTATCCTGTTCGAGGGGACTGAAGGCCGCTTCCATGTGAGCCGGGGCGCCATGAAGGGGGCACCAGCCGAGGCGCTGAAGACCAACCCCATCACGGAAGAACGGCTTTCGGAACTCTACAAGGGAAAGAAGCCCGGCAACCACATGGGCAACTTCTTCGAATGCGTCGTCGATCGGACCGACCCGATTTCCGACGTCTATTCACACCACCGGGCGATGACGACCTGTCACCTGGCCAACATCGCGATCCGTCTGGGCCGCAAGATCAACTGGGACTCGAAGGCGGAACAGATTGTCGGTGACTCGGACGCCAACCAGTGGCTGTCTCGCGAACAGCGCAAAGGTTATGAGATCGACGTGTCGGTGTAATCGCTGAAGAGATTCCTCAAGCGAGTGGCATCGTCACTTGGTGGTGGCCCTGAAGGCTTTGCGAAAGGGCGTGGGAATTGCGAGTTCACCACGCCCTTCGAAGACTCAGGGCGTGCCACCCCGAATCCTGCGCGCTTTTGTTTAAAAGACCGAGTAGACAACGATCTGGATCAGGATCGCTGTCCACGCCCACCATTTGAGGTTGCGGCCCGAGCGATCGCGCGGGCTTTCGGGGTCGGTCGTCTCGGAATTCGGCAGGCTGACGACCCAGGCCATCAGCGCGAATAAGAGGAGCAGAAACAGGCCACGGACTCCCCACAGGGGAATGAGTCCCAAGGCGTCACGTAGGGCATCGCCCACGACGTGCAGAATGCTCATTGTGCCACCTCCTGTTTCCAGCCTCGCAGCGTGTATCGCAGTCGCTCGGGAGAGTCTGTCCGAGTGAAGTAACTCAGGAAGACGCACGAGACGCCCGTCGCCAGGAACGCCCAGACCGAGTAGTACAAGAAGGGATCGGCGATGCGAAACAACGGCGTCGTTCCCACGGCTGTCGCGAACCAGTTTTGACTGAGGAGGAACAGCGTCATCGACGTCGCGACGCCGATAAAGAACGCGACAAATGCCGCATCAGCCGTCACCCGGCGGAACAGGACGCCAAGGAGCAGCACGGCAATCGCCGGACCCTGAAAGAAGCTGAGCAGCGTCTGAAAGATCGTGTAGATGGCCGCGTCAAGGGTCGTCAGAAACAGGGCAAAGCCGATCGCCCAGATGGCGAGGGTCAGCGTGACGAAGCGGCCGGCGTTCAGGAGCTGCCGTTCATCGGCGTTGGGGCGCAGGAAGCGGCGATAGAAGTCGTTCGTGAAAATGGTCGCGGCCGAGTTGAGGTACGAATCGACACTCGACATCAGAGCCGCCAGAAACGCCGCCACGAACAGACCCCGCAGGCCGCTTGGCAGAATGGCGCTGATGAGCGTGGGGAGCGCGCCATCGGGGTTTTCTAGACCGGGATAGAGGGCGAACGCGATCAGCCCCGGCACGGCGACGGCAATCGGAATGATGTTCTTGAGCAGCGCGCCGCAGACATACGCGGCCTTGGCATCGAATTCGGACCGTGCCCCCAGCGACCGCTGCACGATGGCTTGATTGCCGATCCAGTAGCCGGGACTCAGCACCAGCGCGAGGCCGAACAGAATCGCGGGCCATGGAAACGGCGACGGCGTGTCGACCGGAACAATCAACGAAAAGTAGCTCGCCGCCCGTGCATCCTCGCCAACGGCTGGTTCGGGTTGATCCGCGGCCATGGCGACCAGGCGCGCTTCTTTCTGTCGTTCGAACTGTTGATCCACGCGTTCCTTCAGTGGGCCGATGCCGCCGACCTGCCACAGTCCTATCGCCACGGCCAGCAGGCAACCTCCGATCATGACGACGCCTTGCAAGACATCGGTGTAGACCACGGCTGCCAGGCCGCCAAAGTACGTGTAGGCACCGGCAAAGAGGGCCGTCGCCAGGATCCCGGGAATGACGGGGACGCCGATCAGCGATTGCAGAAAGATCGCCGATGCCAGCAGCATGACCCCGAGATTGCACGCCATGAAGACAAACCAGCACCCAGCGACGGCGGTTCTCAGGGGCAGGCTGAAGCGGCGTTCGAGGAATTCGGGAATCGTCGTGATCCCACACCGCCAGAAATGCGGAATGAAAACGAAGGCCGCGACAATCATCGCGGGGATGCAGCCGATCCACTCAAAGTTGGCGACGGCCAATCCCCAACGGTAAGCCGTTCCGCCGACGCCGATGAGGTCGGTCCCGCCAATATCGGTGGCAACGAGTGAGACGCCGACGGCCCACCAGGGAAGGCTGCGCCCGGCCAGAAACAAATCTTGACCGCTTTTGACGTATGACCCGACCCACAGGCCGATCCCAATCGTCACCACGAGGTAAATCGCGATGACGAGATAGTCGAGCACGGCCAGTTGTGTCATGGAGCTCGCTTCCGGCGGACTGGGGGAATCGGGTCGATTCGGCAAGAAGGTACATCCTCGTGCCGTCTCTGACCAGCCCGTTGCCGTCGAGCCCCCTTAGCCGCGACCCACCGGGGAGCGCTGCCTGCGGACGTCAAATATTCGCCCGCTGCCGAGTCTGATGAAAGGCCCCTTTCAGATTGTCGTAGCAACGCTGGGCGGCGGAAACCGGCTGATAATCGGGCTTCGACGAGACCTGGCCGCTGACTTCGACAACGACCGCCCCCTGATAATCACCCACCCGCAATTCCTGAAGCAGGCGTGTGTAGTCAATGTTGCCGGCATCACCCGGCAGCGCGAATTCCATCTTGCCGTCGCGGAGGACGTTGTCTTTCACGTGGACAAAAATCGTGACGGGGAGCAACGTCCGCACCGTCTCCACCAGTCCCAGCCCCTGCCGCTGAAAGTGGCTGTAGTCGTAGGCCGCTTTGAGGTACGGGCTGTCAATCTGGCGGACCAGCCAGACCGTTTGCTCCGGAGTTTGCAACGCGTTGGAAATGTGGGCCTTGATGGCCAGCGGCACTTTCAACGCGGCGACGATTTCGGTCCAGCGACCCAGCGTCTCGACGAACTGACCTTTCACCGACTCCCACTCGGCGGGTTTTCCTCCCAGGACGGTTTCAATCAGCGGGACTTCTTTTGACGGTCCCACGTCAAGGGCCAGTTCTGCCGCGCGTTTCAGGCGATCGAGATTCTCTTGTGCCGCCTTGCCGGTCGCGAGAATGGGGAGATTCTCCATGATGGCCGGCAGGTCGAGGGCCAGATCGGTCAGCTTTCCCCGCAAGTTCCGGCGATCGGCGGAAGTCAGCTTGAGCGGGTCGCATGGCCAGTCGGGCATCGCGGCCAGTTCGACACCGCTATAGCCAATGTCGGCGCAGGTCGTCAGGGCCTCGTTCAGCGGCAGCGATTTCATCCCATATAGGCTGAAACCAAAACCAATCGAACGGGGCTGCGCGGCTGTCAAGGTTCGGGCAGCGAGGCTGGCGGCCGCGGTGGCAGCCAGAAATTGACGACGATCGAGCATGAAATCCTCCTGCCGCGGGTGAGAACAGCCGTGCAGCGTCCCAGATCGTATCAGGCGGGGCAAGCGGAAATGGGTGCCTGGCCGAGGTTTGTCGCACCTTTTCAACCCTGTCCCCTTAGCCGCGACCCGCAGGGGAGCGCTGCCCTTTCCTGAGCGTAAACCTCGTCTTGACGAGACTTTGGGATTTCTCTCCAATTCGCGCCGTTTTGGCCGATCGCTGTTTGTCGGGGAAGAGAAGCGCCGTGCGACCGCTCACGTTCGATCGCTACCTGATCGCGAGCTTTCTGCATGTCTTCGCGGCGTGTTTCGTGGCGATGTTCGGCCTGATGGTCGTTGTCGACCTGCTGGAAAACCTGGATGAGTTTCTGGCGCGCGCGGAGAACCGGGGAACCGTCGTGCTGCTGTGGAACATCGTGCGGTACTACGGTTTTCAGTCTGTCTTCTTTTTCGACCGGGCCGGAGCCGCCCTGCTGCTCCTCTCGGTCGTTTGCGTCCTGATTCTGTTCCAGCGGAGCGGGGAATTCTCGCCGCTACTGGCGGCTGGGATTCCGATGTACCGCGTCGCTCGCGGCCTCATTGTCGCGGCGATCGGCGTCTCGACGCTGCTCCTGGTGAACCAGGAATTCGTCGTTCCCAAGGTCGCCTTTCAGGCGTACGACTCGCGCGGCGGCGCGGCTGTGGCGAACCAGATCGAAGCGGCATACGACCACTCGAGCCACCTATCGATCGACGGGCAGCGACTGAACCTGGAACTCAAGGAGATCGAAGAAGCCCGCTTCGTGATTCCAGCTCCCGGGCTGGCCCAGGAAATGATGATTCTGGAAGCTCCCAAAGCGCGGTTTCGTTCTGAGAACGGACGTCGACCCGCCGGTTGGATCTTGCAGGATGTCACGCCGACGGCGGATGCCTGGAAGCTGACCGAGCAGGGGCGAAAGCTGATTGTTCCCCTCGACAATGGCCGCTCGGCGTTTGTCGCGACGGCCATCAGCTGCGACCAGTTGTACCGTCGCGGCAGCAGTTTCTCGCTGTTGTCGACGCCTGAACTCCTGGATCGGATTCACTCCCCGGCATTCGGTGTCTTGTCGGTGAATCGGCTGACGGCGCATGTCCATTCGCGATTGATGCAGCCCTTGCTCAACATCGCAGCCGTGCTCATGGCGATTCCCCTCATGGTGCGGCGGGAGAGTACCGGATTGGTCGTGGACGCGACGCTGTGCGGCCTGTCGCTCGGAACGCTGTTCGGGATTCATCAGTTGTGTCAGTACCTCGGCACCAATCATGTGCTTCCCAGCGATCTCGCGGCCTGGCTGCCGGTGATCGCGGGCGGCGGCGGAGCGGCTTGGTTGTCGGGCTGGATCCGAACCTAACGAGGCGGGAGCAACGGGTCATATGTCGGCAGGCGCCTCCAGCATCGGTTCCGTGATCGCCCCCGCACGAATGGTTGCGTCGGCTGGCGACGAGGAAGCGCGCTGGACAGCTCGAACCGGATACCTGCTGGTCGCGCTCCTCGCGGTTCGATTGGTCTATGTCGCCTTGCGACCGTTCGAACTGGTTCCCGATGAAGCCTACTACTGGGATTGGTCGCGCCTGCTTGATTGGGGCTACTACAGCAAGCCTCCCATGGTGGCATGGCTGATTGCCGCTTCGACAAGCCTTCTCGGGAATAGCGAAGCCGGTGTGCGACTTCCGGCCGCAATACTCGGAACCGTGGGGCTGTTGCCCTTATTCTGGCTGACGCGGACGATCTTCTCGGCGCGAGCCGGATTCTGGGCGGTCGCTGCGGCCGCTGCCACGCCGGGGCTGACCGCGCTCGCCACGCTCATGACGATCGATGCACCGTTCCTGTGCGCCTGGACCTTTGCGGCCTGGTCCGTCTGGAAGATGATTGAATCGCCCCAACCCAGGTGGCAATGGGTGGCCGCCGCAACGATCGCGACAGGCCTGGGGCTGCTATCCAAGCAGACCATGCTGGGCCTGCCGGTCCTGGTGGCCGTCTTCCTGCTGACCGATTCCTCGCGACGAAATTTGCTCTGGTCGAAAGCCTTTCTCGGCTGGCTGATTGGCAGCTTGATGTTCCTGATGCCGGTCGTGCTCTGGAATGCCCGCCACGACTGGGTGACCGTGGAACATACCCGCGAGCACTTTGGCGCGGTCTCGGTCTCGCTGGCACGCCGGGGAACGTGGTTCGCCGAATATCTCGCGGGACAGATGGGAGTCTTGTCCCCCATTCTGGGCGTGTTGATGGTCGGCGTGGCGATCGGCGGAACACTCTCTTGGTCTCGGCTGCGGACTTCGGAGCGCTTCTTGCTAATCCTGGGGCCCCTCCCCTGGCTGCCCGTCGCCGGACTGGCCCTGCTGCAGCGCGTGCAGCCGAACTGGCCGGCCGCTTTTCACGTCACGGGACTGATTCTGCTGGCGGGTTGGTGTACTGGCGATGGCTTCCCCTGGCGACGAGACCAGACCGCGCACGACGAACGCTGGTTTCGCGGCGGCGTACTGCTTGGCGGAGCGCTTTCACTGTTGGTGTTGCTTATTCCGGCGATCGTTCCGCGAACTCCGCTGGCTGGGACTGCCATTGACCCGACAACGCGGTTGCGCGGCTGGGACTCTCTGGCCAGCCAGCTTGATGTACTGGCTCGCGCGTCGGGTGATCCGGACTGCCTGTATCTCTGCGCGACCAGTCGCGGGCCGGTCAGCGAATTCGCGTATTACCTGCCCGCGCAACCACGGGTCTATCGCTGGAATGTGGGCGAAGTCATCGATTCGCAGCACGACATCTGGGATGGACCCAGACCGGGCGAGCGATCCCGCGCCCTTCTGGTCACCCATGCCGATCATGCCGTTCCGGACAAACTGGCCGGGAGTTTTCTGTCGATGTCGCCACTGGGACGAATTTCCTGCCGTTTAGGGAGAAATCGAGCACTAGAATTTGACGTCTGGGAAGGGCGCGGCTTCACCGAGTGGCCCGCTTCGGCGGCCCGTCGGGAACTGGACGCTAAAAATCGGATGGTGATGAGCAGCAATCAGTTAACGGCCGGACAGTCGCCATCCAGAAACTGATAAACTCTTACGAATTTGAGAATGTCACGACTAGGCAATGAGGAGTTTGCCGGATATTCCGCTGATTCTTGAGTCCCCGGAATAGCCACAAGCGAGAGTGATCTCGCTGCCACTTCTCAGGACATCGACAATGGCATGGATGGGTTCTCATCGAGTTCGGTTTCGTGGGCGGGCCGGTAACCGGCTCAGTCGTGCCATGATGGGCCGCGCTTCCTATTGCCTGGAGAAATCAGTCGACGGAGCGGAACCCCGGTTTGTCAAACGCTGGCCCATCTGGCGACCTCTGCTCGCGCTGGTCCTGGTGAGTCTCCTCATCCGCTGGTTCGATTTCGACCTTCGCATCGCTTCGTTGTTCTTTGACCCTTCGAGCGGGGGGTTCCCACATTACGACATTCCCCCCTGGAACTGGATCTACCGGCTGGGGGTCTATCCGGCCTTCGTCATCGGCGTGGGCGGTGCCGTTATCGCGGCGGGAACCTGGCTCTTGGGACGATGGCCCCTGACCCAGCGGTCCGGCCTCTTCCTGGCCTTCCTGCTCGCGCTGGGGCCGGGACTGGTGGTGAATGCGGGGTTGAAGAACTTCTGGGGCCGACCTCGCCCCTATGAAGTGCAGGAATTCGGAGGTCCGCGACGATTTCTGCAGGTCGGTGAGATCGGCGCTGTCGCGAGCTCCAATTCCTCATTCCCCTCCGGTCACGCCGCGGTTGCCTTCTACCTGCTGGCTCCGGCCTTCCTCGTGCCGCCGCGCCGCCGTGGGCTGATGATCGCGCTGTTCGCCATTGGTGTCGGCTATGGCCTGTGCATGGGGTTGACGCGTGTCGTTCAGGGAGGGCACTTCGTCAGCGACGTACTCTGGTCGGGAGGGCTGGTCTACCTGACGGCAGCGGGGCTGTCGCGAAAACTGTTGGTCGAGCTACCCCGTCAGCTCCCTGATCCGCCCGAAGCGTTCGACTACTGGTCCGACCATTCGAACGACGAGAAACGGCTTGAGACCCGAGAAGTAACTCCGTTGTCATCCGCGACAATGTAGACGGCCGCGCATCCGTCCGATTCTTCGATGAGTTTCAAACCCGCCTCCCGTCCCAGCACGGTCGCCGCCGTCGCCAGTCCATCGGCCTGAATTCCCGTCGGGGCGATCACTGTCACACTGCTTCGTTCGGTCAAGCCGAGGCCCGTGGCGGGATCGACGATGTGCGAATAGCGGACCCCGTCAATCTCGACGTACTGGAAGGCATCTCCAGAGGTCGAGACGGCCATATTTTCCAGCCGCAGCCAGTAGGCGGGTTCCTCCGAGGAGGGGGCAATCGCCGCGACTCCGACGCGCCAGCCGGGAGCATCGGGGGGTGGGTCGCCGGCGGCAATGTCCCCCGCGATCGCGACCAAGGCATGCTTGAGTCCGTTGCTCTTCAGAACATTCAGAGCCTCTTGAGCAATATCCCCTTTCGCGATTCCGCCGAAATCTATTGAGATTCCGGTTCGCGACAACGTAACAGACTTGTGTTCCGTGTCGAGCGTAATCTGGCGAAAGCCGACCCGTTCGCGCGCGTCATGCAATCGATCCGGGTCTGGGAGCTTGCCGGTCCGCCGAGCCTGCCGCCACAGCCGGATGACAGGGCCAAGAGTTGGATCGAACGCGCCGTTGGTTCGCTGGGCGAGTTTCAGCGAGGCATCCAGAACCCGGAAAAAATCGTCACTCACGGCGGCTGGCTGACCAGGCTGGATGGTGGCGACCAGCCGGGAAAGTTCGCTGTCGCGATCGTAGTCGCTGAGAACCTTGTTGAGGTCCGAAATTCGCCGGAAAGCCTTTCCAACGATACCCTTGGCGACGGTCTCGTCGGGCGCGTATACTGTGATTTGGACGAGTGTCCCCAAGTGCGGCTCGGAGAATCGATAGCGGCCGAGTGCTCTCGGTTCGGCACGGGCAAAATCGCTCGCGAACGTCGTGAGCAGCAACAGCGCCGCGAGTGGCCGATAGCGATTCATGTGTGATCCTCTGCGGTCGCCGGTTTGAATGTCGGAAAGCCGATTGAAGTCCGGAAACTCCATTAAAGATGGTGAAGCCCTTGTTCCAAGTCTATCGCCCCCTGAGCCGGATGGCAGCCGCCGTCTGGTTGTTGTCTGCCGGTTTCGCAATTGCCGCGGATGAAAAGCCTCTCGATTTCAAGCCCTACACCGAACCGCTTGCCGGGACGGAAGTCTCGTTCGACATGGTTCCCATCCCCGGCGGCGAGTTCGTCATGGGAAGCCCCGACTCCGAGGCAGACCGTCGCGAGGATGAGGGCCCGCAACATAAGGTGAAGATCGAGCCGTTCTGGATGGGCAAGCACGAAGTGACCTGGGACGAATACGACATCTGGTCGTACGGTCTCGACGTACAGCGGCGGAAGCTGCTGGGCATCAAGGAAACCGACAACGATCGAGCCGCCGACGCCATCACGAAGCCCACCAAGCCCTATACCGACATGACGTTCGGAATGGGCCACGATGGCTACCCGGCGATCTGCATGACCCAGCACGCCGCGAAGCGCTACTGCCAGTGGCTGTCGGAAAAGACGGGCCACTACTACCGCCTGCCGACCGAAGCCGAGTGGGAGTACGCCTGCCGCGCGGGGACGACGACCGCCTACTCGTTCGGCGACGATCCCGAGCAACTCGGCAACTACGCCTGGTACTACGACAACTCCGATGCCGTCTACCAGAAGGTGGGACAAAAGAAGCCCAATCCCTGGGGGCTCTACGACATGCACGGCAACGTCGCCGAGTGGTGCCTCGATAAGTACGAACCGGACTTCTATTCCAAGACGCCGGCCGGTGAAGTGGCCATCTTCCCCTATTGTCTGCCAAAGTCGGAATATCCGCGCGTTGCTCGCGGCGGAAGCTGGGACAACGACCCGGTCGATCTGCGCAGCGCCGCCCGCATGCCGTCGTCCGACGAATGGAAGCAGCAGGATCCGCAGATTCCCGTCAGCATCTGGTACATGACCGATGCCCAGCACGTCGGCTTCCGAGTCGTGCGGCCGGTGAATGTTCCGTCGAAGGAAGAACGTGAGAAGATGCAGTTCGACGCGGTTCTGCCGTCCGACGCACGACCCAAGGCTGGCTTCCAGCCGTAGTTCGTTGTTGGTGTTGAGCCCGGTGCCATTTGCGGTACCGGGCTGTTGTCTTCAATCTCGATCGTCCCGCGCTCATCCTTAAGTATCTGACACAACCTCTGTGCAACAACGTGATTGCCCGGTGTTCCACAGGTTTCCGACAGGCACAACCAGTTGTGTCAGGCATTCTTTGCCAGTTCGACAGCCATGAGGAGTCTTCTCGATGACGAATCCCGAATCCAGCCGCCGCGACTTCTTGAAGACTTCAGCCGTCGCGGCTGCCGGCGTGAGTGCCCTCGGGCACCTGTCTTCGCTACGGAACGCCGTCCATGCCGGTGTTGATGAAACGATCAAGATTGGTCTGGTGGGCTGCGGCGGTCGCGGAACGGGGGCTGCCCGCGATGCCCTGTCGACCGACCACAACTGCAAGCTGGTGTCGATCGGCGACGTCTTCGAAGATCGCGCCGGCCGTCTGGTCGAAAGCGTGAAGGGAAACCTGGGCGACAAGGCCGACAAGGTCACCGTCACGCCCGACCACATCTTCCTCGGCTTTGACGCTTACCAGAAAGTGATCGACAGCGGCGTCGACCTCGTCATTCTGGCAACGCCCCCCGGCTTCCGCCCGATTCACTTCGAATACGCCGTGAAGGCCGGTAAGCACGTCTTCATGGAAAAGCCGGTCGCGACCGATGCACCCGGCGTCCGCCAGGTCCTCGCAGCGGCCAAGGTTGCCAAGGAAAAGGGCCTGAAGGTCGGCGTCGGTCTCCAGCGCCATCACCAGGCCGGTTATCTCGAAACGGTGGCGCGTTTGCAGAATGGCGCGATTGGCGACATTCTCACCTATCGCTGCTACTGGAACGGCGCGGGGGTCTGGGATCCGCCGCTCGCGTGGGAAGACAAGAAGTCCGAAATGGAGTACCAGGTTCGCAACTGGTACTACTACAACTGGCTCTCGGGCGATCACATTTGCGAACAGCACATCCACAACCTGGATGTGTGCAACTGGGTCAAGGGTGGCTACCCCGTTAGGGCAAACGGCATGGGAGGCCGCCAGGTTCGTACCGACAAGAAGTATGGCGAAATTTACGACCATCACTTCGTCGAGTTCGAATACGACGACGGCACGCGGATGTTCAGCCAGTGCCGCCACATTCCGAACTGCTGGAACAGCGTGACCGAACATGCCCACGGGACCAAGGGGACCGTCGACATCAGCGGTTACCGGATCAACGTCAACGGGGAAGAACCCTGGCGTTACCGCGACAAGGGGCGTAACCCCTACGAGCAGGAGCACGACGACCTGATGGCCGCCATTCGCGCCAACGAGGCCTACAGCGAAGCCGAAAACGGCGCGATGAGCACGATGACCTCGATTCTCGGCCGCATGGCGACCTATTCGGGCAAGGTCATCGAGATGGAAGCCGCTCTGAATTCGGACATCAGCCTGATGCCCAAGGAATTCGCCTGGGATGCCGAACCGCCGGTGAAAGCCGACGCCAACGGCGCCTACCCGATCCCGACCCCCGGCATCACCCGCGCCGTGTAACTCCCATGCGCGTGTGCCACTGGCTCCGCCAGTGTGGCTTTACTCTCGGTCCCAAGCTCCACCTCGTCTTCACTTCGCCCCCGGTTGTCCTCAACCGGGGGCATTTTTTTGTAACCCGACGCGTCAGCGAAGGATGATCTGTTTTCTCCCTCGCTGACGCATCGGGTTACTTCTCACAGCGTTTCGACATCCGGTAATTTCGAAACATCTCCCCACGGCATTCGACCGTTTGCGCGGCGACTTCCGTAAAGCCTCTTGCCAGGAAAAACGACCGGGCGGTAATGCTGGCGTTCGTCCAGAGTTCATCGACGTCTGTTGTCGCGGCAATGTCTTCGAGAGGTGCCAGCAGGCGACTGGCAATCCCCTCCCCTTGCCGCTCGGCATGGACGAACAGGAAATCAATCAGGCCCTCGCTGGTCAGGTTCGCGAACCCAACGACCTGTCCGGCATCCTCGGCAACAACCGTGCGCGTTCCGGTAAGGCGGGTACGGAAGTAGTCCGCGTCCAGTTCGGGCGCGGCCCACGCAGCAATCTGTGCCGGCGTGTAATCGCGACAATTGATCGCCCGCACCGTTTCATGGAACAGTCGAGCGATCGCGTCCAGATCGCCGGGCCGCAATTCGCGAATCATAGTCATACACCTCATTTCGCCCCCGGTTGTCTTCAACCGGGGGCATCTTTCAACAGACGTCGTGATATGCCGCCCATTGAAGACAACGGGCGGCGAACTGGTGGAATAGCATCTGATCGATGCCGACGCTACGGTGGTCATCGCGCCTGGTCGATTCTCTTCGCAACGAATGGGGAGACATGCTTCATGCGATTCCGTACGATCTCCTGTGTGATTCTGATGGGCACTTCCCTGGTCTCGGCGGCGGAACCGAAATGGAGAGCCTGGTCGCTTCTCGATCGGGCCGGTCTGCCGACTGACGCCCAAGTTTCCGAGTCGATCCGGTTCGATGCCAAAGAGGGCGCATTGCTTGATGGCAAAAGCGGCGGCATCTCCGTTCCGCTGCCGTCAACAGGAGTCGATCCGGCGCGATTCACCCTGCATGCCAGCGTGAAAACCGAAGCGGACCTGCGGGATGATCTCGGGAGTATTGTCAGTTTGTGGGATCCCGCCCGCCGCACGGGTTGGCATCTCTCGCTCCGCAACAATTCCGGCTGCACCAGCAGCCAGGCGAACTGGCGGCAATTGGAATTCGGCATGGATGCCGGAACCGAACCCGAATGGCGCGATGAGGGACGGCCGGGCCAATCGATTCTCGGCTTCGCCATCTGTGCGCATGACGACCATCTCTATGTGGCCACCTGCGAAGGCGGCGCGGCCGGTCACGTCTATCGCTATCGCGGAACGGGTGACTGGCAAGACCTGGGAACGCTGGACGGCAGCAATTCGGTGACCGCATTGGCCGCGCATGGTGGAAAGCTGTACGCCGGAACGGGCAAGTATCGCCTGCGCGGGTCGTCGCTCGTGGAGTCCGAAAACGAGACCCTCGGCGGACGCATTTATCGACTCGACGACGGAGACCGCTGGACACTGGTGGGCGAACTCCCCGAGACCGAGGCCATCGCGGCGTTGACGGTCTTCGGCGGCAAGCTCTATGCGTCGTCGCTCTATCAACCGGCAGGGTTCTTCCGGCTGGATGATGACGGTCGCTGGACGAAGATCCCCACCCCGGACAACAAACGCGTGCAGGCCATGCGCGTGCATGATGGCTGGTTGTATGCCTCCAGCTACGACGGCGGCCGCGTTTACCGCTACGACGGCGAAGCCTGGGAAGATCTCGGGAATCTGGCCGACAACACACAGACGTATTCGTTCGCCGGCTACCAGGGAAAACTCTGGGTGGGAACGTGGCGCAGCGGCAAGGTTTACGAGTGGCAGGAGCCGAACTGGATCGATCGCGGCCAGTTGGGGCAGGAACTCGAAGTGATGGCGATGGGCGTCTACAACGGCGCGATGTACGCCGGCTCGCTTCCGCTGGCGGAAGTCTATCGCTACGACGGCGGCGAATCATGGCAACGACTCAAACAGATCGACGAAACGCCGGACGTCACTTACCGCCGCGTCTGGTCGATGGCCAACTATCGCGGCCGGGCGTTCTACACCACACTTCCCACCGGGAACATCTGGTCGATGTCGACGGGTGCCTGCGCCACGTGGGACCGCGAACTCTCACCGGGTTGGCACGACCTGAAGGTCGAACGGACCGCCGAGAAAGTGATGTTGTCGGT
Source organism: Planctomycetaceae bacterium (assembly GCA_019636285.1). Taxonomy (GTDB): domain Bacteria; phylum Planctomycetota; class Planctomycetia; order Planctomycetales; family Planctomycetaceae; genus JAHBXV01. Next base: position 201,484 of record JAHBXV010000004.1, read on the forward strand.
CGACGGAAAGGAAGTCGCGAGCCAGTCGACCGGCGAATTGTCGCTGCCGAAGCTCGAATCCCCCATGGTGCTTCAAATCGGCGACGGCCCCAACGGCACCTTCAACGGCCGCATCCGAAACGTCCGCGTTGAATAGCAGAAAGTATTTCGCCCCCCGTTGAAGACAACGGGGGGCGAAATGGGGCGTGTTACGCCGAGACGAGATTTCCGTCGCGCATCTCTTCCCACTGCTCCATCGTGATGGCGACTTCGCGGGCCTGGCTGCCGTTGTAGGCGCCGACGATGCCGTCTTCGGCCATCCAGTCGATCATGCGGGCGGCACGGCCGTAGCCAATGCCCATCGCGCGTTGCAAGAGGCTCGTGCTGCCTCGACCTTCGCGAATGACGATCTCGCAGGCCTGGTCGTACAGGTCATCACGCTCGCGCGGTTCGCTGCTCGCCTTGCCGCCCGCCTTCGCGGCAGCCGTCACCTGGGCGATTTCGGTCGAGTACTGCGGTTCCTGATCGCTGAAGAACTCAATGACAGTGTTGACCTCTTCGTCGCTGACGAATGTCCCCTGCGCCCGGTACAGGTTGCTGGTCCCCGGCGCGAGGTACAGCATGTCGCCGTTGCCAAGGAGTTTTTCGGCACCCATTTCATCGAGGACCACGCGGCTGTCGACGCGGCTGGAAACCTGGAACGCAATCCGCGACGGCAGGTTCGACTTGATGAGACCGGTGATGACATCCACCGTCGGCTTCTGCGTCGCGAGCACCAGGTGGATCCCGACGGCTCGAGACTTCTGCGCCAGGCGAATGATGTGTGCCTCCACGTCCTTGCCAGACGTCATCATCATGTCGGCCATTTCGTCGGCAACGATCACAATGTACGGCATCTGATCCGGAACGCGCTCGGCTTCTTCCGACAGGCGATCGATCCCCAACTTCTGGAGAATGGCGTCCTTACCGAGCTTGTTGTAGCTGTCCAGGTGTCGCACGCCGACTCGGGCCAAGAGGTCGTAACGCTCCTCCATCTTGTCGACGGCCCAGCCCAGCACGGCTTCGGCCTTCTTCATGTCGGTAATGACCGGATGCATCAGGTGCGGGATGCGCATATACGGGCTGAGTTCGACCATCTTCGGGTCGATCATCAGCATCTTCACCTGGTCCGGAGTCCGGGTCATCAGCAGCGAAAGAATCAGCGTGTTGAGACAGACGCTCTTCCCGGTTCCGGTGCGCCCTGCGATGAGCAGGTGCGGCATTTTGCACAGGTCGACCAAGAGCGGATGCCCGCTGACGTCCTTCCCCAGGAAGAGCGGCAGCCGCAGTTTCTCCATTTGCTCGCCGGCAGATTCCAACAGTTCCTTGAGGCGCACCATCACCCGCACGTCGTTGGGGACTTCCACCCCCACGGTGTTCTTGCCGGGAATGGGAGCCACCACGCGCACCGAGGGCACCCGCAGCGCGATCGCCAGGTCTTCCGCCAGCGCGGTCACCTTGTTCAGACGCAGGCCGGCTTCGAGTTCGAGTTCGTACTGCGTGATGACCGGCCCCGTGTCGACTTCGACGACCTTCACGTTCAGGCCGAATTCCTGGAACGTCTTTTCCAGAGTGGCAGCCACGCTCTGGGCTTTCTTCGCCAATTCTTCGTATGGAAAATCCTCCGCGTCGTTCAGCAGATCCCAGTCCGGCAACGCATGGGGGCGCGATTCCTGCGCTTCCCCGGCATCCAGCGCGGCCACGACCTTTTCGCGATCCGACGTCAGACGAATCGGCGGATTAACCTTGATCGCCGTCTGCACCGGAACGACGTCTTCAGCCACGCTGGTCTCTTCGACATCGTCCGGCGCGAAGATCACAGGCTGTTTGACAACCGGTTCGATGGGCGCTTTGAGGATCGCGGCCACAACCGGCTCTTCAGCAACGGCTTCGACTTCGATCACGGGTTCGACGGGCTCCTGTTTGGCGCGAGGTTTGGGCAACGCCCACAGCATGACGCGAATCATGATCTTGAGCGGCAATACCGAGAGTGCGACAGCCGCGCGCAACAGGCCCCATTCGCCGGTCAGCATCAGGCCAGCCGTCCCGACGGCAGCCAGCAGAATCAGGCTTCCGGTGTGCGACAGGTGTTCACCCAGAATCACGGCGAAGTACGCTCCCAGCAATCCCCCGCTGCCAGAGACGCTCCCCGTCGGCCAGCCGGGAATCAGGATCTGCACGGTGCCGCAGAGGGACAGCAGAACCAGTACAGCTCCGCTCAAACGAGTGACGGGGTCGGAATAACCACGATCCCGGAACAGCCGATAGTCGAAGACCATCACGCCGACGAGGACGAACCAGCTTCCGAGACCCAGCCAGCCCAGCAACGTGGCAGCGGCCATCGCACCGACGGGGCCGCACAGGTTGCTGGGTGTCTGCGCGACAGGCCAGACCAGTCCGGCAGCCGTGTCCTCAGCATGAAAACTCGCCAGGCACAATGCGAGAAAGACCGTCGCGGCGAACACCGCGAGCGCGAGCAGGTCAGTCCTGAGTCTCGCGTAGTCGATCATTTCCACAAACCGGCGGGCATTATTGCGGCGCGCACCGCGAGCGGGTCGATTCGGAACAATCGACATAACCCGTTCGGCGGAGCGTTTTCAGTGAAGGCGGGAGGATCACACCCCCCGAGTCGCGGGCGCACTCGACCCGCACTGAAAACCTAGCACGGATTCCGGGCGACGTTGGAAAAAGGCAACACGGACGTGGCCTCGCATCGACGTCGCTCAGGAATACACCGGTTGTAGGGGTCGATGGCGGCACTCGATGCCCCGGGTTGACGACAACCCGGGGCGAAGTGGGGAAAGTCCGGAAAACCGACATCCTTCCGATTTCCGCCCCACCCCGTACAATGCTGTTCCGTCACCTACCACCAACCACGACCCACCAACCACTTTTCTTCCCCCCCATGGCCGAACAATACATCTTTCAGATCGAAGACCTGCGGAAGTTCCACGGCAAGAGCGAAGTCCTGAAAGGGATTTGGCTTGCGTTCTATCCGGGAGCCAAGATCGGCGTCCTCGGGCCGAACGGCGCCGGTAAGAGCACCCTGCTCCGCATCATGGCCGGTGACGACAAGGACTTCATGGGGACGGCCCGGCTGACTTCGGGCTTTTCACGCTACTACGTTCCGCAGGAGCCGAAGCTCGATCCCGAACACACCGTGCTGGATGAGTTGAACGAGGCCGTGGGGCCCAAGCGCGCGATCATGCAGCGGTACGACGAAATCAACGCGAAGTTCGGCGAACCGCTCGAACCGGACGAAATGGAACAGCTCATCGAAGAGCAAGGCAAAGTCCAGGAACAGATCGACGCCTACAACCTGTGGGATCTCGATCGCGAACTCGAAGTCGCCGCGGATGCGATGCGGTTGCCCGCGATGGATGCGAAGATCGGCCCCCTCTCCGGGGGCGAAAAACGCCGCGTCGCGCTCTGCAAGGCGTTGCTCCAGCAGCCCGACCTTTTGCTCCTCGACGAACCAACCAACCACCTCGATGCTGAGTCGGTGGCATGGCTGGAGCGGCATCTGCACGACTACAAGGGAACAGTCGTCGCGGTAACCCACGACCGGTACTTCCTCGACAACTCGTGCCAGTGGATTCTGGAACTCGACCAGGGTCGCGGGATTCCCTGGCAGGGGAATTACTCCTCGTGGCTGGAGCAGAAGCAGGAACGCCTGCGTAAAGAGGAAAAAGCAGCGTCCGCCCGTCAGAAGACGTTGGAGCGCGAACTCGAATGGGTGCGGATGTCGCCCAAGGCCCGGCAGGCCAAGAGCAAGGCCCGTCTGAGCGCCTATGAGAAGCTGCTGGCGGAAGAACAGGAATCGCGCGACGAGGCGATCGAACTGCGGATTCCGCCCGGCCCGCGCCTGGGCGATACCGTCGTCGTCTTCGAGAACGTCACGAAGGCTTTCGGCGACAAGCTGCTGTTCGAGAATCTGTCATTCCGGCTGCCGCCAGCCGGAATCGTCGGGGTGATCGGTCCGAACGGGGCCGGTAAGACGACCATGTTCAAGCTGATTCTCGGTTCGGAGAAGCCCGATTCGGGAACGGTCACCGTGGGCAACACGGTCAAACTGGCCTATGCCGAGCAGAACCGCGAAACGCTCGATGGTGAAAAGACCGTCTACGAGAACATCTCCGGCGGTCATGACAACCTGAAGTACGGCGACGTCATCATCAACAGCCGGGCGTACTGCGGAAAGTTCAATTTCCGCGGCCCCGATCAGCAGAAGCAGGTCAAGTACCTCTCCGGCGGGGAGCGCAACCGCTTGCTGCTGGCCACCACGTTGACGGTCGGCGGCAACCTGCTGCTGCTCGACGAACCGACGAACGACTTGGATGTCGACACGCTGCGTTCCCTCGAAGAAGGTCTGCTGAACTTCTCCGGTTGCGCGGTGGTCATCAGCCACGACCGCTGGTTCCTCGACCGCGTGGCGACGCACATCCTCGCGTTCGAGGGGGACAGCGAAGTTTACTGGCACGAAGGGAACTTCGAGTCGTACGAAATCATGCGCAAGCAACGCCTCGGAGCCGACGCCGATCAGCCGCACCGGATTAAGTACCGCAAATTGGCGAAGTAGCCGAGAGGGGCGTCAATGTTGACCGAGACACATCCGCGAGAGTCTATTATCCTCTGATGAAGGGGTTTTCGAGGAGACAAGCTCATGGCCAATTCCGTTGCTGAACTGGTTCCGTTCACCGCGAGCCAGGTCGCCGACTGGCTGCGACACCAGGATCCGGATTCGTGGTGGAGAGTCGACGGTGAACCGGAGATCGCCGGTTGCGTGGCACTCCCCGCGCTTGCAGGGGACCTCGCGAAATGGTTTGAAGATCAAGGGACGCGTCCGATTTTTGTCGCGCTGCAAGATTCAACCGCATCCAGGAATTCGGCCAACCGCAAAGAATTAAGAGACTTCGAAACCGAGTGGTTTGGAATTACCCCGGCTCTTCAATTGGCATGGTCCGACGACCATGAAAAGCTCTGGGATCTTGTGCGTGACCCGGACGTTGAGAAGTGGGTCGATGAGATGTCCACCCAGCCGAAGGAGTGAGCATTGCCGCTGCCCGGTCTGAGCTATCTCAAGCAATATGTTCTCCGGCTGCCCACCAAAACCACCAATCTACCAAGCGAAGCCGAAAGCCCCCTCGCACACTTCGAGAGAGCGACATCCGACGCCTTCAACCTGCTTGTCTATTTTGACAATCTCGTTGATTCGGCACCGGCTCCCAGGCACGCACAGGCATTGGCCGGTCATCGCCGTCGCCTCGCAACGATGTCTCTCCTGGCCGTCATTGAGTCTTTTGAACGATTTCTTAAGGAACTGGCGGCCATTTGCGTGGACGAAATTGGCCCCCGGATTCTTGATGATCGGCTCGATAAATTCTCGGCAAGCTCGTCGGCAGCGGCTCTCCACTTTCGGGACGGCGGAAGTCTGGGACGGTTCCTGTGCGAAAGTTTGACCTGGTGCGACTGCGAGTCAGCGAACACACGCTTTCGTTTCTTGCTGAGCAGCCCTTGGCAGGACGGAAAATTCTATGTGTTTCCGAAGACCGCGCAGCAGTTGCCCCTTTCACTTCAGGATCGCTATGAGACCGTTCAGACGCTTTGGCAGGTTCGCCACTGCATTGCGCATAGTGTCGGAGTGATCTCGCGTAGCGATGCCAGGAAGTTCCAATTGCTCACCAGATCCAGAATCGATGGGCAACGGTTGCTCGATCCGGCACGCAAGGATGTCTGGTACGCGAAGATGTACCTTGAGAACACCGCAAAAGAAATTAATCGGGAGGTCAAGGACCGGGTCTGCGAACTCCTGACTGGACTTCACGTCGCCAATCCGACGCTGCTTCAACCGACCGAAACGTCTCAGCGGCTCGACGCCATCTTCGCACTGCCTTGCACAATCGCCGGCGTCGCCAGCCGATGATTGTTTTCGTCCGCCGACGGCGTCGTCGGCTTTTCATTGATGGCGAATCAGCCCAGGTTCTGCGTCACGCTGACCCACTGGCGGGTTTCGTTTGACTGGAGGACAGCGTCGGCGACGGCCTGCGCGCTGGCACCGTGGTCGAAACCTGGCACAGCGTCGCGGCCTTCGACGATCGCCGAGACGAACTCCCAGACGAGGTCGTAGCGGAAGACCGTGCTTGGCTTGCCATCCTTGGGATCGCGCGGGCTGTCAGCGGGCTTCAGGAATTCAGCCGGAACCTCCACCTTCTGCATCGACCCGCCGTGTTTGCCGACGAGGATGTGGTTCGGGTCGACAAGCTGGTAAACGGCCGAGCCTTCCGACCCGTTAATTTCCGCCCACTCGAAGCCGACCCCTTCGTTGTGGTGCCCCTTCATCAGGGTGCTGCCTTCCCAGACGCCGACCGCGCCGGAGGCGAACCGACCGATCATGGCCGACCAGTCGTCGACATCCGATGGTTCGCACGGCTTGCCATCGGGCGTGGAGGTTCGCGGGGCGAATGTTGCAACGGCGCCGCAGACATCGGTAATCGGCCCGAGCAGGTCCTGCGCGAAGTCGATGCGGTGAATAGTCATATCGTACAGGTCGCCCGCACCGGCAAGGTGCTTGTACTGTCGCCAACCCCAACTCGTTTCCGGCAGATCGAGAAACCGCTGGCTGCGGAAGTGCCGCGGCGTGCCGAGCGCGCCTGAACGCAACAAATGTTTGAGGTACAGCATCGACGGCGCGAACCGATAGGTGAAGGCCGTCATGTGGCGGACACCCTTGTCGCGGGCGGCCCGGTACATTTCGGCTGCTTCCTCGAAGCTGAGGCCGAGCGGCTTCTCGGCCATCACATGCTTGCCGCCGGCGATGCACGCCAGGGCGATCGGCTTATGCGTGAAGTTGGGCGTCGCGATGATGACCGCATCGATCTCGGGATCGGCGGCGATTTCTTCGTACGACGTCGTGTACTTGGCCGGACCCCATTGCGACTTGCGCTGCTCCAGCAGTTCGGCGTTGGGATCACAAACGGCAGCCAGCGTGGCGCGGGGATCGATGTTGATGCCGGGGACGTGATGGAAGTCCGAGACCAGCCCTGCTCCGATGATGCCAATTCGTACGCGATCCGCCATGGTTCTTCATCCGCTGTCTGATGACCGTGAAATCAATCGTCATGGAATCAAAGAAGCCCAGGGATAAGAAATCCCTGGGCTTCCGTGTTGAGCATCAACGATGCAACTCCGGAAAGAATTGTGCCAACCCGCGTCGGGGGCCGCAACTGACCGGGATGCCTCAGGTTGCAGAATTTTAAGGTACATCGCGTGCCCCCGTAGCCGCGACCCACCGGGGAGCGCTGCCCTTCCGAACGGTCAACCACTTTCGCCCCCGCCCAACTGCCGCGCGAGAAGAATCGCGGCGTCAGCCGAGTCGATCTCCCCGTTTAACTGCGCATCGCGGACCTGTTCGAGCACGTCCTTGAAGGCCGGTCCCGGCGAGAGCCCCAACCCGATCAGGTCATTCCCGGTCAGAAGCGGCGGAGGATCCAGTTCCTCGGGGGGCGTTCGCGCCAGAAACTCCTCGCAATGCAGAATCGCGTGCAGATCCCGTCCCTGTGCAAGTCTCTGTGCCCGAGCCAGTTGCAGCAACTGGCGGCTGTCGGGGTGGGCAAACAACCGCTTGAGCCGAGCCATCGACCAGGTGGCCGCTTCGTCCAAAGTCGAAGACTCCTCGACGAGCCAGACAATGCGGTTGGTTTCGTGATTCGAGAGTTTCAGACGGCGACAGATCGGCCGAACGATGGCCGTGACTGGCAGTTCACTTAATAACGCCGCCAGTCCGAGTTCGAATCCGCTTTTCGGGGGGAGCAGATGCAGCCGCTCACCGGCGCGCTCGCGGCTGGCGGGGTCGTCGGGCAATTCCGGAAAAACGACCGCCAGCAGGCCGCACTCGTCCAGCATTCGCATCGCCCGGCGGCGGTGGGGATGGCTGAGCATCTTCCGCAGTTCCTGGGCAATCCGCTCGGCACTGACGACCAGCAGTTCCCCGGCCATTTCACGAACAGCCTCGGCCGTTCGTGGTTCCAGCTCAAATTCGAGCGTCGCCGCGAACCGAACGGCTCGCAGCAGGCGTAACTTGTCTTCGCGAAAGCGCTCCCGAGGTTCTCCGATCGCCCGAATGACACCGGCCGCCAGGTCGGTTTCGCCATGCACATAGTCGAGCACGCGCGATTCGAGGGGATCGTAAAACATCCCGTTGATGGTGAAATCGCGGCGCAGGGCGTCCTGTTCGGGCTCGCAGAACGCGACACTCGCGGGGCGGCGGCCATCGTGGTAGGGCCCCTCTTTGCGGAACGTCGCCACCTCGACCTGCACGTGATCGGGGCCGAGGACAATCATCACGCCGAAACTCGCCCCGACGGCCAGCGTGCGACGGCGGCCGAACAGGTCGCGGACCTGCTCCGGAGTCGCGTTGGTGGCCACGTCGAAGTCCTGTGGCTCGCGGCCCAGCAGCAGATCGCGCACACAGCCTCCCGCGAACAGGGACTGAAATCCCTCGCGACGCAGACGCTCAACAACTTCGGTGGCAAATTCTCGGGCGGGATGTGTCATGGCTGGCATCATACTTGAAGTCGCAAGCGAGGCCGCCACCCACGCAGCCCCGTCAGACGAAAAATACCGCTCACGCGATTTGTCGGGAATATGGGGCTTGGCCTATGGATCAAGACGTTGTGCGGGTACCGCCAACACGATTCGTCGAGCGGAGAACGGTCCATGGCACAGTGTTTCGCCAATCTGGGGTGTGTCGTCTTCCTGGCTCTTGGCTGCGGTCAGGCCGCGATATCGCCGGCAGGAGATTCGAGCACGGCGGTCAATTCGGCTCAACCCCGTGCGATCATTCGTCAATCATCGCTGGTCCTGCGCGTTGAGAATCTGGAAGCCTGCGGTTCGGAATTGGTTCGGGCCACATCGCAATTTGCTGGCTTCGTGGGCGATTCGACGGTCGGTTACGAATCCGGCGTCGCCTCCTGGACCGTTCGCGTTCCAGCCGATCAACTCGATGCGTTCCTGGTGGAAGCGCGCAACCTTGGACGGCTGATGAGCGAAACGACCACGCAGGAAGATGTCTCCGAACAGGTCGTTGATCTCGAAGCGCGGCTGACGAGTAAACGCCTCGAAGAGAAGCGCCTGCAAAATCTGATTACCGAGCAGACCGGCGCGCTGGAAGACGTGCTGGCGGTCGAGCGCGAGCTGAGCCGTGTTCGGGAAGAGATCGAGCGGGCCGAGGCGAGTCAGCGATCATTCACGGATCGGATTGCATTGGCGACGGTGCGCATCGAGGCTCGTCTGCTCGAAAGGCTTCCGATTGTCGCCAATGCCCCGTTCGGCCAGCAGATGGCGGAGACGTTTTCCGATTCGTGGCGGGTACTACTCTTGTTGCTGAAAATGGGGTGCCTGACCATCGTCGCGCTTGTTCCGTGGACGCCTCTGGCAACGATCTTCGCCCTGGTGGCCTGGCGTCTCTCTCGTCACTCGCGACCTCGTCGGCCCGTCGAACTGGGGACATTCATCGATCCCGCCTGACGTTGACCTAATTATCAGCCGAGGTATTTCAGAAACACCGGGGTGTAAAGGTGAATCCCCCACGTGTTGTACCAGGCGGCGTAGAGATAGATGAACGTCACCGTCAGAAAGAGAACCCGGGCCCAGCGGCGGAAGAGAACGGTCAGCGCGACCAGCGCGGCGAATTGGCCCAGCTTCCCGACGAGCGGGCCTGCGAATGGACCAATTGCCTGCGACACCACTCGAATGACGGGATGAAACTCGTCGTCGATGTGTCCCGCCGCCATGAAGCGCCAGGTCGACGCGAAGTCGGCGATGGCTGCCAGCGCTGCCACTCCCAGATAAACCGCGTTCTCTCGCAGGTATCCCGGCCAGTTCCGGCGGAACCGCGCGCGGAACCAGCCGACGTAACCGCGGACAATTGATCCCATCACGGCCCCCCTCCCGCCACCACTCAATCCAGTCTTGAATACTAACCGGTCGCAGGGCCGCGTGGATTCATCGTGTTCGTTTCAATGCCGCCGCTGTACGCTGATCGGCCATAGGATCCATCACGTCTCCCCCTTCCCTTTATGTCGATTAAGGAATTCCGATGTTCCCGAGGCTCGCGATCGCCGTCTCATTGGTGGTGACCACGCACAGCGGATCTATTCGTGGCGATGACGCGCTCAATTGGTTGCCCTCAACCGTCAATGGCGTCGCGGTCGTGCGCGTGCGGGAAATTCATGATTCGCCCCTCGCGAAGAAGGAAGGCTGGGCCAAAAAATCGGCACAGGAGTTTCTGGACCAGCAGGCCATCGTCCCTCCGGGGGCAGCGCTGCTGGTGGTGGGAGCCGAGTTCGGGTTGTCGCCCGATCTTCCTTCGCTCCGGGAATATGGGGTGATCCAATTCGATATGCCGTCCTTCCTGCGCCCCCTTCAGGACTTGGGCTTTGGCGATGTCGAAGAAGTCGACGGCCATCAGGTCCTGTCGACTCCTCGCGGCGGATTTGTCATTCAGGAATCGAACCAGTTGTGGCGGTTCACGGCACCCGGCGGCCGACAGGCGGGAATGCGCTGGATGCGACAGCCGACGCCGGCCGCGCCGCAGCTTTCGGACTTTCTCACCCAGGCGACCGGGGACGCGACAAGCTCATCGGAAGTGGTTGTGGCGCTCGATCTGACCGACGCGCTGACGGCCGACGGGCTGGTTGCCTCGCTCGGTGGAGTGGAGTCCCTTGCCAAGTTGTCCGAAGCCCAGCGGTCCAAAGTGCTGGCGACACTGGCATCGGTCCATGGGCTGGTTCTGGCTGTGAACGTCGACAATGACATCCAAGCCGCATTCGCGGTGGAATTTGGTCAGTCGCCCGCGGCGCTCGTGCCGATGGCTGGGGAATTGCTGCGCGATGTGCTTGCCAGCGCGGGGGCGAGCCTGGAGTCGGCCGACAACTGGAAGCCAGCGGTCGAAGGAAACACGATTGTTTTTCGCGGTCCGATCACCGTTGCCGAAGTGCGGCTGATTACCGGGCTCTTTCGCGGTCATTCCATTTCGCATGCCGGCGCGGCTTCGGCGAATGCCCCCGCGACATCCACGGGCGAACCCGGGAAGTCCGATATTGCGTATGCCTCGAAGTCGTACCTGACCAGCGTCAGCGGGGTTTTGAACGATTTGCGCAATACGCTCAAGCGGACGCGCGACAATCACGCGCTGTGGTTCGAGAAGTCGGCCCGCAAGATCGACGACCTGCCCATGTTAAACGTCGACGCCGATCTGCTCGATTTTGGGCAGCGCGTCAGCAGTTCGCTCCGCTACCAGGGCCAGTCGCTGCGAACCGCCAACGTACGTGCCGGAGTTCGTGAAGTCTCGTCTGGCGCGAACGTCTACACGCGGAACTACTACGGCTACACGAACTATGTCGGCCCCTACGGCGGCTACTCGGAAAACTACGGATCCACGGTGCAGGCTGGCGGAGATGCCAACGCAATTCGCGCGCAGGAAAAAGGGAGCGCCAAGGGCGTGCAGTTTTCGGAGTGGAAGCAGATCGAAGACGGCCTGGTCGCTATCCGACGCGCGATGACCGAGCGCTATCAAGTCGAGTTCTAAGGTACTGCCGAATCGACTGACCATCGCCTGGTTAATGTTAACGATACATGTGTGTGCCACTGGCTCTGCCAGTGCATCTTATGCACGATCAACTTAAGGCACACTGGCAGAGCCAGTGGCACACGAAGATAAGAGCTTGACTGGCCTCTAGAAGCCGCCGCTTCCAGCGGGAGGCGGCGCGCCTCCGGAGGACCGGGCGGTTCCGCCGCGCGGGGCTTCGGAGGCGATCTTCAGCGTCTCGAACATTAGCGGAATTCGCTCGGTCAGCTTTTCGCCCGATTCGACATCCCGCGGCACGACCACCAATAGAACAACTTGAACGTCTCGATTCTGCAGCGATGCCAGTTCGACCAGATACGGCACGCCGTCGATCGGGGCGGCGGGCTGGAAACGCGTGACCAGGAAATTGTTCTGCGGAAGGTAAATCTTCGAGCGGGGGAACGCTTCGGGCTCGCCGTGAGCCTCGGGATCATCCAGAGGGGCGGCAAACGCAGCCGAGACCTGGCGGCGCAGATCGCGCGTGAAGAGCGGTGCTTCTTTCGCACGTTCGCCGCTTTGTAGCAGTTCGACGTTCGACAGGGCGTAGATATAGGCACCCTTATTGGCCACCGAACCATCGGCGAAGACCGGCAACTGGGCTTCCCAGGCTCCAATTAGCCCTGGCAATGCCAGATTGACGTAATTCGGCTGGCGCAGGTCGACCGGTTCGGGCGGCGGTTCGCTGGGTTCTTCCTCGCCCTTGGGGCGAGCGACCGGTTGCGGAGCCGGAATCTGCCGGAATTGCAGCGGAACGCGGATTTCCTCGATCGGCGGGAGTTTCATGCGCGGCGAGAGATTGGTATCGAGTTTCTCCAGATACGCAAAATACTGCCGCGACTCGGCCAGTCGCTGCTCGTAAAGACTGGCACCACATCCCAGCGAAGCCAGGAGCGCAAAGGCACCCGCCAGGCGAATCGAGCGCAGGGACGTGACCGACTGAGAAACTGACATCCGGTTAACTCCGGTGAAATGACTTTGCCGACGAACCGCCGGTTGATCCGAATTTCGGATTGTGGGGATTCCCGCTGGGAGCGTCAATTCGTGAAAACACTTCCGCTGGCACGAATCCCGTCTCGCGAAAAGAAACTGGCGAACGATTGGACTGATTCGCGCGATTACTCCGGCTATTCGAAGCTGCCGTCTTTAAGCTGCTGCTCAAGTTCCGCCACATAACGGCTCCAGGGATCGGAGTCGATTCCCGACTCTTCCGCTTCAATCTCGGCGGCGAGATCGGCCACGGAAACGTCGCCGAATTCTTCGGCCCAGTCGATTCCCTCGGGACGTGGGCGGGTGGGGACCGGAGTCGTGGTAGGAGGATTGTTGCGGCGTTCTTCCAACTCGGTGACGAACCGCTCGCTGGAGATGGGATGCCCCCCCTTGCGGCGGATCGCGGTCTTCAGCCGCAAATCGCCCGAAACCACCAGTAATCGCCGGGCCGCCGGATGGTCTTCGATCAACTGCTCGATGAGCGTGTCGGCGTCTTGACCGGGATTGGTGAACCGAATGAGGATGTCATCCTGCCGCCAGATGCGGGGCACGTCCGGAGGCGGCGGGTCGAGATGGGCGTCGTAGACGACCGTGCAGCGCTGGCGCTCTTCGCTCGTCAAACGGGCGACCAGCCACGCCAGCAACCGTCCCCGTGCCCGATCCAGATCGCCGCGCGCGTAACGCTGCTGGGCCATTCCCGCGGCATGGAGCAGGTTGTATCCATCGATCAGGAAGTCGCGTTCCACCGCCATGGGGAATTCGTCCCTGTCGATTGAAGTCCAAGAGCCGCTGGCGGTATCCGAGTCGAAGCCGATCAGCTTTGCTGAAAGCGAACCGCACCCTCCACCAGTGTATAGCGAATCCGGCCTCGGACCGAGCCCCCGGCAAACGGCGAGTTCCGCGATTTCGAGCGGAACAGTCGCGGTTCAATGGTCCAGCGGGCTTCGGGATCAAACACCGTGACGTCTGCGACGGCACCCTCGGCCAGCGTTCCCAGCGCCTTTCGCAGGATGCGAGCAGGGCCGACGGTCAACTTCTCCAGCAGTTGCAGCCAGTTCAAATGCCCGGGAGCGATCAGCGATTCCTCGATGATGGGCAGCAGCGTCTCCAATCCCACGATGCCGAACGGTGCGCGGTCGAGTTCCACATCCTTCTTCTCGGCCGCCCAGGGGCGATGGTCGGACGAAATCGCGTCAATGACCCCTTCCTTAAGGCCCGCAATCAGCGCATCGACGTGTTCGCGACTGCGCAGCGGCGGCATCACTTTGTACGCCGAGGAATACGTTTGCAGGCTGTCATCGGTGAGCGCCAGATGATGCGGCGTGACATCGCAGGTGACATGCAGCCCGGCCGCCTTCGCGCGTCGAACCTGATCGACCGCATGGCGAGTCGTCACTGTCATCAGGTGAACGTGCCCGCCCGTGAGCTCGGCGAGGGCAACGTCGCGACCGGCGATAATGTCTTCAGCGGCAGCCGGAATGCCCCGCAGTCCCAGCACCGTGGAGACCGCCCCTTCGTGCATCACTCCCTCGGCCGAGAGCGTGGGATCAAGAGGATGCGTAAGGATCGGGCGATCGAACATGCGAGCATATTGCAGGGCGCGCCGCATGATTTCGGCGCTGGCGATGGGCGACTTGGCATCACTGAAGCCAACCGCGCCGGCCCGAGCCAATTGCCCCAGATCGGCCAGTTCGTTCCCGAGGCGATCTTTCGTGACCGCGCCAAGTGGCAGAACGCGGCAGTTGCCAGCGCGCTCGGCTTGCAGCGCCACGTACGCTGCCGCCGCCGAGTTATCCACCGGCGGGTCGGTATCCGGCAGCGCGGCGATCGTTGTGAATCCGCCGGCCAGCGCGGCGCTGGTCGCGGACGCTGTCGTCTCGTCTTCTTCGTAGCCAGGATCGCGGACCGCCACGTGCAGGTCGATAAAGCCCGGACAGACGATCAGCCCGCTGCAATCAATTTCCTGGTCGACGGTTTCGTGCCCCTGGGCCGCGATGACTCCATCGCGGAGCAACAAATCGCCCCGTTCGTCCCGCCCACTGGCCGGGTCGATGATTCGTCCGTTGCGTAAAAGAACCGTCGACATGTCGTGTGTACCAACAGCCTATCTGGCGGCCAAACGCGCCCCACGCTGGCTGACGCGATGGAGCAGATACAGGCTGGCCATGCGGACGAACAACCCGTTGGTGACCTGATCGAGTATCACGCTGTGCGGTCCGTCCGCCACTTCAGGCGTCAATTCGACGCCACGATTGATGGGCCCTGGCGCGAGAATCAAAACGTCGTGCCGCGCCCGGCGGATGCGGTCGCCGTTCATCCCGAAGAAGTGGGCGTATTCATAGATCGACGGGAAAAACGCGCTGCGCTGACGTTCCGCCTGAATGCGCAGCAGGTTGATGACGTCGACCTCGCCAACGATTTCATCAAGATCGTAGCTGACCCGAACGCCGAGTTGCTCGATATACGGCGGGATGAGCGTGGCCGGTCCGCAGACGACGACCTTCGCCCCCAGCTTGGTCAGCCCCCAGATATTCGACCGGGCGACGCGGCTGTGCAGAATGTCCCCCACCAGCGCGACGGTCAGACCCTGAAAGCCGCCGCGGTGCTCGCGAATGGTCATCAGATCCAACAGGCCCTGCGTCGGATGTTCGTGCGTCCCGTCGCCGGCATTCACGATCCCCGCCGCGAGATGCGTGGCCAGGAGGTGCGGCGCGCCGGAGGAACTGTGGCGGACGACCATCTGCGTGACACCCATCGCCTCGATATTCCGGGCGGTGTCGACGAAGGTTTCCCCCTTGGAAAGGCTGCTGCCGGAGGACGAGAAATCGACTGTATCGGCACTCAAACGCTTGGCCGCCAGGCTGAAACTCGTGCGGGTTCGCGTCGACGGTTCGAAGAACAGATTGCCGACCGTCACCCCTTTGAGGAGGTCGAGCTTGGTCTCACCGGCCCCATGCAACCGCTTGAACTCGGCTGCCTGATCCAACAGCAGCAGGATTTCCGCGGCGGAAAGCTCTTGCAGACCCAGCAAATGGGGTCGCGTCCATTCCAAACCTGTTGAACTCGCGGAGTCCATCTCTTTCACCGACCACGTCTTTCATCGACCACCGGGACGAGTCTGCGTCCGCATGGTATCGTCACGCTGTCACCCTGAAAAGCGGCGCCGGAGAGATTGACGAGAGACGGCACTCCGGAAGCCGCCAACGCGACTTTTCTTTGCTTGTTGAAGGACTTGGGATGATTGTTGTACTTGCCGAGATCGACCTCCAACCGGGAACCCGGGCTGCTTTCCTCGAAGAATTTCGCAAGATTCTGGCCGATGTCCGGGCCGAGGACGGCTGCATCGAATACGTCCCGACCATTGACGCCGCGACCGATCTGTCGAACCAGACGCTTCTGGGCGAGGACCGGGCCATGATCGTCGAAAAATGGCGCGACGCAGCCGCCCTCAAGGCCCACCTCGCCGCCCCCCACATGGTCGCCTACCGCCCTCGCGTCAAAGACTACGTGAAGTCGACAAAGCTGACGGTACTGGAGTCGGCGGAATAGCGCGCAGGGATCAGCGGTCAGGGATCAGGCATCAGCAAGACAAGAATGGATTCCGCCTCTTCTGCTTTTGCCAACCACTAACCACCAACTACTAACCACTACTGCCGAGGGCCCCATGCATCGCGCGCTCCTCCTCCCCGTGCTGCTTATCACCACCGCGACCTCGTACGCCGCTCGGCCCAATATTGTCGCCATCGTGACCGATGATCAGGGGCAGTGGGCGTGCGGGGCGTACGGCAACAAGGACGTTGTCACGCCGCACATGGATTCGCTGGCGCGGGATGGTTTGTTGTTCCGTAAGGCGATGACTGTTTGCCCGGTTTGTTCTCCCAGCCGGGCGAGCTACTTCAGCGGTCGCTGGCCCACGGAAGTCGCGATTACCGACTGGATCAGTCCGCAGGAAGCCGAGGAGGGGCTCGGCTTGAAGGAACCGATCTGGCCGGAGGTGTTGCACGCGGCTGGCTACCGAACCGGGCTGTTCGGCAAATGGCATCTGGGGGAGTTGCCTGCTTTTCATCCGAAGCAAAAAGGGTTCGATGAGTTCTTCGGCTTCCTGGCCGGAGGGAACCGCCCGATGAATCCGACCCTCGAAGTAAACGGCGAGACCAGAGAGTTAACCGGCCCCCTGCCCGACCTGCTGACATCCGCCGCGATCGACTTCGTGAAAGGGGGCGAGAACACGAAGCAGCCGTTTCTCGTCTGTCTGCACTTTCGCGCGCCCCACCTACCATATCTTCCCGTTCCCGATGAAGACCTGGCCCCCTTCAAAGACCTCGATCCGCAAGTCGCGAGTTTTCCGGGAGCGGACATCGACCAATTGAAGAAGATGCAGCGCGACTATTACGCGAGCATTCATTCCGTCGATCGCAACGTCGGACGGCTGCTGAAAACGCTCGATGACTTGGGCTTGCGCGACAACACGCTGGTCCTCTTCACCAGCGACCACGGCTACAACAACGGATTGCACGGTATTGATACCAAGGGGAATGGCCAGTGGATGGCCGGCGGCGTGCGCGGTCCCAAACGCCCCAACATGTGGGACACGTCGATCAAGATTCCGCTGCTCATCCGTTGGCCCGGCGTTACGCCCGCTGGTCGAGAGACCGACTTCCCGCTCACCACGCTCGACATGTTCCGCACAATGCTGGGTGCGGCCGACGTCGACATGCCAGAGAACGTGGTTGTCCACGGCGACGACTGCTTGGCTGTGTTCAAAGGGGAATCGGGGCCGAAGCGGGACGAGGTCTTCGGTATGTACGACCTGCACAACGGCGGCCTGGCCTATCTGCGGATGATCCGGACCGACCGCTACAAGTACATCCGCCATTTCCGCGCGAAGATGATGGACGAACTCTACGACCTGGAAGCCGACCCGGAGGAAACCCAAAACCTGGCCCGCCGCGCGAACCCCAATGTGCGGAAGGTTCTGACCGACCTCGAAACCCGCCTGACCGCCTGGCAGGAATCAATTGATGACCCGGTGCTAAGGGATGAGTACTGAGTCGCCTGCTGCGGTAAGATGCGATTTCGCGCAGAGTCGCGGAGGACGCAGAGGGGGAAGAGATGAGCGCGTCGTACGCACCGTTTGCCGATCCGGTCGATATTCCTCGCACGTGGCGGCGATGGTGGCAGGCGCGGCCGAGGTGGCTGAAGATCGCGGTATGGACGGGAGTCGGAGCAATCGTCCTGCAAGGGGCAATTGCGGTGCGGATCTGGATCGGGCTGACGGATACGCCCGAGATGGCGCGAATTCGGGCGATGGGCGGGGGCGTCTCATTTCATGGAGCGTTTTCTCCTTCAAAACCGACTCGTCAGCAGCAATTCCGCCTTTTGGTGGAAGGCTTTTGGGGACGTTCCAATAGGGATGTCGTTTACATCTGTGTGCAGAGAACTGGCTCTGATGAATTGCTGAAGTGGATTTGTCAGACCTTCCCGAATCTTGAAGTGCTGATTGTCAGGGAATCGCCGATCACATCGGCGGGTCTCGCGGAGATTGCCGGGCTTTCGCAGGTCAGGTATGTCGATTTTTGTGCCACGAACTTGGACGATCGTGCTGCCGAGTCACTTTCTCAGCTTCCCGAACTCAAAACTTTGGACCTTTCTGACACGCTGTTGACCGACGCCGCCATTCCGGTACTGAGGAACAACACGTCTTTCACGACTCTCGGAGT